>SBEG01000043.1 GCA_009668975.1 Deltaproteobacteria bacterium | reverse complement strand
GGGGGGGGCTTCAGGCTTCAAACCCGCCATAATATCTTCAGGGCGGGTTTGAAGCCTGAAGCCCGCCCCTACATTTAAATTTCGGTAGTTCCTGCATAGTTTCAGAAACGTCAGATTTGCGATGATGACGGTGTCGGCGACGAGGAGGCGACGGAGGCGTACCTGAAGGCACGTTGAGGAGCCGCCGAGGAGTCCGGCGTCGTCAGGGCGCAAATATGGCGTTTCTTACAGTTCAGGCCACTCGCCTTCGACCACCACATGCGGCAGCCCCATTACAGAAAGTTTTTCCAGGAACGGCTCCGGGTCAAACTGCTCCATATTAAAAACGCCTTCACCCCGCCAGGCGCCAGTCATCATCATGATGCCGCCCACCGCGGCAGGTACCCCGGTGGTGTAGCTGATGGCCTGGGAGTTGACTTCCCGGAAACACTCTTCATGGTCGCAGATATTGTAAATGTACACCTGTTTCCGTTTGCCGTCCTTGATGCCGCGGGCAATGATACCGATACAAGTCTTGCCCTTGGTGAGCGCACCGAGGCTGCCGGGATCGGGAAGTACCGCCTTGAGAAATTGCAGGGGTACGATCTTCTGCCCGTTGAACTCAACTTCGTCGATGCGGGTCATGCCCACGTTCTGCAGCACCTCCAGATGCTTCAGGTAGTTGTCGGAGAAGGTCATCCAGAACTGGGCCTTCTTGATGGTCGGAATATGCTTGACCAGCGATTCCATCTCCTCGTGGTACATGCGGTAGATGTTCATCGGCCCGATTCCCTCGGGAAAGTCGAAGCTTCGCTTGGTGGCCAGCGCCCCGGTCTCCACCCAAGCGCCGTTCTCCCAATGGCGACAGGGAGCGGTAACCTCGCGGATGTTGATTTCGGGATTGAAGTTGGTGGCAAAGGGCTGGCCGTGAGAACCGGCATTGGCGTCGATAATGTCCAGTTCCTGGATCTCGTCCAGATACTTCTTCGCGGCCAGGGCGGTAAAGACATTGGTCACGCCCGGATCGAAGCCGCTACCGAGCAGGGCCATGAGCCCCTTCTCGCGAAAACGGTCGTGGTAGGCCCACTGCCAGCTGTATTCGAACTTGGCGGTCTCCAGCGGCTCATAGTTGGCGGTATCCAGGTAGTCAACCCCGACTTCGAGGCAGGCATCCATGATGGTCAGGTCCTGATACGGCAAAGCGACATTGATCACGAGGCTTGGCTGTTCCTGCTTCAATAACGCCACCAACTCCGGCACATTATCGGCATCCACCCGGGCCGTCCTGATCGGAAAATCTATCTCCGCGGCAATCGCCTTGCACTTGGATTCCGTGCGGGAGGCAAGGATAATCTCCGTAAAAACGTCAGACGCCTGGGCGCACTTGTGAACAACAACCCTGCCAACACCACCTGCTCCTATAATCAGAACTTTGCTCATTGTCAGTTCTCCTTTTCTTTCGATCAGTCACGTTCAGTAATCGAATGTCGGGGGGGTAACCACCCAGAGTATCTTTGCATCGGTCTTGCCGGGATTTTTAACCAGGTGCCTCTTGTCACTGCTGAAATAGAAGCACTCACCCTTTTTCACCGTATAGAGCTGGTCATCGAGTTGCAGGGTGACCCTGCCCAGCAGCACGTAGCCGAACTCTTCCCCTTCATGATACCCCTGCTCTTTCATCGCCTCGCCCGGCTTGATCGTCACCAGAGCAGGATCCATCTCACGGTTCTGGGCGCCTGGAACCAGAAGTTCTACCTTGATGCCGTCATCGTCACTGGTGGACTGGACCCGCGCGTCGGCGCCGTAGACGATATCTTCCCCCTGCGACTGTTCGGCAAAAAATTCTTCCATGGTGATGCCGAAAACATCGACGATGTCCCTCAGGGTGGCGATGGAGGGAGATGTGGCATCGTTCTCCAGCTGCGAGATATAGCCCTTGGTAAGATCAGCCCGGCTGGCGAGCTCTTCCTGGGTCAGGGAATTAATCATCCTCAACCTTTTTAACCGCTCACCGATTTTCAAGAAATCCCCCAAGTTTAGTTATTGTAAACTTTTTGTTTTCAGTCAAGTTTAGCTATTCTAAACTTTTTGTCAACAAGAGTGTTTAGTAATCCTAAACTTCCTGTTTAATCGCATCAAACAAGGGATCGGTTTATAGTATAATTTCATGTGACTGTCAAGCATTTTTTCGCCAAGATCTTCACGCTACCCGGCTGATTTCCTTCATCGTTTTCCTGAACAACGCTCATCGCGACCAACTGTGCGCCGCACCCTTGAGAGTGATGTCCTAAGTTTGACGTTACAGGCACTGTCCAGCGGCAATTTATTTCAGAATAACAGCAAAAAGCAGTATTTGAGCTAGGGATTTAACCGGGGAAACAGCAGATAATAAAAGAGGCTTTTCACCAAGGGGTTGTCAAAACGGTACTGATTCATGATAAGATACAGCGGGCTTGGCATTTTCAAATAATTTCTATCCAAAAAACTCCATGACAGTCTAATTCTTCAAACCTCTGCCGAGACTTTCAGATGAAAACGACGTAAGAACCCTCAAACGGAATGGCCGACAAATAATACAAAGCGGAAATTCAATGCAACAGCAATCACCATGAAAATCGCCTCCTTCGAATTCAACCTGCGAGAGCTCTCCGGATCATTCGGCAACCTCGGCACTTTTCTGCCGCTGGCGGCCGGCTATTTCGCCGTATGCGGGCTCAATCCGGCCGGACTCCTGGTAATGATGGGTCTGGCAAATATTGCAACCGGAATCTTTTATCGGCTCCCCATCCCGATCGAGCCGATGAAAGTGATAGCGGCTGCGGCCATTGCACAACAGTGGAGTCCGTCCATGGTCTATGCTGCGGGCTTTTCCATGGGTTGCATCTGGCTGGTCTTTGCACTGTCAAATGTCGCTTCCCGAGTCTCAAGCATGACCCCGGCCGCCGTTGTACGAGGTGTTCAGGTTACCCTCGGCCTATTGCTGATTTTTCAAGCCTGCAAAATGCTCGCAACATCGTGGATCTTGGGCGGCATCGCACTCTTGGTCGGATTGGGCCTCCGGACCAGCCGCCGCCTTCCTGCAGCCGTCGCCCTAATTCTGCTCGGCGTCATCATCATGGCAGCAAAACAGCAATTAGGCGCGATTCAGAGTCCCGGTTTCACCCTGCCCCCGCTTACCACATTCAAACCTGGGGAGATTTGGCAAACACTCATGCTCGCCGGTTTCGCCCAGATCCCCCTGACGATTACCAACGCGACCATCGCCACCTCCTGTCTGATTTCAGCGTACTGGCCGGACAGAACCGTCTCTCCACGCAGGCTTTCCCTCAGCCAGGGGCTCATGAATCTGGCACCTCCCTTTTTTGGCGGGATGCCCATGTGCCATGGGGCAGGAGGATTGGCAGGACAGTACTATTTTGGGGCCAGGACCGGCGGGACCAATCTCATTGAGGGTATCATCGAGCTTGCTCTCGGGCTGTTCTTCGCGGCATCAGTTTCCGGGCTCTTTTCCACTTTTCCCAAACCGGTTATTGGGGTCATGTTGCTGCTGGTCGGATTCGAACTCGTCAAATTTGCACGAGATGTCAAAGGAAAAAACAATATCCTGAGCCTGATCATGACCGTTGTCCTCTCGCTCGCATCAAACATGGCTATCGGCTTTGTCGCCGGAATTGTAACGAGTGTGGCCCTTTCCCGCCAACAACAGGCAAACGACAAATAATCCAGAATACCGGCACCGTTCCAGATCGACGGTTCCGGCCAGGGCAAATACCTGCTGAACGGAAAACCTTTGGGATGCATTCTGTTCTTGTGGTACAAAATGTGCTACCCTGCCTGAAAACCAGCGATTCCTAACAATGATATCACGTATGAATTTACAGGCCGAGTAAAACGGGAGGACACTATGTTGAAGGAAAAGAAGATCGGTTTTATTGGCGGTGGCAATATGGCTGAAGCGATTATCAAGGGGCTTCTGACCGGCGGGGTATCATCCGGCAACATTACTGTCGCAGAACCAGTTGCACAAAGGAAAACATATTTATCCGAACGCTATCAGATCTCAATCACGGGAAACAACTGCGATGCGGCACTGTTTGGCGATATCGTCATTTTGGCGGTAAAACCGCAGACATGTCTGGAGGCATTGCGGGCCTTGGAAAAAAATGCCACGGAAGGAAAGCTATTCATCTCCATCATGGCAGGCGTCCCGACAACAACCATTGAAGCAGAGCTTTCAGAAAAGGCCAGAGTAATCAGGGTGATGCCGAACACTCCGGCTCTCGTGCTCGAAGCGGCATCGGCAATTTCCGCCGGTGCACATGCGACAGCAGAGGATATTTCTCTGGCCCTTGAGATCTTCAGCCTTCTGGGTACCGCAAGCTCTGTTCCGGAAAAACTTCTGGATGCCGTTACCGGCCTTTCCGGAAGCGGCCCGGCGTATGTGTTTACCTTTATCGAGGCTCTCTCCGACGCCGGAGTAAAAAACGGTTTACCCCGCGATGTGGCAACCCGGCTCGCCGCTCAAACGGTATACGGCTCTGCGAAAATGGTTCTGGAGACGGGTGAACATACAGCTTTGCTCAAAGAAAAGGTTACTTCCCCGGGCGGAACAACGATCGCCGGCTTGCATGTCCTTGAAAAGGAGGGTTTTCGCGGCACCGTGATGACAGCGGTTGATGCGGCGACCTCACGGTCCAGCGAATTGGGAAAGGGATAGACCACTTTTGTTATTTCAAAATCAAAACCACCGCTCTACCACTAGAATATCATTCCATATTCTCTTTCAAGGAACTGGAAGGCCCGCTTGACGCGGGTCTTCAGTGTCACCTCATTCACCGGCTTGAAAATAAAATCGAAGAAACCTTTCTCAAAAGCCTTTGCCTCTTCTTCCGTTTCAGTGCTCTTGCTCAAAAGAATAAGCGGGATATGGCGAGTTTCCGGGACATTGCGCAGAGCATCGAACAGCCCATAGGCATCCAACTTGGGAATAGCTTTCTCGGTAATGATAACCTGGGGCATTTCGGATATTACCGTTTTATAGGCATCCATGCCGTCCGAAGCAACCTTAACCCGATATCCATCCTTTGTCAGCAGGTGGCTCCACATGGTACCGAGCAGATTATCGTCCTCAACAATAAGAACGGTCTTTTCATGCTGAATTGACAAGTCTTTCCCAAGATATTGCCTGCAGATGGCGGCATTGATGTCATTTTTTGTTGCGATAAACGGGATAATTGTCAGTCCATGGTTTGCAGCAATATTCGAAACGATCCTGGTTTCCGTCGGATCCGCCATGGCCAGGGCAAGTTTGTCCTCTTCGATCTTCAGTGGAAACAGCATATTCTGCATGGCTACATCCACGGGAATCAGATCGAGGAGTTTACGCGCATAGGCATGACGGGCAAAATTCGAAATCACCCGGTAGCCGTATTGTTCAGCCAGAGCACTGGCCAACTCATCACCGGTGATCAACTCCATCTCCTCGAGCAGCGTGCCCAGCCTTCTGTGCAGCCTTTTGGACCTCTCCAGCACTCTCTCAAGCGTTTTGGTGGTAATAAGACCTTGTTCGACAATAATTTCACCCAACAGCTTTTTTTTCACGATCATGACTCCCGGTAGTTGACAAATCCGCTGAATAACAGCAGGCGACATTGTAGCTCGATTACCGAAACAAATCCAGACAGAATTGCCGCTGACCATGCGAACATTCCGCCATGACACAATACGAGCTCGGCAGCACAATGTTTGAAACGTAAGGGGTAATCAGGTATCAGCAGGTTATTGAAAAACAATTGCGGGGTCATAAGGGGAGCAAGCAGTTACTCACCAGAATCAGCTTTATTGTTTCTTTCATAGAGCTCTATCTGCTCCTGCAGGGAAAGTTTTCGGGAGGAGCGCCCTTTCTGGCGAAGACACATCCCGCAACGACTGTCACTGCACCACTGACAACAGATACAGTCGGGACAGGGGTGTTTTTTAGGAGCATCAGTCACGGCCAGACCTTCCCCTCCCCAGGGAACTTCCCATGGTGAACTCCCCAATCTGACGCGTCAAGAGCTTCGCGAACATTAACAAGCAGTTCGCCAGGTGTTAAAGGCTTCGATATGAGGGTGATGTCCTCGGGAACAAACCCTTGCTTGGCAATGACATCGTAGGTATGCCCGCTCATAAAGACCGCCTTGATATCGGGCCTTATCTTGCGGGCGTCTTCAAAGACTTGCTTACCGTTTTTCTTTGGCATTATGACATCGAGCAGAAGCAGGTCAATAGCTTCAAGGTTTTCGCGAAATTTCTCAACAGCATCTTCCCCATCAACCGCTTCTACCACAAGGTACCCGTACTTCATGAGAATATGCTTGGTCAACATGCGGACAAATCTATCATCTTCCGCAAGGAGAATAGTTTCACGGTTCCCCACCGGCAGCATGGTAGATTCAAGCCTCTTCCTTTCCACCGCAGACTCAACCAGAGGGAGATAGATAAAAAATGTCGCCCCGTGACCGGGATCACTCTCGACCTCGATGTAACCCTTATGCTGCTTAATAATACCGAAAATCATGGAAAGGCCCAGACCGTTACCTTTACCGACTTCTTTGGTAGTAAAAAAGGGATCAAAAATCCGCTCTTTGGTCGAGGGATCTATACCGGCACCGGAGTCGGAAAAAACAAGTTTCGCATAATGGCCAGGAAGCAGCTGACTCCGGGATCCCTCGGGATTATCGGCAATAGTTGCCAACTCGGTTGTCACATGTAAAAAGCCTCCATGAGGCATGGAATCGCGCGCATTGGTCACAAGATTGATCAGCGTCTGCTCAATCTGCAGTCGATCGGCCATCACGATAAGCTCTTCCGGCGAGGTATTGATTTTGAACTCAACATTCTCACCAGCAAGCCTCGCGAGCAAAGTTTTAATATCGCGAATTGTCTCATTGAGATCCAGAGGAGCCGGATTAATAACCTGGCTTCTGCTGAAAGCCAGAAGTCTGCGAGTTAAATCCGCGGCCCGCTCCACACCGGCCACGATCTGTTCCACATAGTTACGGATATGACCTTTATTCTTGATGCTGTCCCGGAGAAGCAGGGCATACCCTTCGATTGTGGAAAGTATGTTATTGAAATCATGCGCGACACCTCCGGCGAGAGTTCCAACGGCCTCCATCTTGTGCGCCTGTCTCAATTGATGCTCAAGATTCCCTTTTTCCGCTTCCCTGCATTGCAGAGATTCTGCCATGGTGTTGAACGCTGTAGCCAGCTTGCCGATTTCATCTTGCGTTTCAACGGGCACCTTCTCCAGGGGAGCGCCACTCCCCATTACTCTGACTTTCTCCGTCAATCTGTTCAGAGGCCTGGTAATCCCTTTGACAACGAAAAAAACAATCCCGAGAGAGCTGGCCAGAAAGATAAACGCAATCATGCTGCTGTTTATGAGAGTTTTTCTGAGAGCATCCTTCAAGATAATTTTGTCGAGTACAACCTGAACGAACCCGACGGTACGCTCTCGATTCTCAAATAAGGTATCAGAATAGAAAAGCGCTTCCTCATCAATATAGAGTGATCCGGCTCTGACCGGCGCCCAGATCTCCAAGGTAGTAAAACCGCGATTAATATAATGGGTAGCGGTAGATTTTTTGAGTCGGTTAAATAAATCCAGTTTTTCCTTGTTACTTAGCGGAGCCGCATGTTTCTTTGTCTCGACACCGCCCCTTTGCTTTTCCTCCAACAGTTTTCCGCTGGAGTTGTAGACAGCAACCTGGAGTACTTCGTCGTTCAGAAGGACACCGTCAACAGGATCTTTCAGCAGATCCTGATTCTCGGCAAAGACGCCAAGACGTACGGTATACGCCAACGACTTTGCAAGCACCTCACCTTCACGCACTAATACATCCGTCAGTGATTTCCATTGGGTATGCACAAAAAACGCGGTAAAGGAAACCGACAGGAAGAGAACCAGCAAAATAATGACCAGAAAAATCTTCACTGCAAAGGTTTCGCCCTGTTTATTCAGGTATTGAAATGCTTTCATGCAAGCATCACCTCACAAACCTTGCTTTGCCACGCAGGTCATCATCAATGGTCACCTTAAGATTGCGGGCAACAGACTCATTGATAACAAGATCGGCGGTATCAGCCTCGATTGCGGGAATATCAGCAACTTTCTTGCCCGAAAGAATTTTCAGGGCAAGGCCTCCGGCTTGCCTTCCCATATCTTTGGCATTAATATCCAACGACATGAGTGCGCCAATTTCCAGGTATTTGGTTGAGAATGTACAAACAGGAATCTTACTTTCAAGGGAATAAAGCATCATCAATTCAATCGTATCCGGCGTAGCCACGGTAGTATCGGGAATCATCCAGTATGCGTCAATGGCCCCTTTCAAGGAAATAAGCGCGGCGGGAACACCTTTGGAATTGCTAACCTCTTTTGCCAGCAGCTCAATTTTAAGTTCCTTCGCTACATTTTGCGCCCTTTTCACAAAAGAACCACTTTTCTTCGGATCATAGAGAAGTCCAATCCGTCGGACCGAGGGAAGAACCCTCCGGATAGCGGCCAACTGTTTCTCTGGCGAGATCGCCATACTGACCCCGGTGATGTTTCTCTCCTCAGGCACGATAGCGGCTGGATTCAGCACCATGAGGTATACTATCGGCACACCGGAAAAAATCTTTACCTTCTGCAGAGCGTCCATGCCAATGGCAAGAATCAGGTCCGGTTTGCTGCCGGAAAGGTACTCGACAGCTCCGTTGCTGGTGCGGAAAACGTAGTCGACACCTTTGCGCTTGGTATTCACCTGTGATTTGAAGCCGGAAAATGCATCAGCGTAGGGCTTGATTTTATGGTTCTGGACGACAAGAATTTCCTGAGGGGCGGCCGCCGAAGCGCCAAAAAGGCACAAGAAGACGAGAAGGAATGTTAGGGATATTTTTTTGGTCATTTTTCGGTTCGTATGGACAAACGATTGCTGCTTTGGTATGTTTCGAAGTAATAAAATCTGTAAAGAAATGCAACCATTGAAAACTCCGGCCTTTTTAAAGCAGAGAAGAACAATGTACGAAACAGCAGATATTGCAACCTTGATAGGGAGAGTACAGACTTGTCAAATTACCCTGCCTTCATTATGCACAGTTATCCCTTAAAAACAAGCCTTCTATTTCTCTGTTTCTGCCTGGTACTTTGCGCTTTTCCTCTCTCCGCAGAGGCACAGGTTGACGAAGAGATGCAGGTCCTGCAACTCTTTTATCAGGATAATGATCTGGTTGTTTCTGCCACGAGGACCGAGAAATCCATCTCGCAGGTTGCTGAAAACATTGCCATCGTAACTGCCGACGATATCAAGGCGATGAATGCCCATACCGTTGCCGACATCCTTAATACTGTTACGGGACTCCATCTGAGCAATTCAACCGGGCCGGGAAGCCCGGTAAACCTCACTGTCCAAGGATCATCCTCCAATCACGTAACCGTCCTCGTTGACGGGATTGTACAGAACAGCCTCAGTGAAGGACGCCCGGAAGTTGGCAGCATGCGGGTACAACACATTGAACGCATTGAAATCATCAAGGGTCCAGGCTCTTCTTCCTGGGGCTCATCCTTGGGTGGTGTCATAAATATCATCACAAAGTCGCCCGATGATGCACGAGCATTCGGTGGATCCATTTCTGCTTCGATCGGCAATCGGAACACAGGGGACTACCGGGGAGAAGTTTCCGGCACAGTCGGCACGCACGGCTACTACCTGTCAGGAGGCGGTCTCCTTTCCGACGGCCTGCACCCTCACACCATGCTGCAGAGCGGCAACCTCTACAGCAAGTTTCAATGGCAACCATCGAACGAGTCCTTGCTGACTCTTACCCTCGACTACCTGAACGACTCCCGAGGTTTCGGCGAGTTTCCCCAATTCGGCCTTTCATTTTTTAATCGGGACAACCGTTTTTTCTCCACTCTTTCCTTGCATCAGAACATTACCGACGACCTGAGTATTCACCTTGGCTTCAAGACCCTGCAGACAAAAACCGAGATTAAAATGTCCCCATACCTGAGCAATGAGCAACTGCAGAACACCAGGGTAGATGAATCCTCTTTCGGCGGCAGTGCGAGTCTTACCTGGAATCAGCAATGGCACACCCTGATTTTTGGCAGCGATTTCGATTTCGGGGAATCAGATTCCAACCTCTACGCCACTAGCCCGCAACACCTCGACAAATGGGCCTTCTATCTCAATGACACCATGAAGATCGGCCGCTTTTCCGTCACACCTGGCATCCGCTATGACTACACCAGTACCAACGGTGATTTCTGGAGCCCTAGCCTGGGCGCCACCTGCACCATTGCCGACTCAACCGTTATCAGGGGTTATGTGGCGAGAGGGTTCAGCATCCCGCCCCTTGCTAGTACGGCCGGAACCGGTTTCTTCTTCCTGCCTAATCCTGCCCTGAAAATGGAGCAGGTCTGGTCCTATTCGGCAGGCTTTGAAACAGCAGCCCTCAAATACCTCTGGTTGAAGACCACCTATTTCCGCCATGACATCTCTGATGCCATTGTTGCAATTCGCGTATCGGACGAATTCGACACCAATATTAATGCGGGCAAACAACGCCGGGAAGGGGTGGAGGTGGAGCTTAAGACCATGCCGCTTTTCCATCTATCACTCACCGGCGGCTTCACTTTCGTCAATGCCAAGGACAAGACAACCGGGGAAATCATTCAAAACGTGCCCCGTTATTCCTATGACCTTGGAATTCAATACGACAATAGCCACATTATCAAGGCGCTCATCAAAGGCCGTTACGTCGACTGGAATGCTTCGCCAGGAGCGGAGGGCAAGTACGATGCCTTGATCTGGGATCTCAACCTGTCGAAGGAACTCACTCTATCAAACACCGTCTCCGCGGAGCTGTTCTTTACTGCGCACAATCTCTTCAACGGTGCCCAGTATGCCTTCTCTCTCTACCAGAACCCGCGTCGTTGGTTCGAAGGTGGCATCCGCTTCGCATTCTAACCAAGTGAGTTGACAATAGTAATCCGGAGACAAGCCCCATGAAGATACTGCTCAGCTGTTTTTTCCCCGCCCTGCTGATCGCCGCCTGTCACACATCTCCACGGCTCAAGGAACTCCCCCCGGACGCCGTGGTTCTCGCTTTTGGCGACAGCCTGACCTATGGAACCGGAGCGTTACCCGAGCAGAGCTATCCGGCCGTCCTGCAGAATCTCATCTCCCGGACCGTAATCAACGCGGGAGTTCCGGGAGAAACCACGTCGGAAGGTCTTGCCCGGCTACCGCACTTCCTGGAGAGATTTCGGCCGGCAGTGGTGCTGCTCTGCCTGGGGGCCAATGACATGCTGCGGGGCCTTGATGAGGGAGCTGCCGCGGAAAACCTCAGGGAAATGATTCGCCTGTCGAAAAAGCAGGGTGCGCAGGTTGTGTTGATCGGTGTTCCCAGACCGAACCTGCTCGTGTCTACGCCGGAATTTTACAGCCAGATCGCCGACGAGTTCTCCCTGCCGTACCTGGGAAACGCCATGCGCGAGGTTCTGAAGAAGAATTCTCTCAAGTCAGACTTTATTCATCCGAATGCCAAGGGCTACCGGAAAATTGCAGAAGGGATTGCCCTGTTCCTGCGAAAATCGGGTGCCCTGTAGGATATCGTGGGGCATTCCGCGTTACCACGCGAGACGCCAGCACGTTCATGACAAAAGGTAGCATGGAAACAGCCTTCCGCCCCAGCCTTTCAGTTGATCAGACAGAAAAGAACCTTTCCATCTTGATCGTTCGTGGACCAATCCATAATTCCGCCCTGAACAGGGCTATTGTACGTCTCGACGAACGATTCCGGAACTACTGCGATGTCTACCCCCACGGCCTCTGGTCCCCCGGCCTGGTCCTAACAAATGAGATGCGAGCAAGCACCGAACTCTATCTGCCCATGGCTGAGATTCGCTCTGCTTTCCGGCATTTTTTCTCCGCGGCGCTTCGCTATCCCCTATCAGAGGAGAGCAACCCTTTCCAGACGGCATCAAACTGGCTCGACCTGCTTCAGCGCCTCCGACTCTCGCAGGATTCAGTCAATCCGGCAGTTCTCCTGAAAAAACTGGTCACGAATGAATCTGAGCGTATCAGTTTCCTATTCAGTACCTTGCTGCCGCATCATCATGGCGGCAGCTTTCTCCGCTACCCGGAACAGTTGCTTTACCTGGAAGGCTGGCTCCGGCGCAGAAAAAACCTTCTCTCCTCAGAGCTCCGGGTGCTTGATGCAGCCTGCGGAACCGGTGAAGGAACCTATGACCTTGCCGGGCTGCTACTGAAGTGCGGAATCCCCCCACATCTGCAACAGATCCATGGCAGCTCCCTCGAAGCGCTGGAAGTATTCACCGCGGCACATGGCAGCTTTCCCCATGACCCGGAAAGACAGAAACACTTTCGGACCTTCGTGGAACCGCTTTTCGCCGCTCGCGCCACCGGCAACATGCTCTTCTTTCAGGACAATATCATGCGGGTCCCGGCACAGGGCGAAAAGCCCTATGATATCATCCTTTGTAATGGTCTCCTCGGTGGTCCGTTTCTTCATGACCCGGAGATGATTGAAACTTCGGTTGCTGCTTTGGCAAAGAGGCTTACATCAGGGGGAACTATCCTGGCGGCGGACAGGTTTCACGGAGGATGGAAAAAGGAAAACCCACCGGCACGTATCGTAGAGATCATGCAGCGGATCGGCCTTGAGGTTCATCACGGAGTATACGGTCTTGCTGCGGGAAAAAAGGATGCTTGATCGGCATTTGTAACAGCTGATTTTTTACCTGCAACCCATCCAAACCCTTTGACAGGGGAGACTTAAAAGCCGCCCCCCTGTCAAGGGGGGGATTGAGGGGGGTTGCTTTTAGGTGTTACATGGTACCAGTAAAATTCTAGCTCACCAAAAGACTTGAACCGGTCATCTCCGCCGGTTTGGGAACACCGAGAATTTCCAGGACGGTGGGAGCGATATCGGCAAGCACCCCGGAGCGCAGCGTAAGTCCCTTGCCGGCATCTCCAACCAGAACCAGGGGAACCGGATTGCAGGTATGTGCCGTGTGGGGGTTGCCGTTTTCATCAACCATGCTCTCAGCATTACCATGGTCAGCGGTGATGAGCAGGCTTCCGCCCAGCGAAAGAACCTTGTCGACTACGACTCCTACACATTCATCAACGGCGGTAATTGCCTTCACCACCGAATCGAGAAATCCGGTATGGCCGACCATATCAGGGTTGGCGAAGTTCAGCACGATAAAATCGTAACGATTTCCATCCAACCGCTCGACCAACTCCGCTGTCACCTTGTACACACTCATTTCCGGCTTGAGATCGTAGGTAGCAACATCCTTCGGAGAAGGGATGAGCAGCCGCTCTTCACCGGGAAAAGGCGCTTCATTGCCCCCATTGAAGAAAAAGGTGACATGGGCATACTTTTCCGTTTCCGCGATCCGAAGTTGGCGAAAACCGGCATTGCTGAGCACTTCCCCGAGAATATTTTTCAGCTCCTCCGGAGCAAAGGCCACCGGCAGTCCGAAGGTCTCATCATACTCCGTCAGACAGACATAGGATGAAAACGCAGGACGGAAAGACGCTGAAAAACCCGTGAAATCTGCGGCGGTAAAAGCCCTGGTAATTTCACGTGCCCGGTCTGACCTGAAATTAAAGAAGATGCATCCATCACCATCCCGAATGGTGCCAACAGGGCCGTTTTGATCACAGATGACGGTTGGAATCACAAACTCATCATTGATGCCCTGGTCATAATTTTCCTGTATGGCGGCGAGTGCATTTTCGGCGGAGACTCCTTCCCCAAGAGCCATCGCATTATAGGCCTGCTCAACCCGATCCCAGCGATTGTCCCTGTCCATGGCATAATAGCGGCCCATGACAGTGGCAATCCGGCCGGCACCAATTGTTTTCATTTCCTCTTCAAGTGCGGCGACATATTCGAGAGCGCTCTTTGGCGGGGTATCGCGGCCATCAAGGAAACAGTGGACAAATACCTCCTTGATTCCTTCCCGTTTGGCAAGTTGCAGGAGCGCGTAGAGATGGGTGTTGTGAGAATGGACTCCGCCATCGGAAAGAAGGCCCGCCAGATGAATCCGGCCCCCGGCGGTCCGGGTTTTTTCCAGGCAGTCCAGCAAGATGGAATTCCGGAAAAAAGAGCCGTCATCAATGGCCTTCGTGATACGGGTCAAATCCTGATAAACAATACGGCCTGCCCCGATATTGAGATGACCCACTTCCGAGTTTCCCATCTGTCCTTCGGGAAGACCGACCGCCATTCCCGACGCCTGCAATTCCGCAAAGGGATAGTCCCGGCAAAGCCTGTTCATGACCGGCGGATTTGCCAGAGCTATGGCATTGTTTTCCTGGCGTGGACTGAGACCCCAGCCGTCAAGAATCATCAGAATCAGCGGTTTCGACATTGTTCCTCCAGCAATCTGACAGTATCCGAAATACTCGGAAGGCACTCGGATCTGAAGTGCGGTGACCGGCTACAGAAAATTTAGACAGAAAAAACTTCTCAGGTAAGGATAAAAGCTGAGTTATTGGACAAATCACAGAAAAAAAAGGAAGAATCATTTCCGGAGCAGGGGTCTCCAAAGCGGATTGAACCAGACGAGTACCCTGTAACAATCGTTTTTTCGCAGGCAACCCCTCCAAACCTCTGCAAAGGCTTCCCCCTTGTCGAGGGGGAATTGAGGGGGGTTCATATTTGGTATTACGTGGTACCAGAGCCTATCGGACTAAAGGACAATCTGCTGCAAATCCGTCAGTGATGGTAGGGCTCTCGATTCAGTATGGTAAACCCCCGGTATATTTGTTCGAGAAGAAATACCCGCACCATCTGATGGGTAAAGGTCATACGCGATAGAGCAATCATTGAATCTGCCCGGGAACGGAACTCCTGAGAAAAGCCGTACGCTCCGCCCACGGCGAAGACCAATTCAGGCTGCGCAGCGTCACGGTTTCTGCCGAGAAAATCAGCAAACTCAGGAGAACTCATCAAGGTCCCCTTCTCATCCAGCAGAACCAAACGGCCGTTTTTCGGCAGCAGTTTCGCCAAACGGGCGCACTCCCGTTCCCGCATGACTTCTTCCGCAGCGCCTTTCTCTTCCCGCGCCTCAGCGATTTCCAGGGGCAGATAACGTCTGATGCGGGAAGCGTATTCCTCGATGCCTTCCCGCACCCATTCCTGCTGGGTCTTGCCGACCCAAAGGACTTTCAGTTTCACACTTTATCCGGTTCCCACTGGTATTCCGCGGGAATTTCCACCTGCGGTGCGTTCGCCCACAACTCATCCAGGTTATAGTAACGCCGCAAATCTTCCTTGAAGGCATGGAGAATAACGTCGCCGTAATCGATCACAACCCAGTTACCATCCTTCAAACCTTCAATATCGATAGGTTTGCCGAACTTCTTCAGGCCATGCCGCACCGATTCGGCAATTGCCTGGGTCTGCTTGTCCGAAGATCCCGTTGCCAGGACAAGGTAATCCGCAATGGTGGAAATGCGCTGAATATCAAGAACCTTCACATCTAGGGCTTTTTTGTCAAGTGCCAGGGCAGCGCACTGAATGGCCCGCTCCAACGAAGTCAGTTTTGTGCGTGTAGAACTACTCATAGAACCTCTGTTGTAAAATATATTGTTCAACCGTTGCCGGAAGAAGGTATTTGATTGATTTTCCCTGACGAATCAGAGAACGGATGGAGGTAGAAGAAATGTCGAGCTGGGTTCCTTCGATACTATAGACGGAATTCCCGGAACAGTGGGAAAGCTTGTTCTCGGACTTATGATAACAGAACTCATGGGCTATATCAACCGGCAGGGCCTGCAACAGGGAGACGCGAGATCCGGGTCGAGTAATGGTAACTATGTTGCAGCAGGAAAAAATTGCCGAATAGTTCTTCCAGGTGCGGAAGTCCGCGAACGAGTCGCTCCCCATGATGAAAAACAATTCGTCACCGGGAAACATCTCCCCGAAGATCCGCAGGGTATCGATGGAATACGACTTCCCCTCACGCTGCCCTTCCAGATCCGAAACGCTGAAAAAAGGGTTCTCCTGGACCGCCAGGGTCACCATTTTCAGCCTTTCAGCAAAAGAGAGATCATCGGCAAGCGGTTTATGGGGAGGCGTTGCAGCCGGGACAAAGATAATTTTTGCAAGGGCAAACATTTCCCTGATCTCTTCCGCTATCCGGAGATGGGCAAAGTGGATCGGGTTAAAGGTGCCGCCAAAAATACCAATCTTCATGATTCCTCAATCAAACTATCGTAACGCTTCCGCAAAGAAAGCTAGCCCCTGATCTGACCTTCGCCGTAGACGATGAATTTAGTCGTGGTCAGATCTTCCAGGCCCATGGGTCCGAAAGAGTGGAGCTTGGTTGTCGAGATGCCGATCTCCGCACCGAGACCCAATTGATTTCCATCCGAAAAACGGGTGGAAGCATTCACCATTACCACGCCGGAATTGACCTCACGGATAAAGCGCTGGGCGTTCGCGTAGTCGGAAGTGATGATCGCCTCGGTGTGGAGGGAGCCATAGGTGTTGATGTGTTCGATTGCCTCATCGAAGTCATCGACGACCTTGGCAGCCAGAATCAAATCCAGGAACTCTTCGTACCAGTCATCCTCGGTTGCTACCTTTGCCCCCGCGGCAAACTGCCGGAATGTCTCGTCGCCACGAATCTCGACTCCGAGCTGGGTGAGGGTCTCGTAAATCCGCGGGATGAAGCGCTCCGCCAGATCCTTGTGAATCAGTAGCGTTTCAAGGGCGTTGCAGACGCCTGGCCGCTGGGTTTTGGCATTCACGATGATGCGTTCCGCCACATCGAAGTCGGCCGAAGCGTCCAGGAACACATGACATACGCCTTTGTAATGCTTGATCACCGGGATCTTGGAGTGTTCGACGACAAAACGGATCAGGCCCTCTCCGCCCCGCGGAATAATCAGATCGATGAATTCTTCCTGCTTGAGCATTTCCAGCACCCCTTCCCTGTCCACGAAAGGAATCACGGAAAGGGCCGCGGCGGGAATACCTGATTTTACCATGGTATCGCGCAGGACTTGCGAAATTGCCACGTTGGAATTGATCGCCTCGGAACCGCCACGCAGGATGACGGCATTTCCGGCCTTGAGACACAAAGCCGCAGCATCAGCCGTGACGTTGGGGCGCGCCTCGTAGATGATCCCGATCACCCCAAGAGGAATCCGCATTTTTCCAACCATGAGACCATTGGGGCGTTTCCACATCTTGATAACCTCGCCAACCGGGTCCGGAAGGTTTGCCACCTCACGCAGGCCATCGGCCATGGCTTGAATGCGGCTTTCGTCGAGCAGCAACCGGTCGAGCATGGCGGCCGGGATACCTTTCTTCTCAGCTGCCGCAAGATCTTTGGCATTCTCCTCGATAATATGATCGCTCTGCGCCACAAGTGCCGCTGCCATATCCAGCAAGAGAGAATTTTTCGCTCCGGAAGAAAGCTTTGCAATGGCACGAGAAGCTCGACGGGCATCAGCCGCGATCGTCCGGATCTGTTCGGCTATAGTCATGGATTTCCTCCTCAACTCAAATTCTTGTTGTTAGCGAAACCCGCTGACGCCTTTTCAGAGAATCACCAGGTTATCGCGATGAATGATCTCGTCGCCGTAGCGGTAGCCGAGCACCGTCTCGATTTCGCAACTCTTGCAGCCGAGAATTTTCTCAATTTCCTGTCTCGAATAGTCGACAATTCCTCGCGCGAACTCGGTTTCGTCCAATCCGCAGACCCTGACGCAGGAACCTCGCTCGAAATCCCCTTCGACCCGGGCAATCCCGGACGGGAGAAGGCTCTTGCCACTACGGGAAATCGCCACCAGGGCACCGGTGTCAACAAAGATCCTGCCCCGTGGCCGAAGGGTATAGGCAATCCAGTGTTTGCGGCGGTTCAAACTTTCCCCGGCAGGCAGGAATAAAGTTCCGACCTCTTCCCCGGCAAGTGCTCCGGCCAAGGTCCCCGGTTTCCGCCCATTGATCAGCATTGTGGCGACACCATAGCGGCCGGCCCGCTTCGCGGCGGAGATCTTCGTGATCATACCGCCGGTTCCAATGGCGGAGCCGCTGCCGGCAGCCGCCCGTTCCACAGTGCGCGTGATAGCAGGCACGAGCGGAACCAGCCGGGCATCGGGATTGTTCCGCGGATCGGCGTCGTAGAACCCGTCAATATCGGTCAAGATGATGAGGAGATTAGCTTCCACAAGACTGGTAACCAGGGCGGAAAGATTATCATTGTCTCCGAATTTGATCTCTTCCACTGCCACCGTGTCATTCTCATTGATCACCGGGACGACGCCATAGGAAAAGAGCGCGTCCAACGTTGCGCGGGCATTCAGAAAACGGAGCCGGTTCGCCAGATCATCTCCGGTAAGGAGCACCTGGGCCACCTTCAGGTTTTGGCGAACAAAGGCCTCTTCATAGGCCTGAATCAGTTTTGACTGGCCCACGGCAGCCGTTGCCTGTTTCTGCGGAATGGTCCTGGGTCGCTCCGGGAGACCCAGGGCGCTGATGCCCGCGGCGATCGCCCCGGAAGAAACCACCACCACCTCGCAGCCCTTTTCACGCAACTTCGCGATTTCCAGGGCCAGAGAGTCAAGAAATACGGTATCGAGTCCGCCCTTTTCGGCGGTCAGTACCCGACTGCCGATCTTGATCACAATGCGTTTGATTTTTGCCAGAAATTTTTTGCGCACGGGGAAGTCCACCTCCAGCAGAATACCAATGGAAGCTGAATACACCTTTCTGAAAGCAGAGCGGAGTAGTCAGGAACGCTGAAATACTATCATGACATCATAATCAAGGCAAACTAGACGAATCACTCCAGAGATGCGCGGCAATTTCGTCAAGCAGGGGTGGAATCCCTTCGCCGGTAACGGACGAGATCGGGAAGATTTTGATCCCTTTTGCGGCAAAGTACGGAGCAATTTCATCCAGATTTTCCCGAACGTGGGGCAGGTCAATCTTGTTTATCACGACAATCTGCGGCTTTTTCGCCAACTCCTCATCAAACAGCAGCAATTCGCGATTCAATGCTTCATAATCGCGGATCGGATCGCGGTCCGGCATGAGGGAGAGGTCGAGAATGTGCAGCAGCAGGCGATTCCTCTCAACATGCTTGAGAAAACGGTGCCCAAGGCCGGCACCATGATGGGCCCCCTCGATCAGCCCGGGGATATCCGCAACCACGAAGGAACGGTAATTTTTGTAGTCGACAACTCCGAGGTTCGGGGTAAGTGTGGTGAAAGGATAATCGGCAATCTTCGGCCGGGCCGCGGAAATCCTGGTAATGAAAGACGACTTGCCGACACTGGGAAAACCGAAGAGTCCAACATCAGCCATCAGCTTCAATTCAAGCCTGAGGGTCCGCTCTTCTCCCGGTTCTCCGGGTTGAGCGAATTTGGGCGCCTTGTTGGTGGAACTGGCAAAGCGGGCGTTTCCCTGCCCCCCTCTTCCGCCGCGCAACAGCACGACCCTCTGTCCGGGCTCGGTGAGATCAGCGAGAATCTCATCAGTTTCCGCATCTTTAATCACCGTTCCCGGAGGAACGGCAATACAAAGATCCTCGCCTTGTGCGCCATGGCGGTCTTTGCCCATTCCGTGGGAACCGCGTCGCGCTTTCCGGTGCGGTCTTTGCCGGAGATCGAGGAGCGTGGACATATTACCCGAAACCTCGAACACCACATCGCCGCCTTTGCCGCCGTCGCCACCGTTAGGGCCGCCGAACGGGATAAACTTCTCCCGCCGGAACGAGACGCACCCTGCCCCGCCATGACCTGCCTGGGCGTGAATTTTTACTTCATCGATAAACTGCATAGCTCTGTTCTCTTCTGGAAAGAGCAAAGCCTGAGACAGAAGAGCCTCAGGCTTTGCGTATCACTTCATGGGCTGTGCTTCAGGAGGCACCAAAAACGGAACAGGTCCGTAGACCTCCAGGTGCCGGAGACTGTTACACAGGATATACGGAAACTTTTTTCCGGTCCTTGCCCATACGTTCAAACTTGACAATCCCGTCAATCAGCGCGAAAAGGGTATAGTCCTTACCGCAGCCGACATTGTTGCCGGGGTGAATGCTGGTACCACGTTGACGATAGATGATGTTACCTGCCTTCACCGTTTCGCCGCCATATTTTTTGCATCCAAGTCGCTGGCCGGCTGAGTCGCGGCCGTTCCTGGTACTACCGCCTGCTT
>SBEG01000013.1 GCA_009668975.1 Deltaproteobacteria bacterium | reverse complement strand
GGTGTCAAGGGCATGGAGCCAGGCTTCCTGCAGGGCATTGCTGAAGAACAGGTGGCTCATTTCGTCTGCCCTGGGATGCTCAATCCGGGAACCCAGCGTCAGCCCCCCGATTTTTTTCAGGGCGCCGGCAAGCCCTTCCGGGTTGCGGGTAAACTGGGCGGCCGAAGCATCGCCAAGGTATTCGCGTTGCCGCGCTACGGCAGATTTGATCAAACGTCCGAAAAAATAGCCGACATAGCCGACCGCATAGAGGGCGCAAGAGACCAGGACGATGGCGGCGGCACCTTTCCCTCGTACGCGCCGTACTCCCCTGAGCCCCATTTCCCCGATCTGGCTGACCATGAGTATTCCATTTAGCCAGCCTGCCAGATTCAGGTTCAGGCGCATGTCGCCGTTCAGGATATGACTGAATTCGTGAGCCACAACCCCCTGTAATTCATTCCTGCTCAACAACTTGATTGCGCCGTTGGTGACACAGATCGCTGCATCGTTCAGGTCGTGCCCGGCGGCAAAGGCATTGATGCTGCGTTCGTGCTCCAGCAGGTACAGGTTCGGCACCGGCATTCCCGAAGCGATGGCCATTTCTTCCACCACATTCCGCAGTTGCCGTTCCTGAGGATCCTGGGGCTGCAGCGGAACCGGACGGCCGCCGAGGATGGCGGCGACCCGGGATCCTCCCTCGCGCAATTCCTGGATTTTCCACAAAGAGCCGAGTCCGACAAAAAGGAGCGTCCCTCCCGTGGTCCAGAGAAAGAGGCGCGGGTTCCAGAGGCTGATCCCGTTGATGAGATGTTTCAAGGATAACTGCCAGGTTACGACGGCCACCAGATAGACTGCCAGGGCAACGCCGAGAACCGCGAAGGTGAAGAGAATAACCAGGCGGACTGTCCGGCGGCGGGCATCTTCCTGGCGAGCGAAAAAATCTCTCATGGCCGGTCTCTCAGCTGAAGGTGACGCGTGGCGCAGTTTTTTCGGAATCTTCTATTTCGAGCAGGGCGGCGGCACTGAACTGGAAAGTACCGGCGATCAGGACAGCGGGAAAAACCTCTCGGGCGGTATTATAGGTCATTACCGCATCATTGAAGGCCTGGCGGGCAAATGCAACACGATTTTCCGTTGAGGTGAGCTCTTCACTCAACTGCATCATCGTTTGGTTGGCCTTGAGGTCGGGGTAGGCCTCGGCCAGGGCAAACAGGCGTCCGAGCGCTCCGGTCAAGGCGCCTTCCGCTCCAGAGAGCAGGGCCATCGCCTGGGGATTTCCCGGCTCGGCAGCGGCCTGTTTTGCTGCTCCGGCTGCCTGATTTCTGGCTGCTATCACCGCTTCCAGGGTCTCTCGTTCATGTTTCAGGTAGCCCTTGGCTGTCTCGACCAGGTTGGGAATCAAGTCATAGCGGCGTTTGAGTTGCACGTCAATCTGGGCAAAAGCATTCTTGAAACGGTTGCGAAGTGTAACGAGCCGATTATACACGGCAATCACATACAGCACGGCAGCTACGATTCCAACGAGCAGTACCAGCACAAATACAAGTGCAAGGCTCATGACGTTTCCCCTCTTTCAGTTGATTTTCGTTTTCTGCGCGAAAAATAGCAGGATTTGGCGGGAAATGGTATGGAAAAGTGAAGGTTGTTTCACTTTCTGCCCTGAAATCGGCCTCGAAGAATGCCCTGCTCTGTGAAGTGGTGAGAATGTTGTCCGGACCGGTTCAGTGCTGACAGTGCCGACAATAAAAACTTGAGCGTTGCCCGATCCGAGAGCTTTCGACGGGGGTGCCGCAGACGGTGCACGGTTGACCGGCACGGCCATAGACATTGAGCTGCAGGCTGAAGTAGCCGGGGTGACCTTCTTCATCGCTGAAATCGTGCAGGGTCGTGCCACCGGCGGCAATGGCTTCTTCCAGCACCTCGCGGATGTTCGCGGCCAGCATACGATAGCGGTCCAGGCTGACGTCGCCGGCCGGCAGGGCCGGATGAATGCCGGTTCGGAACAACGCCTCGTTGGCGTAGATGTTGCCGATTCCCACAACAATCCGGTGATCCATGATAAAAGACTTTACGGCAAGACGGCGATTACGGGAACATCGGTATAAGTAGTCGCCGCTCAGTGCCTCGGAAAGAGGTTCCGGGCCGTGATCGGCGAGCAGGGGATGAGTGAGAGGGTCGTCGCTGGTCCAAATTAGAGTACTGAACTTACGGACATCGTTAAGCCGCAGGCAGATGCCGCCGAAAAAACAGATATCAGCGTGATCATGGCGTCCGGCCGGTACCGGCTTCTGGAGCACGCGCAGAAATCCGCTCATGCCCAAGTGCAGGATCAGACTGCCTCGGTCACAGCGGAGCAGTAGATATTTTCCGCGCCGTTGAACTGCTCGCACGGTTTGGCCGACCGGTTTCTGAACAAGTTCTTGCTGTAATGGTTGTCGCAGCTTGGCAACCCGGAGTTCCATCCGGATTATTTCCCGCTGCAGAATCCATGGTTCGATACCTCTACGGACAGTTTCTACTTCCGGCAATTCCGGCATATTTGTTCTCTCGCAACATGATTTGATATTCCGGCCAGCATACTGTCATGAATTCGGGTTTGCAAGGGAGAATCCGATCGCAATCGCTCGGCATTGACATCGGAGGATCTTGCAGTCTGGCAGGGTGGCTGGCAGTACTTTGCCGTTCAGCGGATCTTTCGTGTCTTCAGACCACAGGTGGGACAGCGTTTTTCTTTTATCGTTTTCTCGCACACTTCGCACCAGTAGAGAACCTGAATTTTTTTCGGGCACGATCCGCAGCAGTCTCCGGGTCTCTCATCGCTACGTTTGCTTATGTCATCAGACATGGTTTTGCCTTCCCTGCGGAATGCCTTGCCATCCCGCAAATTTGCATGTTATCGGGCAAGGATCTTAGTTGAACTTTTGTAATCCGATAGATTCGTTCTACCCTGTTGACAAAGCAGTATTCAACATTATTATATAGACAATATACATTATTTTGCTTAAAAGGCTGGCTGTGGATTGTTAATCAATTTAGTGGTAATAATTGCAGCCATTCCCCTATCCAAATTCCGCAGTCATTTTTTCTGGTTGCCCGGTTTTTCTTTTTATTGATCCCCCTGACTCACCAATGTATTGCGCAAATTAACCCCAGAGGAATTATAACTTTTTGTTAGATCAGGCCGGGACGTTGTAGTTTCGGTCGGTAAGATTTCACGACGGACAGATGCCGTGCAGAGTTCTAGCTACGTTGATATTTAGTTGCGTGAATACTGTTTTGAAGTCTATTCATTTCGAATTCAATCTGTATAGGAAGGGAGGTGACTGCTACGAATAGCTGATACGGGAAGTCCGTATCTACCATGTGTAACCAGGTGACAATGCCCCTATATGTGCCGCAGGTTTTAGGTTTGTTATGTTGCGGCAATTTCCCGAAAGCCTACCGAAATTTTCAACAAAAGGAGCTATTATGAAGAAATTATCAATCGTTGTACCGTTTGTTCTTGTATTTTTCATCGCAACTATGTTTGCCGGTTGTGGCAGTAGCAGTAACACTGCTGCAACGGGGGGAACTACCGGTACGATAACAGCTGACGGTACTGGAACGGTTGCCGCATCGACGACGATTACGCCTCCCGCAGGAGTTTCCAGCATGACATTTGCCTCTTCCTCTGTTCTTACGGATTCGACTGGCGCTCCCGTAACTGGAACAATAACGACCACGGTATCAAGATCAACCAGCGCAAGCAGCCTTCCTGCTGCTGCGCCGGCCGGAACTTCACTGGCCGTTCTTCTCGATATTGATATGAGTGCGGGAGCCACTAAGGTTAAGAACTTTAGCACTCCTTTAACAGTGATCGTAGCTATGCCTGCTGGTGTAACCAGCGTGGACGTTTATAGTTTTGACGGTACAAACTGGGTGCTTGAACAAGCTGGAGTGGCTGTCATAGGAGGGAATGCAACATTTGATATAACGCATCTTTCCGTTTGGGGTTGCTTTACCGTAGACACCTCTCCCGATCAATTCAGCTTCACCGCCCAAGCCGACGTTGCTCTGAGCACGGTCATTACCTCGAACACAATCACCGTTGCCGGGATAAGTAGTCCTGCGCCGATCAGCGTCAGCGGTGGTAGTTACTCAGTCAACGGTGGAGCATTCACCTCTGTCGCCGGAACAGTGACTAATGGCCAGACTGTTGCCGTACAGCACACATCCTCTGCATTAAACAGCACGGTTACCACTACAACCCTGACAATCGGCGGCGTTTCAGGATCGTTTACCAGTACCACGGTTGCCGCGGCTGGAGCAGACACTACTCCCGATCAGTTCAGCTTCACCGCTCAAACCGGCGTGGCTCTGAGCACGGTCATTACCTCGAATACGATCACCGTCGCCGGGATTAATAGTCCTGCGCCAATCAGCATCACTGGCGGAGCATACTCAATCAACGGTGGCGCTTTCACCACGACGGCTGGAACGGTGACCAACGGCCAGACAGTTGCCGTGCAGCACACCTCCTCCGCCAGTAACAGCGCCGTTACCACAACTACGTTGACCATTGGTGGTGTTTCTGCGGCATTTACCAGCACCACCTTGGCTGCTGCGGTTGATGCCGCGGCGATTTACCAGAGCCAGTGTTCGGGATGTCACATTCTGGGTACTGTTGATCCGACTGGTTTTGCTCCGAACTTGTCAGGTTTGACCACTGTGCCGAATAATTTTACCCCTGGCGTTGCCACAGGCCATAATGGTGCAACGATTACTCTTAGTGCTGCTGAGATCACTGCTCTGTCAGCATATGTGCAAGCCAATTAGTCTGCATCAGTTTGTTCAGTTTGTCTTGCAATAAGACACGAAACTTAAAAAGAAAGGGCTCCGTTGGGAGCCCTTTCTTTTGTTCGTGGTACTATTTCTGCAACCTGCTCGAACTGGCAAGTATTTCTACATTTTGCTTGTTTGTTCTCGGTAAGGTATCGAACCCAGGAATTTTTTACCTGGGTTTTTCAGATGTTTATGTTAATTGCACCGTTCTGTCACAATCTTCGTTGCCAACTCACGCACATTCCCTTTGTTCTGTTCAAACTTCCGATCGACGCTGTGCCGGGCGGCTCTGCTGAGGTCGATTTCGGTGGCTTGCAGCCGGTTGTGCCGCACTGCCGCTCTGTGGCTTCTTACCGCCGAATTTCGCCTTTGGTTTTGGAGCAGCCTGGCTGCCGTTCTTTTCAGTGGCGCAAGCCTCAGGCCGGGATCCTCTTGCGCTGTTCCCTGCACGTGGTGTACGTTGTTGACGTTGCTTGAAAACCGGTTCGGCCGCTATCCGGGCGTCCGGTTCAAAACCGTCAATGACCACCTTGGGAATCTCGCGCTTGATGAGGCGTTCGATGTCGCGAAGAAAATCGCGCTCGTCGATGCAGACCAGGGATATTGCCTCACCTTCATTGCCTGCTCGACCGGTACGGCCGATGCGGTGAACGTAGTCTTCCGGCACATTGGGCAGTTCGAAATTAACCACATGCGGCAACTGGTCGATGTCCAGGCCGCGTGCGGCGATGTCGGTCGCCACCAAAACCCGCACCTCGCCATTCTTGAAATCCGCCAAGGCCTTGGTACGTGCACCCTGGCTCTTGTTGCCGTGAATGGCTGACGAGACGATGCCGTCATTAGCGAGCTGTTCGGCAAGTTTATTGGCACCATGTTTCGTACGGGTGAAGACCAGCACCTGGCGCCAGTTCTGTGAACTGATCAGCGAAGAGAGCAATTCGCGTTTACGCGTGCGGTCAACCGGGTGGACGACCTGTGACACCGTTTCGACGGTGGTATTCCGGCGTGCCACTTCAATGTGGACCGGGTCATGTAGCAGGCCGCCGGCAAGCTTGCGGATCTCGTCGGAAAAGGTGGCGGAGAACAACAAGTTTTGCCGACCTGTGTGGCCATTACCCGGGAGCAGGGCGATAATCTTGCGGATATCCCGGATGAATCCCATGTCGAGCATCCGGTCGGCCTCGTCAAGGACCAGGATTTCCACCTGTGAGAGATCAACGGTCTTCTGGCCGATGTGATCGAGCAGGCGTCCGGGAGTCGCGATGACAATGTCCACGCCGCGGCGCAGTTTGGTTATTTGCGGGTTTATGTTCACACCGCCGAAAATTACCGCTGACGTGAACGATAGATGTTTCCCATAGGTGTCTACGCTTTCAGCGACCTGGGCGGCAAGTTCGCGTGTTGGTGTCAGGATCAGTGCACGCACCTGATTGCGCTTGTTCGTAAGTTTTCGTTCATGCAGGCGCTGCAGCAGCGGCAGGGTGAAGCCGGCGGTTTTACCGGTGCCGGTTTGAGCTCCGGCAAGAATGTCCCGGCCTTCAAGGATCACCGGGATCGCCTGTTGTTGAACGGGTGTGGGGGTTGTGTAGCCTTCGTCAGATACAGCACGGACTAGTTCGGCCATGAGGCCGAGTTTGGAAAATGACATCTGTAATAATGCTCCTGGAATGGCCTGCCCGGGCAATGCCCTGGGTCGGTCTAGGCGGAATTCTCATGGTGGGGGGTTAAATCGAGGTGTGCCTGGTTGGTTACCGCGAAGTGCGACGCTGACCGAAATGCGTCGGAAGGTTGTACTATAACAGAATGAACGGCGCTTGGCCCGATTTATTTTTCGCGTCTTGCAAATAAGTTGCGAATGATGTTGTATCCTTATTCAGCAGCACTGTGCCCACTAATAGAATGTCGAGAAGGGAGAGGTGTTTTATGGCACATCTTGTAACGATTCTTTCCATGCTTCCCGGCGCGGTCGGGATATATTTCGGATTTTTCTATCTTTCAGCGGAGCCGGAAAGAGCTCTTGCTATTGTTACGGCCACAACTGTCGGTATTACCGGCATTATTGCATTTATCCGTCATGTCTTTTTTCATAAATCCGACGCCAGGAGGTTAGGGTGGGAGACCGACAGGCCGGACTGGATGTTTGAAGTGGGCTTTGCAAACCTTGCCTTTGGTGTAATGGGAGTTCTTCCGGTTTTTCTGCACTGGGGAGCAAAGTCCCAGGCTTTGGTCTTGCTCGGCTACGCCCTCTACCTTTTTCAGGCCTCTTTGCTGCACGGATACCGCTACTTTAGCGATGAGAAAAAAATGCCTGCAAGGTTGTGGCGGAGTTGTCTTGCCACGTTTCTCTATGCCGGGATGATGGCATTTTTTGCATGCTATGCGATTGTATCGAGCATGAACTGACTTTTATCAACTTTCCTTCTGTCCGGGTTATCTTGCGGTTTGGAATAAAGGTTGCCCCGCTCGTGCCGAAAATGGTATAAAGATACATCACCTGAACCACAGGGGCCAACCCTGTGGTTTTTTTATTTATCAACAAGGGAGTTTCAAAGAATGATCAGCACAAACAACGTGACCCTGTCGTATGGCAAGCGGGTCCTGTTTAAAGATGTCTCCATCAAGTTCACCCCGGGCAATTGCTACGGTCTGATCGGAGCCAATGGCGCCGGCAAGTCCACCTTCCTCAAGATTCTTTCCGGCGAGATCCAACCGGACAAAGGGGAGATTTCGGTCGGGACCCGTGAGAGAATTGCCGTGCTTCGCCAGGATCAATTCGCATTCGACGAAGAGACGGTTTTCAATACCGTTATCATGGGCCATGAAAAGCTCTACAAGATCATGGCAGAACGGGAGCAGATTTATTCAAAGGGCGATTTCAGTGAAGAGGACGGGATCCGCTCGGCAGAGCTGGAGGCGGAGTTTGCCGAGATGAACGGCTACGAGGCCGAATCTGAGGCTGCGGTGCTGCTTAACGGCCTTGGCATTCCCGAGGAGTTGCGTTCCAAAACGATGAAGGAATTGGAAGCGGGAGAAAAGGTGCGGGTGCTGTTGGCCCAGGCCCTGTTCGGTAACCCGGACGTTCTGCTCCTGGACGAACCAACCAACCACCTGGACCTGAAATCCATCGCCTGGCTGGAGGATTTCCTCTACCGCTTTCCCAATACCGTTATTGTCGTCTCCCATGACCGCCATTTTCTCAACCAGGTCTGTACCCATATCGCCGATATCGACTTCAACCGCATCCAGGTGTACGTGGGGAACTACGATTTCTGGTATCAGGCCAGCCAGTTGAACCTGAAACAGAAGCAGGACGAAAACCGTAAGATTACCGACAAGGCCAACGAACTGAAGGAGTTTATCCAACGCTTCAGTTCCAACGCCTCGAAGGCCAAACAGGCCACTTCCCGAAAGAAGCTGCTGGAAAAGCTGACCATTGAGGATATGCCGGTTTCATCCCGCAAATATCCCTACGTGGTGTTCAAGCCGGAACGCGCTTGCGGCGACATCATTCTGGAGATCAAAGATCTTTGTAAGTCAATCGATGGCCTGCCGGTGCTGAATAATCTGACTCTGACGGTGGGCAAGGGCGACAAGATCGCCTTTGTCGGCGGCAACAGCCTGGCAAAAACCACCCTATTCCAGATCCTGGCCGGGGAGCTTGAGCCGGACAGCGGCAGCTTCCGTTGGGGCGTCACGATCACTCCGGCCTATTTCCCGAAAGATCACGGCGATTATTTTGCCAGCGAGATGAACCTGATCGAATGGCTCGGCCAGTTTTCTCCGCCCACCGAGGGAGAATCATTTGCCCGCGGGTTCCTTGGCCGGATGCTCTTTTCCGGGGAGGAAGCGCTGAAGATGACCAGCGTTCTGTCCGGCGGGGAAAAGGTCCGCTGCATGCTTTCCCGGATGATGCTGTCCGGCGCCAATGCCCTGCTCCTGGATGAGCCGACCAATCACCTGGACCTCGAATCCATTACCGCCCTGAACAATGGTCTGATCTCTTACTCGGAAGTGGTGCTGTTCGCCTCCCACGACCATGAATTTGTCTCCACGGTGGCAAATAGAATCGTTGAAATCACCCCGGCCGGGATTATCGACCGGGTGATGGGTTTTGACGAATACCTGGAAAATGGTGAGATTGCCCGCCTGCGCGATGAAATGTGCCATGGTCATCAGGAGTTGAACCTGTAGAGCGAGCGCTGCGGATCAACCTCGTCAATTAATTGTCACAATCTGATGTAGGGGCACGGCGCGCCGTGCCCTTGTCTAATTGCCCCGAAATTTTCTCCCGGATAGTTTTGTTCCGCCGGGAAAATTTTCTTGACAAAAAAAGGCAAAAAAGTTTCTACTTGTTCAAAGGTTCAAATGACGATACCCAGTTTATTTTCAGGTGATTGATCACATGTTCAGAAACGTAACCTGTAAAAAATTCGCCGCGGTACTGATGATGCTGATTGTTTTCGTGGCAATCATGAAGTCGACCACTTTTGCGAAAGAAATGAGTGTGTCGTCCGGCACGGATATCTCACAATCACTCTACCAGGCAGACCCTCTGGACACAGCTAATAACGCCATGGGTGATTTCAAGCCACCCAAACAATCGTTTGTCGATTATGACTTTTTCTTTTCTTGTGTTTCGTTCAGACTTTTGAATCCTCCCCATGATTCTCTGATGGCCATTTCTCCGGATACGCAAGCTGTTCCAGGAGCTTGGCCGGATATTTTCATTCCCCCCAAAATCTAGTTTCCCCCTTTTAGCCACGAGAAATTCGTCTTTCTTCCGGGTCGGCTTGCGGCACCATGCCTGCGATCAAGCCCGAAGTGTATCCTGAATTTATCTACGCTTTTTTATCCGGAATGTTCTGGTAAAGGCTGGACGGCACCCTCTTCGTAGCTACTTGCAGCCGGTCGCCAGAGGTGGTGCGTATCAACACACAGGCTGCTTGATTCATGCACACTCCATGCTGCCGCGAGGGTGCCGGAAAACTGCATGCTGTACCATAGATCAAAGCAATACCAACGGAATAGGGCAACGTAACAAGATCTCTATCTCTTTCAAGAAAAAAGGAGAAAGTAACAATGCATAACCAGAAAATTATTGATGGAAACACCGCAGCCGCTCATGTGGCGCATGCCACCAACGAAGTTATCGCCATTTACCCCATTACCCCTTCCTCGAATATGGGCGAAATATCGGACATCAAGAGTGCACGGGGGGAAAGGAATATCTGGGGGACCGTTCCCCTCGTTACCGAAATGCAGTCTGAAGCCGGCGCGGCCGGGGCGGTGCATGGTGCACTGCAGGCCGGCACCCTGACGACGACTTTTACCGCCAGTCAGGGGTTGCTGCTGATGATCCCGAATATGTTCAAAATAGCGGGTGAGCTTACCTCTACGGTATTTCACGTGTCGGCACGTGCGATTGCCGCTCAGGCACTTTCGATCTTTGGTGATCATTCCGATGTGATGGCCTGCCGTACCACCGGCTGGGCCATGCTCTGCTCGAATAATGTCCAGGAGGTAATGGATTTTGCCTTGATTGCCCAGGCCGCAACCCTTCGTTCCCGGGTGCCGTTTCTTCATTTTTTCGACGGCTTCAGGACCTCCCATGAGGTGCAGAAAGTAGCGGAGCTCAGTTTCGATGAGATGCGGGCGATGCTCGACAACACCTTGATTGCCGCCCACCGGGCACGGGCGCTCTCTCCCGACCACCCGGTGATCCGCGGGACCTCCCAGAACCCCGATATTTATTTTCAGGGCCGGGAAACGGTACACCGCTACTATCTCGAAACACCGGCAATCGTCCAGCAGGAGATGGCCAAGTTTGCCGAGCTCACCGGACGCAGTTACGGTCTGGTTGATTATGTCGGAGCCCTCGACGCAGAACGGGTCATCGTGCTGATGGGGTCCGGAGCAGACACCGTCCACGAAACCGTGGAGACGTTGACCGGCCAGGGCGAGAAAGTCGGTGTGGTCAAGATCCGCCTTTACCGGCCTTTTCCCGCAGCTGCTTTCATGGCGGCTTTGCCGTCGAGCGTGAAGAAAATTGCCGTCCTCGACCGGACCAAGGAACCGGGCTCGCTCGGCGAGCCGCTCTACCTCGATGTACGCTGCGCCGTTGCTGAGGCGTTTGCGGTACAGAAGACCTCAGCAACGGCGACTCCGGTAATTGTCGGTGGCCGTTATGGACTCGGGTCCAAGGAGTTTACCCCGGCGATGGTCAAGGCAGTGTTCGACAATCTGAAGGATGATCTGCCGAAAAATCATTTCGTAATCGGCATTCATGATGATGTCTGCGGAACGAGTCTCGACTTTGACGCCCGTTACAGCAATGAAACGGGCGACGTATACTCGGCATTGTTTTATGGGCTAGCCTCCGACGGAACGGTTGGCGCCAACAAAAATTCCATCGCCATCATCGGCGAGAAGACCGCCAATAATGTCCAGGCGTATTTCGTTTACGATTCGAAGAAGGCCGGTACCATTACCACCTCGCATCTCCGTTTCGGGAACAGGGTGATTCGCTCTCCTTACCTGGTGGAGAAGGCTGACTTTATCGCCTGTCATAATTTCACTTTTCTCGAAAAGAGCGACATGCTTGCGCGAGCCAAGGAAGGCGCCACCTTTCTCCTCTGCTCGCCGTTCGGTAAGGAGGAAGTCTGGGACAAACTGCCGCTGGAGGTGCAGCAGCAGATCATCGAGAAAAAGCTGCGGTTCCATGTCATTAACGCCGCGAAGATTGCCGAGGAACTGGGGCTTGGCGGCCGTATCAATGTGATTATGCAGACGGCATTCTTCAAGATTTCTTCCGTCATTCCAATGAACTCGGCTCTTCCGGCAATCAAGGATGCCGTGAAAAAGTCCTATGCGAAAGCCGGCCAGAAGGTGGTCGACATGAACTGCAAGGCGGTTGATGCCGCTTTGGAAAATATCGCGGAAGTTGCCGTGCCGCTCAGTCCTACCAGTGCCTGTACGCGCCCGCCGCTGGTTTCAGCTGGTGCTCCGGCTTTTGTCCAGGATGTGCTCGCCACCATTATTGCCGGCAACGGGGATCAATTGCCGATCTCGAAAATACCGAGTGACGGTACTTTCCCCACGGCAACGTCACGCTATGAAAAGCGGAATATCGCTTTTGAAATCCCCCTTTGGGATGAAACCTTGTGTCTGCAGTGCGGACTCTGCTCCTTTGTCTGCCCTCACGCAGCCATCCGCATGAAAATCTGCGACCCGGCGGCATTTGCTTCCGCGCCTGCTGAGTTCAGATCGATCGAAGCCCGAGGGGGGGAGTTTGCCGGCTTGAACTGTTCCGTGCAGGTTGCTCCCGAGGATTGCATCGGTTGTGCGCTGTGCGTTGTCAATTGCCCGGGGCGCAGCAAGAGCGACCCTGATCAGCGGGCGATCACCATGCAGCCCAAGGTTCCGGTCCGGGAACGGGAGGTTGCGCATTGGGAGTTCTTTCTTTCGCTTCCGGAGACCGACCCGGCTCTGGTGAAAAGGGAAACTCTCAAGGGCAGTCAGTTGATCGCCCCGTTGTTCGAGTTTTCCGGTGCCTGCGCCGGCTGCGGTGAGACACCGTACTTGAAGCTCCTGTCGCAACTTTTCGGCGATCGGGCGCTGATTGCCAACTCGACCGGCTGCACCTCCATTGTCGGCGGCAACATGCCGACAACTCCCTGGGCGACCCGTGCGGATGGCCGTGGTCCAGCCTGGTCGAATTCCCTGTTTGAGGATACCGCGGAATTCGGGTTCGGTATGCGGCTGGCGGTGGACAAGTTGTCCGAATCAGCCCGGGAGCTCCTTGACGGCCTGATGAACTGCGGCTGCAGCGTCTGCGGCTCTGCACGGGAACTCATGGGGGAAATCCGGGATGCTGACCAGTCAACCCAGCAGGCTATCGAGCTGCAGCGAACCCGCGTGGCCACGCTCAAGGAGAAGCTGACAAGCTGTACCGATCCGGCGGCCCAACAGCTGCTTACGGTCGCGGATTACCTGGTCCGGAAATCGGTCTGGTCCATCGGCGGCGACGGCTGGGCCTATGACATCGGCTACGGTGGACTGGATCATGTCGTTGCCTCCGATAAAAACATCAATCTGCTGGTGCTTGATACCGAGGTCTATTCCAACACCGGCGGGCAGGCTTCCAAGTCGACTCCGCTGGGGGCCGTGGCGCAGTTCGCCGCAGGCGGCAAGGCAACGCCGAAGAAGGATCTCGGGCTGATGGTCATGTCCTACGGGACCGCCTATGTGGCGGGGATTTCCCTGTCGAACCCGGCCCAGGCAATCAGGGCCTTCCTCGAAGCCGAGGCCTATGACGGCCCCTCACTCATCATTGCCTATGCCCACTGCATTGCCCATGGCATCGACATGGCACAAGGCATCGACTCACAGAAAAAGGCGGTCGCCTGCGGCCATTGGCCGTTGTTCCGCTATAATCCGGCTTTGGCGGCGGAAGGCAAAAATCCGCTGCAACTGGACAGCAAGCCGCCGACCATCTCGTTCGAGGATTTTGCCGCAACGCAAAACCGTTTCAAGGTCCTGCGGCAGATTGACCCGCAGGCGGCAGAAGAGCTGATTGTCCGGGCTAATGCCTGGACCGGGAAAAGAGCGGCCATGTATCGAAAACTTGCCGAATAGACAACACGGCGCCCCGTCGTCCGGCGGGGCGCCGGCGAGTAGACATTTTTAATTATCACGGCGGACCGCTGATGATTAAGGGAGATTCAATGAAGGACATTATTCTTACGACTGATTTACCGGAGCTGAAGCTTTCCGGACGTGGCAAGGTACGTGATATATACGATCTGGGAGAGTCGCTGCTGATCGTCACCAGCGACCGGATATCAGCCTTCGATGTAATCATGAACGAAGGCATCCCGGGCAAGGGGGAGGTGCTTACCCGGATATCCGCCCACTGGTTCCAGTTGCTGGAAAACATCGTACCCCACCATCTCATTACCACCAATCCGGCTGAATTTCCCGCACCATGCGATAAATACCGGGAAGTTCTCGACGGCCGCTCGATGCTGGTCAAAAAGGCCCGGCCCCTTCCGGTCGAATGTATCGTCAGAGGCTACCTGGCCGGCTCCGGCTGGAAGGAATACCGGGAGACGGGCAGTGTCTGCGGCATTCCTCTCCCGCCCGGACTGACGGAGTCTGACCGCTTGCAGGAGTCCATTTTTACCCCGTCGACCAAGGCGGAACTTGGCGGGCACGACGAAAACATCTCTTTCGACAAAATGGTCGAGCTTTGCGGAAAGGAACTGGCGGAAAAAGTCCGTCAGGTGAGCCTGGATCTTTACACTACCGCCCGGGAAATTGCCAACACGCGCGGCATCATCATTGCCGATACAAAATTTGAATTCGGTCTGGTCGATGGGAAGCTGATTCTTATCGACGAATGTCTTACCCCTGATTCGAGCCGCTTCTGGCCGAAAGCCGGCTATTGCCCCGGCTCTTCCCAACCCAGCTTCGACAAGCAGTTTCTGCGCGATTACCTGGAAACGCTCGACTGGGACAAGAAGGCGCCTGCTCCGCCGCTTCCGGATCAGGTTGTCAAAGCAACGGCCCGTAACTATCTGGAAGCTTTGGAGCGGTTGATGTGATGACTGTCGGGAAGCGGTGCAAGATTGTCTATGAAATCAGAGAAGCTGCAAATCTTCTCTCGGCCGGAAAGGTGGTTGCCTTCCCGACCGAAACCGTCTACGGACTCGGAGCGGATGCTTCGAATCCGGAGGCGGTACGCCGGATATTCGAGATCAAGGGGCGGCCTGCCGATCATCCGCTGATTGTTCACCTCTCACATCCGGATCAGTTGGGGGATTGGGCTTCGGAAATACCGGACGAAGCGCATCAGTTGGCAGAGCGTTTTTGGCCCGGTCCCCTGACCATAATTCTCAAGCGCAACAAAAGGGTTCCGGACGAGGTTACCGGTGGACAAGATACCGTAGGAGTGCGTATTCCGGCTCATCCTTTGGCCCTCGAACTTCTGCGGAAGTTCGGCGGTGGGATCGCCGCGCCATCGGCCAACCGCTTCGGACGGATCAGTCCGACCAGCGCGCAGCACGTGCTTGAGGATTTGGGTGATGAATTGGAGATGATCGTCGATGCCGGTCCTTGCCTGATCGGGCTCGAATCGGCGATTGTCAATCTTTCCGGTCCGGGACCGATGTTGCTCAGGCCCGGGTCCTTAACAGTCAAGGAGCTGGAAGCTGCTCTCGATGGGAAGAAGATTGCCCTGCCTGACAAGAAGGTTGATTTACGGGCTCCCGGAATGCTGGCATCTCACTATGCTCCCCGGACGCCCTTTGCGGTCGTTGATGCAGCGGCGTTACCGGAGAGGCTGAAATCACTGCTGGAGCGAGGAGAAAGTGTTGCCGTTATGGCATTGACTGCTCAGGGGACCAGCTGGCCGCAAGGGGTAACCCTTCGACCAATGCCGCTATCACCATCCGACTATGCATGTGAAATGTATTCTGTCATGAGAAAACTAGATAACGGTGGGTTTGATCACATTGTGGCTGTTGCGCCTCCGAACAGCTGTGATTGGCTGGCTGTTACTGACCGATTAACCCGTGCCGCGTTCTGAGGGGCTCTGTCTATATTATTAGGAGTATCAAGAAGAGAGGAGATAACTGATGAATCCTGAGGTTCTTATCATTATGGGGAGCGATTCCGATTATCCGGTTCTGCAAGAGACAACAAAGATGTTGACTACATTTGACATACCGTATGAAATGCACATTTCCTCGGCGCACCGTTCTCCAGCCAAAACTGAAGCTCTCGTGGCCGGAGCGGCTGACCGGGGCATAAAAATTATAATTGCCGCGGCAGGGGTTGCGGCCCATCTGCCGGGTGTTGTTGCCGCCGGAACCATTCTTCCGGTGATCGGCGTACCCATGGGCGGAGGGGCACTGAACGGAGTTGATGCTTTGTACTCAATCGTCCAGATGCCGGGAGGGATTCCGGTTGCGACCATGGCTATCGGCAAAAGCGGGGCAAAGAATGCGGGGATACTGGCTGCTCAAATGCTGGCCTTGTCCGATGTAACACTTGCCGGCAAACTTGTGCGTTTCAGGGAAGAGATGGAGCGTGAAGTCGAGGAAAAGGACGCTCAGTTACAACTTCATTGTTACGACGCGTAATGGCCTAATCAACGGACGAAATGCAGGCTGTCCGACGGAGCAGGGCGTAACTGAAAGCTGTTCGGGTGCGGTAGTTTTTGCCCGTAGGGAAACGGAATTTTCTAGAAGCGTATTTCGAAAACCGCTGGAATTGTTGCTGCGGTATCGGGTAAACGAAAGCGGTCTGCCGTTGCAGGCCGCTTTCGTTTGATTTCTTCAGAACAATTCTCTATGGCTGAGGCAAATGTCCGGTTACAGCTGGCCTTGTGTTATTTTTTAACTCTGGTAACCTTGCCTGCATGTCGGTCATGATCCAGCAAAAAAAGGTGTTGCTTGTTTTTACGATACTGGCGGTATTTCTGGTATCCAACACCGCATTTTCATTTCATCATCACACTTCAGATCATCCGGCTCCAGAACAGTGCCATATCTGTTATGTCTCAAACCACTCCACAACAACGTTCCCTTCTGGAGCGGGCCAAACCGTTCACTATACTGGCCATGCAGTTCATGAACCTGCCGCTTCGGTAGTCAGCTGGCCAGCCCTTCCCATTTTTCTTGAACTCGCCAATAACCGGGCGCCTCCCGTCCGGACCCCTGCCTGATATCGAAGTAAGTATCCCCATTATCCTTTGAACAATCCGGAATGTCATGGTGCTGATCCCTTCTCCTGTACTGATGTCAGGAGACCATGGCTGGAGTGTTTCTACGAAGTGATATTCGAAACTGACTTATCGAAATCATTTGCTTCCGGCTGCCTGTTCGCGAATGCCGGACGGGAGCCGTGTATCTTGGAGGAGTCATGAAAACAATTCTACTGTGTCCCGCAACATTGCTGACCTTGCTGCTGTTCACCATTCCGGCTTTCGGACAGGACTTTGAGCAGCGTCTCAAAAACCTCGAAGAGGCACTGAAACTTCAGGCGGAAATTATCCGGGAGCAGCAGCAGACTATCACCACGCTGAAAGAGGAACTGCAACAACGGAAGCCTGAGGCCGTTGCCGCTGTCGAGGAGCAGCAGCCGGTACCGCAGGGACCGACCCTGGCTTCCAGGGTCAGCGGTTTATTTGGCGGCAGTGTCCTTACCAATCCAAATATTTCACTGGTCCTCGATTCCTTCGGTTATCTCTCTGACCGGAACAATAGCGAGCTGGAAAACCGCGGCATTCCCGGCTACAGCGCCAATGGCCTGGAACAGCGCATCGGCGCCAATCTCCGGGCCGCGGAGCTTTTCCTGTTTGCTCCGGTTGACCCCTACTTCAACCTTTACGCCAGTCTGCCGATCAGCGAGGACGGGATGGAGCTGGAGGAGGCCTATGCCGTCACTACCGCACTACCGGCTGGGCTTCAATTGAAAGGAGGCAAGTTCAAGAGCAACTTCAGCAGGCTTGACGCCCAGCATCCCCATGTCTGGGATTTTGCCGACATCGCCCTCCCGTACCGGGCCTTTTTCGGCGACGAGGGACTGGGGGGAGAGAAGGGGGTACAGCTCACCTACCTCCCGCCGCTGCCGTTCTATGCTTTATTTGGCGCCGAGGCGCTGCAGGGGGACAATGACCTCCTGTTCGGAGCGGACGCGAGGACCGGCCTGCATGCCTTCACCTTGTATGAAAAGAATTCCTTCGAGACCAGCGAGAATTCTACCCTCTATTTCGGTCCCTATCTCCTGTTCGGCAAGACGAAAAACAGCGCGATCGTTCCGGATGCCGAGTTCAACGGTCACAGCACCCTCCTGGGGATTGAGGCGGTCTGGAAGTGGCAGCCCTCCGTCACCCGGAGCCTCACCCTGCAGGGTGAATATCTCTACCTATTCCAGAACGGCGACCTGACCGACGACGTAGCCGCAACGGTCGATTCGCTGCGCCGCAGGCAGGATGGTTTTTACTTTCAGGGTGTCTACCAGTGGAACCGCTGGCGATTCGGCGCCCGCTACGACATGCTTGCGCTCTTTTCCGATAGCTTCAAAACGGCAGGGTTCCAGCAGGAGCTTGGAGCCACACCGTGGCGGGCAACGGCCAGCCTGGAATTCAACCCCTCGGATTTTTCCCGTATCCGGCTCCAGTACACCCATGACCGCTCGGCCCGGGACGGCCGTGACAACAATGAATGGTGGTTGCAGTTCATCTTCGGCATCGGCGCCCATGCGGGCCATTCATTTTAGGAGGAAAACATGAAAAGAATCCTGTTCATTTTCTTGATACTGTTGGCCGCGGCTGCTCCTGCCACTGCCGCTGTGAACGTCGTTACCACACTTCCCTGGATCGGCAGCCTGGCACGAGAGATCGGCGGGCGGGGTGTGTCAGTCACGGTGCTGGTCAAATCCCACCAGGACCCGCATTACGTGGAGGCAAAACCGAGTATGATTCTGGCTGCCCGCAGCGCGGATATCATCATGTATAACGGCCTTGATCTGGAAATCGGCTACCTGCCCCTGATTCTGGAATCCTCCCGGAACCCGAAGATCATGCCAGGCAAACCGGGAAACTTCGACTGCTCCCGCTTTGTTACGGTCACGGAACGTCCCGTAGCGGTTGACCGGAGTCTGGGGGATGTTCACCCGCTCGGGAATCCCCACTATTACTTCTCCCCGGCCAACGTCCTGCGTGTAGCCGAGGGAATGGCCGGGCGCTTCACGGAGATTGACGGCGCCAATGCCGGCCGGTACCGGGAAAACCTCCGGAAATTCGTGGAGCAAATGAAAGAAAAGCGGAAAAGCTGGGCCTCCCTGCCACTGAAAGGTAAAAAGTTTGTTTCCTACCACAAATTGTTTGAGTACCTGGCAGTGGAATATGGCTTCGGGATCGTTGGTTACCTCGAGCCGAAACCGGGCATCCCTCCCTCTGCCGCCTATGTGAAAGGTCTCCTGGAAACCGTGAAGAGAGAGGCGCCTGACGGTATTCTTGCCACGTTGCACTACGGCCGGAAGGAGTCGGAGGCGTTCGGGATGCGGAGCGGGCTCAAGGTCATCATCCTTCCCAGCGACGTGGGTTCCATGCCGGCTACCGATACCTGGTTCGACTTCATGGATAAGACCCTTTCTGCGTTGCGCTAAGGAGTAGAAATGGAAACGCTCACTTTTCTTCTGTATCCGATGCTGGCCTGCCTGCTTCTGCTTCTGATTCACGCCTACTTCGGCATCCACATCCTGGAGCGGGGGATCATCTTTGTCGATCTGGCTCTGGCCCAGTTCATCGGCATCGGCATTGCCGTCTCCTTCCTGCTTGGGGAAGACGGGAGTTACACGCTTCCCCTGGTCTTTGCCGTCATCGGCGCCGCCGCTCTCTCCCTGTCCCGCAAGGTCGCCGGGTTTGTCAATGTCGAGGCTTTCATTGGGGTCATCTATATCTTTTCCGTTGCGGCTGCTATCCTGATACTGGACCGGTCTCCCCACGGCATGGAGGAATTCAAGGCTATCCTGAACGGCAATATTCTCTGGGTGACTCCCCGTGAACTTCTCGTAACATTTGTCATCTATCTGGCGGTAGGAATACTGCACCTGTTCCTCTGGAAACGCTTCCTCGCGCTTTCCTATGAGGGGAAGGGCGGTCTGCTGGTGGAATTCCTGTTTTTTCTGAGCTTTGCCGTGGTACTGGTGAAGTCGGTGCAATTGGCCGGAATCCTCCAGGTCTTTTCGTTTCTGGTGCTTCCCGCGCTTATCAGCAGGCTCTATTTCCGGAAGCCGCTCCGGATATTGCTGTTCGGCTGGCTGATCGGAATCGTTGCGAGCCTTGGCGGGATTTTGCTCTCTTACCGCCTGGATCTTCCTACCGCACCGCTGATAGTAATTTCCCTTGCCGTGACATTTTTCGTGCTGCTTGCATTCAAATCGGGGAATAAGTTTATCGGCAAGCCGGGCAATTCTTCGCAAACTCCGGTGGCCTCGAGCGGGAATCATTCCTGAACCGGGCAAGACACGCTGTCGGTTCCTGAAAAGTGACACCTCCGAAAATGGCCTGCACGTGCAGGCCATTTTCTTATCACAGAAGTGGTGATTTCGTCTTATCTGCTGCCCTTCGGGTGGTTCATTCGCCATTGTCTTGTTGTGCCAGGCAGAGACTGGAACCGATTCGTTGGCTACTTTTCTCGGATTATTCTGAGAAAAGCTCCGCCCGTAAGCTTGACTCAACGGGTTGCGATGCCTATCCTTTCTTTGCAGGCTGTTGATAAATTGTAGCGGAATCGACCTCAGTGACACCGCTCACTCGAAACCTTCTTGTGACAATTCAACTGCCAGCAAGAGAATCTGCGCGAAGGGAGCAACAATCATGATCAGATCGGACAAAATGACCATAAAAACCCAGGAAGCCCTGGGAGCCGCTCAGCAACTTGCCGCATCCAGCCAGAACGGTTCCATCGAGCCGGAACACCTGCTGCTCGCTCTACTGGATCAGGAGGGGGGGCTGGTAAGCTCCATTCTCCAGAAGATCGGGGCCAATCCCCAGTATGTCCGCTCCAAAACCGAAACCGAGCTGAAGCGTCTTCCGCAGGCAACGGGTTCCGGGGTGCAGGTGTATCTCTCTTCAGCGCTCCATCATGCCCTGGACACCGCCCAGCGCGAGGCTGACGCCATGAACGACGAGTTCGTGTCCACCGAGCACCTGCTGCTCGGACTCCTTGAAGAGAAGGGCTCCAAGGCTTCGTCCATCCTGACAGACAGCGGAGTGACCAGGGATTTGCTGCTGGCTGCCCTCAAGGACCTGCGCGGTGACGAGCGGGTAACGGACCAGAACCCGGAAGAGAAATACCAGGCTCTCGCCAAGTACAGCCGGGATCTGACCGAACTGGCCGGCAAAGGCAAGCTGGACCCGGTGATCGGCCGCGATGACGAGATCAGGCGGGTGATCCAGGTCCTGTCGCGCCGGACGAAGAACAACCCGGTGCTGATCGGGGAGCCGGGGGTCGGGAAAACCGCCATCGTGGAGGGGTTGGCCCAGCGGATCATATCCGGAGATATCCCCGAGACACTCAAAAACAAGCGAATCGTGGCTCTGGACATGGGCGCGCTCATTGCCGGCACCAAGTATCGGGGTGAGTTCGAGGAGCGGCTCAAGGCGGTGATCAAGGAAGTGACCAAGTCGGAGGGGAAAATTATCCTCTTTGTCGACGAACTCCACACCCTGGTCGGGGCCGGGGCCGCGGAAGGGGCCATGGATGCTTCGAACCTGCTGAAGCCGGCACTGGCGCGGGGTGAATTGCACTGTATCGGCGCCACAACACTTACCGAATATCGCAAGTACGTGGAGAAGGATGCTGCATTGGAGCGTCGCTTTCAGCAGGTTTTTACCGGTGAACCGAGTGTGGAGGATACCATCTCGATTCTCCGTGGTTTGAAAGAGAAGTATGAGACCTACCACGGCATCAGGATCCAGGACAGCGCCATCGTGGCGGCGGCGACCCTGTCCGACCGTTATATCACCGACCGCTTCCTCCCGGACAAGGCCATTGATCTGATCGATGAGGCGGCTTCCCGTTTGCGGATCGAGATCGATTCCATGCCGACCGAGATCGATGAGATCGAGCGGCGCATCATCCAGATGGAGATCGAGAAACAGGCGCTGCTCAAGGAGCAGGATCTGCATTCCCATGAGCGGCTGCGGAAACTCGCCGAAGAGCTTGAATCACTGAAGGCTGAATCGGCGAAGCTGAAGGTGCACTGGCAGGGGGAAAAAGAGATTATCAAGTCGCTCCGCGATCTGAAGAGCCGACTGGAGGACAGGAAGATCGAAGCCCAGAAACTTGAACGGGAGGGCAATCTGGCCGGTACAGCGGAAATCCGCTATGGCGAAATACCGGCCATCGAAAAAGAGATGGCGGAAAAGAATCAGGAGCTTCTCCAGGTTCAGAAGGAAGGAAAAATGCTTTCCGAAGAGGTGGATGGCGATATGGTGGCCGAAGTGGTGGCCAAGTGGACCGGTGTACCGGTCTCTCGACTCCAGGAAAGCGAATCTGCCAAACTGGTGCGGATGGAGGACCGGCTCAGGTCACGGGTAGTGGGGCAGGATGAAGCCTTGCTGCTGGTGGCGAATGCGGTTCGCCGCGCCCGCTCCGGACTTTCGGACCCGAATCGGCCGATCGGTTCCTTTATCTTCCTCGGCCCGACCGGGGTCGGCAAGACCGAAACCGCCCGGGCCCTGGCCGATTTCCTCTTTGATGACGACCAGGCGATTGTGCGCATCGACATGAGCGAATACCAGGAAAAGCATACCGTTGCCCGACTGATTGGCGCGCCTCCCGGCTATGTGGGGTATGAAGAAGGCGGACAACTCACCGAATCGGTGCGGAGACGACCCTACAGCATCGTTCTCTTCGACGAGATCGAAAAGGCCCATCCCGAGGTCTTCAATGTCCTGCTCCAGGTCCTGGACGATGGCCGTCTCACGGACGGGCAGGGCCGCACGGTTGATTTCCGCAACACGGTCATCATCATGACCAGCAACCTGGGCTCGCAGTGGATCCAGCAGTACGGCGCCACCGATTATGCGCGGATGCGGAGCATGGTGATGGAGACACTGAAGGAAAGCTTCAAGCCGGAATTCCTCAACCGTGTGGACGAGATTGTCATCTACCATGCACTGCCTCTCGACCAGATCAAGAAGATCGTCGAAATTCAGATCAAATCTCTCCAGAAGCGCCTGGAAGAGCGGCACATCACCCTTGAAGTAACTGACAAGGCCCGCGAATACCTTGCCCAGGAGGGCTACGATCCGGCCCTCGGCGCACGGCCCCTGAAAAGAACCATTCAGCGGAAGATCCAGGATGCTCTGGCGCTGATGCTACTGGAAGGTAAATTCATCGAAGGGGATGCGGTGCTGGTGGATCTGTCTATTACCGGGGAGGGGTTGGTGATCAAGAAAAAGTAATCATTTTCCGAGCAATACGCCGGATCTCATTGCAAATAGAGAGTGATATCCGCTCAGCACACGACACAGGCCGCCGCGGCCCCGAATGGGGTCCAAAGCGGTCTGTGTCGTTTCTGTTGACTGCCCCCAGGGCACCCCTAGAGGTTCTTCTGCCTTTTCGCGACAATCAGCTTTTTGATGCCGTCATAGGTTGCTGCCGTGATGATGTTTTTCTGCTTCAACTGGTTCTTCCGGGTGTACGGGCGGGAAGCGATGATCTTTTTTGCGTCTTCGCCCGTCAATCCGGGAAGTGTTGCGAGTTGCTCTGGAGAGGCGCTGTTGATGTCGATCAGGCTGGTCTGGTCTGCGGATTTTTTTCGTACTTTTTTCGTTACCGATTTTGTCGTTTCCGCGCTGGTGATTCCTTCTTCCGGAGCTGCGAAGGAAACCGTTGCTGCAAGGAGAAGTGCCACCATGCCGAGAAAAACGCCTGCTACTGATTTTTTCATGTACAACCCCCTGTGAAATATTTTATAAGTTGATACTAATAAAATATTCTAATGTCAAGTTCTATTTGATCTGTTTTCGAACCTGTTTTTCCTTGCAATCATTTTCGATTATCTTTACAGATAGATTTAGGGCCAGAAGGTCAGCTCGAAATTCATGGCAAGGAGCTTATCATGTCGAATTCCATTGCAGTTGGCGTCAGTTCCTGTCTTCTCGGAGAGCAGGTCCGCTATGATGGTGGTCATAAGCACGACCACTATGTTTCTGATACGCTTGGTCGTTTTTTTCGGTTTGTGCCGGTCTGTCCCGAAGTCGGTTGCGGGTTGCCGGTGCCTCGCGAAGCGATGCGGCTCGAAGGCGATCCGGCGGCTCCACGTCTGGTAACCAACCGGACAGGGATTGACCTCACGGAGCGGATGCTCGAATACTGCCGGATCACGGTTCAGGAGCTGGAGAAAGAAGACCTCTGTGGTTTCATTTTCAAGAAGAATTCGCCCAGTTCCGGGTTGTTCCGAGTGAAGGTCTACCAGGGCGGGATGCCTGCCAAGAGCGGGCGGGGTCTCTTTGCCGCAGCGGTAGTTGACCATTTCCCGCTCCTGCCGGTTGAGGAGGAGGGGCGTCTCTTCGACATGGGTATCCGCGAAAATTTCATTGAGCGGATTTTCGCCTACCGTGAATGGAAGGACTTCCTGCTCGGGAACCGGGGGCTGGGCGATCTGGTGGAGTTCCATTCCCGGCGCAAGCTCCAGATCATGGCTCATTCACCGGAAATCTACCGGGAAATGGGCAGGCTCGTGGCTGAGGGGAAAACGCTTGAACGGGCTGTTCTCCTGGACCGCTACCAGGAATTGCTGATGCGGGCTCTTACCCTGCAGGCTACCGTGAAAAAGAACAGCAATGTGCTTTCTCATATCATGGGCTATTTCAAACAGCAGCTCCTGCCCGATGAAAAAGTGGAACTGTTGGAGGTTCTTGAAAGCTATCATGCCGGCCTTGTTCCCCTGGTTGTCCCGATCACCCTGCTGAAGCACTATGTAAGAAAATTCAATCAGGAATACCTGAGCAAACAGACCTACTTATCGCCTCATCCCATGGAGTTGATGCTCAGAAATCACGTCTGAGGCCGCGTATCTAGCGAAGGCATTCTTTTTGCTTAAGAACCTCAGGCAGGTGAAAAAGAACAGTATTGCGTCAGAATCGCGGGACCTTATACAAATAGCTGTCAAATGAGTGACAAACGTTTGGCAATTGAAGGGGCTGGTGGGGTGGTTTTTGCCACGAGGCATGTACGATGGGTGCTAATAAAACAAGTTTGAGGTAAGTTATTTGGAAGGCATCGGGAATTAAATGGAAATCAGCAACTACTGTGGGTTTTTTGCTGGTGTGGTAACGAATCTATTGGATAGTGGATGACTATGAAGAAAAAGATCTTTTGTATTGCATGTGCACTCCTCTTTTGTCTGCCCGGTCAGGTTTTTGCCAACATTATTCACGCTGACAAAGTCGTCGTCATCAAAAAGAAGCGGCTCCTTCTTTTGGTGAGAGGCGGTGAGATATTGCGGAGTTACCGGGTCGCCATTGGCAGAAACCCGGTCGGTACCAAAACCCGGCAAGGGGACAACAGGACCCCCGAAGGCCGATATGTCCTGGACAGGCGCAATTCGCGCAGCAAATTTTACCGCTCCATTCACATTTCCTATCCGAACTCAGCTGATATCAGCAGGGCGCAGCAACGTGGCGTCTCTCCCGGCCGCGACATTATGATTCATGGCTTGCCAAGGAATTATGAGGATGTGGGTGATCTCCATACGGTGACGGATTGGACGAAAGGATGTATTGCGGTAACGAATGCGGAGATTGACGAGATATGGACCTTTGTCCCTGACGGCACTCCCATTGAAATAAAACCCTGACAGCCCGTCTTGCTCAGGGTGATCGCAGAACCTCCTGCACTTTTTCCAGCAGACTCCAGGGAACCACAGGTTTTGGCAGGAAGTGCAGTCCTTCCTTGAGGATTCCTTCCTCTGTCAGGAATTCACCGGTATAGCCGCTTACAAAGATTGCCTTGAGATCCGGATAGGACTTGCGGATTTCCAGATAGGCATCCCTTCCATTCTTTTTCGGCATGATGATGTCGAAGATTGCCGCTTTGATAGAATCACTGTTTTTACGGTATTTCTCGACCGCATCCATTCCATCGACAGCCTCGATAACGTTATAACCGAATTCTTCTAGGACAGTCCTGATAAAACTCCTCACATCAGGGTCATCTTCCGCCACGAGGAGCGTTTCACCACCACCTTTCGGAACACTCAGCTGAACGAAAGCCGACTCTTCCGGTTTTGCCTTGACAAGCGGAAAGTAAATGTTCACGGAGGTTCCTATCCTGGATTCACTCTGGATGTGGATGTAGCCGTTCAGTTGCTTGACCAGGCCGTACACGATGGATAGACCGAGACCGGTGCCTTTGCCCACCTCTTTCGTGGTGAAAAAAGGTTCGAAAATCCGGTCCTGCGCCTTTTTGTCGATACCGAGACCGGTATCGGAAACGGTGAGATGAACGTAACTAGCCGGTTTGCCGGGGAGGATCGGCCAGCCCGGTTCTTCATCCATGGTGTAATGCTCGGTACGGATACTGAGTATCCCGCCTTCGGGCATGGCATCTCGGGCGTTCGTCGCCAGATTGATGATAATCTGCTCGATCTTGGTTTCATCTCCCAGTATAACCAGGTCTCCTTTGCAGAGGTCTGTGCGGATTTCCACGTCTTCGCGGATCAACCGGGCAAGGAGCTTTTGGGTTTCCAGTATGACACTGTTGATATGCAGAGGCTTGAAACAGATAATCTGTTTCCGGCTGAAAGCCAGAAGGCTGTCCGTAAGTCCGGCAGCGCGTTCCGCGGCCAATCTGATCTGCTCGACATATTTTTTCAATTCCTCATCTTCCAATTTCATTTGCAGGATGAAGACGAATCCGGTGATTGCCGTGAGTATGTTGTTGAAATCATGTGATATGCCACCGGCCAATTGGCCGACGGCTTCCATCTTCTGGGCCTGGATGAGCTGTTCTTCAAGAAGCTTCCGATCGGTTATGTTGCGCTCGAATCCTCGAAATCCGGAAAACTTTCCGTTCTGATCAAAAATGGGCATACCGCTCGATTCGAGTACCACGATTTTGCCATCTTTATGCCGGTAGCTGCATTCAACTTCTGAAAAAGACCGCTCTCCTTTTTTCGCATCGTAAAAGACAGCGGTAATTCGTTCCAGGTCCTCTTCTGCTGCCAGTTCAAAGGGTTTTGTGCCGATGATTTGTTCGGGATCATAGCCCAGCAGCGTTTTCACTTTCGGGCTGGAGTAAGTCAACCGGTCATTACTGTCCGTTTCCCAAATCCAGTCGGTAGTGGCCTCAACCAGGGAGCGGAAGCGGGCTTCGCTGTCCCGGAGTGCCGCTTCCGCGCGTTCTCGTGCGGTGATGTCATGGACGATGTTGAAATAGAAGTGGCGATCTTTCAACCGGATCGGAGTCGAATGTATCTCGACTTCGCGAAGATCGCCATTCGCAAGACGGTGGCTGAAGATTACCGGGCAGCAATCTTCTTTGTAGGTCTTTTCGAGCAGCTTTTTCACTTCGGACACGGGATGCCTTGACAGATCGGCAAGCGTCAGTGTCGCGAATTCATCCCGGCTATAACCGTAGAACCTCTGTGCGGACTCGTTTGCGTCAAAGATGGCAAGCGTTTCCGTATCAACCAGATACTGCATGGCGCTGTGCTTGGCGAACATCTGGCGAAACTGTTCTTCGGAATCGGCAAGCGCAGCTTGTGCGCTTTTCAGTAGCTCATGCTCGCTGCGGACCAGCTCTTGCGCCGAGAGCAGTCTCTTGGTGTGACGACGGATAAGCCAGTAGAGGAGCAGAGAGGTTATGGCGACATACAGCCAACCTTTGGCAGTGCTCCAGGTAGTAATTTCAGCGGATGTAGTGACAAACAGGGGCAGGAATCTGTCGGAAAAATAGATCCAGAGTGCACCGAGCAGTGCGTACAGTGAGACAATCAAAAGAACTGATCGGGAAGCTTTTTTCACACAGCCTCCTCGCGGCACGGGGGGGGTGCCGATTCTGTTTCCGGACTTTTGCCGGATAACAGCCTCAAGGCTGCTGCGGGGAAGAAAGGGGACCGGAATAAATACGCCAAGCGGGCAGGGCGGTGAAATGCCCTCAGGCAGGTGTCAGAAAAATGGCGTGCGAAAGCACTCCCGAGGTTGGCGGCCGGAGGAGCGGTGGCTTGATGGGTGTCGATAGCGGTGCGATGTGCTGCCATGACTACCTGCCTGAGATTGATGAGAGGGTTGTAACGTGGCGGCACACCAGGATAAATCCCTTTCCCGGTATGCCGCATTTTATTTGGCGATGATACGATTCAATTCTTCGAGTAATTTCTCCATGTCCACTTTGTGGACGCCCGCCCCGTGTTCCAGTTCTTCCAGGTCGGCGATCTGGCACTCGAGGCAGTCAAGGCCGAACTCTTTAAGTACGGAAACTGCCTGCGGATACCGGCGGCAGATCTCACCGATTTTCATATCTTTTGTAATCATGGTATCTCCTCGGTAGATTGATCTCGGCAGTAGCTAATTTCAGATCAGATCCTTGACGGCTTTTTCGATGCGGTCGATCCCGGTCCGGATATTTTCCAGGCTGGTGGCGTAAGAGAGCCGTATGTAATTATCCGCGCCGAAAGCAATTCCGGGCACTACGGCCACCCTGGCTTCGTCGAGGAAATAGGCGGCAAGGTCGCTGGAGTTCCTGATGACCTTTCCGGCGAAAGATTTTCCGTACAACGCGGAGACGTTGGGGAAGGCATAGAAAGCTCCGTTAGAGTGGAAGCAACTGATACCTGATATGGCGTTAAGGCGGTCGATTATATAGGTGCGGCGTTTCTCGAATTCGCCTCTCATCATTGACACGGCGTCCTGGGAGCCGATCAGGGCTTCCACCGCGGCTTTCTGGGCCACGGAACAGGCGTTGGAGGTGGACTGAGACTGCATTTTGGTGATTGCCCCGATAACATCCTTCGGGCCCGCGGCGTAGCCGATCCGCCAGCCGGTCATGGCGTAGGTTTTGGAGACGCCATTGACGACAATTGTCCTCGGAACCAGCTCGGGCACAGCCGAGGCAATGTTGTGGAACTGAATGCCGTCGTAAAGCAGGCTTTCATAGATATCATCGGAGATGATGATGAAATCGTGACGCAGGCACACCTTGCCGATTTCCTGCAATTCCTCTTTGCTATATGCGCTTCCGGTCGGATTGCTGGGGGAATTGAGAATCAGTGCTTTGGTCCGTGGAGTTATGGCGTTTTCCAGTTGTTCCGGGGTGATTTTGAAGGCGGTCTTTTCATCTGTCTGGACGATGACCGGAGTGCCGCCGGCCAGGAGAACCTGGTCCGGATAGGATACCCAGTACGGTGCCGGAATGATGACTTCGTCTCCTTCCTGGATCAGGGCCTGGGAAATATTGTAGAGCGAATGTTTTGCCCCGCAGGCGACGGAAATCTGGTCACGGGAGAAAGTCAGGCCGTTATCCCGCTGGAGTTTGGCGATGATGGCGTCTTTCAGTTCGACAGTTCCTCCTACCGGGGTATAGCGGGTGTGCCCGGTGTCGATTGCCTGTTTTGCAGCTTCCTTGATGTTTTCAGGCGTGCCGAAGTCAGGTTCTCCGGCGCCGAAGCCGATGACGTCGATTCCCTCGGCCTTGAGGGCCTTTGCCTTGGCATCGATGACGAGAGTTGGTGAGGGTTGGATTCTGTGTACGCGGTCTGCCAGTTTCATTGTTATCTCCAAGTATGGGAAGGCGGATGCCGTAGCGGCCGCTCTGTTGTTATCTGTTGAATTTTGCGTCAAGCGCTTTTTTGACCAGTGGGGGAACCAGTCCGTCGATAGGGCCTTTCAGGGAATAGACTTCCTTTACGATGGAAGAGGAAAGAAAGCTGTAGAATACCGAAGTCATTAAAAATACCGTTTCAACTTCCCGTGAAATGCCGCGGTTGATCTGTGCCATCTGGAGTTCGTATTCAAAGTCGGAGATGGCCCGCAGACCCCTGACGATTGCCTGAGCTTTGCAGGAGCGGGCGTAATCTACCAGAAGCCCGTCAAAGGTGTCAACCGTTGCCCGGGTATTGTCTTTCATGACCGATTTGATCATGTCGACCCGCTCCTCGACCGTGAAAAGCGGTTTTTTCTGCTCGTTGTGAGCCACGGCGATAATTACTTCATCGAAAATTTTCAGGGCGCGGTTGATAATATCCAGGTGACCGAAAGTTATCGGATCGAAGGAGCCGGGATATACGGCGATTTTTTTCATCAGAGAGAACCTTTCTGCATCGTGGTAAAAAAGGCCAGGGCGGTGTCGCCGTAGACCCTTGCATCGATTTGCCGGAGACGGCCGTGGCAATCGGCAATATTTTCGCGGGAGGAGAATTCGGCGACAACCACCGTGTTTTCATCAACCAGCGAGCTGGCGCCGAGTTGGTCCAGGCATCTTTCGTTCAGTCCCTTTTGATAGGGAGGGTCGAGAAAAACCAACTGAAAAATCTCTCCTGATGATTCCAGTATTGTGAGAGCCGAACTGAAATCCTTGAGTAAAACCCGGCTCCGATCCGAGCAACCGGTCAAGGCGAGGTTTTTGCTGATCAGTCCCGTCGAATCGCGGCTGCTGTCGACAAACACGGCACGCCCTGCGCCGCGGCTCAGGGCCTCGATTCCCAGGTTCCCGGTGCCGGCAAAGATGTCGAGCACCGCGCAGTCTTCCAGTGGGCCCATCAGTCCGGCAAGGATGTTGAAAAGGGCTTCCTTTACCTTGTCGGAGGTGGGTCTGACGCTGAGTCCTTTCGGGGTATGCAGACGTCGTCCCCGGGCGGTGCCCGCGATTACCCTCACCGGCTTCTTTCCAGGATTTTCGCGAGTTTTGCGGCACTTCCCTTGGCGCGGAAGGCTGCAAGAAATTCCCGGGCTTCCCGGTAGGCCATCTCGTGGATCATCTTGATGTTTGTCTCCGGAATGGCATCGATCTCTGCTTTGAAAGCTTTGGTCGCATATTTGATGTCCCGGTTGTTTTCCCGCGCCCAGCGACGCATGGCATCCATGAGGTCAAGGGGCAGCCCGGCATGACCCACATTCTGCCAGAGGGTTCCGATGTTTCCTTTGCGGATACCATAATCGGCAAGTTTTCCCACCAGGTGGAGCGGTGTCCCGGTGATGCCGTGCTGCACCAGCCCGGCCACGCCGAAGGACACGGCAACTTCGTGGATTTTCTTGGTCCGTTCGAGATCGATGTGGACAATTTCTCCCTCAAGATAGTTGCCTCGTTTCGAGCCGTTGTTGATGGCAAGTAAGTGCGGCCTGCAGCCTTGTGCCGTCAACGTGGCTAAATAATCCCTGGCTTCACTCGCCGGGGTCAGGGCCGACCGGTTCGGGGATTGGGGCATTTCTCCCAATTCCACCTCCAGCCCGTACCCTTTGGCAATGATCGGTGCACTGAGTTGCGTCACAATCTCGATATTCTCGGAGAGTGAATTGAAGGAGGCGTCGATGGCAAAGGAGGTATAGCCGGCCTCAAGCTGTGCGGCAATAAGGCGGGCGGCATCACCCAGTTCGCTTTCTCCGGTGTTTTGTACGGTGATGTGGTCGGCATGAATGAGAAAGGGCTTGCTGAAGCGGCACGACAGGGCATACTCGATGATGGTGGATACATAGAGTTCCGGTGTTTGACCGGTGTAGCCGCCATCAAGACCGCCTTCCGTGGCGGTGAGTTCGAAGGCCACAACCGCATCCAGTTCTTCGGCGGCCCTCATGATACCTGGTATCGCGTGCTTGATCCTGGCGTTGCAGGCCATGACGATCAGGTTTTCGTCTTTCAGGGCGGTAAATACAGAAAGGCCACTCAGGAGACAAACTTTGGAGTTTGTTCCCAGCAGGCCCCTGATATGTTCCGGAACGAGTTCCAGAAGCTTTTCATTCATGAAGTATCCCAATCATGGAATCGTAAAATTACCGGGAAATACTGGAAAAAGTTAGCATGACAGGTTTAACGAGTCAAGGGTAAGTTTGTTGTTGACAGGGGAGTTCGGTAGGGTTTAATAAAAATTCACGAGGAGGGACCACCATATGAATTCAACAGTTTCCGGAGAACGTCCCGATCTCGCGGGGTTTGCCGCCAAAAGCCAACTGTCGCCGGGTAGGCGTTACCCGGAAGAGTTCCGCGACGACCGGCCCGCCTTCGAGCGGGATCGCGATAGAATTATCCACTGCGCGGCATTTCGCCGGCTGGAATATAAAACGCAGGTATTCGTAAATCATGAGGGTGACTATTACCGGACCCGCCTTACCCATTCCCTTGAGGTTGCCCAGATCGGCAAGGCCATTGCCCGGCGTCTGCGGCTCAATGAGGAATTGACCGAGGCCCTTGCTCTGGCGCATGACCTGGGGCACACCCCCTTCGGACATACGGGCGAGGAGGTTCTCAACCGCCTCATGGCGGACTATGGGGGCTTCGAGCATAACCTGCAGTCGCTGCGGGTTGTCGACCAGTTGGAGGAGCGTTATCCGGGGTTCAATGGCCTCAACTTATCCTGGGAGACCCGCGAGGGGATCATCAAGCACAAATCCCCCTACGACAGCCCTGCCGAGATTCTTGCCGATATGCTGCCCGGTATTGTCCCGACGATCGAGGCCCAGATCATCAACTATGCCGATGAGATCGCCTACAATAACCATGACATCGACGACGGACTCAAGTCCGGCCTGATTACCCGCGCCCAGCTGGATAAGGTGGAAATCTGGCGAGAGATGTACGACCTGATTGCCGCCCAGTATCCGGATCTTGACGCTGAACGCTGCAAGCACCAGGTGATCAGTGCCTTGATCGGCAGGTTCATCAAGGACCTCTGTTCCACGACCCTGGAGAATATCGAACGATTCGGCATTCGAACCCTTGATGACCTGCGCCGCATCAACCGCCAGGTGGTCGCCTTCAGTCCGGATCTTGCGGAAAAGAATAAGAAACTCAAGCAGTTTTTGATGGTGAATCTCTACCGCCACCACAAGGTTGAGCGGATGCGCGTCAAGGCCGAGAGCTACCTGACGCAGCTTTTCGAGGCCTATTGCAAGCACCCGACGCTCCTGCCGCGGAAATATCTGAAGAAGATGGACAGTACTGTCCGGGAGCGGGTGATCTGTGATTATATTGCCGGAATGACCGACCGTTTCGCACTGGATGAGTTCAAGCGTCTCTTCGAACCGTACGAACGGGTCTGAGGGAAAGACCGGGGAGCATAGGATGACGAGGACAGTGAAGAAAAGATCCGTGAAAGCGGGGCTTCCGCCCGGCTCACTCGTGTATCTGGGTGACAAGGGAACCGGTAAGGCCAAGATTACCGTAATCGAATACAGTGAGGGTACGGTCCGGGAGGCTTTGATTACCGACCTGACCGAATGTTTCCCCTGCAGTGACCCTTCCACGGTAACCTGGATCGACGTTAATTCCGTGCACCAAGTGGAAATGGTGGCAAAACTGGGCGAATGCTTCAAGCTGCATCCCCTGGTGGTGGAAGACATTCTCAATACCGACCAGCGCCCCAAACTTGAGGATTACGGCGAATACCTCTTTATCGTCTTTCGGGCATTTTCCTGCAACGGAGGTCTCTGCGCCATGGAAACGGAGCAGATCAGCCTGATACTCGGCCCGAACTACGTGCTCTCTTTCCAAGAGAAAGAGAGCACGGTTTTCGAGAAGATTCGCGAGCGGATCAGAACGGGAAAGGGGCGCACCGTCAAGTCGGGCGCCGACTATCTCGCCTATTCCTTGCTCGATACCATCGTCGATAATTATTTTATCGTGCTGGAGCATCTTGGCGAACGGATGGAAGCCCTGGAGGATGCTCTCGTTTCGAATCCCGCCGTCAAAATTCTCCGTGAGATCCACCTGTTGAAGCGGGATCTGATTTCCATCCGCCGTTCCGTCTGGCCGCTGCGGGAGGTTCTCAACAGCCTGCAGCGCGAAGGCACCGCACTGATCAGCGAGCCGACCAGGGTTTATCTGCGCGATGTTTACGACCATGCGATCCACGCCATCGATACCCTGGAGACGTTCCGCGATATGATCTCAGGAATGCTCGATATTTATCTTTCCAGTGCCAGCAACCGCTTGAACGAGGTCATGAAGGTTCTGACCATCATCGCCACCATCTTTATTCCCCTGACCTTCATCGTCGGCGTCTACGGCATGAATTTCCGCCATATGCCGGAACTTGGCTGGCGCTGGGGGTATCCCGGGGTACTTTTATTCATGGCGGTAATCAGCGCATTCATGGTGTACTATTTCAAGAAAAAGAAATGGTTCTGATTGACAGACTGCGTTGCCGAACAGACAGTGGAGGATAGTCATGTTTGAATCAGCGGAATTGGGCCACGCAATCAGCAAGGCGACCTACAAAAAAGAGCTTCCGCTTCTCCGGGAGGAGCTGCTTGCTGCCCAGTACGATCTTCTCAAACAGGCTGATTTTCCGGTTATCCTCCTGATTTCCGGGGTTGACGGGGCAGGGAAGGGCGAAACGGTCAATGTCCTGAACGAATGGATGGACCCCCGCCACATCGAAACCCATGCCCTGGATATTCCGAGCAGCGAAGAACTGGAGCGACCGCCCATGTGGCGCTACTGGCGGGTTCTTCCGCCCAAGGGCAAGATCGGAATTTTCTTCCGCTCCTGGTATTCCGATCCGATCAGTGCCGCCCTGCAGCGCAAAGCCAAGAACTCGGAGCTTGACCAACGGATGGAGCGGATCATCCGATTTGAGAAGATGCTGGCTGACGAGGGTGCGCTGATCCTGAAATTCTGGCTGCACCTTTCCAAGGAGAGCCAGCGAAAGCGCCTCAAGGATCTGGAAAAGGATCCTGCCACCCGTTGGCGGATTACCGAGCGGGACTGGAAGAATTTCAAGATCTATGACCGGTTCCGGACCGTGGCGGAGCACGCGCTGCGACAGTCCAGCACCCCGGAAGCACCCTGGACAATCATCGAAGGCTCGGACCCCCGCTATCGCTATCTGGCGGTGGGCAAGGCAATTCTTCAGGCGCTTCGTTCCCGTCTCGATGCTCCTGAAAATTCCAGCCATGCTACTCTCAGCCTGCCACCGATCATCCCGAAGATCGACACGCTTTCGGTCCTCAACCGGCTTGATCTCTCCCTGAAATTGGGGAAAAAGAAATATGAGGAGGCCCTGGAAAAGTATCAGGGCAGGCTGAACCTCCTGACCAGGGAGGCGGCCTTCCGCAAAATCTCCGTAGTCCTGGTATTCGAGGGACTGGATGCCGCCGGCAAGGGGAGCACCATCCGCCGGATCACCGCTGGTCTGGATGCCCGCCATTACCGGGTGATTCCCACCGCAGCTCCGACTGATGAGGAGCGTGCCCAGCCCTACCTGTGGAGATTCTGGCGGAACCTGCCCCGCCTGGGACGATTTGCCATCTTCGACCGGTCCTGGTATGGGCGGGTCCTGGTGGAGCGGGTGGAAGGTTACTGTTCCCCGGCTGACTGGAATCGCGCCTATGGTGAGATCAATGACTTCGAGGAACAGCTGATCAGGAACCGGACGATCGTGCTCAAATTCTGGCTCCAGATCAGCCGGGAAGAGCAGTTGCGCCGATTCAAAGAAAGGTAAAACACCTCTTTCAAGAATTTCAAGATCACTCCGGAAGACTGGCGCAATCGGGAGAAATGGGAGCTCTACGAGCATGCCGTCTGCGACATGATCGACCGCACGGGCACGGAAATTTCACCCTGGACGCTGGTGGAAGCGGATGACAAGCAGTATGCGCGCATCAAGGTGTTGAAAACCATCTGCGAACGGATTGAAAAGGAGTTGTCGCACGGCTGAGGATGCGGCAGGTGTAACTACGATAGGGAATAAACTTTCTCTCTGCACGGAGATTTAATGCAAGAAAAATCCAAACAAATTGCTGAAATAGTTGACAACCTGCGCAGGGTTTTTCAGGTGGTCCATGGCCAGTCGAAAAGGGCTGAACGGGAAACCGGCCTTACCAGCCCCCAGCTTTGGACCATCAAAGTTATTGCGGAGGCCGAAAGCATCCGGGTATCGGACCTGGCTCGCCGCATTTATCTGCATCCGGCCACCACCGTGGGCATTCTGGACCGCCTGGAGAAAAAAGGGCTGGTGTCCCGGACCCGTTCACAGGAAGACCGGCGGGTCGTGCATGTCGGGTTGACGCCGGAAGGGCTCGCCATCGTGGAAAAATCTCCCCAGGTTGCGCAAGGTCTTCTGGTGGCAGGGCTCGAAAGGCTCTCCGCGCAAAATCTGAAAAAGATCGATGACGGTCTCGAGCAGATGGTCGCCATCCTTGGCGCCCAGGAGATCCCGCCCCAGCTTATCCTCTCACCGGAAGTGAACCAGCCGGAGCAAGCGGTCACAAAAAAGGTTGGAAGAAAGAAAAAGGTTGAGGTCTGAACCTGCTTATCTGGACTGGCGATTCTCCCCGATTCTTTCACTCCTCTGGAAAGTCGGCCGTTTTTCAAAATTCCCTCTCTGCTGCCGGTATTCGCTGGTGGTTGTCGTGGTGGTTTCCCGGCTGGACGCAGGTTGGTTTACGCTTGGTTGCGCAGCCACGGGCTGATTCTGTAGGATGGTCTGCGAGTCTTGCCGAAATGATTCTTGCCTGCGCTGCTGTTGCGGCTGATGTATCGTTCTTTCCCTTGCTCTGGGGACCGTTTGCCGGATCGTCTTCGAATTCTGCGGGATCTGCTGCTGAGGTGCCCTTTGCAGCTGCCGCGGTTGTGTTGCCGGGGTTGGTGTCTGCGAGACGTCAGGACGTGTGCTCTGGATCGTCACCGGTGTGCGCTGTTGCTGCTGGGGGCTGAAAGATCGTCCCTGATCCTGCTGCCTCGGCTTCGAAGGCGCCCAGACCGGCGTCGGAGCTACCGGTTGAGGTGCGACCGGCTGAGGTGCAACCCTGATGGCGGCTGGTTGACGCTGCTGAGGCGCAACCTGATGTGGAGTTCCCCTGCTCGTTGCCGGTTGACTCAGTTGTCGTGGTCCGCTTGGCGTGGCTTCTCCCCTGGTTCTTTTCGTTGTGGCTGGTGTGATTGCGGTTAGCGGTTCATTTCCCTGTGCCGGCAGTTCCCGCCGCAGTTGATTCCATCTTTGCGGTTGTCTTCCCTCTCGTTGCCGCAGCCTGTCACTATAAACTTCGGGTCTCTGCTGACGCTCGATTCTTTTCGGCGTTTCGCGGGATTGCGACGGCAGTTCGCGTGGCGAAAACGTCGGGCTTATTACGGGGCTGCGTCTTTCCAGATTTTGCCGCCGTTCCTTCAGCCAGCTATCCGAACGGAAAGTACGAATCCTCTGCGGTGGCTGTTTTGAAGCCGGAACTTTTTTCAAGACCGGAGAGTACGTTTCCCGGTCCGGTTTGAATCTCGGCGGCCCGGTTCCCGCATTATTCTGATGAAAGGGATTTTCCCGGGCAGAAACGGCAACCTGTCTGCCACGGAGAAAAGTATCCCGATGCATAACCCTGACGGCGTTCCGGGCGTTTCTGTTGATGTAGTGACGGTTCGTCGAAAAATTATTGTTTACCGCGACGTTGATGTTTACGCTACCCGGACCGTAGTAGCCGTGTCCGTAATAGGTCTCTCCCGGAGCCAACGGAACCCAGGAGACATGGGTTGGCGTATGGACCCAGCCGACATAGCCCGGTCCCCAATATACGGCGCCCCGGCGCGGCGGAACCCAGCACCAGCCGTGCCGCAGGAAGATCCATCTGCCATAGTGGTAAGGAGCCCAGCCCCAGCGCTCAGAGGAAATCCAGACGTAATGGCCACCGATCCAGACCCATCTGCCGTCGTGATAGGGTGCCCAGTTCAGGGAGACCGAGACGGAAGGGGTCCAGACGTGGCCGTAACTGTTGTCGTAGAGCCATCTGCCGTTGCTGTCAAAGTCGTGACTGTAGGTGGTGAGTTCTTCGGGCAGATAGCGGCTGCTCTCGTCAGATTCGCTGATTCTTTGGTCCAGATCCTGATTCCATTCTTCCCACTCATCGGGGGAATTAAGCGGAAATGACTCTGTCCTCAGGTCCTCGCCGATTCTGAGCGTTCTGCCGGACGGTATGCCGATTCGCCCGTTTCCGGTTTCCGCAGAGGCATAGCCATGCAGAACGGAAATTTCCGTCGTGCCGTTTTCTGCCACATCAAGCATGATTTTCGCAGCGTCTTTTAGGGTGACGGAGCTTACCGGAGTAGTAAGCCGCAGCTGATTGCCGCTGGAGCTGCGGTTGTAAAGATAGGTTCGGCCACCGTTTACGATAAACTCGTAGGAAGTTTCTTCCAGGGAAAGCAGGTCGAAAGAGGTCAATTCGTCGAGACGGATAAAGAGTCCGCCCTGAACCTGGAGTTCGCTTCTTCCACCTTCGGGAACTCAGACCCGGTTTCCCTGGGTCAGGGGTGTGTTAACGGCAGCGGGAACCCAGTCTCCTGCTTCCTCGGTAAATATCTGTACATCGCCTTGCACGATTCCCATTCTGACCAGACCCAGATCAGCGGGAAAAGCCCGGGCGGCAAGAAGTCCCAGGCAAAGGAGCGTCAGGACCAGTGTTCTGATTTTCATGGCTTGGTACCTCGGTAACAATACGTCGCTGAAGATAATTCATCCGGAGTATCCGGATGGAAACTAATTGTGCTCTTGTGTAAGATATCGCACAATTGACTGAATCGTTGACGGCGTAATGTTGCATGCTATGATAGAGGTCATGCCAGAGATAATTATCGATACTTTTTCCGTTACGCGCCTGGAGATCCTTGACCCGGAAGGCAATGCAGACGAGTCGCTGCTTCCCCGTCTGTCCCGGGAGGAATTCCTGCGCTTGTATGAACTTTTGTTCCTCTCCCGGGCTTTTGACGGTCGAGCCCTCAACCTGCAGCGGGAAGGGCGGATCGGAACCTACCCCTCAATTCTCGGCCAGGAGGCCGCCCAGGTCGGCAGCGCCTTTGCCCTGGAAAAGAGCGACTGGGTTTTCCCCTCCTTCCGCGAGACCGGGGTGCATATAACCCTGGGCTATCCCCTTGAGCTGTTGTTCCGCTACTGGGCAGGGGATGAGCGGGGCCAGCTCTGTCCCGAGGGGCTTAACGTCCTGCCGGTCTCCGTTTCGGTGGGAACCCATATTCCCCATGCCGCAGGTGCCGCCATGGCAGCCCGTTATCGCGGCGATAAGGTTGCCGTGGTTGCCTATTTCGGTGACGGAGCGACTTCCAAGGGAGATTTTCACGAAGGTTTTAACATTGCCGGTGTCTACCGTCTGCCGGTAGTGTTCATCTGCCAGAACAATCAATGGGCCATTTCCGTGCCGCGCAGCCGTCAGACCGCCTCCGCCACCCTTGCCCAGAAAGCTTTCGCCTATGGCATCGAGGGGATCCAGGTGGACGGCAATGATGTTTTTGCTGTCTATAGCGCGACCCGAAAGGCCCTTGAGCGGGCCCGCTGCGGTGGCGGACCTACCTTCATCGAGTGCTTTACCTACCGGATTTCCCACCATACCACGGCTGACGATGCCGACCGCTACCGGAGCTCAGCGGAGGTGGAGGAATGGAAGCACAGGGATCCGCTGGAGCGTCTGCGCCTCTTTCTTGAAAAGCGTGGCCACTGGAGCAAGGACTTCCAAACGGAGCTGGAAAAGCGGACCCGCGAGACGATCGATCAGGCGGTCCGGGATGCGGAAAGCGCCCCGCCGCCCGAGCGGGGTGAAATTTTCCGCACGGTCTTCGAGAGTTGTACCCCCCGGCAGACCAGGGACCTGGAGGTGAGCGCCCATGCCGACCTGTAATATGGTACAGGCCATCAACCTGGCCCTGCGGGAAGAGATGGAGCGGGACGACCGGATTGTGCTGCTCGGGGAGGATGTGGGCAAGGACGGCGGGGTCTTTCGGGTTACCGACGGCCTGCTTGAGGCCTTTGGTGAGCGGCGGGTGATCGATACGCCTCTGGCGGAATCTGGCATTGTCGGGACCGCCATCGGCATGGCACTGTACGGCCTGCGACCGGTTGCGGAGATCCAGTTCATGGGCTTTATCTATCCGGCCTTTGACCAGATCTTTTCCCATGCGTCGCGCTACCGGAACCGCTCCCGGGGCAGGTTTACCTGTCCGCTGGTAATCCGGACACCCTACGGGGCGGGCATCAAGGCTCCAGAACTCCATGAGGAAAGCAGCGAAGCCCTATTCTGCCACATGCCGGGTATCAAGGTGGTGGTGCCGTCCGGCCCCTATGCGGCGAAAGGGCTGTTGTTGTCCGCGCTCCGCGATCCCGACCCGGTGATTTTTCTGGAACCGACCCGGCTCTATCGGATGATCAAGGAGGAGGTGCCGGAAGGGGAGTATACCCTCCCGCTCGGCAAGGCCCGCATTGCCCGCGAAGGCAGTGAGGTGACGGTTATCGCTTGGGGCAGCATGCTCGAAAGGGTGCTGAAGGTGTTGGCTCCCTACGATGCTGAAATCATCGATCTGCTGACCCTTTCACCGTTTGATGAGGAAACGATTCTCCGCTCCGTGCGGAAAACCGGCCGGGTGGTTATCGTCCATGAGGCACCCAAAACCTGCGGGTTTGGGGCTGAATTGGCTGCAACCATCGCCGAAGAGGCGATCCTGCACCTGCGGGGACCGATCCTGCGTGTCGCGGGACCCGATGTGCCGGTGCCGCTGGCAAAGCTTGTTGAACATTATCTCCCCGACAGTGCGCGGATCTGTGCCGCTGTTGATGAACTCTTGAGGTACTGAACCATGCCGTTTGATTTTACCTTGCCGGATTTGGGAGAGGGCATCACCGAGGCCGAGATCAGGAAATGGCTGGTCAGGGTTGGCGATACCGTGCTGGAACATCAACCGGTGGTCGAGGTTGAGACCGATAAGGCGGTGGTCGAGGTGCCGACCCCCCGGGCGGGAAAGGTCCTTTCCCTGGCACGCAGTGAAGGGGAGACCGTTCAGGTCGGTGAAACGCTGCTGTCGATTGTTGAAGAGGGTGAAGAGCTAAAGCCCGGACCCGAGCCGGAGATCCAGTCCAAGTCCCGTTCCGTGTCGGTGGTGGGGGAATTGCCCGAGGCCGAGGAAACGCTCCCGACCCAGGTGCTTGCCACTCCGGCGGTCAGGGCGCTGGCCCGTGAAAAGGGGCTTTCCCTCGAAGGGATTACCGGCACCGGACCGCGTGGCAGCATTACCCGCGAAGACCTACTTTCGGCGGGCCGGAAGGGGGCGGCGGCCGCCGGCGAGCCCGGGGAGGTGGAGCGCATTCCCTTGCGCGGCCTGCGTCGCACCATTGCCCGGAACCTGCTCAAATCCCACCAGATGACCGTCTGTGTCACCGGGATGGAAGAGGTTGACGTCACCGAACTCGGGAATCTGCGGGTTCGGGAAAACGCCGGACTCGACGCCCGGGGTATTCATCTGACCTATTTCCCTTTCATCATCAAGGCGGTCCAGCACGCCCTCCGTGAACACCCCTACCTGAATGCCGCGGTGGATGAGGAAGGTGAAGCGATTATCCTGAAAAAGTACTGCAATATCGGTTTTGCGGTGGATACCGCCGAGGGGCTCGTCGTTCCGGTGCTGCGCAATGTGGAGCAGAAGACCATCATCGACCTGGCAAAGGAGCTGCAGACTCTTTCTGAGCGGGCGCGGGAACGGACCATCACGTTGGCGGAGATGAAGGGGAGCAGTTTCACCATCAGCAATTTCGGCCAGTTTGGCGGAAGCTTCGCAACACCGATCATCAATTACCCGGATGTGGCGATCCTCGGTTGCGGCCGGATCAGCGACAAACCCTGGGTGGTGAAGGGAGAAATCGCCATACGCAAGATCCTGCCCCTTTCGCTCACCTTCGACCATCGGGTTACGGACGGCGGCGATGCCACCCGTTTCCTGAGCCGGGTGGCGAGCTACCTGGAAGACCCGGCGCTGCTGTTCATTGAAAGTGTATGAGGTTTTCTTCAGTTTTCAGCCTGCTACCCGCCTTGGAGTGATATGAAAGAACTCGATCCACTTTTCTTCCCGAAAAGCATTGCCCTGATTGGGGCATCTCCCCACGAGGAAAAGCTCGGAGGAATCGCCCTGCGCAACCTCCTGCGGACTAAGAAAAATGTCTATCCGGTTAATCCGAAGTATGAGGACGTGCTGGGAACCCGCTGCTATCCTTCTATCCGGGAGATTCCCGAAGCCGTGGATCTCTCGATCATCATGCGTCCGGCGGTCGAGGTGCCGGGAATTCTGGCGGAGCACGCGGGCAAGGCGCGCTTTGTCCTGATTGTCAGTGCCGGTTTTGCCGAAGTGGGCAATAACGCTTTGCAGAAGGAGATCGTCCGCATCGGCCGGGAGTTGAAACTCAGGCTGATCGGTCCCAATTGCCTCGGTATTTTTAACCCGCACCATCGGCTTGATACGTTGTTTCTTCCCCCTGAGAACCTGAAAAGACCGAGACGGGGCAATGTGGCGGTCGTCTCCCAGAGCGGCGCCGTCATGATGTGTATCCTGGACGCTGTCCGGATGGCGAACACCGGCGTTTCCAAAGCGATCAACTACGGCAACGCCGTGGATCTGGATGCAGCGGAGATCTTTGAATATCTCGCCGTCGACGACTCGACCGAAGTGGTTGTTTCCTATCTGGAGTCGGTGGCTGACGGCCGGCGGTTTCTTGAAGCGGCCCGCTTCCTCTCCGCGCGGAAGCCTCTGCTGATTCTCAAGGCCGGCAAGGGAGCCGGGGGGCGGGCTGCCGCTTTTTCACACACCGGCAGGCTGGCGGGTGACTACCGGGTTTTTCATTCGCTGATGAAGCAATCCGGTCTCCGGGAGGCGCTGGATTTTGATGACCTCCTCGACGCGGCCAAGGCTGTATCCTACCAACGGCCCTCCCATGGAAATCGCGTCTGCATCATTACCAACGGCGGCGGTTCGGGGGTGTTGGCAGCGGATGAATGCGCGCGTTTGGGACTGGAAATGCCGGAATTGCCGACTGACATCCGGAATGGACTTCGAGAAATTTTTCCTTCTTTTTACACCGTTGCAAACCCGGTCGATCTGACCGGCCAGGCGCGGATCGAGGATTACCGGCAGACCCTGCAGGCTGTGGGCGACCATTATGACAGCTTCCTGGTCATCGCCCTGACCGGCGTTCCCGGGATTACCCTGGGGCTTGGCGAATATCTGCGCAATTTCAGGGAATCGGTTGGGAAACCGCTGGTCGTGCACATTGCCCAAGGCGGGGTGGCGCCCCGTCTTATTCGCCTGCTGGAGCGGGCCGGAATACCGGTTTACCGCTCGCCGGAGCGGGCGATGCGGGGGCTTGCCGCGCTTCTGGACACTCGAGGAGGCCGGCATGGATAGAGAAAATCAGCTGCGCCATTTTCTTGAGAAATATGCGGGAACCAGGGTTCTTCCGGAGCAGGCAGTGAAGGAGTTCCTCCGCGAAGCAGGACTTCCCTCGCCTCGAAGTCTCTATCTTCCCGTGGGTACGCCGTTCCCGGAATTCTCCGGTCTTGGCTACCCCCTGGTGGCAAAGGTGTTTTCAGCGAAAATCCGCTCCAAAACCGATGTGGGCGGGATTCGTTTCGGCTTGAAGGATGCCGCCGCGGCTGCCGCCGCCTGCTCTGACCTGATGAAAATCCAGGATGTGGAAGGGGTGATCCTTGAGGAACAGGCGAGTCCGGGCACGGAAGTCATCGTCGGCGGCATTGTTGACCCCCAGTTCGGGCCGGTGGTCATGTTCGGCCTTGGCGGGATTTTTGTCGAGCTCTTCCAGGATGTGGCTTTTGCCTTGGCGCCCTTGACGCGCTATGATGCCTTCCAGCTTATGGCGCAGCTGAAAGGCTACCGGCTCCTGACCGGTTATCGCGGTGCCGCGCCCTGCGACCTCGAGTCCCTGGCCGATATTCTGGTGGCGGTTTCCGAACTGATGGCAACCGGTCTGCTGGAGGAGCTCGACCTCAATCCGGTGGCTCTCTATCCTGACGGCGCCATGATCCTCGATGCAAAGATGCTGGTTGCTTTGTCTTCGCCCAGTGTTTCCTTCCGATAATTTTCCCACAGTGTTCTTTTGACAGGACAGCCCCAGCTGTACTACTATTACCCTTTCGCCCGGAACCGAATGAGGCGGCTGTCAGGAGATTTCCCATGAAAGACACCATTGAATCGCTATTTCCCCATGAAGAGGAAATTCCGCAAAAATATCGTATTGAAGCACCGGTCTGCCAGAATTATTACCTGGTAAACGGGGAATTGCGCGACTGGTCCGGCCCTCTGCAGGAGGTCCTGTCGCCGGTCTGGGTGAAAAAGGGTACGGATTTTAACCGGCGTCTGGTAGGTCATTATCCCCTGCTTACCCGGGAAGCGTCCTGCGAGGCGCTCGAGGTTGCGGTGCGCGCCTACGACAACGGCCGAGGTGTCTGGCCGACCATGTCGGTGGGTGAAAGAATTCAGTGTGTCCAGCGTTTTACCCGCGCCATGCTGACCAGGCGGGACGAGATCGTCAAGCTTCTCATGTGGGAGATCGGCAAGTCTTTCAGCGAGGCGGAGCGGGAATTCGATCGCGCAATAACCTATATCCGCGAAACGCTGGACGCCTTGAAGGAACTGGACCGCGTCTCCTCGAGATTCGTCATCCAGCAGGGCATTATCGGTCAGATCCGCCGGGCGCCCCTGGGGGTGGTGCTCTGCATGGGGCCCTACAACTTTCCCCTCTACGAGACCTTCACCACCCTGATTCCGTCCCTTGTCATGGGCAATACCCTGCTGCTGAAACCGCCCCGCTTCGGCATACTGCTCTTTCAGCCGCTGCTCGAGGCGTTGCGGGATTCCTTCCCCGCGGGGGTAATCAATACGGTCTACGGTGAGGGCGAGACAGTTGTGCAGCCGCTATTAGCCTCCGGCAAGGTGGATGTGCTTGCTTTTATCGGTACCAACAGGGTGGCCGATGCACTGCGCAGGACCCACCCCCGGCCGCATCGCCTGCGCTGCGTGCTCGGCCTGGATGCCAAGAACCCGGCCATCATCCTGCCTGACGCCGACCTGGATCTCGCGGCGAGCGAATGCATTCGCGGCTGTTTGACCTATAACGGCCAGCGCTGTACGGCCCTGAAGATCATCTTCGTTCCCCGTGCGGTGGCTGACGATTTTCTGGAGCGAATGGTCAAAGGGATAACCGGGCTGAAATGCGGGATGCCCTGGGAGGATGAGGTAACCATTACTCCGTTGCCGGAAATGGAGAAGCCGATGTATCTGGAGGGGCTTATTCGCGATGCGGAAAGTCACGGGGCAAGGGTCGTTAATCCGGGTGGAGGGACAGCGGTTAACTCCTTTTTCTACCCGGCGCTGCTGTATCCGGTTTCAGACGCGATGCGGATCTACGGGGAAGAGCAGTTCGGTCCGGTGATCCCGGTGGTGCCCTATGATGATATTTCCGAACCGATCAATTACGTGGTGAATTCCAACTACGGTCAGCAGGCGAGCATTTTCGGGCAGGATACGGACCAGTTGGCCCAGTTGGTCGATTCGCTGGTCAACCAGGTGTGCCGTATCAACATCAACAGCCAATGCCAGCGCAGTCCGGATACCTTCCCCTTCAACGGCAGGAAGGATTCCGCCGAAGGGACCCAGTCGGTCTCCGATGCCCTGAGGATCTTCTCGATCCGAATCGTCGTTTCAGCCCGGGAAACGGACGAAAATCGGGAGATCATTACTAATATCGTCAAGGAGCGGAAATCGCACTTTCTGACCACGGATTTTATCCTCTGACCGGGAGACCGGATCGGGCGAACCCGGTCGCCAGGTCCGATTCTATTCTGAATTCTGCGCCGCTCTTTTTTTATTCAGCAGGGCAGGATCGAATGTTCTTTCCTCCACCCGGGTTGACAAGTGAGTTGCCTCGTAAGTAATACTGTGCGTAAAGGGCGATTTGTCCGCTGATATGTGCACTATGTCCTTTTCCTTGAATTATCCCCCCCTTATCGCTATACTGGCGGTCATTTGACATTTATTCATCTCTGGAGTTTTCATGAATATTCACGAATATCAAGCCAAGGATATCTTGCGGTCATATGGTGTCCCTGTTCCACGCGGCCGGGTTGCGCTGACCGCAGACCAGGTGGAAAGGGCGGCCCGGGAACTGGGCGGCAAGTGCGTCGTCAAGGCCCAGATCTATGCCGGTGGCCGCGGTAAGGCCGGTGGCGTGCGCCTGACCTCGAATCAGGAAGAAGCTCTCCATGCGGCGAAAGATCTCTTCGGCAAAACCCTGGTAACCCCCCAGACCGGACCGGACGGACTGATCGTGCGCCGCATCCTGGTGGAGGAAGCGGTTGAAATCGCCCGCGAGTTTTACTTGTCCATCACCCTTGATCGGCAGTCCTCCCGTTACTGTGTGATCGCCTCGGCGGAAGGCGGCATGGAGATCGAGGCCCTGGCGGAACAATCACCGGAAAAAATCTTCATCGAAACCATCGATCCCTATATCGGACTCCGGCCCTACCAGGCCCGCAAACTGGCTCTTTCCCTGGGTTTGAAAGGCCGTCTTTGTGAAGAGTGCGTTTCTCTGATCATGAATCTCTATCGCTGCTGCCTGGACAAGGACTGCTCGCTTCTGGAAATCAATCCGCTGGTGGTTACCGGGGCCGACTGGCTGCTGGCAATGGACGCCAAAATAAATTTCGACGATAATGCCCTGTTCCGGCATGCCGAATACCCGGAGCTGACCGATTACTCCCAGATCGACCCGCTGGAGATTACCGCCGGTGAATTCGACCTCTCCTATATCAAGTTGAAGGGCAATATCGGCTGCATGGTCAATGGCGCCGGTCTGGCCATGGCCACTCTGGATATGCTTGCCGAGTACGGCGGAGCGCCGGCCAACTTCCTCGACGTGGGAGGCGGAGCCACCAAGGAGCGGGTAGCGGAAGCGTTCAAGATCATCCTCGGCGATCCGGAAGTCAAAGGCGTCTTCGTCAATATTTTCGGCGGGATCATGCGCTGCGATGTCATTGCCGAAGGTGTCATCTCCGCCGCGTCCGAAGTCGACTGTACCCTGCCCATCGTGGTCAGGATGGATGGCACCCTGGTGGAAGAGGGTAAACGCCTGCTGGACGAATCCCCCCTGAATGTCAAATTCACCCACGATCTGGTGGAAGGGGTGGAGAGCATTGTCGGGATGGTGGGGTTGATGCAGTTGTGATGATGCAGGTATGAATGATGAATTATGAGTTATTAGTTTTTAGTTGAAAAACTATTTCGAATCGCATCGTTCCACGGATTTTTGACTGTTGGCCTCACTGCGACACAAGTTTGCGTGCTCAAAAACCTAAAATTTTTATATCTTTTTTAAATTTGAACTTTACGGAGTAAACCATGTCCGTTCTTGTTAATAAAAACTCTAGAATTGTAGTCCAGGGAATAACCGGCAGGACCGGCCTGTTCCATACTCGTCAGTGCCGCGATTACGGCACGAATATCGTGGCCGGCGTGACCCCCGGCAAGGGCGGTACCATGCTTGAAGGTATTCCGGTCTTCGATACCGTTGAAGATGCGGTGCGCGAAACCGCGGCCGATGTTTCGATGATCTTCGTTCCGCCTCCGGGGGCCGCGGATGCCGTGCTTGAAGCGGCCGCGTCCGGTATCGGGCTGGCGGTCTGCATTACCGAAGGCATTCCGGTCCGGGATATGGTGCTGGTGAAGAGAAAACTCGCGGAAACCTCGACAGTCATGATCGGCCCTAATTGTCCCGGCATCATCACCCCGGGTGAGTGCAAGGTCGGCATCATGCCGGGCGATATTCACAAAAAAGGCCGGATCGGCGTGGTTTCCCGTAGCGGCACCCTTACCTATGAGGCTGTCAAGCAGCTTACGGTGATCGGTCTCGGCCAGTCCACCTGCATCGGTATCGGTGGTGATCCCGTCATCGGTCTGAACTTTATCGATGCGCTGCGCCTGTTCAATGAGGATCCCGAGACGGAAGGGGTATTCCTGATCGGCGAGATCGGTGGCGGCGCGGAAGAGGAGGCGGCCCGCTGGATCAAGGAAAACATGAAAAAACCGGTGGCGGCCTTTATTGCCGGCCGGACCGCACCTCCGGGAAAACGGATGGGACACGCCGGGGCGATCATCAGCGGCGGCAAGGGCAAGGCTGAGGACAAAATCCGCACGCTTCATGAATGCGGCGTGGTGGTGGCGTCCAGTCCTGCGCAGATGGGCGAGGCTATGATACAGGTGATGAAGCGGTAACCTGATAATTGTGAATTGTTCGCTAGAGTACCTGCCGGGAGCCTGAAACCAGGTTTTCGTGCTGCGTTGCACCGGCTCAAGGAAAGGGTCTTGCTTTTGGTGAGACTGCCTTTATACTGAAAACAAACAGACTGTGGAAAAGGAATAATCTCCAAGGAGTAAATCTATGGATCTTTTGACTGTGTTGGTACTGCTTATTACGATTACCCTGATTGCTGCTTCTGTTTATTTGGTTACTGTCTGTGAAGAAGTTAAAAAAACGTTATTTGTTGCCCGGGAGCTTATCAAACGAGTCGATTCCGAGGTCGAACCGATCGTTTCCAATCTGCAGGTGGTCATCTCGAACATGAAAATTACCAGCGAAGTGGTTGCTTCACGGGTTGATGAAATCCAGTCGGCCATGGAAGCGGTGGGTGATACCGGAAGAAATATCAGTAGAATCAATGTTGTAGTTGGCCAGGTTGCCGATGTGCTGGGCCGGATTTCTTTGCTGTCCGCCGGGGCTAAAGGCGTGGGTCAGTATCTGCGTGAAAGAATCTCACACAAAAGGGGGTAATGGATATGTCTGATGAGGAAAAAGGAACAGGTTTGGCGACAGTGGTGGTTTCGTTTCTTGCCGGGGCGGCAATAGGTTCCGGACTTGCTTTGCTCTTTGCGCCGAAGACCGGACGGGAGGTGCGCGAACAGATCAAGGATCTCACCGAGGATGCCGTTGACAAGATCAAGGACTATGCAAGGGATACCCAGGAAAAGGTCAAAGAGTACGCCAAGGATGCCCAGGAAAAGGTAAGGGCAACCTATGAAAGCGGCAAGGAAGTGGTCATGGAGAAAAAATCCATTATCAGTTCCGCGATCGATGCCGGCAAAGAGGCTATGGAGAAGGAAAAACAACGGCTTCAGGAAGAACATAAAGCGTAAGGATCACCATGAAAAAGCCCACCATGCGTGGGCTTTTTTGTGCCCGGAATTCGAGGTGGGAGTCGGAGTGTATTATGCAGCAGAGTGGAAACGGCAATGAAGATTTCTGGGGATATCTTGCTTCCCGGCTAGAGAAAGCGGAAGCGTACGTGCTGGGAAAGCGGCGGCGTGTTTTCGTGAGATGCCTGCACGTAGCCTTGCTGGTGGTGAGGAATTTTGTCGAACACAAATCTTTGCTCCGGGCCTCTGCCCTTTCTTTTACTACCATTCTTTCCATCGTCCCTCTCCTGGCCCTGGCCTTTGCCGTCCTGAAAGGACTCGGCGTACAGAACTCCCTCGAACCGCTGATTCTCCAGCGGTTTACCGTTGGCTCCGGCGAGGTGGTCGACAGGATCATCACCTATATCAACAACACCAAGATGGGGTCCGTGGGCGCCATCGGGCTGGTCTTTCTCGTGGTGACGGTTGTTTCTCTCCTGGGAAGCATCGAGGAGGCCTTCAACGAAATCTGGGGGGTTGATGAAAATCGCTCAATGTATCGCAGATTCAGCGATTATTTGAGTGTCGTGGTGAGTGGCCCTCTGTTGATGCTGGCAGCGATCAGCATTACCACCAGTATGCAAAGCCAGAGCGTCGTGCTCTGGATTCTGCAGAGATCCTATGTCGGTGACCTGCTGATCTTGTTTTTTCAGGTGGTGCCGTACCTGATTGTCTGGATAGCGTTTTTCAGCCTGTATGTTTTTATGCCGAATACCAAGGTGCGACTCAAATCAGCCTTGTTCGGCGGCATTCTGGCCGGAACCATCTGGCAGCTGGCCCAGTGGGGATTCATACATTTTCAGGTCGGGGTTGCCAAGTACAATGCCATCTACGGCACCCTTGCGGCGCTGCCGGTTTTTATGGCCTGGATCTTTACGAGTTGGGTAATCGTGCTGTTCGGCGTGGAGGTTGTTGTCGCTCACCAGAGCAGGAAAGCATTTCTGCACGACCACGAACCGGGTAATCTGAGTTATGCTACCCGGGAAGCAATGGCGCTGGTGATCCTGCTTACGGTGGCCGGGTCCTTTTACCGGGAGGAGCGTGCCTGGACGCTGGAAAGACTGGCCGATGAACGCGATGTGCCGCTGCGTACCGCGCGCAAGCTGCTTGCCAAGCTGGTGGCGTCGGGCTATCTGCTGATTGCCGAGGGGAAGGGCACCTACTATCCGGCCCGTGATCTGGAGCATATCCGGGTCAGTACCCTGATTCGTGATCTCAAGCACCAGGGCGGAGAGATTCCCTTTGCCGAATCCGATCAGCTGGGGGAAATGACCCGGGAACTGATCCTGAAGCTGGACCGGTTGACGGAGGAGGCCTTTGCAGATCTTTCTCTCAAGGACCTCGTCGAGAGATATGAATTAGGTCGAAATGACAAATGACAAGACCTGCCAGGTTTTCAAAACCTGGCAGGTCTGCTTTACGTGTAATGCCAATTCCAGATCAAGGATGATCTCAAGGCGGCGAGGATTGAGGCTGCGAGGCGTACTGAAGAGTACGTTGAGTAGCCGAAGACGATCCAACGCTGAGAGGGCCTTGATATTGGATTGGAATAATGCCGAGAAGTGCGAACTTCTGATTAGATAAACAGATTATTATCCGAACTCTCCGAAGCCTCCAGGTAGGCCGCAACCCCGCCGAACTGCACGCCGTCGATCAACTCTTCCTTGCGAATTCCCATCAGGTCCATGGACATCTGGCAGGCGACGATGTTCGCGCCGCCCTTGATTGCCATGGCCATCATATCTTCCAGTGCCGGTACGTTCTTGTTCTTCATGATACCGCGGATCAGCTTCCCGCCGATTCCGCCCATGTTCATCTTCGACAGAGCGAGCTTGTCACTGCCGCGCGGCATCATCCAGCCGAAGGCCATTTCGATCAGGTTCTTGCGCAGGCCGCCGACTTTTTCCGGTTTGCGCAGGGCATTCAGGCCCCAGAAGGTGAAGAACATCGTCACCTTGCGGCCCATGGACAGCGCGCCGTTGGCGATGATGAAACTGGCGATGGTTTTGTCCAGGTCGCCGGAGAAGACGATGATGGTCTTGTCGTTGCCCTTCGCGAGAGCAGTGGCCGGGACGACGTTGCTGTTCTTTTCGATCACCGCGGTAACAATGCCTTTTTGCACGCTGATATCGCGCACGAAGTTGCCGGTTGCCCGTGCCCAGGACGGGGCATCGGCGTAAAACCCGGGATCGCTGGCCGTAATCGAGATCGCTTCGCCATGCTCGAGGGCGTCCATCTCCTGCTTGAGCCGCATGACCGGCCCAGGGCACTGAAGGCCGCAGGCATTTACTTCAACGACTCTTGATAACTTTTCTTTTGCTGTCTGCATATTGATGACGTTCCCCTTGTCAGTAGTGTGAAGCTGTTCCAGGTTGATGGCCGCTACCTGCGGCAGCGTGGCAATGTGCCAGGTTTCGTAGCCGCCCGACAGGTTGTAGTGGTTGGTGAAACCGTTCGCTTCCAGGACGCGCGAGGCGTTGTAGGCGATCAGGCCCACCCGGCAGAAGACGATGACCTTTTTGTCGCGGGGGATCTCGTCGAGCCGCTCGCGGAGATTTGCCTGCGGGATGTTGATTGCGCCGGGCATGCTGCCGGTGGCAAATTCCGCCGGGGTTCGCACATCGAGCAGGAACAGGTCCGAACTGTTAGAGGCGTTGACCTCCTCCCAGCTGATGGTCCTGACCAATCCGTCGAGGATGTTCTGGGCCACGAAGCCGGCCATGTTTACCGGGTCCTTGGCTGAAGAGTAGGGCGGTGCATAGGCGTGTTCTATTTCGGCCAGATCGTCAACGGTCATCTCGCCCATGATCGCCGTGGCAATGACATCGATGCGCTTGTCCACGCCGTTGTAGCCGCTGGCCTGGGCGCCCAGCACCCGGCGGTTTTCCGGTGAGAAGACCAGCTTGAGACACATCTTCATGGCGCCGGGATAGTAACCGGCACTGTCGTTTGGGTGGATGATCAGCGTCTCGCAGGGGATCTCTTTGGCCTTGCAGAGTTTTTCCGAGAGGCCGGTCATGCCGACGGTGAGATCGAAGACCTTGGCAATGGCGGTGCCCATGGTGCCGTTGTAACTGCGGGTCTGTTTGCCGAGCATGTTGCCTGCCACGATCCGGCCCTGCTTGTTGGCCGGTCCCGCCAGCGGAATCGCGGTTTTCTGCTTGGTCAGGGGATGCAGCACCTCAATGACGTCACCGGCGGCATAGATATGCTCGTCGCTGGTCCTGAGATGGTCATCGACAATGATATGTCTGCGAGCGCCGAGCTCGATCCCGGAGTCGGCGATGAAGGCGGTGTTCGGTTTTACGCCGATGGAAAGCAGCACTAGGTCGGCCTCAACGGATTTGCCGCTGGTCAGGCGGGCGATCACGCTGCCGTTCTCCCCCTGATCGAACGCCGCAACGCCGTCTTCCAGCAACAGTGCGACCTTCTGCATGGCAACTTCCCGGTGGACCATGGCCGCGATCTCATAGTCAACGACATTCATGGCCTGATTGGCCATTTCCACCACGGTAACATTGATGCCCCGCGCGTGGAGGTTTTCCGCCATCTCCAGGCCGATGAAACCGGCCCCCACCACCAGGGCGTTTTTTACCTTGCCATCGTCCACCAGGGCGCGGATCCGGTCGGAATCCGGAATGGTCCAAAGGGTGTGGATCGCCGGATGGTCGAAACCGGGAATGGTCGGTTTCACCGGCGATCCACCGGGCGTAAGGAGCAGCTTGTCGTAGGATTCATCGTATTCGCGGCCCGATGCCAGATCCTTGACCCTGATCTGGTTTACCTTGGGCCTGATTGCCAGCACTTCGTTGCCGGTGCGAACGTCGATATTGAACAGTTCCTTGAAGTTTGCGGGGCTCTGCACCACCAGCTTTTCCCGCTCGGTGATCGCATCGCCGATGTAGTAGGGGAGGCCGCAGTTCGCATAGGAGACGTGGTCGCCTCGCTCGAACACGATGATTTCCGCTGATTCGTCAAGTCGTTTGAGTCGCGTTGCCGCGGACATGCCGGCGGCAACGCCGCCTACGATGAGATATTTTGCCATGTGTTCCTCCGGGTGTAGCCGTTGGTAAAGTTGTGCAGGATATTGGGGTCCTGATTTCTTTTGTGGGTCAGGTAAATATTATGTTCTGAATATATAGAAAACTGAATATGTGTCAACTTTTTTTTTGGGGGTAAGGTACTAGATGGTCTCTATAATTTATTTCTAATTTCTTGACTTGAGTATGGTTAAAAGCTAATTTGTAAATAGTTAATTAGAGTAAGTCACTTTATTGGCTGTGGCAGCGGAAATGAGGGGTTTGAAGATCTGTATTGAAGAGTTGAGTATTTTTGGACATAAAAGGAGAATTATGAAATTGAAAACGATGACAGTATTCTTAGCGGCAGCGGCTCTTTTGTGCTCGCTTTCGTCCTGCACCGGTGATACGTCACAATCCGCGTCCGTTGGCACATGGCAGGATGCAACTTTCCTTATGGATAATGCCCGACTTCCAGTAATCGGCTCCGACGGGAACGGCAATACGATTGCGGTTTGGTGGCAGTCAGATGGTCTGTACTCAGCTCTTTTTGATCAGGGCCAGGGTTGGAAAACACCACAAAAAATTGTGGGTAGTGAAAGCCTAGCTGTTTCTTTGTCAGATGTTCATTTAGCCGTGAATGCAAAAGGAGATGCTATCGTAGCGTGGGTCCATACGGATCTCGGGGAGTTCATACAAACAGTACAAACAGCAAGATATACTGTCAGTTCAGGGTGGAGCACCCCTCAACAACTGACGCCCCCAAACAACATGGTTTTTAATCTTGATATTGCACTAGATGCAAGCAGCAATGCGGTCATCGCCTGGGAAGGGCTTAATCCGACATCTAGAAGGAACATCGTTGTTTCGTACTCAATGTCAGCATCAGGGTGGGATTCCCCTCATACGTTCGGGGCCGACAATCGGTTCGCCCAGTACCCCAAAATTGCTGTAGACAGTGCAGGAAATGCTTTCGTGTTGTGGCTTGAAGGAGAATCTTATCCCAATAACGTGTACGTGAATCGTTATTCCCCTGATACAGGTTGGAGTTCGCCACAACAGATTGCCACTAATGTTGGACCTGCAGCCTGGACAAACATTTCGTTTGACAATTCGGGGAACGCCATGGCGGTTTGGGGCCAAAGCGACTCAAGTGACTATCCTCGCATCTACTCATGCAGGTATGTTGCAGGAAGTGGCTGGGGGAGTTCAGAGGCCGTCGATAGCAATACGCTGGACTCTATAGAACCAGCACTAACGGTTGACAGCAGTGGGAGCTTTCGATCGGTGTGGGTCCAATTTAATGGCACAGGCAATGACATTTACGGTAGTCGCTATGCTGCTGGCAGCGGATGGGGCGCACCCCAGTTAATCGGCACCGGCGGTAATGCACGCTCCCCTCGCGTTGCTACGGATGGCTTAGGCAATGCTTTCGCAGTATGGCAGCAATATGACCCGAGTGACGTCAATCCCGGAGATGCCAAAGTATATGCAAATCGTTTCACAGCCGGTTCGGGTTGGGGTTCGCAAAGGCAACTAAAGAACGCATCAGGGGGCGCGGATGCTCCAGAACTTGCAGTAGACTCACTGGGCCATGCGACGGTGATATGGTCGCAAAGCGTGGGGTATATAACCCCTGGAGAAATCAAGTATGGAATTTTTGCCGATCGGTTTCAGTAAGACTGATTACCCGCGTAAAACATGAGGATGATGAATTAGTTGGGGCTTTGCGGGGCGCCCTTTACATATTTTCATTTGTCGTCAGAAAAAAGGGATAGGCTTTTGTTGACAAAAGCTCGATGCAACAAAATCTTTCAAAAAAGAAGGTTGAGGAACTGGAGAAAAGGCTGAAATTGTCTTAGGTGAAGAACTGACACCAGTATCTTCCCAGTATCTTCGTCGATAGATAGATTTGCGCAAAGGTTCAATGGCAAAAGGCATGTTTAGAAACAACGTCCCTAAAACGCACTAAAACGCAGAATCGAAATAAAACGCACTGATGAAAGGAGTGGAAAATGAAAAAGCATGGGGCAACTCTCTGCATGATGATGTTTCTTATCCTGAGTCTTGGCATGACAATGCCCGCATTCGGTAAGGGCAAGGCTACCGGGGAATCGCCACGAAAACGTCACGAAAAGGTGGAAATGCGCGAACCGGTGGCAGGACTTTTCCTCCGGTGTATGAGCCGACCTGGTGTCACGAGTGATTCGAACATTTCGATTCTCTTTCATGCAGCCCGAAATGCAGCCCAGCTGTTCCGACGCACATTGCACGATGGTGCGGAAATTTCCGCGAAATGGAAGCAATTCAGGCAGGATCTGGGCTCACTCATACTGACGTACGATGAGGAGTATAATAGCGCACCGGTTGGAAGCGATGGTGTCGAGGTACGGGGCATAGCCTTCAATCGGTTCCTTGGCGGCATCGTCACTTCGGCTGAACAGGCCGGGATTCCTCTCGAGGAACTCGATTTTGCCCTGCTTCGAGGAGCCGCTGCCATAGAATCCCAACTCTCGGAACGGTATTTTTCGAGGCAGCTTACCGATACCGACAAGGAACTGGTCCAGCTACTTCTGGTCACAACCGTTGATCAGCTCAAAAGAAGGATTTTTCTGGAGTCTCCCTTAAAATCCATCATTCGAACCGAGGCACCGGAAGAAGTTGCGACAATGTATCAAGCCAGAATCTACGACATACTTATGCCCACTCTCGAAGGGGAAGCGATTGGAATTGAATCGTTTCTTTCCGACCCGGAAAATGCTTCCGACATCCAGGCAATCATTTCCATGAGGTACAATAATGACGCGATGTCCGATCTTTTTGCCTTTAAATATGCGTTCGAAATGTTCTTTCCAACTCTGAGTTTGTCAGAGTCGATGATAGACTCAATTGTCCAGAGGATGCCGGGAATCACTTCCGACCTGCTGCGGGAACAACTTGAAATGGTACAAGGGACATCCCTGCTTTCTCTTTCGGCCTATTCATCAATCGTCCCGGACCTTCCCTTCCGTTACGTGTCGGTGGAAGGACTGGCAGACAGAGTCGCCGTTCTTGGTGAAACACCGCCGGTTCCACCGAACGTATCCCTTTTTCAGGATGCATATCGAGATATGTTCCAACTTAGCTATGACGTGCTGCTGAGCGATACGATAACCAGTCTGGAATGGCAAGTTGTAATGCATGATGCCGAAGTCTTGAATCCTCCCAGACCTGTTACGCTTGGCGAAAGATTTGCCGTCAAATCATCTCAAATGAGAAGATATGCCAGCCTGCGTTCACATATGTACGGCGTGCCGGAGGAAATGGCCAGGGCGTTGATGATCCTGTTGCAATCGCCAATGAATATGCGGATTTAATTCGTTAAGGAATGAGAATTTACTTGGGGTCAGCAAAGCTGCATTTTACCCTCTTTTTGCAGTTTTGCAGACCCCACTAAGTATGACCCCACTATGTTCCGTGAACCTCACTCGTGCCGGAGTCAACGTTGCAGCTAACCGAGGGGAGGGTATAGTTTGGGGAAATCAGGCGCTGCTTGAGTTACTTGACTAAGAACAAATGGGGTCAGGATTGCAATCTTGCAAGCTCAGGATAAGATTACAACATGCCACGCAAACCACGAATACATAATCCTGGAGCGGTATATCATGTGATCCTGCGCGGCAATGCCAGGCAAGACATTTTCTTTGACGCTGAAGACCGTCGTCGGTTTCTTGCGATCCTGCAAAACGGCATAGAGCGTTACGGTTTTCGCCTCCATGGCTATTGCCTTATGACAAATCATCTCCACCTGGTCATCCAGGCAGGAGAGATACCGCTCTCTCGTATCATGCAGAATTTGTCGCTACGCTACACGAAGTGGATCAATTGGAGCCAGAACCGAATTGGGCATCTGTTTCACGGCAGATATAAAGCAGTCATGGTAGAAGCCGACAATTACCTGGCCCAGTTGGTGGCCTACCTGCATCTCAATCCTGTCCGTGCCGGCATATGCGAAAACCCGATTGATTACCCCTGGAGCAGCTTCCGTGCATATCTCGGACTTGAGCAGGCGCCCTGGCTGACAACGGAACCTGTACTGTCACAGTTTTCTCCCCGGTTAAAACGAGCCAGGGAGGTGTTTCAGGAATTTGTGGAAGCGAGCGCTCTTCAAGGTCACAGACCCGAATTCCACGGCAATAACTCGGCGGACGGCAGAGTCTTGGGGAATGACACTTTCGTAGACGAACTGCTTCGAAAAGAAACTGCGAAACCTGTAGCTGTGACGATAGACAATTGCCTCGGTGCCGTGTGCGAGGTGTGTGGGTTAACCATGGAACAGATGCGCTCTCCCTCCAAGGGGTTACGGGTATCGGAAGGGCGTGCCCTGGCTGCGTGGGTTGTTCTCAATTTTTGTGATGGGACTCTTACTGAGTTGGGGAGAAATGTTGGACGGGATGTTACTACGCTTAGTTCCGCGGTGAAGCGATTGGTCTCACGCTCGAAAAAAGATGCTGATATCGCCGCACGAATGGATTCGGTCAGAGAGGCCGCTATTGTATTTGCAAGATTGCGATCCTAAAAAATTCTAAAAATTTCCAGAAGCTCCCAGAAGCCAATTCAACTTTCTATCAGCAGCTATAAGCAATTCTTCCTCGAAAGGGGGTAATTGTTCATAGACGCTGAGAGGGGAAGAACAGTGTGAGTGTATCTATCTCCTATAAATTGAAGAATTCACTGCAGGGGGCACTTGCAGGCGGAGGAGACCCCGCCACGTCTCCCCTCTATGTATTTGGCCCGTTCCTTTCCCTTATCGTGGCCGCTGGGGCGGCGTCGGTTACTTTCGGGGCCTCCGTTTGGATGGCTGTCTTCACGGTCTTTGCTGTTTCTGCCATGTATCGCTTCGTCATGATTTGGGTGACCGATGGCAGCGGCGGCAGCGGCCTTAGTGAGGAAGAGTTTGGAGGTTGGGCGGTTAAGATCAACGCTTCAATTACGGTAATAGAATACACGCTGACCTTTCTGGTAAGCATCGCCGCTCTGGTCACTTTTATTGCCGACCGCTTCCCTGTACTCAACAAGCAGATTCTGTTCACCGATATCAGGGGGGTTGTTGCTGTGCTTTTTGCCCTTCTTGTGGGATTCCTGGTAAATCGCGGACCGATGATTGCTGCCAGGTTCTTTGGCCCGGCTACTGCTGCGGTTCTGATCTTGCTCTGGTCCATGATCTTTGCAGTTGTCTATCAGCATGGCCTCCACTTACCACAAATCGATCTGCGAGCCTTCTCCGGAGAGTACGTTCACTTTACCCTGGGCGGTTACGCCCGCATTTTAGCGCTTATGACGGGGATTGAGATTTTTGCCAATCTGGTTGCCGCCTATGAGGGAACGGCGCGGGAAAAAAGTCGAAAAGCTTTCGGCAGTCTGGTCATCATCATGGGGACCACAGTTTTGACCATGGTCATTGTGGGACCTGCCATCCTGGCCCTGTCCGATCCGGCAAACCCGGAAGTTTCCGTATTTACCCAGACAATGGATCGTATCCTGCCCGTCCCATTGGCTTACCTGGGCAGTTTCATCGGCATCGCCGTATTGCTTTCAGCCGCGGCTGCCAGCGCCCAGGGGATTCAAAACCTCTCACTGGGTCTCAAGCACCGCCATTACATCCCCGGCTACTGGGGGCAAAGAAACAAGTATGATGTTCCCACCATTCCGGTCTGGTTGCAGGTAAGTGTGGTGATCAGCTGCTTTCTTGTGTTTGGAACCCGGGAAGAGACCTACCTGGCTCTTTATGCCGCGGGGGTCTTTGTCCTTCTCAGTATGACCGGATGGGCCACCACAAAAAGATTGCTGAGAAAGTTGAAATCGGGGTGGGTCTTCAATGATGGTATTGCTTTGTTTCTGTGCATTGTCGCCTCCTTGCTTTCAACCCTTGCAACGCTGATTATTTTTGAAGAAAGATTTTTTGAGGGTGCGTGGATGTACTTTGTCCTGGTCCCTCTGTTTTTCATCGCCTTTAACCACTTTCGAACCAAGCTGGGTGCGCCAACCCAGCTGCAAGACCGTCTCAACATTATCCTCGGGGCCACACCGCTCACACCGATGAGGAAAATGGTCCCTGAGACCGTATATAATCTGAAGAAAATTATGGTTCCACTGGACGGAACCGACAATGCCGAGGCAGGTCTGCCATCAGCGTTAAAGTTGGCCAGAGAGTACGGTGCTTCGATTACCCTCGTCACAGTGATCGGTGAAGAGAGGGAAGGAATGACTGCTCTTGATGCAGCAGAGTACCTCCGACATGTCGCTGGGGAAATTACTTCAGCAGAGGTGGAAGTTGCCTTCCGCGTTTTCAAAGGCGATCCGGCGGAAGCAATTGTTCGTTTCAGCAATGAAGCCCGCTTTGATCTTGTGGTGATGACCACTTTTGGAAAAACACCCACAGAAAGATTACTGTCATCTGTAGTGACCTATAATGTCATTTATCGAACAACCCCGCCGCTGTTCCTTGTCAGACCGATCGACGAGTGGCGCTGTCGTCGGAGTGACTTTAGAAGGATTCTCGTGCCCCTCGACGGCTCCCCCATCTCAGAACAATGTATTCCTTATGCCATGGCACTAGCTTTGCGATTTCATGCCGAGGTCCGGCTCTTGTCCGTACCGGAGGAAGGAGGGAATACCGAACTGATATCCAGCCTGGAGAAATATCACTCCAACCTGACGAGACAGTTTACACAGCTGAGAATCCCCGTGCATGCCCAGGTGCTCGGTTCAGGGGCTGCGAGAACCATTTTAGAGGTCGCCAACCGAGAAGGTGTTGATCTCATTATCCTGGCGTCACATGGCAGTGGCGGCATTGATCGGAAAGACTACGTAAAGCTTGGCAGCTGCGTTGACAGGGTCATCTCTGAGGCGCCCTGCCCTGTTTTCTTTGTCTCTTCAACGCCGCCCGAGAATTTTTAATGGAATTGATCAGAGGCAGTGGGGTCAGGATTTGAAGGGGCAATGGGGGCCGAGGTCTGATCCTAGATTTCTGAGATTTCTGGGGACACCTTACTTAATTCTGCCAAGCAGGAAAACAGAAGGGTCACTGAGTTCTGGGGGCATCCATACTCAATTCAGCTGAGATAAGTAAGGTGTCCCCAGAATTAACAGAATTAAGTGTCCCCAGAATTAAGGCAGTCTCGGCAGAGCATCTTTGACTACATCAAGCGTTTCTATAACCGCCGAAGGATTCATGCTTCCCTCGGCTATGAAAACCCAAGCGAGTTCGAGGAATTTAATCTCGCAGCCTAACTGACTGTCCAACGAAACTGGAGAGATGCAAATCTCTTTTCACTGCTCATCAGCAGCTTATCTCGCATTCACAATAAACATCCCCATTCCTTGATTTCAGATACTTCAGCCCCCAGGTGCTCATACTGTCCAAGACTGGTTTTAGGCTTTTTCCAAGAGGGGTAAGTGAATATTCAACCCGTGGCGGAACCTCTGGATAAACTTTCCTGTGGACAAGCCCGTCCGCCTCCATCTGCCGAAGATGTTGCGTCAACATCTTCTGGCTCACCCCCTCTATTCGCCTGCCGAGTTCACCGAACCTCATGGTGTCGCTGTGCAATAGGCTCCATAGAATAAAGACCTTCCACTTGTGGCCTATGAGATTAATGGTTTCCCCTATAGGGCAGATCTTCTCTCTTGCCATTATTGTTTACCTCCACGGTGTAGCAGCTTGCATAATTGCCGTCCGCCATACTTACTTTTTTGTCAGTGTATAACAAAAAAGTGCCTTCTTGCGGTAAGTTAGTAATGCCGTTATCGTAACTGAAAAAGCTTCAATGCCGCAACGAATAATCACAAACGAAAAGGAGCAACCTATGCGAGAAATGATAAAAAAAGAATGGCAATTGTCGGATGAGGAAACCTTCCACATCCTGCGCAAGGGGAAAAACGGGGTCCTAGCCACCGTTGACGCAGAAGGTCAGCCCTACTGCATACCCCTCGACTATGTGGTCGTAAACGGCTTGGTCTATTTTCACGGTCCGAAGAACGGGCACAAACTGGACAACATTGCACAAAACAACCGAGTATGCTTTACCGTCATCGGGAGCGCGGAACTGGTGCCCAATGCCCTCACGACAAAATACGAAAGCGTCGTCGTATTCGGCAACGCATTTGTGGTGGAAGAAAATGAATTGGTAATGGTAATGAGGGAGATGGTACATAAATACTTCCCGGATAAAGCTGAGGCAGGCGAAAAGATTATTGAGCAATACAAGAGTCAATGCGTCGTAGTGAGAATCGAGACGACGCATATAACCGGAAAAAGAAAGGTTTGAGAAAAGAAAGAATACGCGGCGGTCCCGGACCGGCAAGGAGAACGACCAAATGGCAAAAATTAAAATTACCGTATTGAAAAGGATGTTTAACCCGGACCTGTCAAAGGAATATGCACTTCCCGGCAATGTGCCCTGTGAACATTTTTCCGAAGGACAGGAGTTCTTTGTCAGGGGGCTTGCCAAGCCGGAAGGATTCTGCGATTGGGCGTGGGACGATATTCACAAATCCGTCATGACGCTGTTTTTCGGGGGGGATTTCAGCTGCTGGATGAAAAAGGGGAATACAATCGTCGTCTGCTGCACTGACGGTATCAGGCCGGTTGTATTTGGCCTGGAACGGATTGATGGCTAAGAGATCCTGACGTCTTGGAGGCAGGTCTTGAAAAATAATATTATAGTTGTATAAATCCCGATATGGCTCGTCCTCTTCGCATAGAATATCCGAAGACAAATTGGACAAATTGGGACAAATTGGGGTCAGGTCTGCAAAGCTGCAAAAAGAGGGTAAAAGTATCCAATTGCGCGATTTGGTCGGAGAGCGTTCTTGAATCTGGTGCGCGGCTATCATTTGTATCGCCGAGGGACTGGGAAAGATGGCAGAAGTATCGACCAGACCTGCCAGGTTTTGAAAACCTGGCAGGTCTCCGTTGTTATAAGAGTTACTTGGGGGTTCAGCGGGACGCCCTTTACGTATTTAGGCCGAATTCCGGGGACAGTTTACATAATTACTCATATACCGAAACGGGGGGATAAATAGTGCGATCGATTCCTGAAAGGGACTGGAAGTATCTTCGCAGCATCGAGAAGGAACTGCTGGCGGAACTTTGCGGGAGGATCAATCGAGATGCTCTGGAAATACTGCAGGCGCCGGAGGTGGGCGAACACGAACGCTATCTGTGGCTCTACAAACACTACCGGGAGTCTGACATAATTGTCGCCGATTGTTTCGATGGTTGGCGTCGCTCAGACATCGTGCTCAAATTGCTGCTTATCCGCAAACACAAGCTGCTTTCTACGGAAATGATCGCCAACCTGTCTGACGAAACCCGTGAGTTATTGGCCAGGTGGCAGGAATAACAGCCAGAGATACTCGTAGTCGTGCCAACAAAACTGCAAAAAAAGAGTAAAATGCAGGTTTGCAGGCCTGACCCTACAATGTACTACAATGTAAACATGTCATGGCTAAAATCCCCTGATTACTTGACAATTGGTCATCGTCTGATATTTATAAAGATAATCAGAATAACAGAATTGCGGGACAACGCGCCAGAGACAGGCTTTGCTTTATGACTTTAAAATGCTTCGAGCTGATGCAGCGAACAGTCTGTTGAAAGTTTACTTGGTAGTCAATGTTTAGAGGTTTCGTGCTGGGTTGACGATTACGATTATGCTATTCAAAGAAGGAGAAATGACGATGAAATTGATTTTTGTAACGGCTGTACTGGCGGTATCCCTTCGGATGTTAGGCTGTGCTACTAAGGAGCCAATCCCTGCGTCAAATGTCGTGCCTGCAGCAACAGGTGTAACAAAGGTGTCGAAGGACTCAAACGACAACACATCGATTCATCTTAAAGTGGATCATTTGGCACCACCCCAGAATCTGCAGCCTCCCCGCGCTATTTACGTAGTGTGGGTGCAGACGCCTGACAATCAGACATACAATCTGGGTCAGCTTAAAGTGGACAAGGAGTTGGAAGGCGAGTTGAAAGCCGTAACCCCTTTCAAGATCTTTCGCCTTGTGATAACGGCAGAGGATTTTCCCACTGTTTCCTTGCCAAGCCAGCAGGTTGTACTTACCACGGATGTACTTGAAGCAAAGTAATACGGCGCAAAGTTTCAAATAGGTCATGTTTGGTATGCTGCCATATGTAGTTGCCATCGTTAAGGCGAGGAAGTGATAGTGGCAGGCCATTCCCTCGTGAGTTGGTTATGTATAAAACCCTCCTAGTGTACAAAGGTACAAAGGAGGGTTTTTCGTTTTCTGCTTAGTCAAGTTGATTGTTTGATGTTACGTACTTGAGAAAAATTAGGGACACTCACTAATGGCACTAGTTTAAGGGTTCGTAGGATGCCCATTACATAATTACATTTGTAGTCAGAAAAAATGGATAGGCTTTTGTTGACAAAAACACGATGCAACAAAATCTTTCTACTATGAAATCTACATGACGTCCCGCATTGCCGTCGCTATCAGTTCCTGAATCCGCGGCCGTGTCCATATGCGCCATATCCGTGTCTGAATTGTTTGTAATAGAGACGACCCCATCCCTGGCCGTAATAACCGTGGCCATATTCCTTATGGATGATTACGCTGCCATAAACAGGACTATACCTGTAAACCGGTGGTGGATAGTAATACCTGTATGGCGCGGAATCATAGTATCCGTACGGAGCCGGATACGTGTAAGTGGGGTAAGTATTTGGGTAGACCGGTATACCGACGCCTATCCGGAAATTAACTCCGTGCGCCGAAGCAGTGCCGGCTGTCATCAGAACAAAAACAATCGCCACCAGGAACTTTATCATTCATAACGCCCCCTTTCTTGCTCTTCTATTATTAGACAAAGTTCTCATGGCGGGTTACAAGAAAATTGGAGCTGCTTGGGGATTCCCGGAAACACCTTACTTGATTCTGCCAAGTAATAACGTATGATGTCCTAGGAGTTTCCCGGAATTTCGGCGAAGATGTCGAGAATTAAATGTAAATCCCCTGGTTTCCTTGTTTTACATAAACCAGCGAGAATATCATGTATCTGCCTGAAATAGCCCTTCGTTTACCTGCCTGGGTCAAGCCCTTTCTTGACGGACAGCCGCAAATTTTCCCCTCGCGGGAGGATCGGATGCGGCTGGCGATCGAGCTTTCCAATCTCAATGTGCGCCATGCCAGCGGCGGGCCTTTCGGGGCGGCGGTCTTTGATGAAGAGGGAAGGCTGGTCGCGCCAGGAATGAATTTGGTAGTCAGTTCCGGCTGTTCCATTTTCCATGCAGAGACTGTTGCGCTGGCCTTTGCCCAGAAGGTGCTGGGACGCTATGACCTTGGCGACGGGAGAACACTGCAGTACGAATTGTATGCTTCAACCGAACCGTGCGCCATGTGTTTTGGCGCAATCCCCTGGTCAGGGGTGGGCGCACTACTCTGCGGAGCGCGCAGTGAGGATGCCCGAGCGATTGGTTTTGATGAAGGGGACAAGCCTGGCGACTGGACAGCTTCGCTAGAGAAACGGGGAATCAGGGTGGAACTGGACCTGCTGCGGCCGGAAGCGGTAGCGGTGCTGCAGGATTATGCATCATCTGGTGGAGTGCTCTACAATCCTCGAAAACCACTGCCGCATCCACTGCCATTGACGGATGAAGGTTAATAGATCAACCCTTGACAGGGTTCTTATGGGATGTCCCTGAAGATACTGAAGATCCCTGAGATATTACCGCTGATAATTAGTGAGCACTCGGCCATAGCGGGGAACCTTCCGAACGGCTTGATAAATAAAGGAGTTTCTCTATGAGGACCGGATTCATGTGCTTGCTGGTATGTTTCTGCCTGTGCGGCAATCCTTTTCGAGCGCAGGCGGACCAGGAGCCTGAAGGGAGTGTGGTGTCGCTGCATTTCAGCCCATACGTTGTTCACTATAGCCGGAATCCTGAACACAATTCGTTTCCCTGGTTCACTGTTGTAGAGTGGGAGTCAGCGTCCCGGTGGGAAATCGGCGGCGCATTTTTTAAAAACTCGTACCATCAGCCGTGCGGATACCTCTACGGTGGTAAAAAGTGGATCTACGGCCCCCAGGATCATCACCTGTTTGTCAAGTTGACTGCCGGAGCAATCATTGGTTACTTTGAGCCGTACGAAAACAAGCTTCCCATCAACGACAACGGCATCGGTGTGGGGGTTATTCCGGCCATTGGCTACAAGTACCAACGCACCAGCAGCCAGTTCGTGATACTGGGCCTCTCCGGATTCATGGTGACTCTCGGTTATGATATCTGGAAGTAGGCTCACTTCATGGCCTGCAATCACAGGATACTAGGCCGCGGAGATATCCGTGGGCACCCTATCTATTCTGCCAATGACGGCAGCGGGAGCGAAATAAAAAGGGGAATGGTTCACTTCAGAACCATTCCCCTTTATTACCGCGAGACACAGCCATAACCTAATTACAGGTCAATTCTATCTACATGCTACCAAACTTCGGGATAAGCCATGTCGGTATAGAGTCCTTCAAGCTTCACTTTGTGGCCCTGTTCCATGCGGGCGAGGGAATCGAACATAGCCTTCTGCTCCTTGTCTGCACTGGCTTTAGCTAGTTCGGCGTACATATGCATTGCTTCTTCTTCATTCTTCATTGCCAGACCAATTGCATCAGCCGGGCTCATGCTTATTGAGAGCTTCGGTTTATCGACGCTTTCCGAAATTTTGTAGTCCTGGTTCTCGTCAAATTTCATCGTCTGAGCCTGGCTGAGGAGCCCCTGCAAGAACTCTCTATGTTGTTGTTCTTCCTTTGCCAAGTCGTTGAAAATTGATTTCAGATTTGTATCGCTTACTTTTTCTCCGGCTGCTTTGTAGAAATCATAAGCTTCGATTTCGTTTTCTACCGCCATGGTTATAACTTTTTTGTAATCTTCGGCCTTCATTCGTATCCTCCTCTGATTGACTATAGATGTTTCAAATATTGTTGAAATAAAACATACTTGCCGCATAGCACATTGTCAAGCCGCAGCATTTAGTTAAAATGAAACTCGGCTGGCTCGAAGACTTGAACTTTTGGTATGGTTACTATCCGTTATGCCAGAGCGGATACTCATACAACAAAAACCGGCGTATGCTGCTGGAGATCCCGTGAAAAATACCATAAGAATGGCCAATAATTTCCGTCTGGCACTGTTTCCGATAGCCTACGCGCTCAGCGGCGTCCTGATCGGTAGTACCCTTAATCGGGTGATGATTGCCGATCTGGGCTATTCAGCGACGCTGGTTGCGCTCTTTTTTGCCATCCCGCTGATGGTTTCGCCGATACGCGTCTGGATCGGCTACCGCTCTGACGCATTTCCCCTGCTGGGAAAACGGCGCGAGCCGTATATCATTCTCGGTGCATTGCTGATCGGGTTGGGCATCATTGCCATCGTCAGCATCATTACCCGGCAGAGCGGAAGTGCCCTGCTGATGGCGGGGGTCGCGTCAGCTTTTCTGCTCTATGGTCTCGGCAGGAATGCCGCGCATAATACTTTCCAGGCTCTGGTTGCGGAGCGTTACACCGCCGAAGCCCGGTCGCGTGCGGCAACGTTCTATGAAGTGGCAACCATGCTGGGCATGGTGGCGGGAGCCGGCTTTATCAAGAAAGGTCTGTCCGACTATGATCCGGCCCGGCTGACCGGAGTGGCGCTGAGCGTTGCCGCGGCTGTTTTCGTCCTGGCTTTTCTGGCAACCGTCGGCAATGAAGAGAAGGATTGCCGCCTCGAAGAAGCGGCGCAGAGGGCGCGTGAAGTGCCTTTTCGCACGGCATTTTCGCACATCATTGCTGCCGACCCCCAGGTCCGGCTGTTTTTTGCGATTGTGATGCTGACCTTTATCGGCACGCTCGCCCAGGATGTTCTGCTTGAACCCTATGGCGGGCTGGTGCTCGCCATGTCAGTGGGTGAGACAACCGGACTGATTCAATTCTGGGGTGTCGGCGTGCTGTTGGCAATGCTCGCTTCCGGGATGTTCTTTTTGAAGTACTACGGCTGGATGATAACCATGCGCGCCGGCATGATTCTCTCCGCCCTGGCATTTCTGGGTCCGATTGCCGCCGGCTTTCTGGGCAACGCTGAGGTGCTGCAGGTTGCGGTCTTTGTCATGGGGCTGGGCACCGGCCTGGCCGGCGCCGGGATGCTGTCGGGAGCGCTCTCCTTTACCAGCAGGATTCGCGCCGGCATGCTGCTGGGTGTCTGGGCGGTTGCCAACATGGCCGGACATGCCGTCGGCAGCGTGCTGGGCGGCATGGTCGTCGATACGGTGCGACACCTGACAAACAATCCTTTCCTTGCCTACAGCACGGTTTTTGCCGCTGAAGTGATCATGCTCTTAACCGCCTTGCATCTTTCCACGCGCCTGGACTATGCTGCGTCACAAGTGCATCAGGAAGAGCTGTGAATAACCGAACCATAAAAGGGCACCTCGTAACGAAAAAAGCATGATACGTCTGGACCAGACCTGCCAGGTTTTGAAAACCTGGCAGGTCTCCGCGGCAGATACTTCCCGAGCGAAGTGCCGGATTTTTGCTGCCGCTCGCAAAATTGATCTGCCAGAGGAGAAAAAAATGAAAATCGTACAGTTCGTGTTGGTCATTCTTCTTTTGTCGAGTAGTCTTGTATATGCCAATACTGCTTCGGAAACGGCAACCGAGTACTTCAGTACCTTGAAACAGAAGGACTACCGCCGTGCGGCAACCTTTTTCGATCCGGCCGCGTTGGGTGAGTTTCGACAGATGATGGGTTTTGTCCAGGAAATTCCGGATGAGGGACAGCAGCAGTTTTATACGATATTCTTTGGACCGGAGGCGAACAAAGAATCAATCGCAAAATTGACCGATGCGGATTTCTTTGCATCCTTTTTGCGAGCGACCATCGCGCAGGCGGAGACCTTGGGTGGCGTGAACTTCGGAAAGATGGAAGTTCTCGGCGAAGTGAAAGAGGGTAAAGATGTCGCTCATGTGGTTACACGCAACAAGATCACCGTTGGCGAGGTTGACGTGGAAGCTCTGGAAGTCATTTCCTTCAAGAGAATCGGCAATGAATGGAAGGCTTTGCTGTCTGGAAAAATCAAAGGTTTGGCGAGCCAGCTGAAGTCCACGTTGCTGCGTAACTAGAAACCCCGAGGCACTCTACATCCGCATTTCAGAAACCGGTCGTGGTTTCAAAGAAATCAGGAGTTCTCACGATGAATTTCGATTCTGTTGCACGCGAAGACCTGCCTGAGATCCTCTGCCGCATGCCGAAAGCGGAACTTCATATACACATCGAAGGATCGTTGGAGCCGGAATTGATATTTGCCCTGGCTGCCAGGAATCGGGTTCAACTCCCCTACCAAACAATACAGGAACTGCGCGCTGCTTATGCCTTTACCGACTTGCAGAGCTTTCTGGATATATACTATGCCGGAGCCAGTGTTCTGCAAAAGGAAGAAGATTTTTACGACCTGGCCTGGGCGTACCTGCAGCGCGCCAAAGCAGAAAATATCGTCCATGCGGAAATTTTCTTTGATCCGCAGACGCATACGGCCAGAGGAATTCCCTTTGAAACGGTAATCAACGGACTGGATCGCGCAATCCGTTGCGGACGTGAGGAACTGGGTCTGAGTGCCTCCCTGCTACTCTGTTTTCTGCGCCACCTGAGTGAAGATGACGCCTTTGCGGTGCTGGAAGAGGCACTGCCATTTCGCGACAAGTTCATCGGGGTCGGCCTCGACAGCAGTGAGCGAGGAAATCCTCCGGAGAAATTTGCCGGAGTGTTTGCGCGCTGCCGTGAGATGGGACTGCGGCTGGTGGCCCATGCCGGAGAAGAGGGGTCAGCCGAATACATTCGCTCTGCCCTTGATGTGCTGAAAGTTGAAAGAATCGACCATGGTGTGCACTGCCTGGATGATCCCCAACTGGTCGCGCGATTGGTACAGCAACGCATACCGTTGACTGTCTGCCCCCTTTCCAACGTGAAACTGTGCGTGTTTCCAAGTCTTCCCGCTCACAACATCGGCACATTGCTGGCAGGCGGCATTGCCGCAACTCTTAATTCCGACGATCCGGCCTATTTTGGTGGCTACCTGAACCGGAATTACACCGCTACCTTCGAAGCGCTGCCGGAGTTGGGGGCAAAAGAGGCATACCAGCTGGCTCGCAACAGTTTTCAGGCCAGTTTTGTGGAGGAAAGCATCAAGGATGGATGGATCAGGGAACTTGATGAATTCTTTGAAGAGCAAACTCATATCCGGTAACAGTCCCGGCCTTAGACCTGCCAGGTTTTCAAAACCTGGCAGGTCTTTGTGGTTTCGAACGCTCTTCACCCAAGGCCACAGGGTTTCTGCCTTGCCAAGTACTGTTTGAAAACAGGCAGGACCCTTGGATAGTCAAGTCAGGAACTCTTTCCCACGGAGGTGACGTGTGCCCGAGCAAATCACGAAATATCCGGAGGTCACCCTTCAAATACTCAAGGAAGCTGGTGCCCGTTGCGGTGAGGGAGTGAAGCAGAAAATACTGACAGAATGTCCTCCCCAACAGTTTTGCGCACTTCCGACCGGTGAAATATGCGTGTACGGAATTGAGCAAATTCCGGAGATGACCCAATTGAGCACAGGTGAACTTGCCCGGGTAGTCTGCCCGAAAGATAATCAACCAGCTTGGGAACGAATTCATCCCTCGATTTACTGGAGTTTCCTGCTTGTGGCTGTTTTTGCGGTCGGCTTGGCAGTCGGAGTTATTGGAAAGAACAGGGTCAAGTAGAAATAATCGTTTAAGATTGCAGAGATTTGATGATGCTTGCGGTGGGTAATGTACTGTCTTCAAGAGCAGGAAAAATGGCCAGAATATATATGCGAAAGGAAACATCACTATGAAGAAACTGACACTATGGCTGGCATTGCTTTTCACCGGGTGTACCGGTATTCCTGATCAGGTGAAACCGGTTGCAAATTTCTCTGCTCAAAATTACCTGGGGAAATGGTATGAAATCGCGCGTCTGGATCATTCCTTTGAGCGGGGCCTGACCCGCGTCACCGCAGAATACAGCATGCGGAAGGATGGTGGCCTGCGGGTAGTGAATCGCGGCTATTCGGCAAAGGAAAACAGGTGGAAGGAAGCCATCGGCAAGGCTTATTTTGTCAAAGAGCCGGACCTGGGGTACCTGAAGGTTTCATTTTTTGGCCCGTTTTACGGTTCCTATGTCATTTTTGAACTTGACCAGGAGAACTACAACTATTCACTGGTATGCGGTCCGGACAAGTCGTACTTGTGGATTCTGTCCAGAACTCCAGTCATGGAGGCAGCGCTGCAAAGTCGCCTGGTGGCAAAAGCTGCCGCTCTGGGCTTTGATACGAGTAAATTGATTTACGTAACCCATGACTGAACAGTCCTGTGGATCTGCTCGGACCGCTGCAAAAAGCTTTACCATGCTCAGTATCCAAGGGTGTCCTCGGGAAAATCCGACATGTATTACGAATTGAGCAACACACTGAATAGAAATCTTTGGGGTCGGACCCTCAGGTCTTATGATTCCCCAAGTTGAGTTTGTCATGAGCTTTCCCCGCAGCATTCTTCCAGCGTGACAACCCGGTCAGCCAAGGCCAGACAGGCCCGGCGATGGGTGGCAAGCAGCACGGTTTTTCCTGCCAGCCGCTCAGCAAGCCGCGCAACAACCTGACGTTCCAGTGCGGCGTCGAGTCCTTCCGTCGGTTCATCCAGCAGCACAATCGGTGTATCTTTCAGCAGGGTTCTGGCCAGGGCGATGCGGCGCGCTTCGCCCCCGGAAACAAGATGTCCCTGCTCGCCAACCTGCGTTGCCAGCCCCTCGGGCAGTTTGGCAATCCACTCTGACAAGCCGGCGTCGCTGATGGCTGCGGAAAGCTCGTCGGCTGAGGCCTCAGGATGGGCGATCAGGATATTATCCCGAATCGTGGCGTTAAATAGATGCGGCGCCTGCGGCAGCGCCGTAACCAGCTGTCGCAATGTTTCGTCCGCGATGTCCCGCAGTTCCGCATCACCGATAAGAATCGTTCCCGTGTACGGCCGGAAACGCAGGAGCAGCTCCATGATCGTGCTCTTGCCGGCGCCACTCGGCCCGATCAGGGCGACCCGTTCGCCGGCCGCCACGTTCAGGGAGAATTGCTGCCGGGCGGTATACTCCGGGAGATAAATGGCACGAACGTCGTGAAAGCTGACCGGTAGCGGTAGTACCGGACAGGGACGCGGGTTGGCCGGATCTCCGATCGGCGGCCGCATCATGGCAGCCTGCAGGATGCGCCGCAGGGAGGCAATGGTGGCCGGGGCGGTCTGCAGGGCGGCGGGGAGGAGTGCGGTGGTTTCAAACAGGGCCGCGCTGAGCAGCAGCAGCATGACCAGGGTCGGTCCGGGCAGGGAGTCGTCCGCAACCTGGCTGCCGGCGAGGGCCAGCACCGCAGCCAGGGCGATGCCTGCACCGGCAATGCCGCCGGCCTGGCCGATGGCAGTGATCCGGGCAAGCTGCTGTTGCGCGGCTACCAGCCGGGCCGACAGCCTGGTCAGCTCTTCGGTTTGGCGGTCTGCGGCGCCAAGGATTTGCAGCTCTTCATAGCCTTCGATGCTTTCCGTCAGGGCGATACGCAAATCTCCGGACAGGGCCGCGGACGCCTCGCCCGGTTGTTTGGCCAGGTGCCGGACCACGAGCGGCAACAGCAGGCCGGTGGTGGCAAGGGCCCCCAGCAGCACTCCGGCGACGGAGCGGCTCCAGAGGGCAACGATCGCGACACCGCAGCACATGGACAGCAGGCCGGTTGCCAGCGGGGCGATAATGCGCAGGTAGAGGTTTTCCAGGGCATCAACATCAGCCCGGAGCCGCCCGGCCAGGTCACCGGCGGCATAGCGTTCCAGTCCGGCCGGTGCCAAGGGTGTCAGCCGCCGGAAAAACCAGACCCGCAGGTCCGCCAGTACCCGGAGGGCCGCTTCGTGGGTAATCAGCCGTTCCGCATAGCGGCCAAGTGTCCGGATTATCGCCAGAGCGCGAATGCCCGCTGCCGGCAGCTGATAATTGAATGAGAGCCCGGTTGAACCGGCCACGGCCATGCTGGCGATGAACCAGCCGGAGAGTGCCATGAGGAAGACATTGGCGGCGATCACCAGCAGGCCGAGCAGGATTCCACCGGCCAGCCAGTGCCATTGGGCACGACAGATGCGGAGAACGGTCATCAGCGTGCTCATGGCCTTGCCTCCGTGGTTGCCAGATAGTCGCCGGGCAAGTAGACCCCCTCGAGCTGCCCTTCATGCAGCACGGCAACCCGGTCGGCAGCGGCGAGCACCGCTTCTCGATGGCTGATGGCCAGCACGGTTCTGCCTGCGGCCAGGCGGCGGATGACTTGCACCACGAGCAGTTCCGATTCCCGGTCAAGACCGGCGGTCGGTTCATCCAGGACCACCAGCGTTGCGTTGCGCAGCAGAGCCCGTGCCACGGCCAGGCGGCGCAGTTCACCACCGGAAAGCCCGGCGCCCCGGTCACCAAGGGGGGTATCGAGACCCTCCGGCAGCTGCTCTATAAACGGGGCCGCCCCGGCAGCGTCGAGAGCTGTCCGCAGGGCACGATCATCGGCAGCGGGCGCAGCCAGGAGAAGATTGTCCCGGATCGTTCCTTTAAAGAAAACCGGGTGCTGGGAGACCCAGGCCATCCGGGCGTGCCAGGACTTGGCGGCAATCTGCCGCAGGTCGACTCCGTCAACGGATATCATGCCGTTTTCCGGCTGCAGCAGTCCGGCCAGCAGACGTGCCAGGGTTGATTTGCCGGAGCCGCTAGCACCGGCCACGGCGGTGAAGCTGCCGGCGGGCAGATCGAGGCTGATGCCGGTCAGGCTGCCGCGACCGCTTTCCTGGCGGCAGGATACGCCGGTAAAGCGGATGGCCGGTGCCCTTGTCGATGGTGGCAGTATGATCGGGGTGTCAGGGTTTGGTGCCGGTTCCGCCGTCAGCAGCGGAGCCAGGCGTTCGGCCGCGGCAATGCCCTTCATGCGGGCATGATAGGTGAGGCCGAGGATGCGAAAGGGGAGATAGAACTCCGGAACCAGCAGGAGAATGAACAGGCCGTTCAGCAGGCTGAGGGAGCCGAACAGCAGTTGGAAGCCGATCAGCACCGCCGCCACGGCGGTGCCGACGGTGGAAAAGAATTCCAGGGTCAGGGCGGAGAGGAAAGCCAGCCGCACTACGGCCATGGTGCTCTGCCGGTACTCTTCGGCGACCCGGGCGACGACAGCGGCTTCCCGTTTTGCCGCGGCGAAGATGCGCAGGTCGGGCAGGCCCTGCACCAGGTCAAGGAAATGGCCCGCCATGCGTGACAATTGATGCCATTGCCGGCTGTTGCGCCTTTCCGCACCCCGGCCGATCAGAACCATGAGCAGTGGGATGAATGGTGCGGAAAAAACAAGTACCAGGCCGGTTCTCCATTCGGTGGGGAGCACCACCAGCAGAATCAGTGCCGGCAACAGCGCCGTGACTGCCAATTGCGGCAGAAAGCGGGTCACATACGGCTCAAGATCCTCTATTCCGGTCGTGGCCGCTTCCACCACCGCTCCGGTGCCCTCGGTGCGGAGCCGGGTACTTCCGGATTCCTGGAGTGTCTTAACGAGTCTCGTGCGAAGGGATTGTTTGAGAGTTGCGCCAGCCTGCGCCGCCTGCCGGTCGGCCAGCAGGTGCAGGCCTGCCCGGAGCAGGGCGAGCGCGGCGGCTGCCCAGAGCAGGGGAGCGACACGAGTCAAGGCCGCGTGATCCATAATCAATTGCTGGCAGGCATTGGCAAGCAGCCAGGCCTGCAGGACCAAGGTACCGCCGGCGACCACCGCCCAGCAAACGTTCCAGGCCAGGTTGCGGCGAACGGGTGCGCTCTGACTGATGAGCCATGCTTCGGGACGTTGCTGATCTGGGTGAGGGGCTAAGTTCACAGCCTACACTATGCCACTGGTGGGCCGGCGATGCAAGCGGGGACCGGTCGTAAACCGGGTCTTTATGCGCGGGTGCTGCTGTTGGAAGGGAAATTCCCATTACCGGACTAGTTCTGTTCGTTTTCCTCAAAGACACATAAGCCCATCAAACGCAATGCCAGGGCGTTTTCAACCGTTGTGGAATAGCGCCAGGTGTATTGATTGTTGATGACCTTGCCGCTCTCCAGGCACACGCACTTTTCCCAGATCTCGTCCGGCAGACTTCTGAGTTTGTCTCTCTGGATGAAGGTAAGAAGAATTATTTTCTCCATGTTGTGATATCTCCTGCAGCGGTTATTCCAGCGTGGCTATCTGGCCGAATTTCGGCTTGTAGCGTTCTTGCAGATCCCGATCTTTCGTGGTGCTGATCCACAGGGTGGGGACGCCGGGGTCTGCTTCGGGGCTTTCACCCTCCAGATCGGTCAGGTAGATGATGCAGCCGGCATCGGGCACGTTTTTCAGCGCCCAGGCAAAGGGCGGACGCAGGTCGGTGCCGCCAAAGCCGACGGCTTTCAGTTCTACCGGGTACTGGTCCGGGTCAACCGTTTCGGTGGCGGAAATCTGACTGTCACAATAGACCACGTGGACGGTGGCGGGATAGCTTTGCAGGATATCATTCAGTTCGGCCTGGAACTGGTTCAGCTCCTTTTGTTCTATGGACCCGGAAGTGTCGATGGCCAGGACCAGTGGCTTCAGTCCGTCCGAGCGGAGACTGGGCAGATAGATGCCGCCGGCTATGTGCCGCCGGTTGGGATGAAGCCAGGAATAGTCGTTGCGGGCCGTGTGATCGATGAAGGTCCTCAGCATTTCGCGCCAGTCGAGGATCGGGTGGACCAGTTCGTCAACCAGGCGGGCCAGTGAACCGGGTAATTTCCCCTGCGCTTTGGCGGCCTGGGCGGCCTGTTGGATCGCAATGGCGACCCTGGCTTCCTCCTGGTCCCGTTCCGCCTTCGACAGCGGCTTGCCCTGTTGGTTTTTGGCATCTTCGAAGCCGCCGCAACCGCCCGGATCTTCATAGCGGTTGCCTTCTCTGCCCTGGTCTTTGTCTGTATCCTCCCCTTCGCGGGACGATCCGGGCAGATCATCGTAAACCTGTTCAGCGGCAAGGCGATCGTACTTTTTATCATACAAAGCGCCGGGCAGCATGCTGAGGCCGGCTTCCTTGAGTATGCCGTTGATGGCATAATCGCCGGCTTTGTTGAATCTACCGAGATTCCGGCTGCTGCGCCGCAACGGATGGAGATGGGCCACATGCATGACCAGGTGCGCGAGAACGAAGACAACCTGATCGACGTTCAACGATTCGATGAAGGCCGGATTGTAGCGGATTTCCTTCCCGTCGGTGCAGGCGGTTCGCGTGCCGATATCCTCGCGCAACCGCATTCCCAGCAGCAGGCTGGCGAAAAACGGATGATCAAGCACCGTCCGTGCAATTGCTTTTGCCAGCTTCGGGGGTTTTTCCATCGTTTTTCCTCCCTGAACAGGCCGGTTGTCGGAACCGTCTGCGGTCACAGCAACAGCTCGGAGTTGTCTTTGGCCCAGGCGCTGAACTCTTTGCTGGTGGCAAGCATGGGCTCGGCCTGCAGCGCATCGCGCAGCCAGACGACCTGGAATTCTGACGGCAGTCGCTTCATATAGTGAAAGGCCTGCGAGATGTTGTCTGTTGTTACCTTGCGGCTCATGGCCCCGCAGAGGGCGTAGAGCACGGATGGCTCTTTGGGTACCTCGACGGCGTCAGGATCGCGCATGATGGCTTCGATGTCCGGCAGGTCGCGGTATATCTGCAGGAAGGAGGTAAACTCCGCGGCGGGTCCGAAGCCAAGCGCACCGGCAAAAAACGGTAATTCGGCTTCGAAGGGCAGCTTGCCCATGAACTTGCCGACATTGGCCCAGACCCGTGGACAGGGAAATGAATTGCCCTGTGCCTTGGCATCAAAATGGTGGAGCAGGTCCGGCCGCAGGCGCAGAAAACCGATAATTTCGGACGGTACGTCATTGTTGATTGCCCAGGCGCACCACTCATCCAGATCAACGGCCAGTTCCAGGTGGGTGGCAAAACGGGAACCGAGCGCCTTGCTGATCTTTCTGCTGAACGAGCCGTCGGTTACCCTGTTTCCCGCCGCCAGGATTCTCCAGCCGTCCGGCAGACGGTATTCGCCGAGCTTGCGGTCGAGCACGAGCTGCAGCAGAGAACTCTGAACGGACTCGGGCGCTTGGGAAAGTTCGTCGAGAAATAACACGCCTTCCCCCTCGGTCGGCAGGAAGATGGGCGGATTCCAGCGGGTGGTGCCGTTTTCGACGGACGGTACGCCGCGCAGATCCACCGGGTCCAGCAGGACCGCGCGAATATCGATCAGCGGCAGTTTCAGTTCGGCAGCCACCTGGGCCACGATCTGGGACTTGCCGATGCCGGGCGGTCCCCAGAGGAACATGGGCACATTGACGCTAAGGCCGCCCTTGAGAATGGCGATTGCCAGAGATGGTTTCACGGTTACAGACGTCTCCATAGATCCTCCCTTGAGACCGGACGAAAATAGGGGATTAGTGGACAGAATCCCCGCAGCGTTTATGCTAACTATAAGCGCTGCTCGCTCAAACAAATATGACCTATATCAAATTTTTGTATCTGATTATACACCAGATCAAAATCCGGGGAGATCGAACCACCCGAGAATTGAGGGCTTATGATGAATTCCAAGCAGGATAAAGATGCAGAATTGCGGGACCGCATGGTCGCCGAAATGCGCCGGGAGCAGCAGGAGCGTCAGGCAGGATACCGGGAACAGGCGCTGAAGCTTTTTCCGCCGGTCTGTGGCCGTTGTGGCCGCGAATTTGAGGGCAAAAAGCTGCGCGAGCTCACGGTGCACCACAAAGATCACAATCACGATAATAATCCGCCCGATGGCAGCAACTGGGAACTGCTCTGCATTTACTGTCACGATCATGAGCATACCCGTGATGTGCAGGAGGCCCGCAGTCAGGTTGAGGCTTCCGCGGGAGAGAGCCGTCCTTCACTGCACCATTCGCCCTTTGCGGGCCTGCAGGGGCTGCTGAAAGAATCAAAGAAGAAACCTTAGGCAGAACGCTGGTAGCGTGAGAGGGGCAAATTTTCTTTCCCGTGATAAATTCCGGAAGCAGATTTTTGCTTGGCGGGTAGTTTCCCTTTGATACGGTAGTGCCCAAATCTCGTGATTCAAACAAAACAGGGGTGCCGTCTAACGGTCACCCCTGCATTTTACGCAAATAACGAGAATGATTATTCTATGGTGCAAATTGCATCCGAACGCCGGACCAGAAGCGCAAGGGTTTCCATCACCCTGAAGAGATGGTTCATGTTGACCGGGCCTGTATAGCCGGTGACCATGTCCTGGCCGATCGCCAGGTTCAGGTTCTGCGCTCCCAGGGCGACAACCACGCCCTTCTTCCCGCTGATTACGTTGGAGTAATGAACGCCTCCGCCAATGATCGCCTTGACCTGGTCAAGTTCAAGCATGCCGGTATTCCCATAGACTTTCACCATGCTGCCGAAGAGCACCGGACTGACTACCATTGCATAAGGTCCGTAATGTCCGGCCGCGGCCAGGGCGCCGGTTGCCTTTACGACATCCGACAGGGCATTGCCGCTCTTGGTCCAGTCCGTGATCGGAACGGTAAGCCTCCCGTCAACGGTGAGCAGTCCTTCATTGCCGAGTTCTTTGTTGCCGTTGAAAATGAGATTGTCTTCCTGGGCCGCAACGTAGCTGGCCGCTACCGCGGCCGTGCTGACGTCGAGCGGGATCCCCAGATGTTGATCAGCCTCGACATCCCGCCAGATGATCTTGAAATCTTTATACAAAATAGGCAGGTTGATTGTGGCCCGGCGGTCGGCTTCAATGACAAAACCTTCCTTTTCGCCGATCATGTCAACTCCCGCCTGCATCTTGCCGCTGAACACCGAATAGGGAATAGAATACACCCCCGCGCCGAGCGGTCCGAGGATGCTGAGAACACGACGGCCGACCAGCATGTTTCGGGCGGCTTCAATAACTGCCGCGTCAATGCGATTCCATTCTTCTTCGGTTAATGGTGCTGAACTTCTATCGAGAAAATCCATATTTCCTCCCTGATTGGGGCTGCCGAATTCTTTGGGGTGACTGCATCGAGTGTTGTCGCGACCAGTCTTGTGTCCTGTGCCTTCGGCAACCCTTGGTTAAATCCCGTGTGGTTTTTTTAATCATTTTCGATAAGGCTTCCTACGGTTAATGATGGAGCAATTTCCGCTGATTCCTGAACTTGCCCGGTTGGCGCTGGGCTATTCAGTAAAGTGATCTGTTCCTGCACCTCCTGGGCTCCCTGCGCATACAGGGCTTCCTCCCTTGGATAGAGCTCCTTCAAAAGCCTCAGCAACTCTCCGGCATGAACGATTTCCTCATCGGCGATTTCCATCAGCACTCGTTTCGCCAGTTCGTTGTCCGTCGATTCCGCGAGTTGCGTATACAACTGCACTGCTTCATATTCCGCGGCTACCGTGAAGCGAACCGCTCTGACCAATTCCTCCAGGGTAAGCGTTTTTTCCGCCGTCAAACCGGAAAATGGGTTCCCAAAATCAGGCATTTCGTTTCCTCCCCTTCTAAATTGTGATGACCATCAATTTTGTCGAACTTGTCTGCCGTGAATAATCTCTTTAATTGCATTTATCCAGCGTTGAGACTGGTTCGACGTCGGATTGATTCTTAATTCAAAGTATAAATTATACGAATAATTAAGCAACCGCTGGAGTGCAATATAGAGAGGGCAAGGAGGAGCAAGTGCTGACTGCTGCTATCCTTTACCTTTGCTTCAGTTTCTGTCCTCACAATCTGACCTTAAAGCTTTTCCGGTTGGAATAAATATATTAAAATAATTAATTTAGTGTAATAAGTTAAAGAAAATACTGCATGTGGTCCAGGAACCTGGATAACGGGACTGTATGCTGCTTCCTTTCTTCTCCAAGCGGTATGCAGAGGTCTGTTTTTTCTGTAAATGCCTGCCTAGCCCTATCAGCCGAATTCAAATAAACACCTGAACTTGCCGGTTTCGCATGGCGTAAAGCGGCTGCTGGTAATCGAATGGGGACGGAGAATGGGAAACACTCTGCTTACTGATTTGAGGCTCTCCGAATTTGCCCTCTCGAATCTCCCGTTACTCAACGAACTTTTCACCCGGACCCTGGCGGAAAAGCCCCGGATCTGTATCGAACGGACCAGGTATGTCACGGATTTCCTAAAAAGAACCCTGAATTCCGGCGAGCCGTTGCAGTATTCTTCAAGGGCTGCACGCTGTACTGCAGTTGGTGCCACAACCCGGAATCGCTGCGGACGGAGGCAAAATTTTTCTGGGATGCCCGGTCCTGCGTTGGCTGTCATGCCTGCCGTGCGGCCTGTCCAGGCGAGGCGTCGAATGTTTTGCCCGAAGTGACGCTCCATCGGGAAAGATGCATTGCCTGCGGCGCCTGTTCGGAGGAGTTTCCGAGTAACGCGCGCAAGTTGATCGGCAAGCTCTACCCGGTTCAGGAACTGGTGCGCATCCTGTTGTTGGACAGGGAGTTCTACCGGGCGACGGGAGGAGTCACCTTCTTCGGCGGTGAACCAACACAATTTCAAGGTCTGGAACGGGGCGCTGGGCTAGTTTCGAGGTGCGCCCGCATCTGCATCTTCTCAGATTTGCTGTATAGTTAATCCTACTCTCCTAGTCAACCGGTAATGGAAACTTTAGGTCTACGTGGGTTGTTTATGGTATTTTGTGTCATTCAGAAATTCCTGAACAAATACCAGAACTGCCGGGCAGTGGAATTTTACTATACCGAGGCGCATCATGCCAATTCACGTTTTCGATGCCATCAAGGCCAATATCAGCTCATTTTTAGGCGGCGCCGCCGTTGACTTGCTTCCCGGCGACACCGGAATGAACTTCGATCATAATTACCTTTGCGAGAATGTCTCGATTGAAGGACGTCCGTATTATTTTCTGGCACGAAGAGAAGTTCTTTCCTTCACCCGGGGTGAGACGGCTTTCTGCCGTGAATTGCTGACAGCATTTGCCGGTCTGTTCAGTGGCTTCCAGCAGGAAGGCTACACAGCGCATTTCCGTACGGCGCTGCTGGCCTCGATCATGGACATTACGGTGGCCCGCTCATTGCGGGGCGACAACCGTAAAGGGTTCTGGCCGATTCAGCAACTGATCCAACTATTGAAGCATCTTTCGTATCAGCGCTACGAAGGAAAACCGGCTACGACCGGTTTCATCGTGCACCGCACCACGCCAGCCCTGCTGCTCAAAATGGTGCGGGAGCGACACCACACGCTGGTTCCCTTGCATCCCTATGAGGACATCACCCCGGAATTTTTCCGTAACCCCTTGCCGTACCGCTTCGTTGACGGCAGTAACCTCTTCTATGTCGCCAACATTCAGATGCAGGTCACCGGCATCCTGCGTACCTCTCCGATGGTGATGCACACCGACATTGAACGCCTGACTCAGCGGGAAATCTTTTCTCTGGTCCGGCGTGCCGGGCACGGCGCATTTGCCGTAACGGTCAATGAGGCTTCCGAGATCGAGGTGCTGGTCAGTCCCGCCACGCTGCTGGTGCGGCGCAAGGGCGCCTGGGCGATCTTTGATCCTGATGTCTTCCGCTCGTTTCTGGCCGGAAGCATCGACGCAGAGTCCATCGATGAACTGCTCTGGACGGTATACGCCCTTTCCAAGGACCGGCACGGCACGGTAATCCTGATCTACAACAAAGGAGCACGCAAGCTGGCCCTGCTGAAGAAGGGTTCGGTGGGAGGGGATGATCCGATCGGCCGTCTGCTGATCAGCCGTGTCCAGAAGCGGACCATATCCGAACTGAAAAAGGCAGGCATTCTGCTGCGCATCCTCTCCGCCGACGGTATGACCGTCTTCAACAAGAGCGGCCGATTGATGGAGGCGGGGTTCATCTTCGATACCTCCTATGCCCGGGAAGTCGTCACCGGCGGCGGGCGGACCACAGCTGCGAGCGCCGCGTCCTACTTCGGCAAGGTCATCAAGGTTTCCCAGGATGGCCCCATCGAGCTCTACCAGGACGGCCGGCTGATCTATCGTTTCGGGTAAAAATAACTTATTTCGTGTTGTCGGGAACAAATAAGGCCATGGGGTTGTCTAAACAGCATAAACAGAAAATGTCAGCAGAGCTGCTGAGCCCAAAAGGAGAATATCATGAAAAAATGTACGTTGTTGCTGGCCCTGGTGTGTCTGTTCGGTTTTTCGGTGCAATCTTTCGCCGCTGATCCGGTCGATCTTACGGGGAAGACGGGGGTTGTCGATCCCAATGACCTGAAAAAGGATGATCCGAAACCGCCCAAGCTTGATAAACCGGTTCCTCCGCTTCCAGAGCCAGCTTCGTCTGCTGCGGAAGAGTGCGATGGTCCCGACTAGCCACGCTTTTCCGGTTCCTATGGTCAGGCAAAGTAGGCGCGTATCCAAGGAGGGTGCAATGAAAAAGTCATTTGCAAAAAAAATCCTGGCATCTGCAGCAATTATTAGCGTCTTGTGTTTGAGTGGAATTAGCCACGCAGGTGGCATCTCCGGCACGCAACAAGATTTTACTTTTGATAAAATAATGCTGGCCGCGAGTAATTATGACGTAGATACATCAACTTCAACCTCAACCAGAAAAGGTGGTGACGGCGCTGCCTGCTCCAGTAATGACGAATGTTCCAGCAATGTCTGTGAGGGCGGCAGCTGCTGCACCAATTACGGCGATCCTTGCGATTCAACTTCCCATTGTTGCGGTCATCAAAGTTGCGGTAGCGATGGCAGGTGTCCGAATTAAGTCAAGCCCAGTAGGTAAGACAAGGTTTTTACTGTATTTCGAATTTCCGGAATCAATTTTTTCCGGGAAGCCTTGGTGAGAGGATAGGGAGATGAAACGATTTGTTGCGGTGTTGCCGGTCATGCTTTTAGGTGTTATGTTTGCCGGTCCAGGTGTGAGTGCACTGGCGGAGCCTGTTTCGGGTGCGGCAGAGCGAGAAAATATCGTGCAAGGTAACAACGCCTTTGCCTTGAAAATGTATCGAGAACTTGGTGTTCCGGAAGGTAATCTCTTCTTTTCTCCGTTCAGCATCTCTTCCGCGCTGGGCATGACGTACGCCGGTGCCCGCGGAGATACGGCGAAAGAGATGAAGTCGGTCCTGCATTTTTCTTTAGATCAAAGTGCTCTGCCCCCTGCGTTCAAAAGCTTGAACAGTCAACTGGCCGCGACAATCAATAAAACCGGACAGAAACTGAACATTGCCAATGCCCTGGTCCTCACCGGAGGCGATGTGAGCGGCGAGTTCAAGGCCACCTTGAAAGACTATTTTGCTGCCGGGATTTTCGCTGGCGGATTGGACAAGATCAACGGTTGGGTCAAACAGAAAACCGAAGGGAAAATCCAGACGATCCTCGAGGAACTTGACCCCAATTCCGTCTGCGTGCTGCTGAACGCGATCTACTTCAAAGGCGCCTGGGCGAGTCAATTTAAAAAAAGCAGCACCCATGATGCTTCTTTCAACCTGGCGGCAGACAGGCAGGTGATGGTGCCGATGATGTACCAGAAGAACGACTACAAACTTCTGGCTGAAAAGGATTTCCAGGCCGTTTCTCTTCCGTACCAGGGAAAGTCTCTATCGATGGTCGTTTTGCTGCCGCGGACAAAGGATGGTTTGGCTGGCCTGGAAAAACAATTGAGCAACGAGAATCTCACCGGCTGGCTGGCAAAACTGGATAGGCAACCGGTTCAGAAGATTGAACTCTTTCTGCCGAGATTCAAGCTTGAAACCAGCTACGATCTGGTGTCCCCTTTTACCCGGCTGGGCATGAAAGATGCGTTTAGTCTCAGTAAGGCGGATTTTCGCGGGATGGGCTGGCCGAAAGGTAGGCTCTTCATATCACAAATCAAGCACAAGGCCTTTGTCGAGGTCAACGAAGAAGGCACGGAAGCTGCCGCCGCAACGGCCGTCGAGATGGCCACGAAGTCTTTCCGGCAGGATCCGGTCTATCGTGCCGATCACCCGTTCCTTTGTCTTATTCGGGATAACGAAAGCGGCAGTATTCTCTTCATGGGCAGGATCGTGAATCCTGAAAACAAGTAGTTTTCATCCGCAAAACTTTGAGACAGTACTTTCCTTCGGTTGGCTGGGGCGTTCACAGTTTTTCTCGTTCGGCTTCAATGTGCGCGGCAGCAAAGATAAACCTGAAACGGCAATATACTTGATCCGTGTAACGGCTGGTGACCGATTGCCAGCGGCTCGGGGAAGTTCGAGCCCGGACCATGCGGAGACTTTTCGGATGAATATTGAATAAGCTTGGGGGGGCTGTGGCTAAGAGATTATTGACATGGATTACGGGCATTATCTGTATACTTGTTCTCTTTACTATTTACAGTTGGTTTCAAACCAAAAAAGGACTGGAGCGCTACTGCCGGGAAACAGCTGCCGGTACCTCGCTGGCAAGTGCCGAAGAAAAAGCCCGGCAACTCGGTTTTCGTTTCAGCAACTATTCCTCCGCGGACCACCAGGCCTTTGTCACTGCCGGCGGCGTCATGGGACGCTATGTTTGTGTCCTCGAACATAACGGGAAACGAGTCGTGAAATCATCACTGAACTTCAACGATTAAGAACGGAAATGGATCGATGACATTGAAGGAGATGTAATGCTGGTTGATGCACACGCACACCTCGACTGGTATACTGATGCCTTGCCTGAGGCGCTGAAGCAGATTGAGAAGCTTCGCATACAGACCGTGGCGGTTGCCATGGATGTGCCGTCTTACCTGAAAACGTTGGAGATATCCAGATCTTGTCCCCTTGTTATCCCTACCTTCGGCATTCATCCCTGGGAAGCCGCTCGCTATGTTGACAGGCTGCACGAACTTGACCGTTACCTGCAGGATACCCCGGTTATTGGTGAAGCGGGCCTTGATTTCCATTACGTGAAGGACAAGGAACTTTATCCCGGACAGATGAAAGTATTTGAGTACCAATGTTCGTGGGCACGGCGTTTGTCGAAACCGATGAACCTGCATACCAGGGGGGCCGATCATGAAATTCTGGAGATGATGCGGCGCTACAGGATTGGCAAGTCGATTATTCACTGGTATGCTGGCCCGGTCAGTATGATGGAAGAGTATCTGGCCGCAGGATGCTGGTTCACTGTTGGCATCGACGTATTGAATCCACGCAAAACGCCCGGTATCGCCGCGATTCTGCCGTTGGAGCGCATCCTTCTCGAGACGGACAATCCTGACGGCTACCGCTGGCTTTCGCAGGAAATCGGCCTGCCCGACTTGCTCCTGAAAATCCTGGAGAAGCTTGCGGGAATCAGGGGAATTCCTGCCGATGAACTCGAAAATAGGCTGTGGCAAAATTGGCAGGATTTTTTGGGAAGCAGCACAAATGACGAACGATAGCGGCCAATTCACATTTTCAGGGCCTGAATGGCAAGGAAAGGAAAACAAAATGAAAAAAGTTCTGGGGGTTTCTGGTTCCCCTGTGGCAAACAGCAATACCGATCGTGCTGTAATGGCAGTGCTTGAGGCTACCGGTCTTGCAACCGAGTTCGTAAAACTGGTGGACTATACCGTGGCCCCGTGCAAGGCCTGTTTGGGTTGTGTGGAAACGAACCGCTGCGTAATCAACGATGATGGGATTCCCCTTGCGGAAAAAGTGAAAGCGGCCGATGCGCTTGTTATCGGGGGGTTCACTCCCTATTCTTCGCTGGATTCACGTACGAAGGCTTTTATCGAGCGGCTGTATCCGCTTCGCCACAATCACGGATTTATGGCGGGCAAGCCTGGGGCCGCAGTTATTACCTCCTGTGTGCCGGAGGACAACAAACAATTGCCGCCGGCTGCGGAAATGGGCGTAAATTCTCTGGTATTCTATATGATGGAAGAAGGCATGAAGTTCGTCGGAGCGCTGAAGTTGCAGGGAAACGTGCCATGTGTCCGTTGTGGCTACGGTGACCGGTGCACCATGTCGGGAATCACGATGCTGTATGGTCCCATGGCCTCGGTTGACAGTGTCGGGATCAAGCAGTTCGAGCAGCAGGCAATCCAGATAGATGGCGCCCGTGAGCTTGGCGGTAAAATCGCCGAAGCGATTGCTGCAACGGCCGGCTGAACGGACTTGACCGGATTTGAACAGGGGAATATTCGATGGATTGCAGAGATGATGATTCCTCCTGTGGCTATCTTACGTTGATGGTTCCGACCGAATAGTCAGGGTCAGTGCTGCGTGGTTGAATTTCGCCCGGGAAAACGGTGCGGCAGAAAGCTGTCACCCAGACAGAGTACTCAATAGATCAATCTGGGACATTATTGATGGCATAGAAACAAAGCATCTCTATGAAATTGTCCTGGGCAAAGTCAGGAAAACTCACCGGTCAATCAAATTGCCGTTCCGCTGCGATGCTCCTTCGAAAAGACGGTTCCTTGAGTTGCATATTACCCCTGCTCAGCAAGGATTTCTCGACTTTGCAAGCACTCTGCTCCGTGAAGAACTACGGGATACTGTTGAATTGCTTGAAACAGGCTGTCCGAGATCTGGCGAGTTTGTCAGTATCTGCAGCATGTGCAAGAATGTGAAGTTATCGAGAGATTGTTGGCTGGAAATCGAAGATGCAATCGCAGCTTTGAAGCTTTTTGAAAAAAGCGAACTGCCGCAGATAACCCATGGGCTGTGTCAGGAGTGTTTTAGCGCTGGGATGGTTGAGGTCGATAAGCTGTAGCATTTTTTTGTGAATTCTGCGTGCAGCAGAGGGAGAATATTCGTGGATATACTTGACCGGGATACAGCCAGGCAACTATACAAGCACTTCCGTAAATACCGCGACGGCATCAGGAACGAGCCGGAAATGGCATCAGTCTGCCTGATCTGTGCTTCCATTCATGTCGTTCCCAAGGTTGATGACACACGTATGCGCGAATGTCGCAACTGCAACTTTGCCTTTTACCGCTATGAATGCGGGGCTTGCGGTGCTACTATTGACGGGCGCGATCCGCAGAACCCCGGCTGCTCCGTGTGCGGCTTGAGGGTCTGCACCTGTGGGGTCTGTGGTTGCCCCACGGGCGAGGCACAGTGAAGCTCCGGTGATATGCTTTTCCCTTGGATAATTTTGTTGGGTTTTTAGTGGGAGGGCAAGAAGTATGCGAATTCATATATTGTCCGAGTCCTGATTGGTAGCCTGAGAGCTTGTCCGTAAAAGAAACATTTCAGGCCCGTATCCCGTCTCCAGGCTGTCTTTGACCGGTCACCAATCACATAAGCCTCGGCATAGCAGTGCTGCTCCTGTGGTTTTGCTGAATCAGGTCAGCCAAATCCTGCACTAATTCGGTCGCAATCGCCTGCACTATTGTTTGCGGACCAGTTCTTGGCCTGATCATGAAAGAAGGATAGACAGTGACGCGATTAGTTATTACAGCATTGTTTGCCCTGCTGGCATCTTCCTGTGCCGCTTCCCGCCCGATACCGGTTGCCACAGTCATTCCTCCAAATTTTTCCATCCCACCCGATTATGAACTTCAGGATGTGAGAGAGTTGCCCCAGGACTTCGGGAGACTCTCTTCTGCAGTCACTTCTCTCGACAAGGCCTGTCAGGAGTCATTGCTTTCGGAATTCAGGCGGAAGTACTATGCCCCCTGGAGCGTGAGTCCCCAGCTTTCGGATCTCCCCCGGTCCATCCTGACCATGAAGGAGCATGCCGGGAGGGATTGGTACGGGGAGAATAGAAGAAAGGTTCCCCGCAAGATTCTTGATCAACTTCTGGCAAACAGCGACCTGGAACATTTCCCTGCCATGAATTCCAGGGCAATTGCCATTGTGCCCACCTCCATGAGAGTTCTGCCGACTGCTGATCCTTTTCTTGTGAAGGCGGACGATTTTCCGTTCGATGAATTGCAGAATGCAGGCCTCAAGATGAACGAGCCGATCAGGGTTCTGCACTTTTCCGCGGACGGAGTATGGGCTTTTGCCGAGACTGCCGATGCCAATGGTTGGGTGCCGATGCGCGACATCGGTTTTATCCGGGAAAGCATGGCTGCAGAATGGGCAAAAAAAGATCAAATAGTTATTGTCGAGGATTTTGCCCCGATCCGGGAAAGTCGGGAACATCTGGCTTTTCGTGCCAAGGCCGGCACCTTGTTTCCGCTCGCCGGGGAATCCGAAGACGCCTTCGAGGTGTCTGTTGCGGTTCAATCCGTAAACAATGGTGTCCGAGAAATAACCGTCAGGGTGCCGAAGGCTTCTGCACGAAGGTTCCCACTAGAACTGAGCACTGAAACTGCCACATTGATCGGCAACCAGTTGATCGGCAAGCCATACGGCTGGGGGGAGTTGTTTCAGGGCCGGGACTGTTCCGCGCTGATGCGGGATTTCTTTCTTCCCTTTGGGATATGGCTGCCGAGGGGGTCGTACAACCAGATTCATTCCGGCAGGTATATTTCTCTGTCAGGCCTGAATAACAGCGAAAAAGAACGCTTCATCCGGGAAAAGGGGGTGCCGTTCCTGACGCTTCTCCATATGAATGGCCATATTATGCTTTATGCGGGAAGTGTGGGAGAAAAGGCCCTGATTTTTCATTCCTTGTGGAAAGTCAAAGTAAAAGACCGGGAGGGGCAAGACCTTATACAGGTGGTGGGTAAATCCATCATCAGTACCTTGACCCCCGGAAGCGAACTGCCCCTGGCGAATGGAACCCTGCTGGAAAAGATCGGCAGCATGCTTGTCCTCAGAGATAGATGTGGTGTCCCGCGCTAAAACTCAACTGTATTCAGGATACCTTGCCAGGGCATCCAATGGTTTCTTGTTCACTCATTTCCTGCGCAACTCTTTCGCTTGCCTGGTGAATTCCCGGTACTCCCTGACCGCCTCATCCTGTACTTTAATCCTCCGGTGGTGTCTTGCCGTTTCCAGCTATTTATTAATTCCGGAGTATCTGTTATTCTCTGGCGGAGTACGAAAGACGTTACATCTGAGATGCGTCTTCAGGCATAATATATTGCAGATCAAACAGAAAAGGAACTTACATGTCATCAAGTCGTTTTGTTATCACGGTCATTGGTTTGGATAGAGTGGGTATCGTGGCGGGCATCAGCCGGGTCATGGCCGAACATAAGGTAAATATCGCGGATATCCGTCAGACAATCATGGATGATCTCTTCACCATGATCATGCTTGCCGAGGTAAAGGATGAAAATTTTGATCTGACCGCCTTCCAGGGAGCCATGACGGCGATCGGCACGGAGCTGGGTGTGCAGGTGATTGTGCAGCATGAAGATGTCTTCCGCTTCATGCACCGGATTTAAGGGGGCTCGACCATGATTATCCATCCGGAAGAGATCCTCGAAACCATCAACATGGTCACCAATGAAAACCTGGACATCAGGACGGTCACCATGGGCATCAACCTGCGGGGCTGTTGTCATCCCGACATTGCGACCTTTAACGAGCAGGTCTACAACCGCATCATGCGCTGCGCCGAAAAACTGGTCAGGACAACCGATGAGATCCAAAGCCTCTATGGCATCCCGATCATCAACAGGAGGATCTCCGTCACTCCGATCGCCATCGTGGCGGAGAGTTGCCAGGTTGACGATTTCTGTTCCGTGGCGGAAACCCTCGATCGGGCCGCGCAAGAGGCGGGCATCGATTTTATCGGCGGCTTCAGCGCCCTGGTGCAGAAAGGCATGACACCCGGCGACCTGAAGCTGATCAACTCCATTCCTCAGGCACTGGCGACGACAAAAAAGGTCTGTTCTTCGGTCAACGTTGCAACAACAAAGGCCGGCATCAACATGGATGCTGTTGCTATGATGGGTCACATTATCAAGCAGACGGCGGAGTTGACCCGTGATCGTGGCGGCATCGGCTGTGCTAAGCTGGTGATCTTTGCCAATGCTCCCGACGACAACCCCTTCATGGCCGGGGCCTTTCACGGCATCGGCGAGCCTGATTGCGTGATCAACGTGGGCGTCAGCGGTCCGGGTGTGGTGAATTCCGCGGTTCGCGGCCTGCAGAACGCTTCTTTGGGAGATATTTCGGAATGTATTAAGAAAACGGCTTTCAAGATCACCCGCATGGGTGAAATGGTCGGAAAAGAGGTGGCCCGGCGTCTGAATGCCCAGTTTGGGGTACTGGACCTGTCCCTGGCGCCGACGCCGGCCGTCGGCGACAGTGTGGCGGCCATCCTCGAAGCGATGGGCCTGGAAAGCTGTGGTACACATGGTACCACCGCCGCCCTGGCGCTGCTTAACGACGCCGTCAAGAAGGGTGGCGCCATGGCTTCGTCTTCGGTGGGAGGGTTGAGCGGCGCCTTTATCCCGGTAAGCGAGGACGAAGGCATGATCAAGGCGGTGCAGCGCGGTTCACTTTCCCTGGATAAACTGGAGGCGATGACCTGTGTCTGCTCGGTCGGCCTGGACATGGTGGCCGTGCCCGGCGATACTTCACCGGCTACCATCTCGGCCATTATTGCCGATGAGATGGCGATCGGCATGATCAACAAGAAAACCACCGCCGTTCGCATCATCCCGGCGCCGGGAACAAAGGTCGGCGACATGGTGGAGTTCGGCGGCCTGCTCGGCAGTGCCCCGGTCATGCCGGTGCATAATTTCAGCTCGGAAGTTTTTATCGCCCGCGGCGGCAGGATTCCGGCGCCCATCCAGTCCCTGACTAATTGACGGGGGTTATGAGCCTGAGTAGTGCCGGTGAGCCTGCAATGATCAAATTGGCGAAAATACAGAAAGGTCGGCAAAGATGTCGGCCTTCCTGTATTTTGTGAGACTTGATTGGCCTCCTGGTCACTCCGACAGCCCCGGGTGGCACGGCACAATAATGTAACAGCGAAAGAGAGATCATGAAAAGATCCGGCAAGCATATGGTGGCAGCCATTTTAGCATTCGGTCTGACGATACTCGTTATAGGTATGGAGTTCTCGCTGCGCTTTGCCGAACCATTCTTGCCAGGTACAATCAGTTATGTTCAGACGCTGATCAAAAATCATCCGTTGATTTTCGGTGCTCTCTGGATTGTCATCCTGGGGGCAGCAGTGTCTGCTGCTTATCTAAAATATGTAGAAAAGAAGACAACCGCCAAACTTGCCGCGCTGTTGTTATGGCTGGCAACTTTCCTGACCGGACTCACCTATGGGCTTTGCCGGGCATTTTGAATCTCCTCCAGACAAGTTTATGGTTCGGGATCGTCTTGTCGTATTCCACCGTCTTTCGGTCGCGTTTTCCGGGCACTCTTCACTGAAAAATTACCTGTATCCGTCCGGGGTCGCAGGATAAGAATTTCCCTTTAAAATTTTCCGTTGGGAAAATACTGGATAATTTAGCTGAATCTCCGATACCTACTATAGGTATTTTATCGTTTGTCCCTGACAACGAAGTTTGCCTGCCGTCATACTCAGAAATAAAGGTTCCTTGATGTCCTTCGTAAGCTTGAAAACCAAAATGAGCGTAGCCGTTTCCGTACTGATGACGGCGATCTTGCTGTCGCTGGCCATGGTGTTTCTCTGGTACTTCGAGAGACAATTCAAAGAAACCGTTTCAGAACAGCAATTTAATATGGTTTCGGTGTTGGCCGGGGAGATTGATAAAAAAATACAGTCTGCCCAAGAAGCACTCCTTGCCGTTGCCGGAAAAGCCCCCCCTGAAATGGTTCTCGACTCTCGCAAGGCTCAGGCGTTCCTTGATGACCGGGTCGGCACGCGAACTTTCTTCGACAGCGGCCTTATCATCTTTTCGCCTGCCGGGAGACTTGTTGTCGCTTCTCCGGCTGAGCCACTTCTGCAGGGCAAAGACTATGCGTTTCGCGAGTATATCAAAAAAACGGTTGCCACCGGTAAACCGCAAATATCTGCGCCGTTTTTTTCCACCCAGGCGCACCACCATCCAATAATCATGTTTACCGCGCCGATTTTTGATGCCGAAGGAAACCTGAAGGGTATTCTGGGCGGGGCTCTTGACCTGCTGAAGGATAACTTTCTCGGCAAGTTGTCCGATGTCAAAATCGGTGAGCACGGCTACCTGTTCCTGTACAGTCGCGACCGGACGATAATCGTTCATCCTGACAAAACAAGAATTCTCCGTAAGGATGTACCTGTTGGGGTGAACAGACTCTTTGACCTTGCTATCAATGGCTTTGAAGGCACTGGCAACACCGTGAATTCCAGGGGGCTGCATGCCGTCAGTTCCTTCAAACATCTCAAAAGCGCCAATTGGATTCTGGCCGCGAATTTCCCCCAATCCGAGGTGTATGCGCCGGTAAAACGGGCAAAATTGTATTTGCTGGTTGCTTTGGCTGTCACCTTGCTTCTCTCGTACGGTATCGTCTGGTGGGTCATGGGACGCTTGACCGCACCGCTGCTGCGGTTTACCGGTCACGTCAGGGGATTCACTGCCAGGGGAGACGAGCCGAAACCGGTCAGGATCGGTTCGGGTGATGAGATCGACACCTTGGGACAGGCATTCAATGAAATGCTCGCCGACATGGAACGGCAAAATAAGGAAATTCAGGAACAGAAAGATTTTACCGAGAAAATTCTATTGAATTCCGCGATCCCCTCCTTCGTCCTCGATGCCGGGCACCGGGTTATTATTTGGAATAAAGCTTGCGAGAAGCTGACCGGGATCAAGGCTGAGGCGATGCTCGGTTCAAGGGAGACCTGGAAAGGCTTCTATCAGGAGGCGCGCCCGGTCCTCGCCGATTGTATCCTCGATGCAAATATCCAGAACCGGTCTTTCGATTATGTCACCTTCAAAAAGTCACCCCTGACTCCCGATGGTCTGCAGGCCGAAGGCTGGTGCGAGAGCGCAAATGGAAAGAGACGGTTCATATTTATCGATGCGGTACCGGTTCGCGACGCCAAAGGAAAAATTGTCGCAGTAATCCAGACCGTGCAAGATATTACCGAGCGGAAGCAGATGGAAAAGGCTCTCAAAGAGAGCGAAGAACGCTACCGGATGCTCGTCGAGCATTCCCCCGAAGCGATTTTCATTCACACCATGGGCCGCTTAACCTTCATGAATGCCGCCGCGGCGAAGCTTCTCGGCGCCGAAAGGCCTGAGGACCTCTATGGCCGCCAGGCACTTGATTTCGTGCATCCCGAGTGTCGGGAATTGGCCAGGGCCCGGATCGAGAACGCCTGGGCCCTAGGGAGCAATCCCCTGATTGAAGAGCTGCTGGTGAGGATTGACGGCTCAATCGTACCGGTGGAGATGATATCCGTGAACTTTAACAGCCGAAGTGAAGGTTCCGTCCTGTCCATTGCCCGCGATATCAGTGATCGGAAGAGGATGCAGGAAGAATTGCTCAAGGCCCAAAAGCTTGAGTCACTCGGGATTCTGGCCGGCGGGATTGCGCATGATTTCAACAATATCCTGACCGGGATTCTCGGCAATCTCTCGCTGGCCAATGCACGTCTCGATCCTTCCCATGCCGTTTCGCGCTATCTGGTCGATTGCGAAAAAGCGGCAGTCAGGGCGAGTAAACTGACGCAACAACTGCTGACTTTCGCGCGGGGCGGGGAGCCGGTCAAAAAGCTCATCGATGCCGCTCAGATAATCAGTGAAACGGCATCGTTCGTCCTGCGGGGTTCCAATGTCAAAGCGTCCATTGATCTGTCGGATAATCTCTGGTGCATCGAGGCGGACAGCGGACAGATCAATCAGGCCCTGCATAACGTTCTGATCAACGCTGTCCAGGCAATGCCCGGCGGAGGAGAGGTGGCGATATCCGCCCGGAATGAGACGTTCGAAGCTGATAATGCCTGCCTGGTGTCAGCCGGGGACTACCTCAGGATTGCCATTGAAGATCAGGGTTGCGGTATACCGGCAGAATATCTGGGCAAGATTTTTGACCCCTATTTCACTACCAAGGAGGAAGGGACCGGCCTGGGACTTGCTTCGGTGTACTCCATTATCAAGCGGCACGGCGGTGCCGTAGAGGCATACTCGACAGCGGGCGCCGGCAGTTCCGTGGTGCTCTACCTGCCTGCCGCGCCCTGTGGCAATCCGGAAGCAGAGACCGGCGCGACGGCACCGGATCTGACGGGCAACGGCCGGATTCTGATCATGGATGACGAAGATCTCATTCGGGAAATAGCCACGGAAATCCTTCAGTTTGCCGGGTATCAGGTGGAATGCTGCAAGAATGGCAGTGAAGCTGTTGAACTCTACCGGACAGCAATGCAGCAAGGAGTTCCGTTCACAGTCGTTATTCTGGATCTGACGATTCCGGGCGCAATGGGCGGAAAAGAGGCCGCGGGCATTCTGCTGGGCATCAACCCGAATGCCCTTTTGATTGTATCCAGCGGCTATTCGAACGATCCAGTGGTTGCAGATTATCGCCGCTACGGGTTCAGTGGTTCGGTATCCAAGCCATTTGATGTCAATGGATTGTTGACGGAAATTGGCCGGCTGGTCCGGCAAGGGCCGCAATCTTGAAGAATAACGATGCTGTGATGTTGAATGCACTCAAATTGCTTTAGTTGAGGCCGGGAGTTGTACTCGCTGCCCGGTTCACACCTCGATCCGGAATTCCGCGCCCCGGCCGGTGTTGCGCACGGATATTTTGCCATTCATACGCTTCTCAACGATCGTCTTGGAAATATAGAGACCAATCCCCGTACCTTTGTCGGCATCTTTTGTCGTGAAATATGGTTTGAAAATACGGTCAATCACCGTTTCCTGGATACCGCCGGCATTGTCCGTTATGGTTGCCACATGCCGATGACCTTCCCTGAAGAGATTTATTTCGATTCGTGGTGAATCTGTTTTCCGCTCCGTCAATACGTCCCGGGCATTATTCAGGATGTTGAGCAGAACCTGGCAATATTCATTTTGATAGCCGGTTACGATCAGGTCTTCCTGTGCCGCGATCTCAATGGTAATGTCCTGTGCCTTGAAACTGTCGCCGACCAGGACCAGAGTCTTTTTGACCGCATCAAGCAGGTTGAACTGCTTGATTTCCTGGTCAGGCCGCAAGAAATTCCTGAAGTCATCGATGGTCTGAGACATGTGCAGGACCTGGTTCATAATCTGTTTGACGGTATCGTTGATATATTCGTCGCTGCATTCGTCCAGTTCGTAGGTGACCATGAGGTCCTGGATGGTGATGGCGATGACGTTGAGCGGCTGTCGCCATTGATGGGCAATATTGTTGATCATTTCCCCCATGGCTGCCTGGCGGCTCTGGTGCATGAACATCTGGTCTTTTTCGTGAAGAGCCTCCAGTGCCTGCAGACGCTCGACGATTTCCTTCTGCAAGGCGCGCTCCGCCTCTTTTCGCCGGTCCTCGCGGTCAAGGTTGTCGAGGGCGAACGATATGTCTTCCGCCAACTGCATCAACAAACCACTCATTTGCCCATGGAAAAAATTCTTTTCACCGCCATAGATGGTTAAAGCGCCGATGGTCCTGCCATTCAGTTTCAAGGCAACGGCTGCCACCGAGTTGTAGCCGTGCTTTTCCGCATCCTTGTGCCAGGGGGCGGTACGCGGGTTGCTCAGGAAGTCGTTGACAATCTGCAGTGTCCCCTTGCGGATCGCGGAACCGGTCGGTCCCATTCCTTCCGGTTCTTCCCTGACGGTGACCCGGATGTTGTCCAGATAGCCTGATGCAATGCTGCTGCTGGCCACCGGTTTCACGACCCCGGAATCCTCGTCCACAAGCCCGATCCAGGCCAGCCGGAAGCCGCCATGTTCGACAATCACCCGGCAGATTTCCTGGAAAAGAGCGCTTTGGTCTGCTGAGCGCGCAATGGCCTGGTTGACCTGGCTGAGAATCGCGTAAAGCTGGTTCAGGCGCAGGATTTGTTGTTCGGCTTTTTTCCGCAGGGTGATGTCCTGGACGGTGCCGACCAAATGATCCGGGTTTCCCTGCGCATCAAATACCACGTCCCCCTGCTCATGAATAATCCGTCCGCTGCCATCATGACCCAGGACGCGGTATTCAACCGAGTGTGGCAGGTGATTCTTCAGGCAGTTTTCAAACGCCGCTTGTGTACTCTCCCTGTCTTCGGGGTGCACCAGCTTCAGAAATGCGGTGTAACAATCCGCCAGGTCCGTCGAAGTCAGACCGAAAACGCGGTAGCACTCCGGCGAGGCTGAAAGGAGTCTGCCTGAAAGATCCCAGACCCAGTTTCCCACTCGCGCTATGCGCTGTGCCTCGATCAGGTTCTGTTCGCTGGTACGCAGTGCCGCTTCCATCGCCTTGCGTGCGCTGATGTCGTGGAAGTACCCGGCAAAAAGCTCTTTGTCCTCGTGAATCAGGTAGTTAACCGTTACTTCGACCGGAACCAGTTCACCCGAAGCAACCCGGTGCAGAGTTTCGATGCGCAGTGATCTGTTTTGCTTTATCTGTTCCCGGATGGTGTCAAGGCTTCCCATGTCGAATACGGGGTCCCAATCGGGTATGCGCATGGTAAGCAGCTTTTCTCGGTCCATGCCGAAATGTAAACAGGCTGCCTGGTTGCAGTAGATCATGCGACATCCATCCGCCGGATCAATCACATGAACCGGGTCGCTGGTATTTTCTATCAAGTTCCGGAAGAAAGATGCTTCCTTTTCAGCAAGCTTTCGCTCCGTGACCTCCTGCTGAAGCTCCAGATATTTCAGTCCCATATCTACCATGATTTGCACCAGATTCCGGTAGAATTCCATGATATTGCGAATCTGTTCCCTGGTGAATACCGGGACCCGGCTCAGGGCTTCCAGATAGCTCTCTTCATCAAATCCGAATTCCAGTGCTTGCGCCCGGAAATACTCCACATCCAGCATATCGTCATCGTAGAAAAATTGTCCGGTGTAGAAGGTCGCCAGGTGCTCTCCGGCGATAATGATCGGCACGGCAACATCCCGCAAACCGTTCCTGCATTTGTAATCCAGGTATTCGCCGATAAAGTCGACCAGATGTGCCTTTATGTAGAGATCACTTTCCCGGCACCGTTTGCAGGTTTCGGGATGGACGCGGTGGAACCGGGTACAGATATCCTGCCAGCCGGCGGCGGCCAGGATGTTTGCGTCGCTGTCCAGGATTGCCGAGAGGACACCCGTGACCTTGTGCTGCGCCTCCAGCATGCGTTGGATCTGTGCAATGTCAACAAGTTGCGCGAAGGCACGTTTGGGCGGTTTTTTATCGTTTGATGACAATCATTTCCCCCTTTGTTGAAATTCAGGAAGCCTTTAAGTCTCCCCTGTCAAGGGGAGATACCGTTATGGGGTGTCAAGCAGTTTTAAGTGTGTATGCCGGGTCA
>SBEG01000042.1 GCA_009668975.1 Deltaproteobacteria bacterium | reverse complement strand
ACTCCCGTTCATAGTTGAACAAGGTCACCCGGCTGTCCAGAAGGGTCAGAAAATCGACCTTGCCGACCCGGTAGCCGATTACCGCCGATTCCAGGGACTGCGCCGCCTGGGGGATGATGCCGGTCTTGTAGAGTTCCACCAGCTTCTTTCTTCTATCCAGTTGGGCGAGGAGGTCTTCGACACCGGAGTCGATGGTGTTCCTGAGCGCCTTCAGCTCCTCGGCCGCCATGGTTTTCTCCGACTCGGCCTCGGCAACCATGGCACGGCGCCGGGCCCTCTGCACCGGCAGGTTGAAGGTGATGCCGGCCGAGTACATGTCGTTACCCTGCTCCTCCCCGATCGGGTCGCGCTGCATGTATTCGAAGGAGAGGTTGAAGTCTGGGTAGTTTTCCTTCCTGGCCAGTTTGAGTCCCGCATCCCCCTTGCCGATGAGCGCCTCAAGCCCCTTGATCAGCGGACGGTTGTCCGAGGCCCGCTCCTTGAGCTCCTTGCCGGAGAGGGATACGGGAGAGATCTCGATATCGGGTATCCCGGCGACCGGGGTATCGGCGGGCCGATACAGGAGGGCATTGAGGTTCGCCTGTAGGGTCTTGCGCTGCTGCTCCAGGGTTATTCGCATGTCGAGCATCCTGGAGCGCTCCACCTGGGCCTTGTAGACGTCCTGCTGCACCCCCTGGCCCACGGAATATTTCGTCTCGGCCAGGGTTATGAAGTCGTCGAGGATCTTTATGTTCTTATCCACGATCTCCAGGGATCTGTCCACATAGTAGATCCGATACCAGGTCTCCTTGACCATGCGGACAAGCTCCAGCTTCCGCTCCGCCACGCCCCACTTGTAGGATTCGGCCTCCCTGGAGGCAATCTCCCCGCGCAGGTCCCGCTTCCCCCAGAAGGGGAGCTGCTGGCTGATGCCGATCACCCGCTGGGTCATGGGATCGACCCTGGAGTTGAACGGCTCGTCCACCATCCAGTTCTGCAGCTTTAGCATCAGCATCGGGTCTTCCAGGGCGCGGGCTTGGTCGATCCTGCTCCGGAACATCTCCCAGCGGGCATTCGATGCCTTCAGTTCCGGATTGTTGGACAGAGCGGTCGCCACCATGGTCGCCAGATCCTCGAGGGGACGGGTCTCAGAAGCCGAAGCCGAGTTCACGAAGAACAGAAAGGATAGAGAAAAAACGGAAACGAACAGATGTCTCATAGGCTGCTCCAAGGAAAATCCAAAAGTTGTTCATCTCAATGCACACGTCATGCCATACCAACAACCTACTGATTCCACGTGCTTTGCGCATGGAAACGATTCGGCACGTGCCGAATATTCGACACTCCCGGCAAGAATATTCGGCATTTTCGTCGTAACCGGAAGATATCGGCTGTAAAATTTTACCATGATTATAAAACATAAGTAGCGAAGAATATTCTCCAGTCAGTGCGGAATTTTCTTCATTTCAATTGCTACCCCATAGTCAAAAATCGAAATATCGTTGCATTATCAGGATTTTATCAGTCTGGCATAAATATAGCATTGCGAAACAAGATAAGCCATATGGCTGCCAATACTCTTGTCATGTAACGTAAGAGTGAAGACACTTTTGACGCACCTTTTTTACTCCTTTGATAGGGTGCGTCTTTTTTTTACGATTATGTCGAAGCGATGGATTCGCTTACAACAAATTAACCAAGGAGATTTAAATGAAGAACTTGCTTATTCTTTTGCTCGTATTAGGAACAATGTCCCTCTCGGGATGCATGGGATTACTCCATGGGGACCGGGACCATACGGATGGTTACTCCGACCACGGCTATGATTCCCGGTACAACGGAAGGACCGGAGGCGGTCATTCCCATTAGAGGTCACCAAATTCCAAACAATACACTTGGAGGAACGAAACATGAGTAAAATATTCAACAACCTGACTGATCTGATTGGTGGTACCCCGTTATTGAGACTCAACCGAGTTACAACCGGACTTGAGGCTGATGTCATCGCCAAGTTGGAGTCGTTCAACCCCGGCGGCAGCGTCAAGGACCGGATCGGTTTCTCGATGCTCAGGGATGCGGAGGGTCGAGGGCTCATCGACAAAGATACCGTCATCATAGAGCCTACCAGCGGTAACACCGGCATCGCACTCGCCTTTGTCTGCGCGGCCAGGGGATACCGGCTGATCCTCACTATGCCGGATACCATGAGCATGGAGCGGCGCAACCTGCTGAAGGCATACGGAGCGGAACTGATCCTGACCCCGGGCGCAAAGGGGATGAAGGGCACCATAGATAAAGCTGAAGAACTGGCGGCTGAAACCCCTAACTCGTTCATTCCGCAGCAATTCAAAAACCCTGCGAACCCACAGATCCACCGTTGCACTACCGCGGAGGAGATATGGGCCGATACGGATGGAAAAATCGATATTTTCGTCGGCGGAGTTGGTACAGGAGGGACTATCACCGGCGTCGGCGAGGTGCTCAAGCAGCGGAAACCCGGCGTGCGGGTGGTTGCCGTTGAACCGTCCGATTCACCGGTCCTCTCCGGTGGCCAGCCCGGACCTCACAAGATCCAGGGCATCGGCGCTGGCTTTGTTCCGGATGTTCTGAACCGGGAGATAATCGACGAGATTTTTCAGGTCAGAAACGAGGATGCGATTGAAACCTCCCGGCGTATGGCAAAGGAAGAAGGCGTATTGGTCGGCATCTCCTCCGGCGCCGCGGTTTACGCCGCTCTGGAGATAGCCAAACGACCGGAAAACAAGGGAAAGACGATTGTGGTCGTGCTTCCCGATACCGGCGAAAGATACCTGAGCACAGTCCTGTTCCAGGAGCAATAGAGAAACGGATTCCGCTGCCCCTGCCTGCGCAGCACGATACGTTCAATCGGAGAACGCCGGGAGGCCGCGGAATCCGGCATATTCAATTTCCATGAATCGTATACTCATAACTATCGTAATCCTCATAACCCTGCCCCTCTCGGCCCGGGCGGACCTGAAGTTACCGGTAAACGGTGTAGTCACCTCCGGTGTGGGCTGGCGGGTCGATCCCTTCGGCGGCGGCAGGTTAGTCTTTCACCGAGGGACCGACATCGCGGTTCCCGTCGGGACCCCCGTGCACGCCACCCACGGAGGACGGGTCGTTTTTGCCGGTGTGCACGGCGGATACGGCAATACGGTCATTATCGAGCACGGCAATGGAGAGCGGACTCTGTACGGGCATAACTCAGCTGTTGACGTCCGGCGGGGCGAACGGGTGGAGGCCGGGGTAGTCATCGCCCATTCGGGCAATACCGGGAGATCCACCGGTCCCCATGTACATTACGAACTGCTGTCGGACAGCCGACGGGAAGTCACGACGAAACAGGCCAAAACCGTGCCGGAACCTCGTAACGTCACCATCGGCGCCTTCAGAAATCGTCAGGAGCGGAAAATGGAGGATATCGTTAACGCCATCCTCACCAGGGTCAAAAACACCTCAACTATCTCATTAAACAACAACCAAAATGGATGAATAAACCGTGAATTACCTGCTTGCAATCAAATCGCTTTACGTTATAAACGGCTTTATCGCCGTACTCATGTACATACCGCAAATTGTTGCCCTCTGGAAGAACCGTAACGATTCCGCTTCAGTTTCGCCCATAACTTTCGGCGGCTGGAGCCTCGGCTGTGTCATCACCATACTTTACGCATGGTTTTTCGTCGGGGATAAAATCTTTACCGCGGTCAGTGCGGGGAACCTGATTGGCTCGGGAACTGTCTTCTTGCTGATTGCCAAAAAAAGATTCCACAGCAAAACCAAGGAAAGCATCCTCCCTTGAGATAATTACAACTCAAGTTTTTGTCCATATTGTCGATAATAAAAATTGATATTTGTTCCATTCGAGATCCGGAGGGAGGTGAGGAAGCTCAGGGTAACCTCGTTTCACCAGCAGAAATAAAAAAGTCAACCAAGGAGGGACAGATGAAACGTCTTGTAACAATTCTCATGGTATTCACCATGGCTGCCGTCATTGGCGCGCCTCTCGGCGCTCATGCGGCCGGAAAGAAGGCAAAGGGCGAAGTCGTCATGAAGGCCGGGAAAAAAGTGCATCTTTTCCACAGCGGCACGGCGGATGTAAAAAGTGAAATTGCCTTGAATGATTTGATCCCGGTGTATCGCACATCAACAGTTGGATATCAACCGGCCAAAGCACAAGAACAGGTGAAGATACTGAAAGAAGTTGGCTTGGTAAAAGTCCTTTCTTACATCGACGAACATCATTTTGAAGCAGAGATCGTAAAAGGGGAAATCAAGGTCGGGGATATTGCGAAAAAAAATACCGCGGGCTTGTTGGTGCAGCCCTGACCGTTGGTGTCTTCATCAACGGTAACAGAACCGGGACAACGGCGTCCCGGCTCTCCAAATCCATCATCCACGTGTTTCCAACGCCATCCTAAACCATTTTGCCACCCCTCACGTATTTCACTTTCCGTAGTGCCCAGGTCCCACCATAAAAATGCCAGGATGGCCTCAGTATAACAGGTCAGACAGTAAGAAGCGTGTCGTATTACCCCCTGCCTTCCGCTTTTGAGGAAGCAGTCCAGGAGGGTTTTGTGACCTGCCTGATCGCATACGCAGTAACAAGGAATCTTCGTCAGCAGCTCCGGTCATTTGACGGCAATCTTGTAGCCTGCCTCAACTGGTTCATTGCCGAAGACGAAGTCCGAGAAAAGATATCCTTTCTAATCCTCTCCTGGATAGTATTTATTCAGAGCTCCATTGACAAGCGTGCTTAATTCCTCGGTAGAGAGATGCATTATTCTGTCGAACTCCATCGTCTGCCCGTCATCCATGGCGTGCACCCCTATCGAGAACATCAATATCAACGCTGCAAGTATTCTCGTAATCCGACATATCGGTTTCAACGCGCACCACTGAAGAATATTCTCCGCGTCAGACATGAATTCTGCGCAGCCTCAGGGCATTAGTAATGACGGATATCGAACTTAAGCTCATGGCTGCGGCAGCGATGATCGGGCTGAGCAGAATGCCGAACCAGGGGTAAAGAATCCCGGCGGCAACCGGGACTCCCAGGGTGTTGTAGATAAAGGCGAAAAACAGGTTTTGCTTGATGTTCCGCAATGTCGCATGACTCAAGCGCCGGGCCCGGACAATACCTCGCAGGTCTCCCTTTACCAAGGTAACTCCGGCGCTTTCCATGGCCACATCAGTACCTGTACCCATCGCAATGCCCACTTGGGCCAAGGCCAGTGCGGGGGCATCGTTGATTCCGTCTCCGGCCATGGCAACGATCCGCCCTTCCTCCTGAAGTGTCCTGACCACTTCGGCCTTCTGGTCGGGAAGGACCTCAGGAACAACCTCGTCAATACCCAGTGTGCGGGCCACGGCCTCGGCGGTGGTGCGGTTGTCGCCGGTGAGCATGACGATGCGGATGCCCTCGCGATGAAGCTGCCTGATGGCATCCAGCGTAGTGGCTTTAATGGGGTCGGCAACCCCCAGAAGACCCGCGGCTTTCCCATTGATGGCCACGAACATGACTGTCTGGCCTTCCTTGCGCAGAGCTTCCGCCTTGGCCTCGATTGATCCTGTTGAAATACCCAGTTCTTCCAGTAGCCGGCTGCTTCCCAATGCAACCTTATGTCCGTCCACCTCTCCGGTCACCCCTTTACCGGTTAAGTACTGAAAAGATCGGGCAGTGGCAAGTTTCACACCCCGCTCTTCCGCACCCTTGACGATAGACGCAGCCAGCGGATGTTCGCTTCCCCGCTCCAGGCTTCCCGCCAGCAGAAGCAGGGAGTGTTCTTCAACTCCCTGTACCGGATCAACGGTGATCAGCTTTGGCTTGCCCTCGGTCAGGGTTCCGGTTTTATCCACCACCAGGGTGTCTACCTGCCGCAGCACCTCGATGGCTTCAGCGTCCTTGAACAGCACGCCGAAAGAGGCTCCTTTGCCGGTGGCCACCATGATCGAGACCGGTGTGGCCAGCCCCAAGGCGCAAGGACAGGCAATGATCAGGACCGCCACGGCATTGACGACGGCATAGGCCATGCGTGGCTCAGGTCCCACAAGCGACCAGATGATAAACGTCACAATAGAGGCAGTAACCACGACCGGAACAAACCAGCCGGCCACCAGGTCAGCGAGCTTCTGGATGGGCGCGCGACTGCGCTGCGCCTCGGCGACCATGCGTACGATCCGGGCCAAGAGGGTATCGGCCCCTACCCGCTCAGCGCGCATTACCAGAGAACCGCTGCCATTGATGGTGGCGCCGATTACACGATCTCCCGGTCCTTTTTCCACTGGAATCGATTCACCGGTGATCATGGATTCGTCGACCGGGCTGGTTCCTTCCAAGACGGTACCGTCCACCGGCACTTTCTCACCAGGTCTGACACGCAGGATATTTTCCGGTTGAACTTCGTTGAGAGGGACATCTTCCTCGTCGCCGTCTTCCCTAATACGCCGGGCAATATTCGGCGCCAACCCGAGCAGCATCTTTATTGCCGCTCCGGTTCGGCTGCGGGCCTTTATCTCCAAAACCTGGCCCAGCAGCACCAGGGCGGTAATCATGGCCGCAGCTTCGAAGTAGACGGCAACCTCACCTGTATGCGATTGGAACGAAGCGGGAAAGATCCGCGGGAAAAGCTTGGCAACTACGCTGTAGAAGTAGGCTACGCCGACTCCGAGGCCAATGAGGGTAAACATATTCAGGCTGCGGTGTACGAGCGAAGCCCAGAATCGTTGAAAGAACGGCCAACCGGCCCAGAACACCACCGGCGTGGCAAAAGCCAGCTCAATCCATCCCCATAGATCCGCGGACATCAGCCGCTCCAGGGGGCGACCGGGGATATGCATGCCCATGGCGCTCACCATCACCGGTAGCGACAGCGCCAAAGCAATCCAAAAGCGCTTTTTCATATCCAGCAGTTCCGGGTTCTCCTCTTCTGCCACGACCACTGTCCGCGACTCCAGGGCCATGCCGCACTTCGGGCAATCCCCCGGCGTGTCCTGAACAACTTCGGGATGCATCGGACAGGTCCATTCGGTTCGCTGGAGTGGTGCCGTCTCTCCGGCAAATTCCAGCGCCATACCACACTTCGGACAAGGGGCCGGTTTAGTGGAGTGCACTTCCGGACACATGGGACAGAAGTATTCCCCTTCTCTGGCCTCCGCCGGTTCCGATGCGACCTGTGTTTCAGGGAAAAGAAATTTATCTGGGTTCTCCCGGAATTTAATGAGGCAATACTCGCTGCAGAAATAATATTTTTCTCCGTCATGCTCGTGGCTGTATGGCGAAAATTCGGGATTCACATCCATATTGCAAACGGGATCATTCATCATTGTTCCTCTGTTCTTGGGATAAGATATTGTGTTGATACAGTCGGCCTAGATGCAGAATTGATACGAAAGTACGTTATTTATCAGGAACGCAAAGAGCGCGAACAGAGAACATAGGGCACTGATAACCCGGGGCAACTTAGCGTGTCTTCTTAGAGAGCACGCTTTCAGCACCCCTCTGGGGTGCCCTTCAAATTCACGTCCTTTGGGCGTAGATTCAACCGCCGCATACTTAGTTTTCATCCGAAAACAGTTTTTTGCCGTCCTGGCTGTGTCAATCTACGGGCTTACTTGCGCGGCGTACCTATGTACTCCTCCGCGCAACCCCTTGATTTTCTGGCCAGAACTTAAAATCCCTCGTTGTCGAATTGAAAACCATTAGTTTCACATCCGGAGTTTCCGGATGGAAACTACTTAGTCATCCCTGAAAAAGTCCTTAAACTGTCTCATTTGGCTACATGAAATCACCGGATTTTGAAAGTGCAGATTCAGTTTCTTGGGATCATATCACACAATAAACGCTAATATTATCTATAAGTTCAGTATGTTACACATTTCTGAGACAACTTACTAACCCCTGGAAACAGTATTTGCGGTAAAACCACAGCTGATTGAAGAATATACTTCATGCTGAAGAGAGCATCGTTTCGATAACTGAATCCACTTAATCCCGCTTCGGCTCGCCTTGAAATCGAACAAAAAGCCGCTCCTTTGCGGGGAGCGGCGGTTCCTGAGAAATAACCGGGATTATTTCATCGGCGCGGGTTCGTGTCCGGGATGGCCCTTCAACTGTTCATGACCCTTCATGTGCTCCTTCATCTCTTCAGGGGAGGTGCCCAATAAACTGCAGTCCGGGCATTTCATCAGCAGGCATGTTGCATCGCTTTTAGCGAGCAGATAAGCTTCAAGGTTGCCCGCTACGTGGGCCAAGGCTTTATTGGCAGCCGTAATGTCCTTCTTGGACTTAATCGGACTTGCCTGTCCGGCGATTGTTTCGTTGGAGTCGGAAAGAAATTGTGAAGGGGATTTCAGCATGACCTTCTCAAATGTCACGGTATTCTTGTTGCCCTGAATCTTGTTCTTCATTTCAAAGAGAATAGTGTACTGAATCCTGTCTACTGAAGGCGAGGGATAGGTGATTTCTCCGCTTGCCATGACAATACCCGATTTAGCGTCCTCACTGTAAGACCGAGAGTTTTTGCCTGCCCATGTCTGTACTTTCTCCAATACCTGTTCTTTATTTGCCTCTGGAACTGATATTACCTTTGTGGCTGCTACAGTCTCAGCCTGTGCCGTCATTCCTGACAACGCCATCGTTGCGAGTAACATTCCTAAAGTCATAAGCATTTTTTTCATTTTCATTACTCCTTCCGTGTAAGTAGATTTTAGCGCCAAGCACCTGACACTTGAATGTCGTGCCGTCCCGGCTCACTTCTAACCGACATGCTGAAATAACTATATCCGGTATGTTACATTGTTCAAGTGCCATGAATAAATCTACATAAGTGCGGTATTTGTCTGTGTTCCATCGGCTTAAATGTTTTCGAAAGCGCGGCCCTGGGGACATCCTCACCTCATTTCGCAGCAACTCCATTCAGCGGCCCCTTTCCGGGGTTGTCAGATTACTCTTGCCAATGTCTGTCGTCAGTATGTTATATGCCAAGTTTGTGCCAATCGCTGCCGGTAGTCTTAACTATTTGAAATTGCGGAAACATATATCTGCCTGACAATCCACTAAGGTGAATAAAACTGGTTAATGGGGAATATTCTTCACATACTCGGGTTGCTCAAAGCAGTAGCAGACAATGAAAACAGCGCCTGCTAAGTCTTCGCGGACCTGTTATTCTATTTTCAGTATGATTATTATATTACACAATAAACGAAATTATTAAATAAGAACGGTATGTTATACATTTACTGGGGCAACTATTTATAAATTTTTCGAGTAAGGTAGCGGTATATGAAAAAAATGGTATGATTTTATCAAAATTACTGTATCTAGAATCGAAGTTCCGAAAAATCATTCCTGAGCAACAAACTTCACCTTATAGCACAAAGAGGAGGTAACGTATGAGAAAGTCCGTGTTAGTTAATGTGTTCCTCGCAATCTTTTTGATTACCGCAGCCGGCTGCGCCTCGATGAAGGCCGCAGGGCACAAGTACGTAATGAAAGGCCAGATCCTGGACGTTAGCGGCGGGGAAGCATATCTCTGCATTGGAAGTGCTGATGGTGCTACAGCGGGGCAGGAACTTGCCGTCTATCGCTACGTAAAACTTCCATTTGCTGGTCCGAAGCAAACAACTCCGAGCTTTAAACGAGAAGAGGTAGGTACGGTGAAGATCAAGCAAGTCGTTGATGTGCATTATGCAACGGCAACTATTCTTCAGGGCAACATTAAGGAAAATGACGTTGCGGAATTGGGCCGTTAATGGCCATTCTGTTGGCGTCATAAAACAGATGGAGTCACACCTTAAACGACAGTACCCAGCATTAACCATGCTCGGGAGATGAATATTTCAAGACATCCGACAAACAAGTACTCTAAAAAGATATTAGAAATCCTCCCAGAAAACACTTCTTGGGAGGATTTTCTTTTTAAAAACAGTCAGCTAGACTCCACACTTCTTCTCTTACAGTAACCAGTTAAGCTAAACATGCTGGCTGCTTCAAAGTCAAAAACTACGTCGGATAGAACGAGGAATATACTGATGAGCAAACAAAATGTGTTCAAATACAAGATCATTTTCCTGGCAAGTCTGATAGGTATAGTCGCCCTGCTGCACTATGTAACGCCCACAGAACCTCATTATTACCATACAATCCACATTGTGCTGCGAAAACTCTATTTCCTGCCACCAGTTATAGCTGCTGCCTGGTTTGGACTGAGAGGAGCGATAAGCACAACAGCAGTCGTGAGCATTCTGTTTTCGGCGCATGCCTTGCTGGACTGGCCTGGTAATTACATGGAACAGGCTAATCAAATGGGCGAGTTGGTTGGTTTTTGGGTAATCGGACTTATGCCTGGCTGGCTGTTCGATCGGCAACGGTCACTTCTTCAGGACCTTGCAAATGCCAATGAAGAGACCCTTCTCGGTCTGGTTTCAGCACTGGATCTACGCGAGCACAACACCCGCCTACATTCCCAAAGGGTGCGGGAATATACCGAATTGATCGCCGACCGGCTTGGAGTCGATGAAAAGATGAAACGGGATATTGGTTTTGGCGCACTACTGCATGACGTGGGAAAGATAGCTGTGCCAGATCAAATTTTACTGAAGCCGGGTAAGCTGACAGATCAGGAATGGGGAGAAATGAGCAAGCATCCTGAGGCAGGATACCGCATCGTGAAACGAATCGGTTTTTTGAAGGATGCGGCTGAAGTCATCCATGCACACCACGAAAAATTTGATGGGACCGGTTACCCGCGTGGTCTAAAAGGAGAGAGTATCCCGCTTGGGGCACGAATGTTTATGGTGGCGGACGTTTATGATGCATTGACTTCCGAGCGTCCCTACCGGTCACCAATCACGTACGAGGAGGCGGCGGCAGAGATCAAACGGCTCAGCGGCAGCCAGTTCGATCCGGTCATGGTGGACACATTTATGGCGATAGCTCCTGAACAGATGCAAGAAATTGCCGTTCGTTATCTGGATAAAAGCTGATACTGGTGACGATTCATTTTGCGGCATCCATCGGTACCCGTCCATTCGATGGATCGTAACCTTACAGTAGAATTGCGGCGGCAAGTTGGTGACATGTAGAATATTCTCTGCTCGTATGGAATATTCTTCTTATATATGTTTTGAACAATTCATTCATAAAAAGCTTATGTAATATTTACACGAATAATCAGCATGTTACACATATTTAGTGAGCTTGGCACGATACTTGATAAGCCAATGTGAGTGAAAGAAATCGATTCACGTTTATCTTCAATTCCATTGTGTACATCATACACAAATTTTGAAGCGGAACTGCCAGGCACAAGTGCTTTTCTCTGGGATTTGAAAGAGGTTTGTCATGAACATAAAAAAACTATCTACTTCGCTTCTCGTCATTGCGGCCATTACCGTTTTGGTGGTTTTTGCCCTTCGTGTCGGCAGCGGAATAACCGCTGATTCTGTTGCGGTCTTGCAGACGAAGGGTATGACCTGTGGCAGTTGCTCAAGCAAAATTTCCAAAGCTCTTGAGTCTTTGAGTGGTGTTGCGATTACCGAGGTGGATGCGAATGGCGGCTGGGTTATCGTCGGCTATGACACTAAAACCGTCAAACCGGACGCTTTGGCCAAGAAGGTCACAGGTGCGGGATTCGCCAGCAAGGTGTATGTCATACTGACACCAGAACAGTTCAAACAGATTTCCGGCAGGGAGATTGGAGCAAACGCTGCCCAGCTTTCAGGATGCTGCGGTGGAAATGGCGGCTGTGGCACTAAAAAGCAAAGTTAAACAAAGGAGAGATTTGAATGGCAAGAATTCGCACGAAACAGGCGGTAATGGCAGGCATTGTAATGGTGGCACTTTTGGTTGGCACAATCAGCGTATTTGCCTTCTCGTTCGGCAAGTACGAAAAAGTGAAGGCAACTAACGGTACTATTACGCTGCCGGTCGCAAAACTGGCTGACGGCAAGGCCCGCTACTACAAATTCGAGGATGGCGGCAAGGATATCACCTTTTTCGCAGTCAAGGCAGCCGATGGCAGCATAAGAACCGCATTCGATGCCTGCGATGCCTGCTATCGCGACAGGAAGGGCTATGAGCAACAGGGGGACAAAATGAACTGCAAGAACTGCAACCAGAAGTTCGCCATCAAGCGTCTTGGCCCCAACGCCACCGGCGGCTGCAATCCCGGCTATTTGCCGCACAAGCAGAATGGCAATACTATTTCTGTTTCAGTTACTGACCTCAAGGGCGGAGCGAGATACTTCTGATGAAACTGCACACCATTTCCATCAATAACCTGAAGCGCCGCAAGGCCAAAATGGCCTTCCTGACGATCGGACTGATGGTGGGAATTGCCACCATCGTTACCCTGGTGACTCTGACCCGCTCCATGTCGAGCGATATTGAGCGCAAGATGGACGAGTTCGGCGCCAATATCCTGATAACTCCCCAAAGTAACGGCCTGGCCATGAACTACGGCGGCATCAGCCTGGGGGGGGTGACCTTTGATCAACGTGAGATCCGTGAAGAGGATCTGGCAAAAATCAAGACCATCAGCAACAGCAAAAACATCTCAGCCATTGCGCCAAAAGTGCTCGGCGGTATCAAGGTAGGATCCCGCGACGTTCTGCTGGTAGGGGTCAACTTTGACAGTGAGCTCAAGATGAAACAGTGGTGGCAGATCTTTGGTGACGTACCTAAAAGCGACAACGAGGTATTGCTGGGCAGCGATGCATCAAAGGTACTCAATGCCGGTCCCGATGACAGCATTACAATAAACGAGCAAAACTTTAAAGTGGCTGGAGTACTTGACCAGACTGGTTCTCAGGATGACGCACTTGTCTTTGCCAACTTGTCCAAGGCCCAGAAACTGCTCGGCAAGGAAGGCAAGATCACTCTGGCAGAGGTGGCGGCGCTCTGTTCAGGGTGTCCCATCGGCGACATGGTGACCCAGATTGCCGAGAAGATACCGGACGCAAAGGTGTCGGCCATTCAGCAGGTGGTTGAGGGACGTCTCAAGGCTCTGGACCAGTTCAAACGCTTTTCCTACGCCATGGCCGGTGTGGTGGTCTTCATCGGATCGCTGATTGTCTTCGTCACCATGATGGGCAGTGTCAACGAGCGGACCACCGAAATCGGGGTCTTCCGGGCCATCGGTTTTCGAAAAAGTCATATCATGCGGATCATCCTGCTGGAAGCCGCCTTGGTCAGTCTGCTGGCCGGATTTCTCGGCTATGCCGTCGGCATGGGGGGCGCCAAGCTGGCTCTGCCATTCATGGCCGAAAGCAAAAATGCTTTCCTGATCTGGGATTCAACGGTTGCTTTTCGTTCAATCGGGCTGGCTCTGACGTTGGGGCTTTTGGCGAGCCTCTACCCGGCACTGCATGCATCGAAAATGGACCCGACCGAAGCGCTGCGGGCACTATAAACAGAGGACACTATGGCACTCATCGAAATTAAAAACGTAAAAAAACAGTACACCAGCGGTGATGACACTGTCGAAGCCCTGCGGGGCGTGGACATAAGTATTGAAGCAGGAGAATTCATCACCATCATGGGCCAGTCCGGCTCCGGCAAGAGTACCCTGCTGTCTGTTCTTGGCGGGATGAATCATCCTACAACGGGCGAGGTCGAAATGGCAGGAGTGAAGCTTTATCAACTCCCCGGTGAAAAGCTGGCCGACTTCCGGGCCCAGAATCTGGGATTTGTCTTTCAGTCATTCCATCTGATTTCCTATCTGACTGCTATCGAAAATGTCATGTTACCGCTGGCCATCGTCAAAATGAGCACACCGGCTAAGAAGACCGCCGCCCGCCAGGCCCTCCAACGGGTTGGCCTCGGCAACAAGCTGGACCGTCTGCCCAATCAGCTCTCCGGCGGCGAACAGGAGCGGGTTGCCATTGCCCGGGCCATCGTCAATAACCCGCACATTCTCCTGGCGGACGAGCCGACCGGTAACCTGGATTCCAAGACCAGTGAGGAGGTCATGGCGCTTTTCCGTGAACTGAACGACGCCGGCCAGACGGTTGTCATGGTAACTCACAATCCAGAAAATGGCACCTACTCGGATCGGACCATCAATCTGAAGGACGGTATGGTTGTTTGAAAACCTCCCGCTGATGACACTGATCCTGTGTATTACTGCGGCAATTAAACATTAAAACCCTGATGTAGGGGCACGGCGCGCCGTGCCCCGATTGGGCGAGGCACGCCTAGCCCCTACCATTGATATGTTCAATTGCCCCCGTAATCATTTGGCGACTGCAACCAAGAGTGTGTCTACCCACACCAGATCAAAGGAGATTTCATAACATGAAAAAAAGGGTCATACTAATCGCAGCACTCTTTGCCCTCGCCGCCCCAATGGGTTCTTTCGCCGCCACGAACCATGGTGACCATGAAGGTCATGGCGGCCATCAGGGCGACATTGCTCACCAGGAAGTAACCGATGGGGTGAAGGCGACCTTCAAGGTTATGGGTATGAAAGAGCATTTGAAGGCCTTGAACATGAAAATGCCAAAGGGAATGAAGGAAACTCATCATCTTGCAGTGGAATTCAAAGATGTGAAAAGTGGCAAGGCCCTCACAGCGGGTGAAGTAAAGGTTAAAGTGCAAAACCCTGACAAAAGCAGCCAGACAAAAGACCTGATGGGGATGCAGGGTCACTTCGGCGCCGACTTTGATCTATCCAAGAAGGGAAAATATGGCGTGATGTGCAAGTTTCTACTGAAAGACGGAAAGGTTCGCAATGCCAAATTCTGGTACACGGTGAAGTAGTCAACGCCATCATCTTTGATGAAAATGTCAAAATTGCATCAAGGAGATTCTGGGTAACTCGCCTGAATTGTCAGATCAGCTGGAGCTGCTACAATGAATAATAGATGAATGAACATTATTGCAAGGTAGAATAAGGACCGGTGGGAGGTGAGATGCCAAATGGTCCGGATTATGGTGCAAAAAACGACATGAAAGAAAGGAGACTTAAGATGAGAAAACTGATTACGATAGTTGCATTATTGGTACTCTCTGCATTGGCAGTTTCTCCCATGGCCGTAAATGCCGCGGAGAATGTCAAAAGCAAAGTGGTCATGAAAGAAGGTAACAAGATCCATCTCTTCCATAGCGGAACCGAACTAGTAAAAAAAGAGATCTGCCTGAACGATGTGATTCCTGTTTACCGGGAGTCGGCAGTGGGTTACCGATCGCTCAAGGGTGCAGACCAGGTAAAAAACCTCAAGGAAGTGGGAAAAGTGAAGGTCCTTTCTTATGTCGGAGATCACTACTTCGAAGCTGAAATAGTCGAGGGTGAAGTAATGTCTGGCGATCTGGCGAAAAAGGAAGGCGCCTATTGCTTGGTGCAACCAGCAGAATAACTCTTCAGCCATGAACTCCTGCATGGATGAGCAGGTTCGGGCCAACGGCGTCCCGGCCTCCTCACCACCTTTGTATCACCCGCGAAAAACTATTTGAAAATTCATCAGCCAAGCGCCGGCACATCTATTCAACCCTCACCCTTCATATCTCATTCCTCATTTCTAACAAGCTGTTGAAAAACTATTGCGGGGTCGATCTGCGGCGTTACCGCTCGTTCGAAACCTCAACGTACCCAACGGTACGCTTCGGCTTCACGCTCGCTTGTGCCTTGTATCTCGACCTCCTCTCAACGTTTTTCAACAGCCTGTTAAACAACTTTCCCTGGCGGGACAATCTCGTATTTCTCCATGCGATAAATGAGCACGTGACGGGGGATTCTCAAGAACCGGGAAGCCGCGGTCTGATTCCAGTCATTGCGTTCCAGGGCCTCCAGAACAATTTCCCGCTCCAACTGTTCCAGCGAATACCCTTCCGCGGGAAGATTGACGATCGATCCGGAGGCAACGGTCTTGTGCGTAGTGCGGACTTTCTCCGGCAAGTCCCCCTGTTCGATGGTATCACCCTCGCGCAGAATAAGAAGCCGCTCCACTGTGTTTTCCAACTCTCGCACGTTGCCCGGCCAGTGGTAAGAGACCAAGGTTTTCACGGCTTCAGATGAAAATTTGACGGTAGCCGCTCCCTGCCTGGCGGTAAAGTGTTTCAACAGCAGAGGAATATCATCCTTCCGCTCCCGCAACGGCGGAATGTGAAGGGGAATTACCGAAAGCCGGTAATAGAGATCTTCGCGAAAAGCTCCATCGCCCATTGCCTGTTCCAGATCCAGATTGGTTGCAGCTACGACCCGCACATCGAGTTGCTGGGCTTCCGTCCCGCCAACCGGTTCCACGATCCTTTCCTGCAGAGCACGCAATAACTTTGGCTGCAGATCGAGCGGCAGTTCTCCCACTTCGTCGAGGAAGAGCGTGCCACCATCCGCCTGTTTGAATTTGCCCAGCTTATCCCGGACGGCTCCGGTAAAAGCTCCTTTGACATGACCGAAAAGTTCACTTTCGAGGAGATCCCGGGGGATGGCCGCGCAGTTTATGGGTACAAAAGGAGCGGCTTTCCGAGAGCTCAGGGTGTGAAGCGCTTTGGCCACCAATTCCTTGCCGGTACCGGACTCGCCCGTAATGAGGACCGTTGCATCGGTATTGGCAATCTTTCGCACCACCTGGAAAACTTTCTCCATTTCACGGGAAATGCCGACGATATTTCTGAAATCAATCTTCTCCGTAAGCTCCTCACGGAGTTGCCTGTTTTCCCGGGACAGGCTGGTGACTTGCAGCGCCTTGCGTACCACCATTTTCAGCTCGTCCCGATTGAAGGGCTTGGTGATATAATCATAGGCCCCCAGCTTCATTGCCTCAACCGCCGTTTCCACCGCCCCGAAAGCGGTAATGATTATGACGAGTGTATCGGGGGACCGTTCCTTGATCTCACGCAACACCTGAAAGCCGTCGATCCCGGGCATTTTCAGGTCGGTTATCACCAGTGCCGGACCAAGTTCGTCAAAAGCCTGCAAACCGTCGCTTCCCGACGCGGCAACAGTCACCTCGTGACCGTCTTCCTCGAGATTGTATTCCAGCACACGGCGCAGTGATGGATCGTCATCAATTACCAGAATTTTGTGTCTCATTGCTCTCCCTGGCTGCAGCTCTTTTTAGCGGCAGCTGGATATGGAATACCGCACCACTGCCTGGTTTGCTTTCCACCGTAATTTTGCCGCCATGTCCTTCGATAATTTTACGGGTTATGGCCAGTCCGAGCCCGGTGCCGCCTTCTTTCGTGGTATAGAACGGCTCGAAGATTTTCTCCGTCTCTGTCGGCGGAATTCCCGGCCCGGAATCCGTAAACAGCAGATCGACCCAAGCGGGTTCCTTTGTCCCCGGTTCAAAGTGCTGCCTACTGATAATAACCGAACCGCCGGGCTCCGCGGCCTGCAAGCCATTCAGAATGATATTCAGGAACGCCTGCCGCAACTTCTCCGGATCCCCTGCGATGTCAGGCAGAGAATCCACCCGGCACTCCAAGGTAATCGATCGCCGCCGCGCTTCCGATGAAACAAGCGAAATTACGTTATTCAACTCCAGAAGGAGATTACACTCGCGCATCAGAACCGGTTGTGGCCGCGCCAGCCGGAGAAAATCCTCAACCACGTTATTGAGACGCTGCGACTCCTTTACCATGATTTCCAGGAATTCATATTTCCTGTCACCCGGCTGAAAATCATCCTTCAAAATCTCGGCCGTGCCTTGAATTGAGCCAAGCGGGTTGCGGATCTCATGGGCCAGTACGGCGGCAAGTTCACCTATTGTCGAAAGGCGCTCGGCCTTGCGCAACTGTCCCTCCATCTCGGTGATCCGCTCCGATTGGCGGCTCAACTGCTCATAGGACTGTTCAAGGCCCAGGGCGGTCTGCTGCAACTGTTCTGTTTTTAGTTGCTCCCGTTGGGAAAGCAGTCCGGTAATGCCGCCGACCACGTTGTAGAGGATCATTTCCAGATATTTTTCCAGTTCCAGGTGAATGTGTTCACCCCACTGAAAGAGCACATGGGGCGCATAGGCGATGCTCACGACCAGTGCGCAACCGAGACCTCCCCGCAGGCCGAACCAGAATGCGGCCAGGATGATCGGGATATAGTAGAGTCTCTGGTAAATATCATGCAGCATCGGCAGATTGAGTGGCGTGAGGTAATGGAGCACACTGATGCCGGTGACAAATATCACCAGGAAAATGATACGCAGTACAAAGGTCTTTCTGATCGTTTCCATGGGGGGTATTCCCTGAATGGTATTTTTTCTATTTTCATGGCTCTGGCAGTTTTTTGTATTTTCGTGCCACGACTGCCGGTTAAAATCCGTATTCTCTTTCATACCATCTCATTAACACCTTAGCGTCACACTTTGCCAGACTGATCTTCCCGGCCTGTATTCCGCGGGCAACTGTCTCACCTACAGTGTAGTCAATCCGATTTCCATGGAGCATGTAGAAGTACCACGCAAAAGGGTAACCAACCTGGGCGTTAAACTTTTCAATCCGAGACATTGCTCCGTACACATCGTCCCTATCCTGAGATGTGATTTCCGGAAGATCCAAACCACCATCGGCGTCAGCCCACTGTGGGATAAAGCTCATGACCCTTTTCCCTTCACGGTCAGTATAGTCCCGCAACAGAAGGAACCAGTGGTCGCAGAGTCTGGCGCCATACCGTCCGGCACTACTCTCCTGCCAGTCCTGGATGAACCTGATTTCATTTTTTGCTCGGTCGAGCCAGCTAGGGAACATTTCGAGAAAGGTAATCTCATCCACTTCCTGACGAAAATCCGAGGATAATGGCCGCGTTTTTTCGTAACTCTCTACCGTAACGACGCGAACGACCTTCTGTTCTATCTCCGGCAGTATTTCAAGTCTGCTTTGCCGCTCCAAGTCGGCCATTTCCTGGCAAAATCTCCGGATGTTGGTCATACGTTCGAATTTGTACCGGAACGGTGATATTTCCTTCGCGTCAGAGACACCGGTCATAGGATCTATCAGATCGTTCAGGTTGTCAGGTGCGGCCCATACGCAATCATCGAAAGCATACCGATCTGCCACCTCGTGGCTCATGCTTATCTCGATTTGGATAAATGCTTCCGGGGAGGATGCAAACGGCGATGCGATATAAAGGGTCGTCCCCTGTTCCTCTGTAAGCATGAGGCCAGAGTTTTTATACTTTTCCCAGACCGCCCTGGCATCTTGCCCCATTGCATCGTATTCAGCTGTTACCCATTTCACAAAATCTTCACTGATTTTTCGCCCCTCAACATCAACCAGACCTTTTTGTACCGAGGACCAATCGCCGCGGGTCGCTACTACATTGAATTCAGCGTGAGGATACCGTTTTCGCAAAGATGTTAACAGCCCATCGTGATTCGGATCATAGGGTTGGCTCACAGCAAGCTTCGTAAATTCTTCGAGGTTGAAAAGTTCCATAAATCACTCTTTCTTACAAACAACCACCGGGAAAGCCTCGCCTTAAAGGCGGGGATGAAAGGTGCCCGGATTAGTGTATATACTTGCTCGAACTCATATCTATGGTACTATTAATGCAATGAAATTAGGATGAATACACAATATGAGTCAACCCGTCATGCGAAGTTTCTGCTCTCCTACCACTTGATATGGTGTCCCAAATATCGGCGGTCCATTCTCGACAGAGAAGAAGTGGTGATGGCTGTTCAGGAGACAATTACAGACCGTGTTGCTGAAATCGGCTGCACGCTCATTGCTCTTGAGATCATACCGGACCATGTCCATCTTTCGCTGTCGGCGCCTCCGCGGTTTTCTCCTGCTCAACTTGCGGGAAAGATCAAGGGTGGCTCTGGTTCGACCCTTGCCGCCCGGTTTCCCGATCTAAGGAAGAAGGGCTCGATCTGGTCACGCTCCTACTTTTGCGCGACTACCGGCACGGTGTCTCCCGAAGTGATCCGTCAGTACATCGAAACCCAATGGAGCAGGATTGCTTGAGAACCTTCGTTTTTAAGGCATACGCTTCCAGGCGGAACCGGAAACTGCACCGGCAAATTGATATCGCCGCGTCGATATGGAACCATTGCATTGCTCTGCACAAAAGGTATTTCCGGCTTTTCGGTAAACATCTGAACCAGTTCCAGTTGATGAAGCACATCACCAAGCTGAAGAAGATGCCCCGCTATTCCTTCTGGTCGGAAGTCGGCTCCCAGTCCATACAGGACGTTGTGCAGCGAATCGAGAAAGGCTACCAGCTCTTTTTCAAGTGCGCCAAAGACTGGAAAGCGGGCCGGACGTCCTCACGCAAGGTGCGGCCGCCGACATTCTAGAAGCTGATCAAGTACCAGAGTTTCACCCTGAAACAGGCCGGCTACTCGCTGTCCGGCAACCGGCTGCGGATCGGCAAGCAGCAATACCGTTTTTTCAAGTCCCGAGAGATCGAGGGGAGGATCAAAACACTCACCGTTAAGCGGGATGCCCTGGGGGACATTTTCTTCATCTTCGTCACCGATGCCGAACATCAGGTCTTCCATGCCGCGACTACCGAAATAGCGGGCATGGACTTTGGTCTGAAAAGTTTCCTCACCATCAGCGACGGAAGGAAAGAACCTGCCCCTCAGCCGCTCAAGCAGGCCCTCAAGCAGCTTGCCAAAGTCAACCGCAATCTCAGCACGAAACAGAGAGGCAGCAACAACAGGAGAAAGGCCAGAAAGAACCTTGCCCGATTGCACCGAACGATCGCCAATCGGCGCAAGGATTTTCACTTCAAGCTGGCCCGGAATCTGGCGCATAACTACAACGCCATTGCTATCGAAGACTTGAACCTGTCCGGCATGAAGGCGCTGTGGGGGCGAAAGGTGTCGAGGGCCATGGTAATTTTCCACTTTAGGCGGGGTGGGGCCAAAGTTATTTG
>SBEG01000073.1 GCA_009668975.1 Deltaproteobacteria bacterium | reverse complement strand
TTTACATCACCGCTGTATGTCGCAGAGTTTTATATCGAGTTGCGCATACGGAATAATGGGTGTAATGATGCCTGCTGCCGGAACAGACACCAAATCGCTGACCAATGCATGGAGGAAGACCAATGAACAGGAGCTCTCCAATAGCCTGAAAATAGAATACGGCTTTTCTCCTGCTCTCGCTCGATCACTTGTTCAGCTTATGCATGAGCATATAGAAACCAATTATGGCAATCTCCGAGAAGACTCGCAGGTTATCTACCATGCGATTAGCGCCAAAGAAGGTCCTGGAAAATCAATAGACAACCTCAATATTGTACCCGTTACTCTGAATATATCCCATCCGGATGACGCCGCCGTTCTGAAAGAACGGGGTGTTCCTGGCTTAAGGAAACACAAACTTCTCAGATTTGCTAATGAGGCATATGATCAGGGTGGTCTTCTCATTCAGGAAGATTTGGCGCTGCTCCTAACAACCAGCATCCGTACAATTCAAAGAGATATGCAGGAGATGAGAAAGCAAGGCATAATCGTTCCGACTCGTGGCGAAATCCAGGATATCGGGCCGACCGTCTCCCATAAAACGCAGATCATTGAACTTTACCTCAAAGGATACGAATACACCGAGATCGAACAGAGAACTCGTCATACCGGCGACTCGATCAAGCGGTACATCAGCGGATTTTCTAAGGTTGTCCTTCTCTCGAACAAAGGTTATTCAGTTATCCAGATCCGAGAATTAACCAACTCATCTGAGAAAGTTGTCTCTGAGTACCTTGCGCTATATAAGATCTATAAAGAAATCGCCTCCGATCGCCTCAATCCGATTGCATCCATGCAGATCGAAAAGCTCGATTCGAAAAAAGGGGGTCTGGGGGTCAGACAATGACATCATCAGCTCCACCTCAAGGAAAGGGAATTCAAGGGGCAATCAAACACCTTCTGGAAGAGCAATACGCATTTGTTGGCGGTGATCGAGTCCAAGACATGCTTATCGAAGATTTGATTCAGATCTTTCAGCAGTATTCGCGAGACCCGTGGAATCTGGAAGTAGGGCAGACTCTCTGGTTTGCTGTTCACATGGATGAAAAGCCAGGTCCTGGAAAGACCCTTTCAAAAATGAGAGTTGTTCCTACAATTCTTTCCATAACACACGAAGAAGATAAGCAGATGCGAATAAATGGCTATTCTCATCAGGAAATTAGAAGATATCGCGTAGCTAGAATGCTAAAAGAGGCGTATTCTCAGAAAGGTGTGTTGACTCAAGCAGATGTAGCTGAATTGATCGGAGTCAGTGCCGGGACAATTGGAAAGGATATCAAGGTATATCAGGCAGAACAGGGTGTCATCTTGCCTTATCGTGGGACTATTCATGATATTGGACCATCATTGACTCATAAGAAGGTAATAATCGAAAAGTTCATTCAGGGTATTCCGACACCTGATATCTCGCGAATGACCCAGCATACGGAAGAGGCTTGTGACAGATATATCAAAGCTTTTAAGAAAGTTAGAATGCTGCACGGTAAAATGAAACCGCTAGAAATCGCTCGAATTATTGGAATGAGCGAGAGATTGGTAAACGAGTATATCGCACTAATCGATGCACAAAGGAGCAATAAGGAAGAGGAGACTCATGTTAGCTAAACAGATTTTTGGGGCAAGCGACATATGGCGTCATTTTGAATCTCACTTTCCAGAACATAGAAGATGTCACCGCCGAATCTTTTAGCATTAGCCGGGCTCTCAATTTCCCTATTCGTCTCGCTGATCAGGCCCTTGCCGACATTGACGCTAAATGGAAGAGGAATGATGAAATCGATGTTCGCGTCATTCATTTCTTTTATATTATTCTCACTGTAGAATCCCCGATCCAAGACAAATAGACTCTTCGATATGCCAAGCGCTTTGACCTCAGCCACAAGGTTTTTCAGAGTCACAACATCACTGATGCTGCCTGGAAACAGTTTGAAATACAAAGGTAGATGCCTATGCAATGAAAGAACAAGGCCGAGGTTCACTTGAGGCAGGTCAAGACCATCGCGATTATATCCCCACTCCAGCCAATCGATATTTCTGGAAGCAGATGAGAGCGATGTGATATCGAATATCAGCGTCTCATCCTCGCCGGCGATCAGAGAATTATAGAACGAATTCATGGACTTTTCTTTTGTAGCCAATCGCTCCAGGAAATTTGAAAGCCATTGGGAGCTGAATGATTCTTTGAGCGAGTACATCTCTGGCAGGAAAGAATCATCAAGAACGTTGTTTAAATTCTTAAGGGAGGTTTGATGAAGCAGCTTGCTCATTGCCATAGCTAAAATTATATCGCCATCTTCGCCAAATGATTCTGAAAGCTTCTTTCTGAGCTGGATCTCACTGCTTACGGAATCTAGAAAATATGCCGGGCCTAAGGATTTAGTTGTCTTGACATCTCTTTCTGCTGTTTTCGGGATGATCTGGCCTGTTGCCTCATCCCAAACGCCAAGGTATCGCCGCTTCTGCCGGGATTGTTTCTTCTCGGGATCCCAATAATTTTCGGCTTCGTAAGCATATGTCCTCCCGCGGATCTTCTGCTTGACCAGATATGTCATAGCTAAGAGTAATAACCATAATAGTATAAATAACCTTCGGTCAATCCGCGGGCAAAAGGATTTAGCGATAAAAATGGTTATTGCGCGGGGCGGAGTTTAGGATAGATAGAAGAAATCCTATCTGATCTTTGGAGAGCATCAAGCCTCTTGTTGTATCCGGGCTGTTCAATATGTCTTCTATGAGAACATCAGATGGAAAATGCGTCTTTTCAAACTGATTTTTTCCTGGCCACGATGATGATGGAGTAGGATCCGTCCACATCCTCGACAGTAGGGTAAGCAGCAACATAAGAGAGCCATCGGATCATCTCCGGTGAATGCATTATCGGCTCATCGGAGAGCCTGCTCCCCAGCCGCCGGGCATTGCAAAGCTGCTGCTCTCTTCTAAATAGCGCTCTGGACCATGACTGGCCGAGCCTATAAACCATATCCATATCACTCGTCTGCACCAGCCGGGATAGAGAGCCATAACTAAACCACTGCTTATGAGACTTATTCCTGGGAAGCCCAGAGCTATCCCCGGACTCAGATAGGACATGAGGAACTGAAGCGATTAAAAAGCCCCCAGGCTGAAGGACCCTGGAGAACTGGGATAAGGCTCTCGAGGGATCCAACAGATGCTCCAGGGTCTCGAAGCTTACCACAGCAGCCGCACTGCCTTCTTCTATAT
>SBEG01000012.1 GCA_009668975.1 Deltaproteobacteria bacterium | reverse complement strand
TCCGTGCTCAGTTGTAGCAGCTTTTCGGACTGTCCACAATATCGGGGGAAACTCAACTGCATGGCATGCACACTTTCATGCACACCGGTAATCGTCATGGTCAGCATAACCACGAGCAGAAGTTGAGAAACGAATTTCGCCGGAAATATTTTTTTCATAATTATATTTTTCAACAATAAACAATCCGCTCAAATATTGTCAAGATACAATATTTCGGCTCACCAACCCCGGAAGCGGGCAAGTAGACAGACCCCGCGAAACGCGATGTGCGTCAACCCGGCAGCAAATACTGCCATTGGGCTGGTTCGAAAAATCCTCGCCCCGTGCCGGTCGAAAAAATCCAGGTATGCTGTCTTACCCTGCCCCAGCGGTACCGCGTTTCGGAAGTTATTACGCATATCCAGGAAAAAAGTAATTTGCCAGGCATTCAAGCTGACATAATGACCAACCGAATACCAGAACCTCATCCTGGCCGCAGAGGACAACCCATTGATCAACTGCCGGATCCTGTCAAGGAAAGGAAACAGCCGCAACCGTCCCGTCAGGCACTGTGTGGCATAGATCCCCGGCATTTCCCGGATGAAATCTTCCCGTCCGACCGCGGCCAAGGTCATGAGAATCATATTGAGGACGTTTCGTTCGAGCACCCCTTCCGCCTCAAAGCGACGCACGGACGTAACGAGTTCGAACGGAAGCAGCAACCAGGAGCCTATGGCACGCACATTTTCGGCAAAGCGGGTATCCTCCATGGTCAGGCAAGACGGGTCAAATGGGCCCGCTTCGGCAAAAAATTTACGGTTCAGCAGAAAACCCTGGTCCCCATGAGTGCACCCTGACCTTTCCAGACGGGCCTTGCCTGCGGCAAAGTAATAGGCAAAGGATACGCCTCCGGCACATTCCTGAAAACGGAGTGAGAAGTGGGCGGCAATCCTTTTGCCGCCGGCTCTCCATTCTGCCTGCCGCAGAACAGAGAGCCCCTGCCTGAGGGCAAATGGATCCACAAATGTTGAGTCGGCATGGAGAAACAAGAAATATTCACCCGTCGCGGTTTGGGTTCCCGCATTCATCTGCCGGGCACGTCCTTTTTCGGCATGAATCAGCAGCAACGGAAACGGAAGTTCATCAATCAGGGCAGAAGCTCTTGCCACAGTGTCATCAGTTGACCCTCCGTCACACAGGATTACCTGAAAGGAAACGCCCTGCTGCGCTGCCAAGCCCCGCAGAAAAGTGGCAATCCCTGCCGCTTCATTCAGAACCGGGACAATAAGGGAGAGCTCAAATGCTGGTCCGGTTATCGTCATGCACCCTCGCAAAATGCTAAACGCATACCAGAAATCCTGCCGTTACCCTTCCAAACTTGGTCAACCGGCCAGATACCATTTTGTCAGTTCCTCCTTGACCTTGCTGGGCTTTTCACAGAAAATGTGGAACATTGTGGAATTTTCTCTCAAAGGAGTTGCTGATGCATCAGGATGCAGAAGAAAACAGCCAGTTGAAATGGGATAATCGCTTTCGAAACGAAACATGCGTTCTAGGGATAGACCCTTCGCGATATCTTGTCGACCATTTGGATCTCATCATGGCGCATGTCCCCGGGACAAAAGCCCTCGATGTTGCCTGTGGAGAGGGAAGAAACAGTATTTTTCTAGCCAAAAGGGGATTTCAGGTCTCCGGACTGGATATTTCCGCAGTAGGTTTGGAGAAAGGCCGCCAGTGGATGGAACGAGAAGGAGTAACGATCGACTTCCGCGCAGTAAACCTCGAGCGGTACGAATTCACCGAGCAGTACGATCTTATACTCAACTGCAATTTTCTCCTGCGAAATCTGATCCCGAAGTCTGTCGCGGCCCTATCTTCCGGCGGCATTCTCGTCTTCGACACCCTGGTGGATTCACCTTTTGTCCCAAACAACCATAGTAAAGAGCATCTACTGCAACCGGGAGAACTAGTCAGAATTTTCCAAGGGTTTCCCGGAAAAATCCTCACCCAGGAAGAGAAACTTCATGATGAGATGCCCACTGCAAAGTTGATTTTCCAGAAGAAATAAAGAACCATAACGCCAGGGGGCACCTGTTCGCGCCACGCAGCCATCACCAGATTACCGCTTGCACTGTGGATATGCAGACCCCATTTGCTGGCAGGAAAATGGGCTCTTGCTTTCAGTCGCCACCTGCCTCATCCGCAAGCCGCAGATGGTGACAGAAAATCTTGATCGCCCCGGTAATCGGGATGGCGAGGAGGATCCCCCAAAAACCAAGCAATTCGCCAAGGATCATGATCATGATGATCGTCACAAGCGGATTCAGATCCATCGATTCCTTGAATATCAAGGGTTTTATAACATAGCCCTCTAAAAAATAGATCACTGAAAAAACCGCGCAAATCTGGAGAAGAATGACCCCGCTCTGGTACTCCGCATAGGCAAAAAACAGCGGCGGAATAGTTGCCAGAATGACTCCGACGAAAGGAATAATTGAGGCTAATCCGGCAAAAATTCCGGAAAAAAGAGGATGATTCACCTTAAGCAGGACCATGGCAATCGTGGATAAGAGAGCAACTATCACTGACACGAGCAACTGCCCCTTGAGGAAACCGCCGATACTTCGGTTTATATCATGACCGACTGATACGAGAAAGCCACGTTGAGCGGAAGGCAGCCAGCGCAGGATACCTTCCCTGGCTTCTCTTTTGTAATAGAGCATAAAAAAAGCCAGAACCGGTGCCAGCAGAACGTTAAAGAAATTGAACACGACACTGGATGCAGCATCGTACACTCCGGCACCGAACTTGGACAACAACCGGTCAACCCCAGCTTGAACGTAATTAACCAGCCATTGCCACTCTTCGGCGGCGAACTCCGGCCCAAATTGCCCTCTCAGATCAGTCGTCATACTTTTAAAGTTCTGAACGTAACCTGGAAACTCATGGACAAGCAATCCCCAGCGGATATTGAGCAGCGGGAAAAGGAAAAAAATGCTGAAAAAAGTGAGAATTGAGAGAAATGTATAGAGAATGAGGATACCGTATATTCGTCGGATTCCTTTTTTCTCCAGCAATATGACAAAGGGGTCGAAGAGGTATGCCAGTACAAAGGAGAGCAGCAAACAGGACAACGTATGCTGAATTGCATAGCCAAAAGCTGAAAAGACAGCTATTACCAGGAGAGCAATTCCGCTTTTTTGGAACAAAGACAGATTTTGAGACATGGGGTTACCGCCTAAAGACAAGAAAACCTGAATTAAGTCAGTGAGATCAGACTCGTTAACAGGCTATTGAATAACGTCAAGAGGGGGTCTAGATGCAAGCAACAACGCGCGAGATGCTGACGGGTACCGTAGGGTACGTTGAGTCCTCGAACGCTACCGCCACAGATCAACCCTGCCATAGTTTTCCAACAGCTTGCTAAGATCTCGGACCCACGAGCACAAGTTGAGCTGTCCGCCGAATCATCTCAGTGATGCTCATCAGCTAAAAAAATGTCATTATTCTCCAACCAGTTTCGAATTCGAGCGGCGATCAGTTCATCCTTTAGAGCAAGAAGCCGCTCTGATTCTTCAGGGTAAAAAGACAGTATTTCTTCCAACCTTCCAAATGGTCTTTTCCCCATCAAAGATCGCTCCAGTAGTCCTTTCAGAGAAGAGTTTGTCATCCCCTTGATAAATTCGTGGAGTAATTGCCGCTCTTGATCATAATCGAATTCAGGTATTTGGAGATAACGATCCTCATTTGCCTCGATCTCCTCCCAAAAATCGTCGTCCTCATAGTCTAACGGAACGGAAAAAATCTCCCCCGTATCCCGGTCAATGAAAAAAACCGTTTCCGGATCAATATTTTCGAAAGCCTCCAGGAGATCGTCCCAGACAATCTCAACATCGCGCATGAAGCCCATAATGTAACCTGCTCCTCAGGAAAAAGGCTGAAAGTCATAACAAACCGTGACCTTTACCTTTTTTAGATAATTGGTTATAGTGACCCCATGAAAAGTATATTTCTCGCCGACGCTCACCTACGCAATCCAAGTGACGATAACTATCAATTATTATTGCTTTTTTTATCTGAGATCCAAGGTAAAGCAAAAAAACTTTTCATACTGGGAGATCTCTTCGAATTCTGGATTGGATACAACGAAAGGAACTTCCCACACTATCTCCCGCTTTTGGACAGCTTAACGAAACTGACAGAATCAGGAGTTGAGATAGTCTATTTTGAAGGGAATCATGATTTCCATCTCGGTAAATTCTTCTCTGAAACCCTTCGAGCAACTATCTACACAAATCCTGCAATTGTAGAATTAGACGGCAAGCAAGTCTTCATTTGCCATGGTGACCAGATTAATTCACACGATTACGGTTATCGATTCTTCAGGTTTCTGCTCCACAACCCGGCGACAAAAATTCTCTTCCCGCTTGTCCCTGCCGCTTTGGTTTTCCGTATTGCCAAGAAACTATCAAGCCGGAGCAAAAAACATCACCAGAAAAGAAACATCAAGCAGGATTACAACAAAATGCTACGGCTTTTTGCCGACAGCAAGTTCAGAATTGGTTGCGATGCTGTAGTCACGGCACATTTTCACTTTCCACAACTTACAATTGCAGAAAACGGAAACACCCTCCTTTCGTTAGGAGACTGGATTACCCAATTCAGCTACGGAGAATTCTCTGCGGGGAAATTCTCTCTCCACACCTATCGTTAATGCGTAACATCAATATGGTGAACTATCAGGAAGTGCTACCCATCGAAAACGGCTGCTAGGAGTCTGTCGGACTTAGGAAATCGAAGCGAAAATTCGGCTGGGCGAGGACAGATTTTGTCGATTTTGCGGGTAATAGTTGTTCTATTGCCCAAAAAATCTGCGTAATATGGACCGTCCAGACGGATTTGCAGCAGATTTACCCAAAGTCCAACAGGCTCCTAGTATCTATTCATTCCGTAATGAAAATATCCGCAGGTAATTTGTTACCCGCTGCTCCAAGGTCGGTGCATCAATGATTTCGCAGATTTCATCCGGCAGATAATTCCGGCACACAGCAGGCCTCTTGGAATAGATTCTACATTTTCCTTCAGTGTCCAGATACTGGCAAGGAACCCCCACTGGTTTTGCAAGAGTCGATATGTCGGGTGCCGTACAACAGGTAGCACAACGTCGGCAATCCATGTAAATCCTTGAAAAAGTCTGTTTAGTGGTGTTCAAGGCACTTCTCAACGCACAATCGTCCCTTTCTGAGCCACCCCTTCATCCTTATCGAAGAAAAACTGCTCCAATGCCTGTTCACCAAGGTATGATGCTTTTATTTTCCATTTATCCTGATTTATAATGAGGGCAACAACTGCTATCTGAGGATCTTCAACTGGAGCATAGGCAGCAAACCAGGAATAATGGCCGGCCGGATCTGTGCCATTGATTGAGCCAGTTTTCGCTGCCACATTTATTGATGCCAACAACGGCCGGCCTTGCCGGTCATGAAAGGCTTTTCTGGAAGTACCTTTCGTCACAGTTGTCAACAGCATCTTACTCAGTTGATCCGCGGTTTCCTTTACTACCAGTGATCTGATGCTTTTTGATTGAATTGAATACTGAAGAGAATCTCTCGTATCATGGATCTCCTCTGCCAGAAGAGGAGCCATCATTTTACCTTGATTGGCAAGTGCCGCCATTATGACTGCTGCATGAAGAGGCGATATTTTCACTTCCCTGCCAAGGCCTGCCCCCATTAATCGAAGCTGACTGTCATCGCGAGGAACCGCAGCCCGGCTGGGAGTGATTGGAGTACCAGGGAAGAGAGTTTGATTAAATCCAAATCGTTGAGCATACGTCATTATCGATTCTACGCCTACATAATCACTCGCCAACCGACCAAAAACAGGATTAATCGACTTTCCTAAAGCTAAAGAAAGTGGCATTGTCTGCGAAGACTGACCAGGACTGACACCCCAATATTTTGGGTTTTCAGAGTAGGATGAACCTCGATAAGCAAAAAGCGTTTCAGGCTCGACCTTTTTCAACTCAAGTGCAGCGGCAGTAGTTATGATCTTAAACAAAGAAGCCATCGGATAAAGGTTAAAGTACGGATTGCTTCCCCAGGAAGAATCAATAGATGAGTGACCTGTCAGAGCAAGAATCTTTCCGCTTTTCGGTTCGATAGCAACAAAAACTCCATAAGGTACATCATTACTTCGCATGACCTCTTGCACCCTCATCTGCAAGTCAGGATCAATTGTAAAGAGAACTTTACCCCCCCCGTTTAAGGGTGCAACTAATCTATCACCCTGTAATTGAGCTGAACTTAGCAATTGAGATGCAACACGAAAAGTTTGATTTGAATCTGTTGCCAGATCGGTAGTCTGCTCACTGACCCTTTTTTGCTGGAGCAATTTTGAATAGAAAGGTATGAAAGACTTAAGTCCAAAAACGAGGGGATAAATTGCAAGAAGAACAGCAAGTACAGGCAATATCACTCGTAGTCGCTTTTGTCTTGGTCTGCTGTTTTCAGGTACTCTGAAAGAATTTCTCGGTTTGTTTTTACTTTTGGTAAAAGGATTGAAAATTTTTCGTCTACGTGAAAAGTATTTTAAGTCATGCATTGAGAAGTCTTTTAAAAAAACAATTTGTATTTACCAGAAAAAGCAAATAGCAAATTCTGATATTTGTCACTATAAGTCAGGAGCAAATCTTTGTCAATGTTGGCTGTCCGGAGTTGTTCAATGCACTGTGCTAATAGCTACAGATAAACAATCGGGCGCAAAAAAAGACAGGCAGAATAATCTGCCTGTCTTTCTCATACTTATTTCGGACACTACATAAACTAACTAAAGATATACATTTTACTTCGTAGTATCCTGAACCACTTCATCTGCTGATTCTACTGGAATCTCAACCGGAGCTTCCTGTGTTGACTCTGCATCAAGTTTAACCGCAGCTGGCTTTTTAGCTGATTTTTTCGGAGATTTTGCTACGACCGCTTCTTCAACGAGCTCAATCACAGAAAGCGGAGCTGCGTCACCTGGGCGAATGCCAAGCTTAATAATTCTGGTATAACCGCCTGCGCGCTCCTTGTAACGAGGAGCGATTGCACTGAACAGTTTCGTAACCGTCTCTTTATCGCGTATGTAGGAAGCGGCTTGGCGGATCGCATGAAGATCACCCTTTTTCCCAAGGGTAATCATTTTTTCAGCAATCGGGCGCAGTTCTTTTGCTTTTGCGTCCGTAGTTACTATTCTCTCGTGAGTAAGAAAAGACGTAACCATGTTGCGAAACATCGCAACTCTATGACTGGTGGTCCTTCCCAACCTTCTCCCTGACTTATTATGGCGCATTCTACGATATCCTTTCTCTCAACTGCAAACTGTCTGATTATTCTTCTTCCTGACGTTCACCACGAATTCTGCGCAGAATTTCCGGGTCAGGAAAACTCTCAAGAGTCATTCCAAGAGTAAGTCCCATGTCAGCTAGGACATCTTTAATTTCATTTAAAGACTTACGACCAAAATTTTGCGTCTTCAACATTTCTGCTTCGGATCGTGATACTAATTCACCAATCAGCTTGATACCTGCATTCTTCAGACAGTTAGCTGATCGTACGGAAAGTTCCAGTTCATCTACTGAACGATAGAGATTCTCATTGATTCTATCTCTATCTTCAACTACTTCGAACTCTTCAACTTCTTCAGCCTCTTCATCAAAATTAATAAATATCGTAAGCTGCTCTTTTAATATTTTTGCGGCAAAAGCCAGAGCATCTTCAGGAGAAACACTACCATCAGTCCAGAGTTCTAACACTAACTTATCATAGTCAGTCATCTGACCGACACGCGCATTTGAAACGCTAAAGTTAACCTTTTTTATTGGACTAAATATTGAATCTATCGGAATTGTGCCCACTGGGGCTTTTTCGTCACGATTCCTATCAGCAGAAATATAACCCTTACCGAGTTTAACGACCATTTCTACTTCAAAATTTGCATCCTTAGAGCACGTGGCAATATGTTGTTCAGGATTCAGAATCTCGATATTAGGGTCAGTAACAATACTTGCAGCAGTTACAATGCCCTCGCCTTTGTGAACGATGCGGATGGTGCGAGGCTCGTAACCGTGCATCTTGAGACGAACGGATTTAAGATTCAAAACAATATCGGTAACGTCTTCAGTAACACCAGGGATAGCAGAAAACTCGTGAAGTACCCCCTTAATACGCACTGAACAAATTGCGGCCCCCTGCAAAGAGGACAACAATACTCTACGTAAAGAATTTCCTAAAGTAGTACCGAACCCTCGCTCAAATGGCTCAGCATAAAATTTACCATATGTGTTTGAAAGAGTCTCTGTTTCAACCTGGACCTTTTTGGGTTTTATCAGGTCTCTCCAATTTTTATACATCTATATCCTCCCAGGAGCACATCTCTAGAAACTATTACTTCGAGTAGAGCTCTACTATAAGTTGTTCCTGGATCGGTGTCGTTATATCATCTCTAACGATAAGAGATTTTACTTTACCGCTAAAAGTATCTTTATCCAGTTCCAGCCATTGCGGAATACCGCGACGGACAACAGCTTCTAATGACTCGAGAATAGCTACAATTGAGCGACTCTTTTCACGTAAAGCAACAACGTCGCCTACTTTCACTTGATAAGATGGTATATCCACGCGACGACCATTCACGGTAAAATGACCTTGACGTACAAACATACGTGATTGGGTGCGTGAAGAAGCAAATCCTAATCGGTACAAAATATTATCAAGGCGACTCTCTAATAGAAAAAGAAGGTTTTCACCTGTGACGCCCTTCATTCTATCTGCCTTCTGGAAATAGCCTCTAAACTGCTTTTCCAGGATGCCGTAGATACGTCTGACTTTCTGCTTTTCACGAAGTTGAATGCCGTACGGAGATACTTTTACACGAGCCTGACCATGTTGGCCAGGAGCATAGTTTCTTCTCTTGATTGCACACTTATCAGTAAAGCATCTCTCACCCTTAAGAAATAGCTCCATATTTTCTCTTCTGCACAATCTGCAGCTAGGACCGGTATATCTAGCCAATTAAAACCTCCTTCGATGTAAAGAGTTACACTCTTCTTCTTTTTGGCGGACGACATCCATTATGAGGAATGGGGGTCACATCACGTATGAAACTGATTGAAAAGCCGACTGACTGTAACGCTCTCAGTGCGGACTCCCGACCGGAACCAGGGCCTTTCACATAAACCTCGATATTTCTAACCCCATGCTCTTGAGCTTTCTTTGCTGCATCCTCTGCAGCAATCTGTGCGGCAAAAGGGGTGCTCTTACGTGACCCCTTAAAACCTTTGCTCCCTGAACTGGACCAAGCCAAAACGTTGCCGTTCTGGTCGGTTATTGTAATCATAGTATTATTAAAGGTAGCTTGGATATGTGCTACGCCATTAGGTACGTGCTTTTTCTCTTTTTTCTTACGTACAACCTTACGAGCGGGGTTAGCCATTGTTCCTCCGAAGACTTAAACTATTTCTTTTTACCAGCAACAGTTCTTGCAGGACCTTTTCTGGTTCGGGCATTTGTTTTCGTTCTTTGACCATGTACCGGCAAACCTTTTCTATGACGCAGTCCGCGATAGCAGCCAAGATCCATGAGTCGTTTGATGTTCATGGAAATTTCCCGGCGAAGGTCACCTTCAACTTTGCAGGTTTTATCGATGCAATCCCTGATACGTGCCACCTCAGGTTCAGTGAGATTTTCCGTTGTGGTATTGCAATCAACGTCGCTCTCAGCAAGAATCTTCTTAGCTGTAGACCTTCCGATGCCGTAAATGTACGTCAGAGCAATTTCAATTCGTTTATTTTTTGGTAAATCAATACCTGTTATACGTGCCAATGCAGACTCCTCCTGATTACACTATTATCCTTGCCGTTGAGTATGTTTCGGAATGTCGCAAATTATACGGACAATTCTTTTACGACGAATTATCTTACACTTGTCGCACATTTTCTTGACTGATGCTCGTACTTTCATGAGTGACCCCTTCGATTTTCTACTAATCGTTCTAAACGTAAATATAATTTCGAAATAAGACTTTATCGCCTTCAAGTTATAGTGCAGTCAGAATTACAGGCCCATTTTCCGTTATTGCAACGGTATGTTCGAAATGTGCCGAGAGACCACCATCCAGAGTCACTGCTGTCCAACCATCCGCAAGGACTTTTACTGCGTGGCCTTTTTCATTAATCATCGGCTCAATTGCTAAAACCATACCTTGTTTGAGCTTTACTCCACGACCAGGCTTACCAAAATTCGGCACCTGAGGACTTTCATGCAAGCTACGTCCGATACCATGCCCAACAAATTCACGAACAACAGAAAACCCACTGCCTTCAGCATGCTTTTGCACTGCAGCGGATATGTCAGAAAGGTTGTGTTCTACTGTTGCTTTTTCAATGCCTTTGTACAAAGCCTCTTCTGTAATCTTCAATAACCTTTGTGCATTTTCTCCAACAGCCCCAATTGGCACAGTGATGGCTGCATCACCATAAAATCCATCAAGAACGACGCCAAAATCAATACTAAGAATATCTCCAGACTCAAGTTCTTTATTCGTTGGAAAACCATGTACAACCTGGTTATTTACAGAACAGCACAAGGAAAACGGGTATCCGCTATAACCTTTAAAAGCCGGCTCAGCTTTACACTTGCGAGCATGCGATTCGGCAAAACGATCCAAAGCAAGAGTTGTTATCCCTGGTCTAATCATTTGTCGCAGCATTTCCAGGGTCTCTGCAACTATTTGACAGGAATTCTTCATCCTCTCAATTTCCTGAGAAGATTTTAGTATTATCACACTATGAACCTTTAAGGACCTCTACAATTCTATTTTGAATATCTTTTATATCTCCAATTCCGGGAATTGGTCGCAAAAGTTCTTTCTGTGAATAGTACTGTATTAAAGGTGCCGTCTTTTGATAATATTCATCTAGGCGCTTACGCATTGTTTCAACTTTGTCATCATCACGCTGATACAATTTTGACCCGCACTGATCACAATGATCGGTAATTTTTGGCGGATCAAATAGCGTATGATAGCCCTTACCACACTTTTCACACATCCTTCTACCACCAATGCGCGTCAACAACTCTTCATCGTCAACAGTCATCGACAGGACGTGCTCTATTTGCTTACCTAGCCTGGTCAACATTAAATCGAGAGCGTCTGCCTGAGCAACAGTTCTTGGGAAACCATCGAGGATAAAACCACGTGAGCAATCTGCACCCTGCAGCCTCTCCTCAACGATCCCGACAACCACTTCATCAGGTACCAAAGAACCGCTATCCATATAGGACTTCGCACGAACACCCATTGGGGTACCAGTACGCACGGAATTCCGTAGAATGTCCCCCGTAGAGATCTGTGGAATATTCAATGTTTCACTCAGCAGGTTGGCCTGAGTACCCTTCCCCGCACCTGGAGGGCCCAAAAAGATCAAGTTCATCAGAAACTCCGTCTGCCTTAGCGTCGCCCCTTAATCCTTACGCCCTTCATAAACCCTTCATAGTTACGAGTAATCAGATGCGACTCAATCTGAGAAACCGTATCCATACCAACACCAACAGCTATCAGAAGCGCAGTCCCGCCAAAATAGAAAGGAAGCTTCAAATTACTAATCAAGATAGAAGGCAACACACAAACAACAGAAATATATATCGCACCAGCAAAAGTCAGCTTAGTGAGAACCTTATCAAGGTACTCGGAAGTCTCCTTCCCTGGCCTGATTCCCGGTATATATCCGCCATGCTTTTTGATATTCTCAGCAACGTCAGAAGGGTTAAAGGTAACAGCCGTATAGAAATAACAAAAAAAGACTATAAAAGCAACATAAAAAAGCTCATATACCCAGTTGCCAGGGCTAAAGCTCTGTGCAATACTTTTCACCATTGGGATGTCGATAAAGTTAGCGATAGTTGCCGGAAACATTATTATTGAAGAAGCAAATATTGGCGGTATGACACCGGCCATATTAACCTTCAATGGGAGATGGGAAGTCTGAGCGCCGTAGGACTTGAGACCAACAACTCTTTTAGCATAATGGATCGGAAGTCTTCGTTGACCGCGCTCAACAAAAACAATACCCGCTATGACAGCAAGCATTAAGACTGTTGCAAAAATAAGCACAAAAAGCGGTAGCTCACCATGGGCAGTCAATCGGTAACTATTTATAATAGCTACAGGAATTCTCGCCACAATACCAGCAAAGATAATAAGTGAAATACCATTGCCTATGCCTTTTTCTGACATCTGCTCGCCCATCCACATGATAAAGGCAGTTCCTGCGGTCAAAGTTATGACCGTCATGATCCGGAACCCCCAACCTGGAGATGGAACCACTAACTCACCTGCAGGACCCGTCATGGACTCTAATCCAATACTGATACCGAGCGCCTGAACAACACTTAATACAATCGTCCCGTAACGGGTATATTGAGTAATTTTCTTACGTCCAGATTCGCCCTCTTTAGAGAGCTTCTCAATGGAAGGAATGACGACTGTCAAAAGTTGAAAAATAATAGAGGAAGAAATATACGGCATAATACCTAAGGCAAATACCGTAAGCTTTTCGAGAGCCCCCCCCGAGAACATATCAAACATTCCGAGAAGTGTACCTCGGGCCTGCTCAAAAAAATGCGCTAAGGCGGCACTATCAATGCCCGGTGTTGGGATGTGACATCCTACCCGATAAACCGCAAGCATTGCTAATGTATAGAATACTCTTTTTTTTAGATCAGGTATTCTGAAAATATTTTGTAACGCAGATATCAAAACGGTAGCTCCTGAAGCGTACCACCAGCTGCAACAATCTTTTCTTTAGCAGTTGCACTAAATTTATGTGCAGAAACTGTTAGCGGCTTTGTGATTTCCCCAGTTGCGAGAATCTTAAGAGGCAAAGATTTTTTCGAGAGAAGACCTTTCTCTCTCAGCATTTCCATTGTAATAACAGTATTTGCAGGGAAACTTTCAAGATCGGCAAGATTAATTAACGCGAACTCTTTCTTGCAAAGAGGGGTAAAACCTCGTTTCGGTAGACGACGTTGCAAAGGCATTTGGCCACCTTCAAAACCTGGCTTTATGCTTCCGCCACTTCGTGCCTTTTGACCTTTATGTCCCTTTGTTGCAGTTTTGCCATGGCCAGATCCTGCGCCCCGTCCAATTCTTTTGCGTTTTTTGGTTGACCCTTCAGAGGGCCTCAAATTATTTAAATCCATCGTAGTACACCCCATGGTATTATTCTTCAACTTTAACTAAGTGCTGAACCTTATAGATCATTCCTCTTGTTTCAGGAGTATCCGGCAAGGTAACGGTTTTCAGTCTTTTATTGAGACCCATGCCATTGAGAACAGCGCGATGACTTGCCGGTTTCCCGATATGGCTCCTGATGAGTGTGACTTTCAGTTTGTCTTGCATTTATCTGTTTCTCCCTTGTAACAATGCTATTCAACAACACCCCGGCGAGCAGCTACTTCTTGAGGACTTCTTAACATAGCAAGCCCGGCAACTGTGGCCTTGACAACATTATGGGGATTATTTGAGCCTAAGCATTTAGACAGAATATTATGAACACCTGCAGCTTCTAAAACTGCACGGGCTGCCCCTCCGGCAATCACACCTGTACCAGCGGAAGCAGGTTTCATTAACACTCTTCCAGCACCAAATTTTCCGAGTACTTCATAGGGTATTGTGTGCTCTTCAATCGGAACGCGAATAATACTTTTCTTTGCCTGCTCAACACCTTTTCTGATGGCTTCAGGTACTTCATTTGCTTTTCCCAAACCATAGCCGACATGGCCGTTGCCATCACCAACGACAACAAGTGCGGAAAAGCTAAATCTACGTCCACCCTTAACAACTTTTGCGACACGGCTTATATGGACAACTTTGTCTGTCAAATTAAGTTCATTAGGATTGATCTTAATCAAGTATAGCCTCCTGATTCATTCTTCTCAAAAAGAGAGTCCGTTTTCTCTGGCCGCATCAGCTAATGCTTTAATACGCCCATGATAAAGAAAACCATTTCGATCAAAAACTACGCTGGTTATTCCCTTTTCAAGAGCAACCTTTGCAATTGATGCCCCGACTTTTTTTGCTGCTTCAATGTTACCCGTATAATTGAGGTCACTCTTAACAACAAGGGTAGAAATGGAAGCAAGCGTTGCCCCATTTGTGTCATCAATTATTTGAGCATAAATGTGCTTGGCACTTTTAAATATATTTAGCCTTGGACGATCCGAAGCACCTCTGATTTTTTTTCGAACGCGAATTTTTCGCTTTAATCTTGAAAGACTTTTTTCAGATTGAGAACTCACTTTAACACTCCTTACAGAAAGGTGCTATTTCTTCCCGGTTTTACCGGCCTTACGAAGAATCTTTTCATCGGAATACCTGATACCTTTACCCTTATAGGGCTCTGGCGGACGGAACGACCTGATCTTTGCAGCAGTTTGGCCGACAAGTTCCTTATTTGCACCACGTACAAATATCTTGGTCATCTTTTCAACTTCGATAGATATACCAGGTGGCAAAGCAAAATTTATCGGATGGGAGTAACCTAGGCTTAGGGTTAAAACATCTCCCTTGACTTCCGCACGATAACCAACACCGGTAATATCAAGTACTGTCTCAAAACCTTTTGTTACCCCGACAACCATATTATTTATGAGTGTCCGGGTTAAACCGTGAAAAGATCTGGATTTGGGATCATCGGCAGTTCTAGTAACCAGCATTTGTTTATTATCTTGTATCTCAACTGAAATCCCATCCATCATCGGCCTGGAAAGGGTGCCTTTAGGGCCTTCAACCTTAACGAGCATCTCGTCAAGAGTGATTTTTACACCACCGGGTATTTCTATTGGAAGCTTCCCAATTCTAGACATGGTTAATACTCCTCAAATCTATTCTTACCAAACTGTACAAAGAACCTCACCACCGACAAGTGCCTCACGAGCAGATTTATCGGTAATAACACCCTTCGATGTTGAAAGAATTGCCACACCAAGACCACTCTTTACTTTCGGGACGTTAGTACCTTTAACATATACTCGGCTACCAGGCTTACTTATTCTTTTAATTTCGGTGATTACAGCGTCTTTTTCATCAATATATTTAAGATATATACGCAGAATACCCTGCTTATCATCGGCAATAACTTTGTAGTTCTTTATAAAACCTTCACTTCTCAAAACGCTTGCGATGTTTACCTTGAGATTTGAAGATGGTATATCAACTTTTTGAAGTTTGACCATGTTTGCATTTCTAATTCTAGTAAGCATATCTGCTATCGGGTCAGTCATTGACATTTAAGTCACTCCTCTAACTATAACGTAGGTAGTTTACCAGCTCGATTTGATGACGCCTGGTAACTTTCCGCTTGAAGCCAGTTTTCTGAGACAAATCCTGCACATTTGAAACTTGCGGTAATAAGCTCTGGGGCGGCCACAAAGAGGACAGCGGTTATGCGCTCTCACCTTGAATTTTTCTACTCGCTGAGCTTTTAATATCATAGACTTTTTTGCCACTGGTGTCCTCCAAACGGATTAGTTCCTGAAAGGCATACCCAATATTTTCAAAAGGGCCCTGCCTTCTTCATCTGTTTTAGCAGTTGTCACTATAGAAATGTTAAGGCCTTTAACTTTATCAACCTTATCATAATCAATTTCGGGAAAAATCAGTTGCTCTTTAATTCCAAGAGAGTAGTTTCCTCTACCATCAAAGCCCTTGGCAGAAACACCTTTAAAGTCTCTGACCCTTGGAAGCGAAATATTCATAAGCCGATCCAGAAACTCATACATTCTATCTTTGCGTAAGGTCACCATACAACCTATGGGCATTCCCTGACGAAGTTTAAAGGAGGCTATTGACTTCTTTGCTTTCGTGATCACCGCTTTCTGTCCAGTTATAGAACTGATTTCTTCAGCAGCAGAATCAAGTATTTTAACATTCTGTATTGCTTCACCAAGTCCCATATTAACAACAATCTTTTCCAGTTTAGGAACTTGCATTACATTCTTATAGCCAAATTCCTTCATCAACTGAGGAATGATTTCCTTCGTATAAACTTCCTTTAACCTCGCCATTTACTCCTCCGTCTATTTATCAAAGGCCACGCCACACTTTACGCAGAGGCGCACTTTTTCACCATTTTCAAGCAGAGATTTCTTTACCCTGACTGGTTTCGTGCACTTTGGGCAATACAGCATGACATTGGAGATATGGATCGGTGCTTCTTTCTCTTCAATGCCACCAGGTTGATTACCTCTTGCCCGGATATGCTTTTTTATTAAATTAAGACCTTCAACTACAACACTGTCTTTTTTAGCAAAAACGCGCAAGATCTTACCGGTCTTAGTATTATCTTTACCGGCAATGACCATTACCATGTCGTCTTTTTTTACTCGCAGTTTCTTGCCTTGCATCTTTGTTCTCCTGAAGAAATTTAAAGTACTTCTGGTGCGAGCGAAATAATCTTCATAAATTTCTTTGCTCTTAATTCCCTGGCGACAGGTCCAAAAATGCGAGTGCCAACAGGTTCTTTTGCATTATTAATAACGACTCCGGAATTATCGTCAAAGCGTATATAAGAACCGTCAGGACGACCGATTTCTTTTGCCGTCCGAACAACTACTGCCTTAACCACGTCACCCTTTTTTACCTTTGAGTTAGGTATGGCTTCCTTAACAGAGGCAACAATGATGTCACCAATACTCGCATATTTCCTTTTTGAACCACCCAACACCTTGATGCAATAAAGTTTTTTTGCGCCTGAGTTGTCTGCCACATCAAGTATCGTTTGCATCTGTATCATCTGAAGGCTCCTACCTTATGAAGTCCTCTCAAGAACTTGTTTCACTTTCCAGTGCTTGTCCTTGCTTAGAGGTCTGGTTTCAATAATCTGAACTCTATCACCGATTCTACAAGTATTCGTTTCGTCGTGCGCTTTATACTTAACACTTCTTTTGATGTACTTATTATATGCCGAATGTTTTACGAGGTGTGAAACCTTGACAACAACGGTTTTCTGCATTTTATCGCTTACTACCACTCCAACCTGTGTTTTTCTGTTTCCCCGCTCGCTCATGTTTACCTCGCCTTACCCTCTCTTTTCCCTGAGTATGGTCTTCACCCTCGCAATATCCTTTTTCAAGGAAGGCAGTTTAGCTGTATTCTCTAAACGTCCAGTGTGAAGTTGAAACTTGACATTAAATAGTTCCTTCTTGAACTCCAACTCTTTCGAGCAAAGCTGTTCAATCGACATATCTCTTAGTTCGTTATTCTTCATTACTGACCTTCCTTGAAACGAATTTCGTAGAAATAGGAAGTTTGAAGGCAGCAAGGCGTAATGCCTCGCGAGCAACTTCTTCTGAAACACCTTCCATCTCATAAATAATCCGACCGGGTTTGATAACGGAAACCCATGAATCTGGAGAACCTTTACCTTTACCCATTCGTGTCTCAGCAGGCTTGGAAGTTAGTGGCTTATGAGGAAACACACGGATCCAGGTCTTACCACCCCTCTTGATGTATCGAGTCATTGCAATACGAGCTGCCTCGATCTGCTTGGAATCCAGCCATCCGCATTCGGTTGCCTGCAAACCATATTCACCAAAGGCTAAAGTAACTCCGCGCTGAGGAGCTCCCTTCATTTTACCTTTCATCTGCTTTCTATGTTTAACTCTCTTGGGCATTAACATTGCAGCAAGCTCCTATACTATTTTTTCCCAGGGAGGACTTCACCTTTAAATATTAAAACCTTAACGCCAATTATTCCGTAAGTCGTTTTTGCCTCAGCAAAACCGTAATCAATATCCGCACGGAGAGTATGGAGGGGAACTCGGCCCTCACGGTACCATTCGGTTCGGGACATTTCAGCGCCACCCAGTCTGCCAGAACAGGTGATTCTAATACCTTTAGCACCAAATTTCAATGCAGTAGTTACGCTTTTCTTCATTGCTCTTCTAAACGCAATACGGCGCTCTAATTGCAATGCGACATTTTCTGCAACTAATTGTGCATCAAGTTCTGGTTTACGAACTTCCTGAATATTCAGAAATACTTCTTTATCGGTAAGTTTTGCAAGCTCTTTTTTTAAAGTCTCAACTTCAGAGCCTTTCTTACCTATAATTAGCCCGGGACGTGCAGTAAAAATATTGATTTTCGCCTTATTTGCAGCACGCTCAATCTCTATTTTAGATACTCCGGAGTGATACAGTCTCTTCTTGAGAAAACTTCGTAACTTAAGATCTTCATGGAGAAGCTTTGCGTAATCAGCCTCTGCGTACCACTTAGAATCCCAAGTTTTTATTACACCCAGCCTAAAACCTATAGGATTAACTTTCTGGCCCAAACTTCACCTCCGACTGATTTCTTATTTCTTCTCCGATAAAACCACATGTATATGGCTCGTCGGTTTTCTGATTTTACTGGCCCGACCCATTGCTCTAGGCAAAAAGCGCTTAAGAACAGATCCAGCGTCGACATAAATCGTTTTCACATACAGAGAATCGACGTCTGAGACGCCTTTTTGCTCTGCGTTGGCTACTGCAGATCTAAGCAAATTAGAAATCAGCTTTGCAGATGGCTGGGGCGAAAACTTTAAAATATTCAATGCGGATTGGATTTCTTTTCCGCGAATCATATCAACCACAAGCCGTGTCTTCCTTGGTGAAATACGGGCAAAGGTTAGCTTGGCACTTGCTTCCATGTATCACTCCTTAATCGATTACTTCTTTTTCAGCTTGCTTTTCTTATCGGCTGCATGTCCGAAAAAAGTTCTAGTAGGAGCAAACTCGCCAAGCTTATGCCCCACCATGTTTTCTGTCACGAAAACTGGAATGAACTTCTTACCATTATGAACGGCGAAAGTTAATCCGATAAAATCAGGAATAATAGTTGAACGTCTTGACCATGTTTTAATAATTTTTTTGGAGCTTGGCCCCTCTGCTTGCGCCTTTGCTAAAACATGTCCGTCAACAAAAGGTCCTTTTTTGATTGATCTGGCCATTGACTGATCCCTTTAATGCTTTTTATTATTTACGTGGTTTAACTATAAAACGAGAGGAAGTCTTATTCGTCCTTGTCTTATATCCCTTGGTTGGAATACCCCACGGGGTAACCGGATGACGACCACCGGAAGTGCGGCCTTCACCACCACCATGTGGATGGTCAACCGGGTTCATTGCAACACCCCTTACCTTCGGCCGCTTACCAAGCCAGCGTGAGCGTCCGGCCTTACCCAAGGATACATTTTCATGATCAAGGTTACCGACTTGTCCAATCGTTGCGTAACACTCCTGAAGAACCATACGAACTTCACCTGATGGCAGCTTCACCTGGGAATACTTACCTTCTTTGGACATCAACTGGCAAAAAGTACCAGCGCTTCGAGCAAGCTGTGCACCTTTACCAATTTTCAATTCTATATTATGGATAATCGTTCCCAGAGGGATCGCTTTAAGCGGAAGTGCATTTCCTGGTCTGATATCTGCTTTTTCACCTGCCAGGAGAGAATCACCGACTTTAACACCGTCGGGGGCGATAATATAACGCTTTTCTCCATCAGCATAAACCAGCAATGCAATACGAGCGCTTCTGTTGGGATCATACTCGATAGAGCGAACCAAGGCAGGAATATCCCGCTTATTACGGAGAAAATCAATCAGTCGATACTTCCTTTTATGCCCGCCACCTATGTGACGTGAAGTAAGTCGGCCTAAATTATTTCTTCCGCCAGTTCGCTTCAGTGTTACGACCAATGACTTCTCAGGTTTCGAGACGGTTATTTCATCAAAAGTCGAACAGGTCTGATGTCTTCTTCCGGCTGATGTTGGTTTATAGCTTTTTATTCCCATTTATTCCAACCCCATCTTGGTATTTACACTTCGAAGAAATCTACGTTGCTTCCCTCTTTGAGAGTTACATACGCCTTTTTCCAGTTCGAGCGTTTTCCGAAATTTTTTCCAAATCTCTTTACTTTACCAGCTATATTGATCGTATTAACCTTATCGACTTCTACTTTGAAAAGCTTTTCAACTGCATCTTTAATTTCAAGCTTGTTTGCATCTTTATGAACTTGAAAAGCAATTACGCCTTCACTATCTTTTTGCAGTGAGGTCTTCTCAGTCACTAAAGGTTTTTGGATTACGTCGTAAATATTCATGACTGCAACGCTCCTTCTACTTTACGCATCGCTGATTCTGTAAAAACAACATTCTTATATTTCATGAGATCATACACGTTCAACCCTTCAGGACCCAACAGTTTAACGTTCATGACATTTCTTGAAGAAAGCTCGAGATTTCTGTCGAAATCATCGACAACAATCAGAGACTTGCTCAAAGAAAACAGCTCCAGAAAAGAAGCAAAAGCTTTTGTTGAAATAGCATCAAAAGTTAGTGCATCAAGTACAGTAAACTTATTTTCCTTGAATAAATAGGTAAGGCACGATTTCATCGCAGCTTTATGAGCCTTTTTATTCATGGCCAGATGATACGTTTTCTGCTGAGGGCCAAAAGCTACACCACCACCAGGATAGTGCGGTGCTCTTTTGCAGCCTTGACGTGCACCACCGGTACCTTTTTGCCGAAAGGGTTTCTTACCACTTCCCGCTACTTCAGATCGAGTTTTTACGGAAACAGTTCCTGCTCGCCTATTCGTAAGCTGAACCCTAATAGCATCGTGGATAAGATACTCTTTAATTTCAGTGTCAAAAACTGAGTTATCCAGTTCTATAACACCTACTTTATTTTTTTTCATATCAAACATATCAATTGTTGCCATAACTATCTCCGGTACCAAGCATAATTCTATGCTTTAACGCTATCGCTAATAAGCACTAGACCGTTTTTAGATCCAGGAATCGCACCTTTGATCAGAAGTAAATTGTCATTCTGATCAACTCGCACAACCTGCAGTCTCTGCACGGTCACACGCACATTACCCATCTGGCCAGGCATTTTCTTATTTTTCATTACCCTGGCAGGAGTCGCGGAACAACCAATAGATCCCGGAGCTCTATGGAATCGTGAACCATGGGAAGCACGACCACCCTGGAAACCCCATCTTTTGATAACGCCCTGGTATCCTTTACCGATGCTCGTTCCTGTGACGTCAACAAATTCACCTGCAGAAAAGATATCGGCCGACAAAGTATCACCAACATTATATTTGCTTGTATCAGCCAAACGGAATTCACGCATAAACTTGCGAGGACCCTGCGCAGCTGGCCGGCAATGACCGACAATTGCACTGGTTGCAAGATTAGCTTCAGTTTCGCCAAAACCGAGCTGTATAGCACTATAGCCGTCCTTCACAGTTGTTTTAACTTGAAGAACTACACATGGGCCAGCAGCAACTACAGTAACTGGTATCTTTCGCCCATCTTCACTGAATATCTGGGTCATCCCCAGTTTTTTTCCTAGCAGTCCCTTCATCATAACGGATGATCCTGTTCAATTTGGTCTTTAAGTAACTAACTTACAACTTAATCTCAACATCAACCCCAGCGGAAAGATCTAGCTTCATCAAAGCATCAACTGTTTGCTGAGTTGGATCGAGAATATCAATGAGCCGTTTATGTGAGCGTATTTCAAACTGATCTCGCGACTTCTTATCAACGTGAGGTCCACGCAGAACACAGTATTTATTAATAATTGTAGGGAGAGGAATCGGTCCGGCAATGCGTGCACCGGTACGTTTGGCTGTCTCTACAATTTCACCAACGGACTGATCAAGTAGCTTATGATCATACGCTTTTAAGCGAATTCTTATTTTCTGACTTGGCATCTGATCCTCGTACGAAACTTTTATTCTATAATTGAGCTGACGACACCGGCGCCGACCGTACGGCCGCCTTCGCGAATTGCAAAACGGAGACCTTCGTCCATGGCGATCGGGGTAATCAGGTTAACCGTTACCGCCACGTTGTCGCCAGGCATTACCATCTCGGTGCCGGCAGGCAGGTCAACAATCCCGGTCACATCTGTTGTCCTGAAGTAGAACTGCGGACGATAGCCGTTGAAAAACGGGGTGTGACGTCCACCTTCTTCTTTGGTCAGAATGTAGGCTTCGGCCTTGAACTTCGTGTGCGGGGTAATGGAACCGGGCTTTGACAATACCTGTCCGCGCTCGATCTCTTCACGCTTCACACCACGCAGCAGGGCTCCGATGTTGTCACCGGCTCGTCCTTCATCCAGCAGCTTGCGGAACATCTCAACACCGGTTACCGTGGTCTTCTGGGTCGGACGGATACCGACGATCTCAACCTCTTCACCAACCTTGACGATACCACGCTCAACACGGCCGGTTGCGACCGTACCACGGCCGGAAATGGAGAAAACGTCTTCCACCGGCATGATGAACGGCTTGTCAATGGCACGCTCCGGCTCGGGAATGTAGCTGTCAACCGCATCCATCAGCTTGAAGATCGCTTGCTCACCCAGCTCGCCGGTATCACCCTCGAGGGCCTTCAGCGCAGAACCTTTGATGATGGGCACATCGTCGCCGGGGAAATCATAGGCGGAAAGCAGCTCGCGGATTTCCAACTCAACCAACTCGAGGAGTTCTTCGTCATCCACCATGTCAGCCTTGTTCAGGAACACAACGATGTAGGGAACACCAACCTGACGGGCAAGCAGAATGTGCTCGCGGGTCTGGGGCATCGGGCCATCAGCCGCAGAGACAACCAGGATCGCACCGTCCATCTGCGCTGCACCGGTGATCATGTTCTTGACGTAGTCGGCATGGCCCGGACAGTCGACGTGGGCATAGTGACGGTTTTCCGTCTGGTACTCCACGTGTGCTGTCGCAATCGTAATACCACGCTCACGCTCTTCCGGGGCATTGTCGATCTGGTCGAACGATTTGAACTCTGCCCCACCCTTCGTTGCCAATACCTTCGTTATCGCAGCCGTCAGCGTTGTCTTACCATGGTCAACGTGACCGATCGTTCCTATGTTTACGTGCGGCTTTGTCCTCTCAAATTTCGCCTTCGCCATCTTGGTATCCCTCCTCGTATAGGAATCTTTAACCTTTTACTTTCGCGACTATTTCTTCTGCCACCGACTTGGGCACCTGCTCATAATGATCAAAAGTCATGGTGTAAGTTGCCCTGCCCTGCGTTGCAGAACGTAGATCGGTTGCGTAGCCAAACATGGTTGCTAAAGGAACCATAGAAGATATAACCTGAGCACCAGCCCTTGATTCCATGCCGAGGATGCGACCACGACGAGAATTGAGATCGCCTATTACATCCCCCATATGCTCTTCCGGAACAACCACCTCGACCGACATAATCGGCTCAAGAAGAACAGGTGCAGCTTTTGAACAACCATCTTTAAAACCCATTGAGCCGGCGATCTTGAATGCCATTTCGGAAGAATCGACATCATGGTAGGAACCATCGACCAGCGAGACCTTGAGGTCTACAACCGGGAATCCCGCCAGCACACCATTCTCCATCGCTTCCTGAATACCCTTGTCAACAGCGGGAATATATTCACGAGGAACAACTCCGCCCTTAATGGCATCGACAAACTCATACCCGACACCAGGCTCCTGAGGCTCAATCTCCAACCATACGTGACCAAACTGTCCACGGCCACCAGACTGGCGAACAAATTTTCCTTCGACCTTGACTTTTTTCGAAATTGTTTCGCGGTACGCGACCTGAGGCTTGCCAACACTTGCCTCGACTTTGAACTCGCGCATCAGACGATCGACAATAATCTCCAGATGAAGCTCACCCATACCGGAGAGAATCGTCTGACCAGTTTCCTCATCGGTCCGGACCCGGAAGGAAGGATCTTCACTTGCAAGCTTCTGCAAGCTCAGGCCCAGCTTTTCCTGATCGGCCTTGGTCTTGGGTTCGATTGCAATGGAAATTACCGGCTCAGGAAACTCAATGGACTCAAGAATAACCGCGTTATTATCATCACAAAGAGTATCACCGGTGGTGGTATTTTTCAGTCCAACCGCGGCAGCTATGTCACCGGCACGTACTTCTTTGATTTCTTCACGCTTATTGGCGTGCATCTGAAGAATTCGGCCGATGCGCTCTTTTTTGTCTTTTGTTGAATTATATACATATGAACCAGCGGAAATCACGCCGGAATAAACCCGAAAGAAGCAAAGTTGGCCGACGAACGGGTCGGTCATAATCTTGAATGCCAGTGCGGAAAATGGCTCATCGTCTGAAGACTTTCTGACAACCGGCTCGTCAGAGCCCTCAACCACACCTGTTATAGGCGGAATATCGGTCGGGGAAGGCATATAGTCAATTACTGCATCAAGAAGATTCTGCACACCCTTGTTCTTAAACGCTGAACCACAAATAACCGGACAGATCTGAATATTTATGGTGCTCTTTCTGATCGCGGAGCGAATCTCTTCCACGGTCAACGACTCACCGGCAAGATACTTCTCCATCAAAGCGTCATCATTGCCCGACAACTCTTCGATCATCTTTTCCCGGTACTCTGTGGCAAGGTCAAGTTCATCTTCAGGTATATCGGTAACCTTGAATGTTGCACCCAGAGATTCATCATCCCAGATGATCGCCTTCATCTCAACAAGGTCAATGACGCCGGTAAAAGTGTCTTCCTTGCCGATCGGAAGCTGAATGGGCAAAGGGTTCGCCTTAAGACGATCCTTTATCATAGCAACGCCACGAAAGAAATCAGCACCAACCCTGTCCATCTTATTGATAAATGCGATCCTGGGAACACAGTACTTGTCAGCCTGCCTCCATACGGTCTCTGACTGAGGCTCAACCCCGCCAACAGAGCAGAAAACGGCTACCGCACCGTCTAAAACACGCAATGAGCGCTCAACTTCGATGGTAAAATCCACGTGACCTGGCGTATCAATAATGTTGATGCGATGATCTTTCCAAGAACAGGTAGTCGCCGCAGAAGTAATCGTAATACCCCTCTCCTGCTCCTGCTCCATCCAATCCATGGTTGCAGTTCCGTCATGGACTTCGCCGATCTTATGAGAAACACCGGTATAATAGAGAATACGCTCGGTTGTCGTTGTCTTGCCCGCATCAATATGCGCCATTATGCCAATATTACGCGTTTTCTCTAAAGGTACTAAACGTGCCACAAAAAACTCCTCAAAGACAATCTATCTTGAAACTACCAGCGGTAGTGTGCAAAAGCCCTGTTCGCCTCAGCCATCTTATGCGTATCTTCGCGCTTCTTAACCGCAGACCCACGGTTATTGTAGGCATCCACGATCTCGCCAGCCAATTTATCCGTCAAAGTCTTTTCAGCCCTCGCATCCGCATACTTCACCAACCAACGCATTGCAAGAGATGTACGGCGCTCGGCACGAATCTCAACAGGAACCTGGTACGTAGAACCACCAACACGTCGAGACTTAACCTCAAGCACAGGACGGATATTATCAAGGGACTTTTTGAAGACCTTAATCGGATCTTCACTAGTTCTCTTGGCGACCAGCTCAAGAGCGCCATACAGGGCTCGCTCCGCGGTACTCTTCTTCCCATCAAGCATTAAAATGTTAATAAGCTTTGCAACTACCCGGTCATTATACTTCGGATCAGGCAATATAATTCTCTTCGCTACTTCTCTTCTCCTGGGCATATCAACCTCTCACTCCGGTTCTTTACTTTGGTCTCTTAGCACCGTACTTGGAACGACCCTGCTTCCTGTCTTTAACGCCGACAGAATCCAAAGTGCCACGAACGATATGATAGCGCACACCAGGAAGGTCTTTTACCCTTCCGCCCCTGATCAGAACAACTGAGTGCTCCTGCAGGTTATGACCAACACCTGGAATATAGGAGGTAACCTCCAGACCATTGGTCAAACGAACCCTCGCAACCTTTCGAAGCGCCGAGTTCGGTTTTTTCGGCGTAGTAGTATAAACCCTCGTACAAACTCCCCTCTTCTGAGGACATGACTTAAGCGCCGGAGCTGTAGATTTATCTTTCTTACTTTCCCTGCCGATGCGTATCAACTGATTTATGGTTGGCATTATCAATTATCTCCTAAACACAGCAAAATCTGGCCGAAGCACATAGTCCTCGGCAGAAGCGAAAACCGTACAAAAATAACAAAACAACTAGTCCTTGTCAAGCATTTTTCTTGCAAAAACCTTTTGCTTTAACTTATTTCCTCAGCAGTCTCTTCTTGATCATCCGCCTCTACTTCCTGTACGTTTTCCACAACAAGCTTCAAGTTGCGATAGCGTGCAAGCCCTGTCCCTGCGGGGATCAAGCGACCCATTATAACGTTCTCTTTGAGACCACGAAGGTTGTCAACCTTACCCTCAATGGCAGCCTGTGTCAAGACTTTTGTTGTTTCCTGGAAGGACGCAGCGGAAATAAATGACTCGGTTGATAGTGACGCTTTGGTGATACCAAGTAGAAGAGGTTCTGCCATGGCAGGTTTGCCGCCATTTGCCAGCACCCGCTCATTTTCTTCCTCAAAGACACTTCTTTCCAGCTGATCGTCGATCAAGAAACTTGTCTCTCCAACATCTTTAATGCGCACGCGACGAAGCATCTGGCGAACTATGGTCTCGATATGCTTATCATTAATCTTGACGCCTTGAAGCCGGTAGACCTCCTGCACTTCATCGACAAGATACTTTGCCAGTTCCTTTACGCCCATTACCCTGAGGATATCATGAGGGTTGGAGGAACCATCCATAAGAGCTTCACCAGCTCTTACATAGTCACCTTCGTGAACACTGATATGCTTCCCCTTAGGGATAAGATACTCTTTTGCCTCACCCTGCTCGGGAGTGACGATAACTTTTCTTTTTCCTTTTGCATCCTTACCATACGAAACGGAACCGTCGATTTCCGATATTACTGCGAAGTCTTTAGGTTTACGTGCCTCAAACAGTTCAGCAACACGAGGCAGACCACCCGTAATATCTTTGGTTTTCGTTGTTTCACGGGGAATTTTAGCTATGATATCACCAGCATTAACGTAAGACTCTTCCTGGACGGAAATATTCGCCCCCACAGGGAGAAAATAACGGCCGACAACACTCTCCACAGTCTTTACCGTCTTCCCGCTGTCATCCTTGATTGCGATACGTGGCCTTTTATCAGCATCACGGGACTCGATAATAACTTTACGTGACAGACCGGTGACCTCATCAACCTGCTCTTCAACGGTTACGCCCTCAATGATGTCGCCAAATTTAATCCGTCCACTTACTTCGGTAAGGATCGGCATGGTATACGGATCCCACTCAGCAATTGACGCACCTGCCTTGACCTGCGAGCCAGGTGCAACCTTGATTTTAGCACCGTAGACAATGGAGTACTTTTCCCTCTCACGTCCGGTCTCATCAATAATTGCCAATTCACCGTTACGGTTCATAACAATATAGTTGCCGTCCGCAGTTGCAACACTGTTGATGTTGATGAACTTGACTACACCTTCATTGCGTGATTCCAGCGATGTTTGTTCAGCATGCCGTGACGCAGTACCACCGATATGGAAGGTCCGCATCGTGAGCTGTGTTCCCGGTTCGCCGATCGATTGAGCAGCAATAACACCTACTGCCTCACCAAGGTTGACAAGATGTCCTCTCGCCAGGTCGCGGCCGTAACATTTCGCGCAAATTCCTCGCTTGCTTTGACAGGTAAGCACGGAACGTATTTTGACTTTCTCCAAACCGGCTTCTTCAATCTTCGAAACAAGCGTTTCGTCAATTTCAATATTGGCAGGAACAAGGATTTCGTCGGTAACGGGGTCGAGTATGTCGTCAAGAGCAACTCGGCCGAGAATGCGATCGCCGATATGCTCTATGATCTCACCACCTTCGGTCAGTGCCGAGACAAGCAGGCCATCAATCGTGCCACAGTCATCCTCAGTAATAATTGCATCCTGCGCAACGTCCACCAATCTACGCGTCAGGTATCCGGAGTTAGCCGTCTTGAGCGCAGTATCGGCAAGACCTTTACGGGCACCGTGGGTGGAAATAAAATACTGCAGAACCGTCAATCCTTCCCGGAAGTTTGCGGTAATGGGTGTTTCAATGATCTCACCGGAAGGTTTAGCCATCAGTCCACGCATACCGGCCAATTGCCTGATCTGCTGGGCAGAACCCCTGGAACCGGAATCGGCCATCATGTGAATTGCGTTGAAAGAAGGAACTTTGATTTCTTTGCCGTCAGGAGAAGTAACCGTATCGCGGGAAAGATTGTCCAACATTTCCTTGGCAATCTCTTCAGTAGACTTGGCCCAGATGTCAATTACCTTGTTATAACGCTCTCCATCGGTAATAAGACCTTCCGTATACTGGTTCTGAATCTCTTTGACTTCATCAGTCGCCTTTTCGATGATTAACGGCTTTCCATCAGGGATAACCATATCATCGATGCAGATGGAAATACCAGCCTCCGTTGAATAGCGGAAACCTATCTCTTTTAGCCTATCCGCAAGAATAACGGTATCCTTGTTACCGGCGAGGCGATAACAAATATCCACAAGGTTCGAGAGCTCCTTTTTTGTCATAACCTTATTAATGGCAGAAAAAGGTACATTCTCCGGCAGAATTTCCCTAAGGAGTATGCGGCCGGTTGTTGTCTCGACAATCTGTGTTTTCTCATCAGAGGCAAGATTCCGCATCCGCACCTTGATTCTGGCATGGATATCAAGCTCGCCGGAATCATAGGCCATACGGACCTCCGCGGGCGATGCGAGAATTTTCCCCTCACCCTCCGCAAAGTACTTGTCGCGGGTCATATAATAAATACCGAGAACCATGTCCTGAGAAGGGACAATAATCGGTTTGCCGTGTGCCGGCGACAGGATATTGTTGGTACTCATCATCAGAACGCGCGCTTCCACCTGGCTCTCGATGGAAAGCGGCAGATGAACCGCCATCTGGTCACCGTCGAAGTCGGCGTTAAAAGCAGTACAAACGAGCGGATGAAGCTGAATCGCCTTTCCTTCAATAAGAACAGGTTCAAAAGCCTGGATACCAAGACGGTGAAGAGTAGGAGCACGGTTCAGCATGACCGGATGTTCCTTGATGACCTCTTCCAGAACGTCCCAAACTTCCGGACGCTCCTTTTCGACCATTTTTTTCGCACTTTTAATCGTGGTTACAAATCCTCGCTCTTCGAGCTTATTGTAAATAAATGGTTTAAAGAGTTCGAGCGCCATCTTCTTGGGCAATCCGCACTGATGCAAACGAAGCTCCGGACCGACAACGATAACGGAACGGCCTGAGTAGTCGACACGCTTTCCAAGCAGGTTCTGACGGAAACGGCCAGATTTGCCCTTCAACATATCCGAAAGGGATTTCAACGGTCTTTTATTCGGACCGGCAATGGCTCTGCCACGACGGCCATTATCAAACAGGGCGTCGACAGCTTCCTGCAGCATCCTTTTTTCGTTGCGGATGATTACTTCCGGCGCCTGCAATTCCATCAAACGCTTTAAACGATTGTTTCTGTTGATTACCCGGCGGTAGAGGTCGTTAAGGTCAGAGGTTGCAAACCTGCCCCCGTCAAGCGGCACAAGAGGACGCAATTCAGGCGGCAAAACAGGAATACATTCAAGGATCATCCACTCGGGTCTGTTACCGGAAGCCTTAAATGCATCAACTACTTTTAACCGTTTGGCAATCTTCTTCCGCTTTGCCTCACTCGTGGCATCAATCATCTCGGTGCGCAGATTAACCGACAAATTATCAAGATCAAGAGATTTCAGGCACTCACGCACGGCAGCTGCGCCCATTCCGGCCTCGAAATCACCGGCAAATTCCTCTTTCAGCTTTTGATAACGGTCTTCACTCAGTACCTCGCCGATGATCAGACCGGTATTCCTCGGGTCTGTGACGGCATAGGCTTCGAAATAAAGTACTTTTTCCAGGTCCTTCAAGGAAATATCCAGAAGGTTTCCGATTCGTGAAGGAAGGGAACGAAGAAACCAGATATGGGCAACCGGAGTTGCCAGGTCGATATGACCGAGCCGCTCCCGGCGGACTTTTGAGGGAATAACCTCTACGCCGCACTTTTCGCAGACGATGCCCCGATGCTTCATGCGTTTGTACTTACCGCAATTACACTCATAATCTTTGGTCGGGCCAAAGATCTTTGCGCAGAAAAGGCCATCACGCTCTGGTTTAAAGGTGCGATAATTTATCGTTTCCGGCTTTTTAACCTCGCCAAAAGAACGTTCCCTGATCTTCTCGGGAGAGGAGATGGAAATGCGTATGGCTGAAAAATGCAACGGATCTTTAGGTTTCTCGAAAAAACTGAAAAAATCTTCCAAAATTCAATCCTCCTTGTTTAGGAGCTGGCAAACACTCTGGGCTAAAGCCCTTTGAGCTATCACTATCGTTTCAATGTTTCCGGCACTTCCTTCTTGAAGCCAATCGGGAAATGCCGATAACATCATTTCAGTAGCCGGACATTCGGTGAAAGTAATTACGCTTATTCGTCATCAATCTCCAACAGCTCGACATCTAGGCACAGTGACTGGAGTTCCTTGATGAGGACGTTGAACGATTCAGGCAGACCCGGCTCAAGGGTGTGTTTCCCCTTTACAATCGCTTCGTACATACGGGTTCTACCTGCCACGTCATCGGATTTAACCGTGAGAAATTCCTGGAGCGCATAGGAAGCACCATATGCCTCCATTGCCCAAACTTCCATCTCCCCAAGACGCTGACCGCCGAATTGAGCTTTACCGCCGAGAGGCTGCTGTGTTACCAGACTATAGGGACCAATCGAGCGGGCATGGATCTTGTCATCAACTAGGTGATGCAGCTTGAGCACATACATGATCCCGACGGTAACCTTGTGCTTAAACGGCACTCCGGTCCGTCCGTCAAAAAGTGCAACCTGGCCGGACGAGGCGAACCCGGCCTTTTCCATGAGTCCCCGGATCTTTTCCTCTGAGGCGCCCTCAAAAACGGAAGAAGCCATCGGGACACCTCTCTGCAGCCTTTTCGCTACGGCACGGAGTTCGTTCTCTTCAAGTGTGCCCAGGAAAGTTGTCATTTCAGGGGATTCGTAGACATCAGAAATAAAATCACGAATCGCATCTGCAGCAGAACTTTTCGCAAGCATTTCCTCAATTTTCCAACCGATACCCTTTGCTGCCCAACCCAGATGTGTTTCCAGGATTTGACCCACATTCATACGAGAGGGAACACCCAACGGGTTCAGTACTATTTCAACAGGTCGCCCGTCTTCCATGTAGGGCATATCTTCTTCAGGAAGGATCCGGGAGACGACACCCTTGTTACCGTGCCGACCCGCCATCTTATCCCCAACCTGCAGTTTACGTTTAATGGCAATATAAACCTTGACCATCTTGATAACGCCAGGAGGGAGATCATCTCCTCTTTTCAGCTTCTGAATTTTATCGTCAAAAACGAAATTGATCAGCTCAACCTGCTGAGTCAGAGTTGCCAATATCTGGGCAACCTTTTCCTCAACGTCATCAGCCTCTTCAACGGAAATTTCATCCCAGCGATCTATAGGTACCGCAGCAAGTGCATCCTCGGTAATTTTCCGGCCTTTTTCGAGAAGAGTCTTTCCGTCACGACTTTCGAGGGATACCGAAGATACTTTATCGACCAGAAGCTTTTTGAGTTTTCTTTCCGCGGCAGCACGGATAATAGCTATCTCGTCTTTTTCATCTTTACGAAGCTTTTCTTCTTCGGCTTTCTCGATGCTCTCGGTCCGGCTGTCCTTATCGGAACCTTTCCTAGAAAAGATTTTCGCGCCGATTACGGTACCTTCGACGCCAGGTGGAACTCGCAACGAGGTATCGCGTACATCGCCGGCTTTTTCGCCGAAAATTGCCCGGAGAAGTTTTTCCTCGGGTGAAAGCTGGGTCTCCCCCTTCGGAGTTATCTTGCCGACAAGGATATCGCCGGGTTTAACTTCAGCACCAATTCTGATGATGCCGGACTCGTCGAGGTCCTTGAGAGCTTCATCGCCAAGATTCGGAATATCCGAGGTAATTTCTTCCTTGCCCAGCTTCGTATCACGAGCGACACATTCAAACTCTTCGATATGAATCGAAGTGTAACGGTCGTCTTTTACCAGTTTTTCAGAGATGAGAATCGAGTCCTCGAAATTGTATCCGCCCCAGGGCATGAAGGCTACCAGGATATTCTGTCCAAGGGCCAGTTCACCCATTTCCGTGGAAGGGCCATCTGCGATGATATCACCACGTTTGACATGGTCACCAACCTTGACGACAGGTTTCTGATTGATGCAGGTATTTTGATTTGAGCGAGAGAACTTGATCAGGTTATAAATATCAACACCGGTTCCGGTCTCGTCATATTCTTCCTCGTCGATCTTCACAACAATACGTGAAGAATCGACTGATTCAACAACGCCTGTGTGACGAACGACAACGGAAACACCGGAATCTCGAGCCACGACGCGCTCCATGCCGGTTCCGACCAGAGGAGAATCTGCCCGAAGCAGCGGAACGGCCTGACGCTGCATGTTGGAACCCATGAGCGCGCGGTTCGCGTCGTCGTTTTCCAGGAAGGGAATCAAGGAGGCGGCGACGGAAACCAGCTGCAGCGGCGAGACATCCATCAATTCGACTTCGTCTCGTCCAATAAGAACAAACTCCCCACCTTTACGAGCGGAAACGTAATCATCAGTAAACCTGCCGTTTTCATCAACCTGAGCATCAGCCTGTGAAATTGCATGGCCTTCCTCCTCCAAGGCGGAGAAGAAACGGACTTCGTCTGTTACCGTTCCGCCTTTGACAATGCGGTAGGGAGTCTCGACAAAACCGTGTTTATTGATGCGTGCATAGGTTGACAGAGACGCTATCAGACCGATATTCGGTCCCTCAGGGGTCTCAATTGGGCAAACACGACCATAGTGGGTCGGGTGAACGTCGCGCACCTCGAAACCAGCCCTTTCCCGAGTCAGACCACCAGGTCCGAGAGCGGACAAACGCCGCTTATGGGTAACCTCGGAGAGCGGATTTGTCTGATCCATGAATTGGGAAAGCTGCGAAGAGCCGAAAAACTCTTTTACAACTGCCGAAACAGGCTTCGAATTAATCAGATCGTGAGGCATGAGGTTTTCAACTTCCTGCAGACTCATGCGTTCCTTAATCGCCCGTTCCATTCGCACCAGGCCGATCCGGTACTGGTTTTCCAGCAGTTCCCCGACCGCCCTGACCCGGCGATTCCCGAGATGGTCGATATCGTCAATGGTACCCCTGCCATTTTTCAGATCGATCAGGTAGCGCACAACCTCGAGAACATCAGGCTTGGTAAGTGTCTGGCACTCAAGGGGCACCTGGAGACCGAGCTTGTAATTCAACTTCAAGCGGCCAACTGGGGAAAGATCATAACGCTCCGGGTTTGAAAAGAGATTTTCGAACAATGCCTGAGCGCTTTTCAATGTTGGAGGGTCACCAGGACGCAGGCGACGGTAGATCTCGATCAGAGCTTCATCCGTTGTGCTTATTTTATCGATAAGAACGGTATCACGCAAAGATGATGTTGCGTGAAGATTATCGATGAACAGCATCTCAAACGATTCAATCCCGTGCGATTTCAATTCCTCGAGTTTACTCAGGGTGATTTCTTCATTGCACTCAACAACAACCTCACCTGTAGCAGGATCAACAACGTCATGCGAAGCAAACTTTCCGAGAATATCTTCATCGGTAATAGGGATATATTTGATACCGTGGTCCGTCATCTTTTTGATGGCGGCCTTGGTGAATTTACGATTTGCCTTGATTATGGTCTCACCGGTTTCCGGATCGGTAATATCAAAATGAGCTTTCTGATTAATGAGCAACTCAGGGTCGGCATGCTTACGCATCTGCTCACCAAGAAAAACAGTTTCGCTCTTATAATAATAATTGATGAGTTCTTCCGCGGTATAGCCGAGCGCCTTCAGCAGAACAGTTGCCGGCATTTTCCGGCGCCGGTCGATCCGGACGAAAAGGATATCCTTATGATCAAATTCAAAGTCCAGCCAGGACCCGCGATACGGGATTACCCTCGCGGAATAAAGAACTTTTCCGCTGGAATGCGTTTTACCTTTATCGTGATCATAGAAAACACCCGGGGAGCGGTGCAACTGGCTGACGATAACCCTCTCGGTACCATTTATAATAAAAGTACCGTTCTCGGTCATGAGAGGGATCTCGCCAAAATACACTTCCTGCTCTTTTACTTCGCGTACGGCGCGGGCGGCAGTCTCTTTAATTACATCCCAAATGACAAGGCGAACCTTGACTTTCATCGGTGCGGCATAGGTCATTCCGCGTTGATGACATTCTTCTACATCGTACTTCGGTATCCCGAGAGAATAGGAAACATACTCGAGCGAGGAAGTTTCAGTAAAATCCTTTATCGGGAAGACACTTCTGAATACCGACTCCAACCCATAGTTTTTCCTCGCTTCGGCAGGCACATCAACTTGGAGAAAACGTTTATAGGAGTTTTTCTGTATGTCAATCAGGTTGGGTATATCGATAATTTTTTTAATTTTGGCGAAGTTCTTACGCAAAAGGTGGTTATTCGCAATTGAATAAGCCATATATTCTCCTTTGGTGAGTGCCTGAGAAGATAAACCCTACCTCGCATAGGGTAAGATATTTCACGCGAGATGCAAGGTTAACGGCAAATTATTGGGGTCTTCTCAACGAAAATAGAACAGCCAAGGCCGCACGAAGCAACCTTGGCTCAGGTAGGAATGGATATTGTAAGGGTTATTTAACTTCCACTTCAGCGCCAGCCTCGACAAGCTGCTTCTTGGCATCTTCAGCTTCTTCTTTGGCAACTGCGGTCTTGACAGGCTGAGGAGCACCATCAACGAGGTCCTTAGCTTCCTTGAGGCCCAAGCCGGTGAGTGCGCGTACAACCTTGATAACACCGATCTTGTTAGCGCCGGCAGCCTTGAGGATAACATCGAATTCAGTTTTTTCTTCTGCTGCTTCGGCAACGGGAGCAGCAGCAGCGGCAACTGCAACAGGTGCAGCAGCAGAAACACCGAATTTGTCTTCGAGTTCTTTCACGAGCTCGGAAAGCTCGAGCACGGACATGTTTTCAATAAAGCTAATTACATCAGCCTTGGTAATTTCGGCCATTTTCATTTCCTCCAAATATTTTTATAAAACGTGGTTAGCGGGTTATTTTCTAATTTCCTTCTTTTTTGGCCCGGATTGCGTCAAGTGCACGGACGAAACTTCCAGGAACTGCGGCAAGAGTACCAACAAAATTGGTTATCGGCGCATTCATGGTACCAAGCATCTTGGCAATGAGAACCTCACGGCTCGGCAGATCAGCCAATGCCTGGATATCGGCGACTGAAATGGGTTTACCAGAGAGTACGGCCGCCTTCAGCTTGAAGGTAGCCTGTTGCTCTTTTGCGCATCGGGTCAGAACTTTAGCTGCCTCGACCGGATCATCGTAACTGATTGCGATAGCTGTCGGACCAGCATAGTGAGAGCTAAGCGTCTCGATGTCTGTCCCCTTTGATGCAAGCTCGAGCAGGGTATTCTTGATAACTTTATATTCTACAGATGCATTGCGAAGATCGTTTCTCAATTTAGTAGCTTGAGTAACGTTCATTCCACGAAAATCCGCCAAAAAAACCGCTTTCGCATTTTTCAGCTTTTCGTGAAATTCAGTGATGATTTGCTGTTTATTTTCCCTATTCAAGCGTCTCCCTCCTTTCTTTGTGATGTAAGGATCATAATGACCCCGCCAAAGTCTGGAGCGTACTAAATCAGTTACGAACCGCAAGTCTCGGCAGGCTGCCAATTCACTTAAGCTTGCGGCAAATTACCCGCAAGCACCTGCTTTCTTTGACTTTGGCGATTAAGCCAAACTATATCAACTGTCCTGAAACGTCGGCAACATCCAAGGGAACACCAGGTCCCATTGTCGAGGACATTGAAATCTTCCGGATATAGGTCCCTTTTGCAGCGGACGGCTTGGACTTGATCAGCGCTTCAATCAACGCGACAATATTTCCTCTGAGCTGTTCATTCTCAAAGGAGACCTTTCCAACCGGCGCATGTATAATTCCGGCCTTTTCGACCCGATATTCAACCTTACCGGCCTTACATTCCTTGACAGCACGCTCAACATCAAAGGTTACCGTGCCGACCTTCGGATTAGGCATCAGGCCACGAGGGCCGAGCAGTTTACCGATTTTACCAACCACACCCATCATGTCGGGGGTCGCAATGGCCATATCAAATTCAAACCAGCCTTCTTGAATCTTGGCCACGAGATCATCGGAACCGACATAATCTGCACCGGCATCGCGAGCTTCACGCTCTTTCTCACCCTTGGCAAAGACCAGAACCCTGACCTCTTTTCCAAGGCCATTAGGAAGAACGACTGCACCTCGAACCATCTGATCTGCATGGCGCGGGTCAACTCCGAGACGAACCACAAGATCAACTGTCTCGTCGAATTTACAGTAAGAGCTTTCCTTTACAATCTCAATGGCATTATTTAAGGAATAGGTGCGCGAACGATCAACCTTGGCACGGGCCTCTTTTTGTTTTTTAGAAAATTGTGACATTGGATTTCACCCTCTCTTTATTCAAACAATCTCAACGCCCATGCTGCGGGCAGTGCCTTCAATTGTCAGTATTGCGGCCTCAAGGCTTGCGGCATTCAAGTCCGGCATCTTTTTCTGCGCGATCTCTTTAACCTGGTCCTTGGTAAGCTTGCCTACTTTATCCTTGTTCGGAACACTGGAACCCTTTTCAAGGCCAATCGCTTTCTTGATCAGAACGGATGCAGGCGGAGTTTTTGTCACAAAGCTGAAAGACCTGTCCGCATAAACAGTGATGACAACAGGTGTAATGGTGCCTTCATCAGCCTGGGTCTTTGCATTGAAAGCTTTGCAAAACTCCATTATATTAACGCCGTGCTGGCCGAGCGCAGGACCAACGGGGGGTGAAGGATTTGCCTTCCCCGCCGGAATCTGCAGTTTTATATATCCGGTAATCTTTTTCGCCATCTCAGAACTCCTTTTATCAGTGTGTTAATCTTCGGCTTTGATCCCTGCCAAGATCCAGATCAAGCGAGCAACCAGCTCACCTCAACCTTAGCACTTCTCGACCTGCATAAACTCCAATTCCACTGGAGTAGCACGACCAAAAATACTAACCATAACGCGTAATTTTCCTTTATCGGGTTTAACATCCTCCACAACCCCAGAGAAATTAAGAAACGGACCGTCTATGACACGAACCGTTTCACCCACCTCAAAAAGGACTTTCGGTTTCGGTTTTTCCGCCCCTTCCTCCATGCGTTGGGTGATCTTGAACACCTCTTCATCAGGGATCTGAACCGGAGTATTCCCACCAACAAAACCCGTAACCTTGGAAGTTTCCTTCACAATGTGCCAGGTTTCATCATTCAGTTCCATATTGACGAGAATATATCCGGGAAAGAATTTCCTGGATGACGTTCTCTTCTCGCCCTTTTTTAATTCGACAACAGTTTCCGAGGGGATCAAAATCTCCCCGAAAAATTCTTCAAGGTCCAGATTTTTGATTCTCTCCTGAAGGGAGAGCCTGACTTTATTTTCAAAGCCGGAATAGGTATGTATCCCGTACCATTTTTTCGACATGATTTTTACCTTAGCTCAAAATGACTTTCATTACTCTCGCAAGAATCACATCACAAAACCCAAGATAAAATGCTATCAGAAGAACAATGAAGACGACTACCCAGGTGGTGGATATCGTTTCTTTCCTGGTAGGCCATGTTACCCTGTGCAGTTCTGCCTTCACCTCATCAAGGAAACTTTTTGTCTTGGCTAACACGTGCAACCCCTTACGGTAATCGTAGTCTAAGAAGAAAATGGCAGGCCAGGAGGGATTCGAACCCACAACACCCGGTTTTGGAGACCGGTGCTCTAGCCGTTAGAGCTACTGGCCTGCATACAAGTAAAACCGTGCAGCAAATATCAGCGACACAGTGCTACTTTGTTTCCTTATGGGGAGTGTGCTTACGACAGAAGCGGCAATATTTTTTCAATTCCAGCTTACCCGGAGTATTTTTCTTGTTTTTTGTTGTCGTATAGTTTCGCTGCTTACACTCAGTACAACCAAGGGTAATTATATCTCTCATGTGTGTATTCCTTTTAGCTAAAGCAGCAGGAGGCACAATGCCTCCTGCTGATAACCATTACTCGATAATTGAACTCACGACACCGGCGCCGACCGTACGGCCGCCTTCGCGAATTGCAAAACGGAGACCTTCGTCCATGGCGATCGGGGTAATCAGGTTAACCGTTACCGCCACGTTGTCGCCAGGCATTACCATCTCGGTGCCGGCAGGCAGGTCAACAATCCCGGTCACATCTGTTGTCCTGAAGTAGAACTGCGGACGATAGCCGTTGAAAAACGGGGTGTGACGTCCACCTTCTTCTTTGGTCAGAATGTAGGCTTCGGCCTTGAACTTCGTGTGCGGGGTAATGGAACCGGGCTTTGACAATACCTGTCCGCGCTCGATCTCTTCACGCTTCACACCACGCAGCAGGGCTCCGATGTTGTCACCGGCTCGTCCTTCATCCAGCAGCTTGCGGAACATCTCAACACCGGTTACCGTGGTCTTCTGGGTCGGACGGATACCGACGATCTCAACCTCTTCACCAACCTTGACGATACCACGCTCAACACGGCCGGTTGCGACCGTACCACGGCCGGAAATGGAGAAAACGTCTTCCACCGGCATGATGAACGGCTTGTCAATGGCACGCTCCGGCTCGGGAATGTAGCTGTCAACCGCATCCATCAGCTTGAAGATCGCTTGCTCACCCAGCTCGCCGGTATCACCCTCGAGGGCCTTCAGCGCAGAACCTTTGATGATGGGCACATCGTCGCCGGGGAAATCATAGGCGGAAAGCAGCTCGCGGATTTCCAACTCAACCAACTCGAGGAGTTCTTCGTCATCCACCATGTCAGCCTTGTTCAGGAACACAACGATGTAGGGAACACCAACCTGACGGGCAAGCAGAATGTGCTCGCGGGTCTGGGGCATCGGGCCATCAGCCGCAGAGACAACCAGGATCGCACCGTCCATCTGCGCTGCACCGGTGATCATGTTCTTGACGTAGTCGGCATGGCCCGGACAGTCGACGTGGGCATAGTGACGGTTTTCCGTCTGGTACTCCACGTGTGCTGTCGCAATCGTAATACCACGCTCACGCTCTTCCGGGGCATTGTCGATCTGGTCGAACGATTTGAACTCTGCCCCACCCTTCGTTGCCAATACCTTCGTTATCGCAGCCGTCAGCGTTGTCTTACCATGGTCAACGTGACCGATCGTTCCTATGTTTACGTGCGGCTTTGTCCTCTCAAATTTCGCCTTCGCCATCTTGGTATCCCTCCTGCGTCAGAACCTTTGATACTGTTCGCTATTTTTGGTTGTATTCAGATGAGTGTTTCGGAAAAAATGGAGCCCACAATCGGACTTGAACCGATGACCTCTTCCTTACCAAGGAAGTGCTCTACCGCCTGAGCTATGTGGGCACACAAAATGGAGCGGGAAACGGGACTCGAACCCGCGACCCTCAGCTTGGAAGGCTGACGCTCTAGCCAACTGAGCTACTCCCGCTAAATCTGCTATGAAGATTTTTGAAGAAAACCGACCTTCATTACTTCCAGTGCATGCGACTGTCGTCTCCTGCAAGCAACGCCTTCGGACTTCTTCTGCAGTTGTTATGGTGGAGGGAGGAGGATTCGAACCTCCGAAGTCGTCCGACGACAGATTTACAGTCTGTTCCCTTTGGCCACTCGGGAATCCCTCCAGGGAAGATCAGCACTACTATCATATGGAGCTGGCGATGGGACTCGAACCCGCAACCTGCTGATTACAAGTCAGCTGCTCTGCCAGTTGAGCTACGCCAGCAAGCTATAAGCATCTTCAGAACTTGCCAATACGGTTCTTCGCTGAAACGAAGATACTCCTTATATCTCCCTTTACATTCCTTGTCAAGATTTTTTTCTCACAAAATCTGTTATCCGAAAAGATCTTCTTGACGCGTTATTTGCGTCGCGCGACTCTGCCCTTCGCAACTGCCACCCGTTCACCTACACATCGAGGCAATAACTCCTGAGCAACCGATTTACGCCCGGCTGCCTCCAATGCCTTCAAGATAGCTGCGCGCTCTTGCGGTAGGTGGTAGAGCAAAAGTGACTTCTGCAGGCTTTTCTCGCGGTCACTTTTGGCGACATAGACATTTTTGCCGGAGTACGGGTCGAGACCGGTATGGTAGATACAGGTAGAAAGAGTCCCGGGAGTCGGGGTAAAATCCTGAACCTGCTCCACCTTCAAGCCCAGTCGCTTTAAAATCACGGCAGCATCAACCATGTCATTCAGGGTGCAACCGGGATGTCCCGACATCAGATAAGGGACAACGGCATATCGCTTGCCGAGCCGGGCAATCTCCGTACGAAAATGCGCCAGAAAACGCTCAAAAACTTCCCGTCCCGGCTTGCGCATCTGCTTGGTCACGGTATCGACGAGATGTTCGGGAGCAACCTTCAGCAGTCCTCCCACATGATGAGACAAAAGTTCCCGCAAATATTCCGGCTGACGGGAAAACAGATCAAAGCGTACGCCGGAAGCAACGGCAACGTGCTTGACACCGGGAACGTTTCGCGCCTTTTTCAAGAGGCTTGCAGACTCACGGTCCGCCAAGCGCAGATTTTTGCAAAGGGCCGGATAAATACAACTGGGCCTCTGGCACTTCCGCAGCGCATTTTCATCGCAACATCCGGCGCCATACATATTGGCCGTAGGCCCGCCAAGGTCGGTAACAGTGCCCTTAAACCACGGGTATGATGCAAGCTTTCCGACTTCCTGCAGAATCGAAGCTTCACTACGAGACTGCACCACCTTGCCCTGATGATGGGTTATTGCGCAAAATGCGCAACCGCCCAAACAGCCACGGTGCGTCGTTATTGATGCACGGATCTGCTCATAGGCGGGAATCGGCTCCTTATACGACGGATGGGGTGCTTTTTCAAAAGGCAGGGCATAGACCTCATCCAGTTCCTGCGGTGAAAGTGCGAGTGCCGGGGCGTTACAGATCAGGTACCGGTCACCATGTTTTTGCACAACCACTGAACCGTTGTGCGAATTCATCTGTTGTTCGGTCAATCGGAAAGCCTGCACAAACGCACGTTTATCCCCGGATACGTCTTCCCAGGAAGGAAGTTCGCAGACAGTGCCGGAAATGGCGGCAAGTCGATTGATGTCGCCGATCCAGGCTGTGCCCCTGACCTGGTGCAGACCGGCGAGAGCCTCGCCGCGGCGAAATCCTTCGGCAATCTCGAGAAGAGGATGCTCGCCCATCCCGTACACCAGGAGGTCGGCCTTGGCATCGAACAAAATAGAGCGACGCACGCGATCTTCCCAGTAGTCATAGTGCGCAAAACGTCGAAGACTCGCCTCAATGCCCCCGAGAACCACCGGCACGTCCTTGAAAGCCTCTTTCAGACGACTGGTGTAGACTATGGCTGCCCGATTGGGCCGGGCGCCATGACGATTCCCCGGGGTATAGGCATCATCGCGACGAAGTTTCCTGGCCGGTGTATAATGCGCAACCATCGAATCCATCGCCCCTGCCGACACGGCGAAAAAGAGTTTCGGCCGTCCCAGAACCATAAAGGATTCTTTCGTCCGCCAGTCCGGTTGCGGAATAATCCCGACCCGAAAGCCGCGGGATTCGAGAAGTCGGGCAAGCAGAGGAATGCCAAAAGAGGGATGGTCGATATAGGCATCACCACTGACAAAAATGATGTCCAATTCCGGCCAGCCAAGCTGACAGGCTTCCTCACGGGTAATGGGGAGAAAGGGCATCAGGGAAACAATGGCAACGCGTCAAGGCCGAGATTTTCGGGAAAGCCGTTCAAAATATTCATATTCTGCACCGCTTGCCCCGAAGCACCCTTGACCAGATTATCGATAGCGGATACCACAATCACTCGGCCGGTTCGTTTATCAACCGTCAAGCCGATGTCGCAGAAATTGGAGCCCCGCACATGCAGAGTTGACGGATACACGCCTTCGGGCAACACCCTGACGAACCCTTCATTGCGATAGAACTCCCGGTAGAACGAAAGCAGCTGCTCAACCGAATGGTCTTTCGTCAGGGAAGCATAGATCGTCGAGAGAATGCCGCGGTCCATCGGGACCAGATGCGGAGTAAAGGAGATGGTTACCTGCTGCCCGGCAAGCAGGGATAGCTCCTGCTCAATTTCCGGGGTATGACGGTGAGAGGCGATTCCATAGGCCTTGAAACCTTCGTTCACCTCACAAAACAGCGTATCAACCTTCGCGCCTCTACCGGCACCGCTGACGGCAGACTTGGAGTCGGCAATGATGCTGGAAAGATCGAGCAGGCCCTTTTGCAGCAAGGGAGCGAGCCCGAGGATGATGCTGGTGGGATAACAACCCGGGTTCCCGACCAGATCCGATTCGGAGATTGCCTGACGGTGCAGTTCGGGAAGTCCGTACACCGCCTTGGCCAGGACATCGGGGTTCATATGGGGTTCATACCACGCCTCATAGAGTGAGGGGTCATGAAAGCGGTAGTCCGCGGACAGATCAACAACTTTCTTGCCCATCTCCAAAAAGGCCGGCACTACCAGCATTGCAGCCTGATGCGGCAACGCGGTAAAAATGAAATCGGCCTTTTCACAGACCCGAATCGGTTCGAGTTTTTCAAGTACCTGGGTGTAACGATCCCGAACCGACGGAAAAATCTCGCCAACCGTCTTACCGGCACTTCTCTCGGAAGTGACACAGGTAACCGCAACTTCAGGGTGACCGGAGAGAATCCTCAGTAGTTCAACACCGGTATAGCCGCTAGCACCAACAACCGCAACCTTTAGCATGCGAGATCTCCTTTGGGAAAGAAAAGTTGGTATGAGGATCGAGCCATCCCACTGACATCGTCAGGGAATAAACTGTTTGTGGACGCAGAAAAGGGGAAACCCGTATGGATTCCCCCCTCTGAAACAAATGACAACAGAATAAAATCTTAACGCTTGGAGAACTGGAAGCTTGCGCGGGCAGCTTTCTTACCGTACTTCTTACGCTCTTTGACGCGCGAATCACGGGTAATAAAACCGGCCTTCTTCAAGACACCACGGAGAGCGCCGTCAACTTCCAGGAGAGCCTTGGTGATCCCGTGCTTGATGGCACCGGCCTGACCGCTGTCTCCACCGCCCTTGACGGTCACGTAGATGTCGAACTTGTCGGCGTTTTCAGTGAATTCCAAAGGCTGCTTGACCACCATTTTCGAGGTTTCCCGACCGAAATAGTCATCAAGGCTCTTATCGTTCACAGTAATTAGGCCACTGCCCGGCTTAAGCCAGACTCTGGCGATGGATGATTTTCTTCTCCCGGTGCCGTAGAAGCGTGTTCCTGCCATGTATCTTCTCCTGGTACTATCGTAATGAAATTTGTATTACCCTACAGAGCTTTCGGTTGCTGAGCTTCGTGGGGGTGAGCCGAACCGGCATAAATCTTCAGCTTCTTCAGCATCAGACTTGCCAATTTGTTTTTGGGAAGCATGCCCTTGACCGCTTTCCGGATAAGATCTTCCGACTTCTTTTCCAGAAGCTTGCCGGCAGTAATGCCTTTGATCCCACCGGGAAATCCGGAATGGCTGTAGTAGGTCTTGTCAGCGAGCTTGTTGCCGGTCAGGGCGATTTTTGCGGCGTTTATCACGACCACAAAATCACCGGTATCGACGCTGGGAGTGTAGGTGGGCTTGTTCTTGCCACGCAGCACAGTAGCGATCTGGGTTGCGACCCTGCCAAGGACCTGATTTTCCACATCGACCAGAAACCAATCCCTGGTTATATCTTTAGAACGGGGTACTTGCGTTTTCATTGAAACCTCACAGCTAGATGAAGAAATAAAATCAGCGACGTACTGAAAGCTGGTAAATTAATCGATACTCTGCCGCTTGTCAAGCAAAAATATCCCGGCCTTGTTATCAATAAAAGACTTCAACCAGACACAAACCCTGCGGTGGCGCGGTAATGCCTGCTTTTCGCCGATCCAGCTCCTGAAACAAACTTTCAATCTCGTGCATATCCATGGACCCCCGGCCGACTTCAACGAGGGTCCCCACCATGATCCGCACCATATTCTTCAGAAACCCCGAGCCCCGCACGTCGAAAACAATCATATCGTCTCGCCGGAAAATGTCCAGAGAATAGATCCGGCGCACGGTAGTCTTTGCCGCGCAGTTCGAGGCCCGGAAAGCGGCAAAATCCTTTTCACCGACAAAAAGAGCCGCGGCACGCTGCATGACAGCAAGATCCAGCGTCTCGCCGACGCGCCAGACATAATAGCGATTCAGTGGTGAACGTCGCGGTGAATTGTAAATAGTATACCGATAAATCTTGGCAACCGCATCGCGGCGCGGATTGAACCCGGGCGGTACCTCGACTGCCTCGCGGATGGCAATATCGGGCGGCAACAGCGAATTCAGCCCCTCACGGAAGGCCTTGACCGGAATGGTTCGCTCCGTCTGGAAAGCCGCCACCATCCCCCGGGCGTGCACACCGGCATCGGTTCGTCCCGAAGAAAAAACACGGACCTTTTCCTCCAGCAGTCCGGAGAGGGCCTTCTCCAGCACCTCCTGCACGGCCAGACCGTTGGGCTGAATCTGCCAACCGGCATACTGCGTTCCGTCATATTCAATGGTGAGCTTGATTGTTCTCATAGAAACAGCGAGACGCCCGGAAGGGCGTCTCAGTCCTGCTGAAACCTCTTGTCCGAATCTATCGGAGATTACCCCTTCAGGTGATCCCTGATCAGTATCTCGGCGATCTGCACCGCATTGGTTGCGGCTCCCTTACGGATATTATCGGCAACAACCCAGAGATTCAGGCCGTTATCGATCGACTCGTCCTCGCGAATCCTGCCGACAAATGTCAGGTCCTGACCGGCAGCATCAATCGGCATCGGGTAGACACCCTTGGCTACGTCATCCACCAACTTGCAGCCGGGCGCATTTTTCAGAAGCTCAAAAGCCTTGGCAACGGTGATCTTTTTCTCCGTTTCAATATTCAACGACTCGGAATGACCAAAAAATACCGGTACGCGCACCGTAGTGGCCGTCACCCGGATAGGCGACTCCATGATCTTCACCGTCTCGTTGACCATCTTCATCTCTTCCTTGGTATAGCCGTTCGGCTCGAAGGAATCAATCTGGGGCAGGCAGTTGAAAGCAATCCGGTGGGGATAGACCTTCGCCTCCACGGGTCGCCCATTCAGCATCTCACCGGTCTGTACCCGAAGTTCATCAATGGCCTTCTTGCCGGTTCCGGACACCGCCTGGTAGGTGGAGACGACCAGCCGCTTGATAGTAGCATAATCATGGAGCGGCTTGAGCGCCACAACCATCTGGATTGTGGAACAGTTCGGGTTTGCGATGATGCCCTTTTTCGTATATCCGGCGATGGCGTGGGGATTCACCTCAGGCACCACAAGAGGCACATCCGGGTCCATCCGCCAGGCGCTTGAGTTATCGATGCAAACGGCTCCGGATCGCGCCGCGGAAGGACAGAACTCCAGCGATCTGCCGCCGCCGGCCGAGAACAGGGCAATGTCAATCCCCTCAAAGGCATCGTGGTCCAAAAGTTCAACCTGGACCGGTTTACCCTTATACTCCAGAACCTTCCCGATACTCCGCTCACTTGCCAGGAATTTGATCTTTCCGATCGGAAAGTTCCTCTCTTCAAGACACTCAATCATTTGATTGCCAACGGCGCCAGTGGCACCGGCTATGGCGACATTCCACAGTTTTTTTGCCATTGTCTTGCCAGTCTCCTCTCTAGGGCGGCCCAAGTTCGGACGGCCGGAAAATTTAACAATTTTATTGACAGTAAACGACTCTTGTCAACTAAAAAGAAAGGGGGGCTGTAGAATACCGCCCCCCTTTTTCTTACGTAATCGACCTGTGGCTTCCTTCCTGAGCGGCATTGCAAAGGAGAAAGAAGCACTATCAGCCACGGTCTCTATTTTATCAAAATTTAATTTTATCCGTTAACTGACAGCCTTGGCAACCATATCGCCGATCTCGGTTGTCGAGTAGCCCATCTTGCCGGCGCTCATGCTCTTCATCTGCTGCATAACGCTGACCATGGCGGTCTCGACGTCTTTCGCGGCCTTCTCTTCACCAAGAATGTCGAGCATCATCTGAGCGGCGCCGATTGCCGCCATCGGGTTGATCACGTTCTTGCCGGTATACTTCGGTGCGCTGCCGCCGATCGGCTCGAACATGGAAACACCTTCCGGATTGATATTACCGCCGGAAGCGATGCCCATACCGCCCTGAACCATGGCGCCGAGGTCGGTAATGATGTCACCAAACATGTTATCGGTCACAATTACGTCGAACCACTCGGGATTTTTCACCATCCACATGGTGGTCGCATCAACGTGGGCGTATTCACGTTTGATATCGGCATAATCTTTGTCGCCAAGTTCATGGAAGGTACGCTCCCAGAGATCAAAGGCAAAAGTAAGGACGTTGGTTTTGCCGCAGAGGGTCAAAGTCTTGTTCTTGTTGCGCTTGCGGGTATATTCAAAGGCATAGCGGAGACAGCGCTCGACACCCTTACGGGTATTGATGGAGGTCTGGATGGCAACCTCATCCGGAGTACCCTTTTTCAGCACACCGCCGGTACCGGTATAAAGTCCCTCACTGTTCTCACGAACCACCACGAAATCGATATCTTCAGGTTTCTTATCTTTCAGCGGGGTTTCCACGTTCGGGTAGAGCTTAACAGGGCGCAGGTTGATGTACTGATCCAGCTCAAAGCGAAGCTTCAGCAGAATCCCCTTCTCGAGGATTCCGGGCTTTACATCAGGATGGCCAATGGCGCCAAGGAAGATGGAGTCAAACTGACGCAGGTCGGAAACCGCCGACTCCGGCAGCACCTCGCCGGTACGCAGATAGCGCTCTCCACCGAAATCAAACGGCGTATACTCCATCTTGATCCCGTACTTGCTGTTGACCGCATCCAGAACCTTCAGACCTTCACGAACGACCTCGGGGCCGGTTCCGTCCCCACCGATCACGGCTATTTTGTACATTCCGCTCTCCTTTTTCTACTCATGTTCAATGCATCAGTGAACTCGTTATCTTATAGAAATAAATATATTTGTCAACAAAATCGGAATCCTTCCTCTCGCTCGCTACGCTAGAGGCCCCTCTATCGCGCTGCATCGCTTCGGCGCGCAGGCACAATAAACTTCGGTCAGAAGCCACTTATTACGGGGACAATTAATCATATTAATGGTAGGGGCTAGGCATGCCTAGCCCAATCTGGGCACGGCGCGCCGTGCCCCTACATCAGGGTTGTGTTGTTTAATTGCTGAATTATTACCTCAAAACGTACCGTTGACGTTCATTCCATCAGTTCCGTAACATCCCGAGTCCGCGTAATTGTTCGAGCGCCAAGAATTCTGATTGGCCTCTTGATATCGAAATCCAGGACTTGGATTCCGCCGGACTACCGTCAGCATCAATCGTACGAATGAAATTGTTCACCCTGGAAGAACAATTGATCATCAGAAAAGCCGGAGAATTAGCGGTCGGGGACCAGGAGAGAGTAAAGAAAGCTCTTCATAATCTACTGCCATTGTAAGGCGTACGCCTAACGCAATTTTTCTATCCAGTCTCCGCCTGTTATCCTTCAGGTTCTTTGCCAAAGGCACACACACTTTCGCGCTAACCCGGCAAGCTACTTCGGAGGAGTAGGAAGCGGTTCAGCGTGCAAGCACAGACTAAGCGAGACACAATCAACAACACTCACATCTTTCCGTTGATGGTTCTTTCGTCAGTACCGAGCAAGATCCGCTCCGCGATTTCGACACCCTGCATGAAGGAGTGGTCCATATTTCCCACCTCATATTTCCAGGCTCCGAAACGACCGCGGGAAAACACACCCTGAGATTCCAGCCAGGGTTGGATAACCCCGAGGGCTTTATCCCGTCCAACTGTCGGCACCGGATAGGAATACGGGATATCGATGAGATAGCGGCTGAAGATCCGGCCACGCTCTTCTTCGGTGATCATTCCGGTGTTGACCAGACCCTGGATGGTATCTTCAATGATTCGCTCCTTGTCCACCGGCTTGTGGGGTGAGTAGGTCGTCTCGCACATCAGGGAGAAATAGTTATCGACGTCTCCGTTAGGAACGTTATATGGAGAATAATTGAAGAAATTCGTCACTCGATAGAAAGGTGAATTCGCTTCGGGGAAATACATCCAGCATTTGGGGTCGATCCTTTTACCGGCAAATCCAAGTCCGACGATCAGCCCGCCATTGTGTACCAGTTCTTTTGCAGCATCACGAACAGCATCCGGAACAGCTACGCACTTCTTGATGAAACAATCAAGCGGAGTGGTATTGATCAGCACATCATAATGTTCTGTACGGCCGTTGGCAAAAGTGACCTCTTTTGCCTCCAGATCCACCGCCACCAGATCATGATCAAAAGAAATCTGATCGCGGAACGGTCGGGCAATTCCTTCAAAAATCGCCCCGGTACCGCCAAATTTGGGAAATTTGAACCGGTTGTTCGGCCCCCAGTTCACGTCATCCCTCTGCTCTGCAATGTTCTTCTTTACCCGGGCGAAATCCACTACACTCACCCGCTCGCCAAGCCATTCCTTACCCATCGTCTCCAGCGGCACCCCCCAGACCTTTCGGTTGTAGGGCTCCATAAAGTACCTGACAATACCCTCACCGAAGATCGCATCCATCCATTCGCGAAAATTGGCACTTCTCTCTAGATCAGGCCGCTGAGAGCGAAGACCCTCTAAACAAGCTTCAAGAGCCTCCGCGGGCAGATGGCGGATATTGTTCTGGAATGGATAAGGCACCCAAGTCTGCAGGATTCTGATCCAGCTTTCCCTAAGATGGTTGAAATGTTCGAATCCCAAAGCCTCTTCGATGGCCTTGTCGAAATAGTCGTAGTGGGAGAAGAGGACGTGCCCCCCAATGTCCCAGGTAAAGCCGCGATTGTCGAGAAATGAAGCGGACAAGCCGCCTGCGTGACTGTTGCGCTCGAATAGGCGCCATCCGGTCTGGCCGGAATTATTCAGATTATATGCGGCACCGAGTCCTGTAGGGCCTGCGCCGAGGATGAAAATATTCATAAGGAAGGTTCCTTTGCCAGCTTGACTCTAATACGTGCCGCGGCACAAGCGGGAATCAGCAGAAGTGCGGCGCAGAGCTTGCCCAATAGTAGAGCTGTCGGCAGCTTCCACACACTTTTCCAGGAGACTTCGGAAAGCGCCAAAGCACCGTCCGGTTCAAAGGTGAAATTGCGGCCCAGCAGGAAAGCATAAGGGATGGTGAACCCCTTTCCGGCGGTAACCCCGTAGGAATAGCGTTCCGCCAGAATATCCCCCGCTGTTTTAAGCCTCGCCGCCAGGCCGTCCTTCAGAAGGTCATAGACGATCAGTCGATCGACTCCCGGCAAGCGGTAGGCTTCGGCGCGGTCCGCCGCCACTACGACTGCAAGGGAGGCTAAGGGGGACAGCACCCTGACGGCAGCCAGTGCGGAGACAATCTCCTCGTAGGAGCCAACGGCAAACAGGATCACCTTGGTACAACCGCAGAGGGAATTATCCCGTACCGAATGCTTCGAGGTCGGTTGTTCACGCAGTGCCGCAGGGTTGGTCCTGGACCGACCGAAACGTCCGGCTAGAAAGTCACACACCCCCTCACCCAGGTAGTTGGCCAAAGTCGTCTTCCCCATTAAGCGCATATAAACGAGAGAACTCATGTAATTGCTGAGTACGTTCATGTAGGTGCGCAGCAGGCTGACACCGTTAAAATGTTTACCGAAATAGAGGAGCGCATTGCGGAAATCATAGTAAAGGGTCATGGAACTATACCCCTTTTCTGCTCCATGGTACGCTGGTGAGTCTAGGACCGAAACCACCCGGTATCCAGCCTCACGCACCCGAGCGCAGAAGTCGATGTCGTCCCAGTGAAGGAAAAAACGTTCGTCCAACTGGCCAATCTGGCGCACCACACTGACCCGGACCAGTGCCGAACAGGCCGGGACGTAATCTACAGCTTCCACCAGCCCCTTCCCCTGTAACGGCGTGTATGGTTGGTAACGGAGGTTTGGCGTCCAGGTGCCGCTGCGCCGATCCACGAAGCCTCCCGCCTCCACAATAACCGTTCGGTTCTCGGGGCTGAGGATACAGGAGCCGGCAACACCGATGGAGGAATCCCGCTTCATTGCCCCGACCAACTGATCAAGGGTGTCCTGTAACACTTCAGCGTCATTATCCAACAACCAGATGAACTCTTGGTCTGAGAATTCCAAGGCGTGGCGGATACCAGTATTGAAACCTCCGGTCCCACCCAAGTTTTCCCAATTTTCTAGCAAGGTCACCGAAAGCGGATGATTGCGGATGATCTCAGCCGAACCGTCAGAGGAGGCATTGTCCACCACGATGACAGTGAGGGCGCGGTGCTCGAGGAGAAGCAACGAATCCAGCAAGGAGAGGACGCAGTCGCGCCGGTTCCAGTTCACGATAACCACGGTCACTGGGACCTCCCCCGTGGAGTGACGATGCTGACTCACCACCGCGGCCGTCGGTTTTTGAGGTTGACTATGCTGAGAAATAATTTTTCCCCCTGATGAGGTGGTAGTGCAGCCAGGATGCGCAACACGGCCCCAGTGACGGCCACCGCGAAGGCGGCCGTGATGTTTTCCTTCCACGCCGCCAGCTCGGAGCGGAAACTTACCCGCCGCCTGCGGCCTGCGAGATAGCCGGAGTAGCCCGGGAAGCGAGTGCTATACAGAATGGAGCAGACGGCACAAACGACGGTATCGATCACCACGCTCCGTATCTTCACCCATCCCCTCATGGCGCGTAGTACCTCGCTCCTCTCCGCCAACAGATGAGCTTCTTCACAGTCTGGTAGAGAGACAAGAAAGGGAGGCGCGAACAGACCAGCGAAGCCTCGCGCCACGGATTATCCAGGAACTCGCCCAGGAAGCGGCGCCCCGCGATGATCTCGCGCCAGGCAAAGCTGCGAACCAGCGGGGTAAAGCGCCCTGAGCCGAAATCATCTGGATGTGAAAGGCGTTCGAAGAGCTCCGCAACCCCTCCCTCAGGAAAGCTGACGGCAAGATCGTATTCCGAGAGCGCGATCTCCTTGAGAAAGGCAAGATCAGCGGGGATCACCGCGTTCATGCGAGCGAAGTCACGGGTACAGTCAAGGACTCCCCGCTGGATTTCAAGAACGAAGCCGTTCAGCTCGGCCCTCTTCTCCGGAGTCCCCTCCCGCTTGCGGACCGGCACGGTATGGCCGACCCATTCGACGTAACCGGTGGTGGTGCCGTGGAAAGCGCGGGTCGAGAGCTCCCAGAGTTCCCGGTGCAGGGCGATGGCGGACTCTTCCGGGCTGGCTTGCCGGTAGTCGAGGATCAGCCCTTTACGCGTGGTAGGATTCTCCATGAAGGGGGGCATCACCGCGACGTAGTATCCGACAAGTGGCGGGAAATCGGGGCGGTGCCCGAAGGCCACGTGCAGGCATTCCTGGATGGTGCCGTGCCATCCAATATCGACCAGGGCCGCGGGACGGGTACCGAAGAATCCTTCCCCTTCCAGGTAGCGCTCTAGCCCCGCACGCATCCGGGCAGCGGCGAGCAGTACCGGGCTGCGGAAGTCGTCCTGTTCGAAGAGCTTCCTGAGCTGCAAGTAGAGTTCTTCCTGCTGGACCGGCGTATCCACCGGCAGCCCGAGTCGAGCCGCGATCCCCTCGATTTCGGGGAGGGACCCCACCCCCAGCCGGTGCAGGGCGTCCTGCAGCGTGATGCAGGCAAAACCGGCCAGCACCACCTCTCGGGGACCCAAGACCGAGATGGAAGCGAGTGCCGCCGTGTAACGGCTGAGGGAAAGGTAGTGCTCCTCCCGCCCCCCAAGATCCGGTGCCAGCTCTCGGTACAGCCTCTGCAGCAGAAAACCGTCCCGCGCCACAAAGAAAAGCCTCGGGCAGCCTTGACCGCGGAGCTCATGCACGAGACGAGCGGTAAAAATCGTCAGAAGCGGCCCCATCAGTTGCCGCCCGAAGCGGTACGGACTGGCCGGGCTCCCGTACCAGCCGTCTCGGTCACTCCGGTCGAAATAGAGCCGGTACAGGTCCGCGTGCCTCCCCTTCGACAGCGCCCGGCGCAGGCTCCGTTTCCGGTTCAGGGTCTCTGGGTCGTACAGGAAAACCGCCCGAATGCCTCGTTTGGAAGGGGAAAGATAGTCCCCGTGAAAGTTGTCCCCCAGGTGTATCATCTCACCGGGGTCCACCCCCTCCTCGGCCAAGACCTTATCGAATAGCCGCCCGCTCTGCTTGGTCACTCCCCACTCGCAGGAGGCGTAGACCCGGCTGAACAAGCAGCCTAGTTCAAGTGCAGCGAGCAAACGGGCGAGTTGTTCGGAGTCGAAGTAGGTATCAGAAACCGCCACCACGCGGTGACGGTTGCCAAGCCTGCGGATCAAGGCGACCACCTCAGGATTCGGGTCGATGATGAGGGACTCGACCTCCAACTCAGTGTCGATCAGCCGCTCAGCCATCTCCGGTGGCAGCCGCAACTTCTCCGTGATCCGACAGGAAATCTCGGCAAGGGAGCACTCGGCGTCGCCCCCCCGTTCATTCGCCTCCGCGCGCAGCCCGGCTTCCACCTTCCCCCGCAACGCCTGGTACTCCTGTGCACCAACCGGCAGCAGAGCTCGCTCGACGATCCGCTCGGCCACCAGCCGGATGGTGACCTCCGGGGGATCGACATTGCGCAGCAAAAGAGTGTCAAACAGGTCGAGGGAGACCACCTTGATGCCAGCGGGGATGACGAGGCGGGCCAGTTGGGAGGTTGTGATCAGCACGTTTGCATTCCTTAAATGTTGTCCCCTCTGCAGTTAGCAGCGATTCAGTACCGGTCGCAGCCCCCCCTTCTCCCCCGCAGGTAATCGTGGATGCCGTGCAGAAACGGTCCCACGATTGCGCCCTGGCCAGCGATGAGATTCTTGACCAGCCAAATCGGCCACCACAGGGTAAAGAGAGTTCGGAGACACAGCCGCTGTGCCCCAGAGTAGTACTCGTCGATGAAGTAGAGCCTGTTACGGACGGTGTAGTAGACGTCTAGAGGTGAGGCCACCCCCTGCTTGGACCTGCTGACCTTATGATATATCACACTGCCGCCGATGACGTATATCTTTTTACCGCCGCGGGTCAGACGCCGGCAGATCTCCCAGTCCTCCACATTCAGGAAATACTCTTCCTTCAAGAGCCCGTACTCACGGAAGATCCTCGCGGGGATCAGCATAGCGCATCCGGTAACGAAGCCGACCTCATCAGTCCCCTCGCGATCATAGGTGTAGTTTACCGCCATCGCCGTTTTATTGAAGTAGCCGCCGGAGGACCAGATCTCGCGGGTGCCGTAGTAGTAAATCTTGGGCGACACGATGCCAGCGTCATCGGGGAGGTCGACCACCAGCCTGGCCAACGAGTCCGCCTCCACCACCGTGTCGTTGTTCAGCAGCCAGACGAGATCGGCCCCCCTGGCGAGGGCAAGCTCGATTCCGAGGTTACACCCACCGGCGAAACCTCGGTTGGCAACGCTCATCACCAATTCGACTTCCGGATAACGTTCCAGGACCTCCCACGAGCGGTCCTCCCTGGAGCCGTTGTCGATCAGCAGCAGCCGACGGTTGTCATAGGTGAGCCGAGCGCAGGAGTCCAAGCACTCAAGGGAGTCGTCCCAGTTGTTGAAGTTCAGGATGACGATGTAGACCCGCGGCGTCATCGCGGCACACCCAGCTGTCCGGCTCGAGGTCGCCAAGTGCGGCACCGGCCGGCGACCGGGAGTGGGTTATTGAAGCGTCTGCAGTTCGCGCTGAGCACGGTCGTAATCCTCGGGAATGCCAATGTCGATGAAGTAGGCGTCTGTGATGAAGGCAAGCGGGGAGAGCTCCTCCCGATGCCGCTGCAGCAGGTCGACCTCCAGGCTGAAGCGTCCGGAAAGGCCTAGCCTGGAGAAGATGGCGGGTTTTAGAAGGTAGACGCCGGCGTTAATCAGGCCGGGGCCGCTACACCCCTTTTCCAGGAACTCGGCGACCCGCCCGTCGCGCACCACCACCGACCCGTAGCGCGCGGCGTCGGGCACCCTTCTAAGAACCATGCCAACCTCAGCCAACTCAGCGAGAAACCAGAAAAAGAGCTCGCTGTAGTCGACGGTGAGCAGGGTGTCTCCGTTCAGCACCAAGACTGGCTCGTCCCCCTCGCCGTTCAGCGCGTGAGCGAGCGCGCCGCCAGTTCCCAGCGGCTCCACTTCCACGGCGTAGCGCAGTCGCATGCCCCGGTACTCCTCGCCGAAGTGGTCCGCGATGGCCTGCCAGCGGTAACCGACCGAGAGGATCACCTCGTGCACCCCGGCGCCCGCCAGCCGGTCGAGGAGGTACTCCAGAAACGGGCGCCCCGCCACCGGCGCCATCGGCTTGGGTAGGTTGGGCACCCTTCCCTTCAGCCGGGTGCCCAACCCCCCGGCCAGCACGACCGCCTTCACGACCGCCGCCACCCTCAGACCCTCCAAGCCTGGGCGCCGCTAGGGGTAAAGTGGCAGTTACTGATCTGCCCCTCGAAACGGCCCAGGGTGCGGATGACGTCCATGCGTCTCTCCGGCGGCACGAAGAACATCATGAAGCCGCCGCCGCCGGCACCGGAGACCTTGCCAGCCAAGGCACCCGCCTCGACGGCTACCCGGTAGATCTCATCGATCAGCGGGTTGGAAACGGTCTTCGCCGAACGCTTCTTGTTCTCCCAGCCGTCGCGCATCGACGACACGATGCCGCCGAAGTTGCCCTTCAGCAGACACTCCTTCATGATCAGGGCCTCTCGCTTGATGCCATGCATGGCCTCGATGGCGTTGCTATCGCCGGTCTTCAGGTTGGCGCTCTGGTCGGCGATGATGTTGGCCGACTCACGGGAGACCCCGGTATAGAAGAGTACCAGCGAGGCCTCCAGCTCGCAGACCACCCACTGCTTGATGCGCAACGGGTTGATGATGGCCCGGTCGGCGTAGAACTCCATGAAGTTAAAGCCGCCGAAGGCCGCGGAGTACTGGTCCTGGTGCCCCCCCTGCAGCCGGCAGTCGTGACGCTCGATCTTGTAGGCGAGCTGCGCGATGGCGTAGTCATCCAGGGGGAGGTTGAGCAGCTCGGCGAAGGCGCAGATCATAACCACCACAAGCGTCGAGGAGGAGCCGAGGCCCGAGCCCACCGGAGCATCGCAGAAGGTGCTGAGCTCGAGGGGGATCGTCCTGCCGCCGTTGAAGCTCCTGATGATCTCGTTGTAGACCGCCTTGTGCAGGTCGAGCCTGCCGTCCAGCTCCAGCTCCGCCGCCAGCGGCAGCACCAGCTCCTCCTGCCGGTCGGTGGAGATGAAGCGGACCACGGGGTCGTCGACGGTGGCGATTACCGCGTAGGCGTAGCGGTCTATAGTGGAGTTGAGGACGTAGCCCCCGTGCACGTCGCAGTAGGGGGAGACGTCGGATCCGCCGCCGGCAAGGCCGAGGCGCAGGGGGGCGCGGGCGCGAACGATGGTCACGGGTTTCTCCTTAGCGGGTCAGGAAGGCGGGGTTCACCCGCACCCTGTCGCGCCAGTAATCCAGCAGGTCCCTCATGGTGGTCTCAAAGGGGATTTCGGGCTGCCATCCGGTGTGGGCCTGGAACTTTGCCGTGTTCGGCACCTGCAGGTCTGCGTCGATCGGTCGCAGACGCTCCGGGTCGGTCTGCACCGCGATGCCCTGCACCGTCGACATGGCGAGCAGGGCCTGCAGCATCTCGCCCACCGTGCAGGTGTAGGTGCCGCCGATGTTGTAGTACGCGCCGGGCACCGGGTTGCAAGTGACCAGCAGGTAGTAGGCCCGGACCGCATCGCGCACGTCGGCGAAGGTGCGCAGAGACTCGAGGTTGCCAGTCTTCAGGACGGGGGAGATCTGGCCAGCCTCGATCATAGCGATCTGCTTAGCGAAAGTCGATTCGGCGAAGACGTCGCCGCGCCGAGGCCCGGTGTGGGTGAACATGCGAGTGGTCATCACAGTCATGCCGTAGGCCTCGGCATAGAAACGCCCTAAAAGGTCGGTGCCCACCTTGGAGATGGCGTAGGGGGAGGCGGGGTGAAAGGTGCACTCCTCGTCGATGGGGAGCTTCTCTCTGGGCACCCGGCCAAACACCTCCGAGGAGGCGCACACATGGGTGACGGCATCAGTGCCGGTCTTGCGCAATGCCTCCAGCACGTTGGCAGTACCCTGCACGTTGGTCTCCAAGGTATCCAGCGGCGAGTCGAAACTTGTCTTGGGGTAGCTCTGCGCCGCCAGGTGGAAAACGTAGTCTGGCTTGGCGGTAGTGACCACCTCATGGATGGAGACGTAATCCCTCAGGTCGCCGTAGAGCAGATGCAGGCGATCCTTGGCGTTGATGCGCGGCACGAGGTGGGCCAGGTTGTCCAGGGGGCTGCGCCAGCGGCACATGCCGTAGATGTCCCAGTCCGTTTTCTCGAGCAGGAAATCGGCAAGGTGCGAGCCGACCATACCGGTGATACCGGTGATGAGTATCCGTTTCTTGGTCATGATATCCCTTCCTGATTGATAAATTCTGCCTGCATGGCCCCTGATATCGACGTGGGCCGGCGTCCCAACAGGCGGCTGAAAGTCGCGTCGCTCATGTTGATCACCTGCGGGCGTGCCTCGAAAAAGCCCAGGGGGGGATCGATGATCCGGTAGCGGAGAACCGCCGAGACCCTAGTCTGGAACAGCTCCGCCAAGTCCACCCGCGACAGCAGTTCGGGACCGCAGACGTTGACGATGCTATCCGGCACCTGCTGGCCGGGGCGGCAGAAGAGCTGCAGCAGGTCAAGCAAGTCCCCCAGATAGACGCAGCGGCGCAGCATCGGGTGGAACAGCTCGGCCTCCCTGCCGTCGCGGGCGCAGGCCACCAGATAGGAGGTGAACTTGTCATGCCGAGAGAAGACGTAGGAGAGGCGTAGCACCTTGAAGGCGTCGTGCTGCGCGAAACGGCTCTCGACCTCGCGCTTCATGGCGGCGTACTCCCCTGCAGGATGGCAGATGGCGTCTTCGCTGCGCTCGTCCTCCCCGGGTCCGTACACCGTGTCGCTGGAGAAGAACACTACCCGTGCCCCCCGCTCCAGGCAACGCTCGATGAAGAAGCCGGTTCCCTCAACGTTGATGTCCCGGGCCAGCTCCGGCTGGGTGCGGCAGAAGTCAGGGGAGGAGTTGGCAGCGGTCATCAGCACGAGGTCTCCGGACCCCACCTCGTCGTAGGCAAACTCGGCGGCACGGACCAGGTCCAGCTGGAGCATGCCGGCATTCGGCCGCGAGGAGACGGCCCGGACGGCGATGCCCGCTGCGGCGAGGCGAGCCACCGCCGCGGCGCCGAGGTACCCTTTACTGCCAATCACGAAAACCTGCATCTTTACCCTCCTTGCTCGGGCGGCGCCGGTGTGGCGGGCTTCACTGCCCTGAAGACCGGCTGGCCGCCCCCGAGATGTCCGTACCGGTCGGACGCGTATATCTCGCAGCTGCACGACTGGAAGCCGCTGCTGCGGATCGTGTCCAGGACATCCCAGCCGAAGTCGGTGAACACCAGCGAGCCGCTGCTGGAGACCGGGTTGCCGTGGTAGAGCGGCGGCAGCAAGTTGCTGACCTCTTCGCCATCCAGGCGGGCTCGGACCACCGATTCCTCAAGGGTGTCGTGAAACGGGATGGTGGCAAGCAGCACGCCGCCGGGCCGCAGTACCCTGGCACACTCGCTGAAGGAGCGGCCAGGCTCGGGAACGTGCTCGAAGACGTCATTGCTCACCACCAGATCGAAGGAGCTGTCCGGGAAGCTGAGCGCCCCGGCATCCTCGTGCCGGATCCCCTTAACGACGGTGCCCGGCTGATGCCGGGGTCCCAGGTACTCGCTGCCGATGATGCGGCACTCTGGGAAGGCCGCCTGGGCCCAGTGATAGATGGGGGTGACCTGCTCCAGGAAGTAGACGCTGGAGCCCCGGGCAGCCGTCCCTCCCAGCTGGCGCGCCACCAGGGAGGCGATCAGCCGCTGGCGGTTGTTCATGCCACAGTGCGGGCACACCAGGCGCTCCCGCCAGTTAGGGAACAGCCGCCCCCCCTCCGCTCGGCCACCGCACTCCAGATCGACCAAGAAGGAGACCTCTCTGCCGCACGGGATACAGAAACCCGGCACGGTGAACGACTCGCGCCCCCCGGCCCGGGACAAAAACCGCAGCTCCTGCATCGCCAGGCGCCGCAGCTCCTCGCCGGAAAGGATCTCCCTGAACGCATTTTCGGCGTCACAGTTCCCCACCGGCATAGGCCCCTCTGCCCGGCCCGGTCCGCTGCCCGGGCGGCCGAACTTCCTGCCGTCGCGCGGACTGTACAGCCGCAGCGGCTGGTCGCCTCGGGTCGTGGACATGCCGAGCCCGTTCAGGATCTCGTGCAGGATGCGCCAGGCAGCCTCCGCTCCCCAGGCCTGCTCGGCAAAGTCGACGCCGCAGCGGGACACCTGTTCCCACAGCTGCCGGTCCTGATACAACCGCGTGCAGGCGTCGGCAAACGCCTCGGCCCCGTCGGCCACAATGATGTTCTCCCCATCCGTCAGCGACATCCCCTCGGCCCCCAGCGAGGTGGCCACGGTGGGCAGCCCCAGCGCCAGGGCGGTGCCGATTTTCCCCTTGATGCCGGCTCCGAACCGCAGCGGAGCCACCGAGAGGCGCATGGTGTCCAGAAGAGGGTCGATATCATCCACGAAACCGGTGACTATAACGTCTTCGCACTGCATCGCCAGCATCTCGGAGGTCGGATTGCTCCCCACGGCGTGGAAGCGGACTCCCGGCAAGAGCAGCCGCAAGAGGGGCATTACTTCCGCGACGAAGTAGTTGACAGCATCCACGTTGGGGAGGTGCCGGTAGCCTCCCACAAAGACGATGTCGCGCCTGGAGGCAAAGCCTACCTCCGAGCCTCGCACGTCCAGAATCAGCGGAAAGACGTGGATGGCCTCCGTGGGCAACTCGGTGCGCAGCATGTCGAGCTCAGTGGTGCTATGCACTATAGAGGCATCGACTGAGCGCAGCGCGGCAAGCTCGGTGGCCTTCATCTGCGCGGCTTCTGCGCGCTTGGCCGGATCGGCCGACAGCTCCGCCTCGCGCGACAGCCTCAGGAAATGCAGGTCGATGGTATGGAAGAGCACCTTGGCCCGGGGACAGTGCTTGCGGACAAGCCTCAGGTGCCGCGCCACCACCACCGGACGGATCATCAGGACCAGGTCGTAGCGCCCCCCCGCCTGCTTGAGGTGCTTCTCCATGTACATACATTGAGGCCCGTACAGCACCTCAACCCCCGCGCGCTGAAGTGCGGGGGTATACCCCTCGACGTAGTTGAAGTTGATCTCGGGTATGAAGGTCACTTGGAACCCCATCTCCCTCAAGAGCAGCAGCAGGTTGAAGACGGTAACCGAGCCGGCGTCCTGGTCGGGGGTCGGGACGCAGTGGTCGATAACCAGCACCCGGCGCGAACAGCCGCGGTCCTTGGCCGAGTCGACATCGGTGCCCAGCACCTGGTGGTGGCTAAGCCGCTCTCGCCAGCGCTCGAAGAGCTTGCGGCTGTTCTCGACTTGACAGGCCTTGACCCCGGCGGCAAGGTCGGTGCCGGAGCTCACCCCCTCGTGATGCACTACCACCGAGAGGGGCTGGTACATGACCCGCAGCCCACGTTGGCGGATCTTCAGGGCCAGGTCGGAATCCTCGCAGTAGGCGGGGAGGTAGTGTTCATCGAAGCCGCCCAGCTGCTCGAAGAGCTCCCTGTCGACCATGATCGAGGCTCCGGAGCAGTAATCTACCTCCCTGGCATAGTTGAAAGCGGGCTCGCACTGGTCCCGGTTGCGGCCGAAGTTCCAGGCACTGCCGTCGCGCCAGATAATGCCTCCCGCCTCCTGGAGCGTGCCGTCCGGATAGACCAGCTTGGAGCCACACAACCCAGTGCCGGGGAACTCCCTAAACGTGCCCCACAGCTCGTCGAGCCACCCCTCGGCAACCTCGGTGTCGTTGTTGAGAAAGCAGAGGAAACTGCCGGCGGCTGCCCGCGCTCCGGTGTTGCAGCTGCGGATGAAACCCAGGTTGCCGGGGTTGCTGATAAGCTTGACGCCGGCTATCCCGGAGAGGACCGCGTGTGAGGCGTCGGGTGAGGCGTCGTCCACCACCACTATTTCGAAAGGGACCGCGGGGGGATTGAGGGCGATCGATGCCAGGCAGCGCAGCGTGTAGTCGAGCTTGCCGTATACAGCGATGACCACCGAGACTACCGGCTCCATGGACGTGGCGAGCTGCAGGGTGCCGTCGCGAAGCAGCCCGACCTCGTGTGGTCCCACGAATGAGAGCTGCGGCACCGGGGCGATCAGGTCCGAGAAGAGCCTGCGCAACAGCCAGGGCGCGTACTTGGCCAGGAGTTCCCAGGTCCTGAACTTGGTCATCTCGCTGACGGGGAAGCTGCTGTAGAAATCGGAGGCCGACCTGAAGCAGCGTATCAGTGGGGAGAAAAGTGGCGACATCAGATGCTTGGGGTCCCTTTGTTGCAACAGTCGAAAAAGATCATTTCCTCGCGAGGACCTTTCGGCCGATCCAGCGCAGGGGCGCGGTGAGGCGCCAGCTCAAGGTGTCGTTCATGGACTGAATCGCCCGGATGCATTCGGCAAGCTCGGCATCGCGCTGTGTCAAAAGCCGTTCACGCTCCGCCAGCAGGAAACCATGGTTGTCATTGCGCCACTCGGACTCCACCAGGTGGCCCAGTCGTGCGAAGAAGTCCTGAACCAGGCGTTTTCCATCGGGCCGCCCCCACCCTTCCAGGAGCTCCAGCACGGCGGCAGGTTGCTCCTTGCCGACGAACAGGCCGCCGAGACCGAAGGAGTGGTCAAACTCGATATGGGGATAAAGGGGAGAGACCTCCTGCCACAACCGCCAAACACCAAACCCCTCCTCGCGGACGGCGTTGTCGTGGAACAGCACCACGCCGCGTCCGGACATCTTCGGCAGCCAGCTTTCAAAGTCGTGTCGGACCGCCTCGTAACTGTGCAGGCCGTCGATGTGCAGGCAGTCTATGGAACCGTCCTGGAAATGCTTGAGAGCCTCGTCGAAGGTCATCCTGAAAAGCCGCGAGAAGCCCGAGTAGTGGCTCTGGTTGTACCGGCTGACGGATAGGTAGACGTCCTCGCCGTAGTAGCCAGCCTGGCAGTCGCCCTGCCAGGTGTCCACCGCGCAGCAGGTGGCATCGAGGCCGTTCGCCTCAACCGCCTGGCAGAGGGCGAAGTAGGAATTTCCCGTGTGTGTGCCGAGCTCCACGATAGTGCGGGGCCGGCACTTTTCCACCAGCCAGAAGGCGAACGGTATGTGCCCAACCCACGACAGGGGTTCAAGGATCCGTGCGGGCTGCCGAGAGACGGCTCCGTAACTGAAGAGGTAATCGAGCTTCATCATTGCTCCCAAAGTCAGTTGCGCCCGGCAAGCTTTCTTGCCAGGTCCTTGGCTATGCCAAAAGACTTCATAAGTAGCCCTTTTCCTCGCACTCCCGCTTTCAGCACGGCGTTCTCAGCCTCAAGAGCAGAGAGCCGCTCCAGCCGCGAGATGAGGTTTTCGTAGTACTCCATCAACTCGTAAAGTCTTTCCTGCGGCAAGGTATCCTCGGCGAGATAGATGGAGCGGTTTTGCCTCCGCAACTCCACCCACTGTCTGAAACTGCCGCTGTTGGAATGGCGATAGGAGGCGAAGAGAGAAAGCCTACCCCACTCGATGCTGGCCGGATCCACCAAACCTTTGCCAACCGCATACTCCCAAATCCCGGTTCCGGGGATCGCCATCATAATGTTCACGGGGATGGCGGGATCGATCTTGTCGGCCATGATGTTTTGCAAGATGAATTCGTAGGTGCTGCGTACCTCGTCCTCGGTCTCGGTGGGAGAGCCGACGATGAAGGAGCAATTGACTGTGAATCCGTAGGAACGCAAAAGGTCGATGGTGCGCTGGTTGCGCTCGACGCTGGTCTGCTTGTTCAACAGTGCCAGTACTCTATCGCTCCCCGACTCGGCGCCGAAACCCACCTGCTTCACCCCGAGCTTCCGCAGTAAATCGCACAGCTCGACATCTACCAGGTCTGCCCTCAGCGAGAAGTTCACCCGGACTTTCTCGTGCAACCCCTTCTCCAGCATCAGGGAGCAAAAGCGGCGGAACCGCTCCTTGTGGGCTATGAAAAGGTCGTCCCAGATCGCCAGTTCCCTCACCGCGGGATTTCGCTCGAGAAGTTCCTCTATCTCGCTGATCACGTATTCGGCGCTGAAAAACCTGGTGTTGCCCCAGAAGGCTCTGCTGCTGCAAAAGACACACTGAAACGGGCATCCCCGCGAGGAAAGCAGGTATACCGGGTCGTCCTGGCCCCGGAACGGGAACGGCAACGAGTCGAGTGGCTGCAAGGGAGCCCGCGGCACCGTGGCAACTATCTTGCCGGAGTCGTGATAGATGATGCCGTGAATGTCCTTAAGGATCCCGGGGTCGCAGTTCGGTCCATGCCGGCGGAAGGCGCGTGCCAGCTCCAGCAGAGTCGCCTCGCCTTCTCCCACGACGCCGATATCAATCTCTTTAGCCAAAGTTCCGGGCAGCGCCGAGATGTGATGGCCGCCCAGGATGATCACCTTGGACGGGCACGCCTTCTTGATCCGCCCGGCAAGTCCGATCGCTATGTCGTAGCACTGCGAGGTTGCCGAGATGCCGATGATGTCGTAATTCTCCGCCTTTTCGGGATCCTCCAGGTATTCCATTTCGAAATCGTTCCCGCCGTACTTCTCCAGGTACGCCTTGAGATAGCCGAACGACAACGGCTTGTACCACTGGACGTCCATTTCGTTGACCGCGTGCAGGAAGGCGATTCTAAGCTTCACTCAAATAGCTCCTCTGTATGTACGACTCGGACCCAGAAGGGAGGAGCCACTGATGCTCGAGCATCACGATCCCCTCCGTCTTGCTGTCGTCGGTAATTCTGAAATCGGCGACCCTGGACTGGTAATCGAGTGCCACCAGGGTGTTTTCCTCGAACAGGCCAACGTCTATGAAGTAGCTCCCGCCAAGAAGCTTGATCTCCCTGAGCCTCAGCACAACGGTGTGGGAGCCGGCGGCATGCGGCGGAGCAAAGAGATCAAGCTTGGTGTTCAGGCCGCAGAGGTAACTTCGTGCCATGTCGAAAACCGCGACGCCAACGACCAGATCCGGTGTCGGGACGGCCAGCCGGTAACTGATCGAAACGTGGACGTCGTCCCCAGTGCAGAAATCCCGCGCATCCCCGAGAGCAGCGTCGAGCAGGGACACGGCTGTAATTCTGGCCACGGATTCGGCCTGGACCCGAGGCTGCCGGGCAGCCTCGTAGTCGGAGGGAGCGCAGCATTTCAGGAAGTCGCGGTACCTGTCGACCACATCGTTCGCGCTGCCCACCGACTGGAGCTTTCCTGCCTTGAGCCAGATTGCCCTGGTGCAGAACTTCTTCACCGCGTTGACGTCGTGCGATACGAAGAGGATGGTCACCCCTTTCGCACTGAAGCTCTCCAGCTTCTTGATGCATTTCAGCTGGAAAGCCAGATCGCCTACCGCCAAGGCCTCGTCCACGATGAGCACCTCCGGTTCCACCGCCACGGCAACCGCGAAGGCGAGCCGCACGAACATGCCGCTCGAGTAGGACTTTACCGGCTGGTGCACAAACTCCCCTATGTCCGCAAAGTCAAGTATCTCGTCGAGCTTGGCGTCGATCTCCTTCCTGGTCATGCCGCTGATAACCCCGTTGAAGTAGACGTTCTGCAGCCCGGTTAGCTCCGGGTTAAAACCGGCCCCCAGCTCCAGCAGGGCGGAAACCCTGCCGTTCACGGTGACCGTGCCGCGGGTCGGAGTGACGATCCCGGTGATCACTTTGAGCAGGGTGGATTTCCCCGAGCCGTTCTTCCCCACGATGCCAACCGTTTCCCCCCTCTTGATCTCCAGGGAGACACCTTCCAGTGCGTTGAAGGGTTGGTGGTACTTCTTCCGCAGGGGATGGACGATTTCCTTGAGGTGGTCCTGGAGCGAATCGTAAAGGTAGTAGGTCTTGGTGAGGTTCTCGACCTTTATGGCGGTATCTTGGGACATAGGTAAACTCTCGTCGTGCGGGAAGCCGGTCGGGTCATCCCGCGCCGGTTACAGGACGTCGGCGAACCTCGGCCTGAGCTTCCGGAATACCAGCGCCCCCACGGCCAGCGTGACTATGGTAACGCACCAGAAATACAGGGTCCAGGCGCGGTGGCTCTCCCAGAACCAGGTCTTGTCAATGAAGGCACTCCGGTAGCCGTCAACGATGTAGTAGACCGGGTTGAGCTTCGCCAGAAGATGGAACCTCGCCGGAAGCGCGGACGCAGGCCAAAAGACGGGGGTCATCCAGAAGAGGAGTTGGAGTGCCACGTTAACGACTTGCCCCATGTCCCTCAGGAACACAACTACGGAGGAGGTCAGCCACGACAGCCCCAAGAGGAGCACGATCTCCGCGAACAGGTAGTAGACGACTTGCAGGCTGTGGATGCTCGGCGTAAAGCCGTAGGCGGCGAACATGACAAACAGGATCACCACAAAGAACAGGTGGATGACCAGGCTCGACACAATCTTTACCACCGGGAGGAGTTCGATGCTGAACAGCACCTTCTTGACCAGGAAACTGTTCTCAACCACCGCGTTGCTGGCGCCGTTCATGGAGTCGGTGAAGAAAAACCACGGCACCATCCCGCTTACCAACCAGAGGATGAAGGGGAAGTCGTTCACCGGGTTCGACCGGAAGCCGAAGTGGCAGATGAACCACAGGATGACGATGTAGATGACCGGGTGGAGGAAGGCCCACACGACGCCAAGGTAGGAGCCCAGGTATTTCACCTGGAAGTCCCTAAGCGTGAGCTCGTAGATGAGCGCCAGGCGCTCGTTCCACCGCGATATAAATACTTTTTGGGGCAACAATCAAACCTCCGGGTTAGTCATATCGGAAACCACTTTTCTTGAACAGCGAGGCAACGGCCCCCACCAGGAAACCGATGCCAAAGCGCCCCATCTCCCGGTTGCGGCGCCCCGGCAGAAGGTATAAAGGTGCATGGCGGCTGCAGTTGAGGATCACTAGCAGCCAGACCACCAGGGGATACCGTTTTCTGATACCGCAGAAGGAACTCCCCACCGCCTGGGGCTTGCGCAGGTTGGAAACCAGGAGCGGAGGATGGAAGTACTCCAGCTGCGGAGAGTTCACCGTTTTTTTCCCAGCCATAAAGAAACGGACAACGAACTCCACATCCTCTTGGCCGATGAAGTCATCGACAAAACCACCCAACTCGGAAAGGACTGATCGGCGATAGGCGGTGCAGCGACTGGTCATGAAGTATGGATCATGGAAGGCATACCTCCCTTTGACAAGACCGAAGCTGGCATTTCCGTGGGGAACCAGCGCATCGATCTCAGGATTGGACTGGAAAACCGCCACTAGTTTCGAAAGAAAATCTTCCTGGAGGATTACCGTGTCGTCGTCAAGAAACAGGATGTACTCGCCACGACTCCGTGAGAGGCCGAAATTGCGGGAATACCCCATTCGACCAAAATTCCGGTCAAGCGGGGCATATACAATGGGGAGCGATGATGCGAACTCTTCCGCCATTTTTCTTCCTTCTTCCGTGCCGCTCCTGTCCTCCACGAGAATGATTTCAAAACTGTTGCGATGGAAGTTTTGCAGGGAAAGAGAATGAAGAATTCCGGAGAGAAGGTCGAGCCTGCCGTAAAAGTTGATGATACAGGATATCCGAATACCGTGCGAAGCGGGAGGGACGAAACAGTCGCCTCGCAAGTCGAAGGGGAAAAGCCGGTAAAGAGTTTTGAGGATTCTGGTTCGCACGTAAAAAAACCTTTTTCAGCTGCAGACACAATCGGACAGAATCAGGGCAGAAAATTTAACGCCAAGACGCGAAGGCGCTAAGACGCAAAGAAGAACAAATTTGAAAGATTTTCAAACTAATTCCAAAAAGGTTTTCTCTGCAGCTTGGCGACTTTGCGATAATTACTAAAGTCCGTTGACAACACGACGAATACCGTCTTTCACGAATTTCTCACCGAAATTTATTACCAAAGCCAATTTCAAATCCAGCATACGCAGGTATGTAAGTGCCTGAGCTTCGAAAACCGGATTATAGGATGTTGTTGCCTTCACTTCCACGATTACACGATTATCGACAAGCAAATCTAATCGAAGAGGGGCCGCCAACTGGTTTCCTTTGTAACGTATCGGAACAATTGTCTGACGCTCAACAACTAAACCGCGTTGCCGCAACTCCCAGTCCAAAGCTTCCTCATACACGGATTCCAAGAGGCCTGGGCCGCCGAGAGTACGATGGACTTCAATGGCACAATCTACAACGTTTTTCGCGATTGTATTTTCCATTGCGTTCCGACATTTTTAATTTAACACCAAGGCGCCAAGGCACGAAAGCGGGAAGAAAACCAAAAAACCATTTATTACAACTTGCCCTCTTGTTTTACCCTTTGCGACTTTGCGTCTCCGCGTCTTTGCGTTAATGCCTTACATCGAAGATTCTGGATCAATGAACGTAGATGCCCCATCCTACCATAAGAGTCCAGAGAAGGCCCACAACAAATAACGGCACATCCCTGATGAGCGATTCTGTTGGATCTCCTCCCAAACCCGACTTGACCCTCAAGATATAACGAAGCAGGCCGAAACAGCAAAGGGGAACGGTATAAATGAGAACGTGGTGCTCAATAACATACAGAGTGTACGTTACCAATACTGCGCCACCAGTCATATACATCGTCCCGTCAAGAAAGCCCGGAGGATAGGATTCCAGTGCCCTGCGATGATTTACTGCATTCTCACCAAGGGCGTTTTTCTCATAAAGGCGCTTGCCGGTACTCAGGAAAATGGCGAGGAGAAACACCGACAGAAAAAGCCAAGCCGTAATCTCGACGCCAAACGCCTCTCCTCCTGCCTGGAGACGAAAAAGAAAGCCGGCCGAAACACAGAAAAGATCGATTATCGGTATATGTTTCAAATAGAAGGAATAGGAGATTGAAACCAGAAGGTATGCCAGGAGAATGGCAAAAAATACAGGAGAAACAGTAAGAGCAAAAGAAAACGCTCCAAGGAGTAAAAAGAAATACAGACTGAGTGCCGTTACAAAACTAATCCTGCCAGAAGGTAAAGGCCGTTTACTTTTCCGTGGGTGACTCTTATCTCGCTCCCTGTCCATAATATCGTTCAGGACATACGCAGAACTTGAGGCAAGGCAGAATGCTAAGAATGGAATCATGCCTCGGGCAAGGACCCCTGGCAGAAGTAATTCTCCCCCAAGGAATGCTGGAAAAAAGAGCATCAGGTTCTTGAGCCACTGAGTCGGTCGAAGGATGGAAAGCATCCCAATCAAGGTTGACACAATTCCCCCTCATTCCTGCCGGACAATATCCACGAAGAACTCTTCGAGATTTTTGCGAATCGGTTCCACTACGAGGATATTGCTGCCAATTGACTGCAACTCGGACATTATAGCGGGGAGATCGCCTGTTGAAACTGTTATAGATTCTGGAGAATCAGATCCGCTTGCTAGGTGACGTACTTCATAGCCAGTAATTCCACCCTCGGCAATTTCATCAACTCTTCGGACACATTTCATCTCACCTTTTACAATCACTCCAACCCTGTCGCAGACGCTTTCAACGTCGGACGTTATGTGAGTGCTAAAGAAAACACTTTTTCCTCGCTGTTTCAGGTCTTGAATAATTTCTTTTACCAGGGTGCGCCCAATTGGATCAAGACCACTCATTGGTTCGTCAAGAACATATACATCAGGGTCATGGAGCAGGGCCTGCGCCAATCCGACTCGTTGAACCATCCCTTTACTGTAACCACGCATAAGCCTCTTGCGGGCATCCCACAAATTAAGCATTTTCAAAACTTCTTCACTCTTCCTCTCAAGCTGATGAGCCTCCATTTTGAATATCCTACCAACAAAAGATAAATACTCCGCAGCGGATAGATAATCGTAAAATGCGGGATTTTCAGGAAGAAAACCGACATGGCGCCTTGCCTCGGGAGAAGAAACATCCTTGCCCATGATAAGCGCTCTTCCAGATGTTGGCGTTATCAATCCCATCAGAGTCTTAATGGTTGTGCTCTTCCCTGCGCCATTTGGTCCGAGAAAACCAAAAATCTCACCCGCTCCGATCTCCAGATCAAGGTTCCTCAGAGCAACCACTTTTGCGCCCCGCTTCCCCTTGTATGTTTTTGACAAACCATGCATCGAGATTGCGGACATGTCAGCGCTCTCCCTGAACTTTATTTTTTTCATCGGCTTTATTGGTGCTGGCGAATGCAAACTTGCTGGTTGTTGCGACTCTGCCATCCGGCTCGAGGTAAAAGTGCCCTCCGTAGGGATCAACCGGTAGAGATCGAAGATATCCCTCTTTGATCAGCACTTCCAAGCTAGCAGGAAGTCTACCAACCTTCTGTCGATAACGGTCACGGGCGATTTCTATATGACGCACCTCTTGAAATGCAATGATTCGTGTACGAAAACTCTTCTTGACAGCCGGATTCTTCTCCCCTTTTTCCATTGCATAAAGATACGCAAGTGCCATGTCCGTCTTACCAGACTCCTGCAGATATCTGCCAGCAAGGTTCTTGAACAGGTCGGAACCGGATAGTTTTCCGGCCTGTTCATAATAGCGAGCAGCACCTGCATAGTCCTTAAGAAAAAATGCGTGATTGAAGCCAGCGAAATACGGCAGGTACCAGTCCCAGGTGCGATAGCGCATCCCATAGTCCAGTAGTTCATTGGCAAGCTCCACTTTGCCGACATCCCAAACGAGAATAGCCTGTCCGAAATAGTAGGCGTCCATGTTGTAGGGGTCCAGTTGCACCGCACCGTGGATCATTCGAGACATGGCAGGGTAGTCCGGGGGGATCGGTAGTTCATTTTGCTCTTTATCCACCAATCCGCCAAAATACATGAGAACTTTCATCACCAACAAAGCCCCAACAAGTTCCTTCTGGTCGGCAGAGGCTGCTTTCACAACTGTAGTCGTCGGAACGTATCCAAGCTTCTCGACCAAAGGCCTGCTGGCCAAATATTGACTAAAGGGTACGATTAAGACAAGATAAGAGACAGCGGACAGAATAAAAGAAAATGCGGCCCTGCTCATTCTTTCACCTCATCTCCCGACGGGAAAACACTAGCACAGCCAGGCTCAACACAATTGTCGTATAGACACCGAAGTAGGCAAAAGAAAGTAGAATTCCAGAAGGGGAAAGTGGGATTCCATAAATGGCATTGACCTTCAGATTGAAAGATTCAAAATTGGGAAGGAAATAGTAGAGTGCCAATGCGGATTGACGAACAAGGGGGGAAAGGCTCGCTCCCGAAGTCGAGTGGATATAATCGTACACTTGCTGTGAAACATTTCCCGTCAAAAAAATTGCTATTGTCCCAAATACTGGCAAAAAAAACGAAGTACTAACTGAGGAAAAGAGAAAAGCAACTGCAATGACTAAGATGTATTTCAAAGCTTCAAACACTATGCAAACCGCAAGATTTCCCCAAACGACCGGACGGTCAGGAGGGTAAAGTCCGCTTGCCCAAAAGACAACCAGAAATGTTACAACACCAAGAACGAAAGACACAAAAAGGGTAAAAACCGCAGTCCCAGCAAACTTACCCAGAAGGTATCGACCACGCGTTAAGGGCAACCCCAGCACCGAAAACGTATAACGCCGCTCAATATCCTTCCAGAGTGAAGTCCCTCCGAGAAATACTGAGAGCAAAAGGAGAATGAAAGAAACAAGCGACAGCGAAAGGGTGAGAGACAACTCGGTTACTTGGCGCATTGAGAGAGTAGCAATGGACGGAATGAAGGGAAAGAGAACAACAATCACCAAAATTCCTTGAAATATGCGATCCCGGAAAATACCTTTCAAGGTGCTTCTTGCAATGCTCAACATCCGGATGATTCCTCCTGAGCTTTCTCTTCACTCTGACAGTTTGGTGACCAGCTTTTCTGCAGTCTGGCGATAGTACACTTTCTCAGGTGCCTTGGCAACAACCTGGGCAAAGACTTCACGGGCTTTTTCCCTTTTACCGGCAAATAGATGTGTTTGTCCAAGACGATAAAGTGCAAAAGGATCTCCGGTGAGTTGGTACAATCGTGTCAGAAGCTTTATATTTTCGGCATAGAATGAACCTTTTGGAGTTTTACCGCCAAACACTTCACTCTCATTTATCTTTACCAGTTGCTCTATGATTCTTGGTTCAAACTTACCGGGATTCTGCATCGTGATCCGAAGAAGTGCTCGTGCTCCATCACTATCACCCCGGCGATTCAGTGAAGCTGCCTTGGTCATAAGCCCAAGCTGATAATTTACCAGATTTTCCGGCAACTTTATCGAGGCAATTAGTGCAGTTGCTTCCTGTTCACGTCCTTTAGCATAAAGTGCAGTGGCAATCTCATTTTTCAGAGGCATAAAGCCAGGAGATTTTTTCAGGGTATCCTGAAAAAATGCCAGATTATCCTGCCAGAGAATCGTCCGGCTAACAGTCCCAAAAACGGCAATGACAGACAGCACAACTGTCAAACCGGCAATAAACACCCGATAGTGTGCCTTGCCCTTCCATGTACTGATGTACATGGACGCGCCAACAAGAAAAAATGCTGATGAAATATATAAATAGCGCTCCGCAAAAGGGGTCCAGGTAAGTTTGAGAAGCGGAATCATCAAAGCGGAAAAACCGACACACGCCGCACAAACTAAAAAGTACCCGGATAATGTCCTCTTGATCATGAGCCACACGAGAACAGCACATACGAGTAAGCCAATTAGAATGTAAAAATCGGAAACATGGACGATTGCAAAATTTAAAGGAAAGGGTATGAAAAGTTTTTTTACGTAAAAACCAACGGCCTTTAATAGATTCGGGAGATCGGTCAAAATACCGGCTGAATGATTCCCCACAACATGGGTCAGCACCCTCGAGACACCGTTGTCTTTTAGGCTAAATCCAACTGTACGGAATGCAAAATAAACCAGGCCTGCTAGTGTGAACAGAATAAAATGGGGAAAATTTCGAGTAATTAAATTTCGTAACGTCTCTCTGCAATTCAATCCGGCATCAACCATAAAAAAAGGTAACAACAATGCCGCAGGCAGAAAAAAAATTGCTGTTTCCTTTGCAAGACAACCAAGAAACAAGCAGCCGGCAGCAAAAAAAGATACCCACCAACTTACAGAACCACGCATCAAAAGCCACATTGAAATAAAAACAAAAAAGCCTGCAAGCAGATCTGTTCTGCCAGCGATCCAGTTTATAGGCTCGGTATTAATTGGATGAATGGCAAAAAACAGCGCAGCAAGAAAAGGTGTCCATGTTGAGTCGAGTTTTTTCAACTGGCAGGCACGACGCGCAATAACAAACACAAGTAAGGTATTGCACAAGTGGAAGAGGATATTTTCCAGATGCATGAAGCTTTCTTCCAGTCCCCAGACAAACTTATCCATGAGATATGAAACTATCAGCAAAGGTCGATAATATTCGCCTCCTCCAGGAAAGAAAATTGTTTTAAAATTAAAATTATCGGTGTTCAACAAATAATTATACATTCCCGGATCATCAACGGAGTTCAAGGGCGAGAAAATTGCCGGATAATAAACTCCGAGAACTATAAATACTAAGAAGGATATGCTTATACGAGGGGTAATGGTAAATTTCATCGTTGCACCAAAAAAAAGCGGGATGTCGAAACACCCCGCTCTTTTCAAACTAAAATTGAGCTATTACATTGTTGTCCAGCTGGTAAAATCAGCAGTAGTAATAGCAGTAGGCACACCAAGCTTGACCGTTCCGACAGTTGCATCCGTAGTAAAAACGGCAGTACTGTCATAGGTAGTAGCAAATGCTTTAGACCCACTCTTGTGTTGAGTTATTACTGCGTAACCTGTAGCACTGGTGAGCAAGCCAACCCCAACGCCTGTTGAGGTTTTGGAAATAACCGGAGAGGTAGCAGAAGCAGAAGCTTTCGCTCCATAAACTGTCTTGCCAGTGCTTGTAAAAACTAAAGTAAGGCTTGAAGCAGCAAAAGCTGATGACGCTACCAACATTATCATTGCGGTAAACAACGCTATTTTTTTCATGACATCTCCTTTCTGGCTTATAAATTATTGGTAGACCACATCAATAGGATATTCCTGATTGTCGGCCATATAGGCTTCCATACCGGTCTTCAAATTTTTCAAGTCCGAGTTGGATGCAGAGTTGTAAGCCTTTTGACGATACGCCGAGAACTGCGGGATGGCGATGGCCGCCAGGATACCGATGATCGCCACGACGATCAGCAGCTCGATGAGGGTAAAACCTTTGTTGCTTCTGAGTTTCTGTAACATGTTGTTCTCCTTTCTGGTGATGTTTGCTTTGTTGGATACCGGCAAGCCAGGTATCTGAAAAATAGTATTCGGAGGTACTGCAAAGCTGTAATTCTGAATGCAACATCATGGCCAACGTAACAACGCACGTTAAAAACCCATTTTCCTCTACAGTATCAATAAGTTCAACCGCATGAAACAGTTTGCGAATTTTGTCTGACAGTAACATGTACGGCACATGGTGACATTTTACGTCAGTTCAAGCTGTCATTATTTGACCAAACAAATCCTTTACTCCTCATCCATACCAAATTTAGCAAGCCGATAACGAATTGACCGAAAAGAAAGCCCCAACAATTCAGCGGCCCTTTTCTTCACACCGCTACTTCGCTCAAGCGCCTGCAGCAGCAGGCTCTTTTCTATACCATCGAGATAGGCCTCAAGATTCATCCCCTCGGAAGGGATAATGAAGTCGTTACCCGCGGGTGCAGGATTCTGGAAGTTGAGCACATGAGGAGGGAGACATTCACGGTCAACACAATGGCTCCCAAGAACCACACATCGCTCCACCAGATTCTCCAACTCCCGGACATTGCCGGGAAATGGATAAATCATCAGAAGCTTCAAGGCAGCCGGAGTAATGATCTCCGGCTCGGAGTTGGAGCCAGCGTATTTTTTCAAAAAATGCTCTACCAGCAGTGGGATATCTTCCTGCCGCTCCCGCAGGGAAGGCATACGGACCTGGACCACGTTGAGTCGGTAGAAAAGGTCCTCGCGGAAAGCTCCCTCGCGCACCTGCTCCTCAAGTTCCCGATTGGAAGCGGCTACCAGCCGTACATCGGCCTTGAAAGACTCTGCCCCCCCAACCCGGCGAAATTCCCTCTCCTGAATAACCCGAAGCAGCTTGGCCTGGAGCTGGAGCGGCACCTCGCCTATTTCGTCGAGAAATAAGGTTCCCCCTTCCGCTTGCTCAAAGAGTCCGGGACGATCAGACACCGCACCGGTGAACGCACCTTTCTGGTGACCGAACAGTTCACTTTCCATGAGAGTTTCCGGAATCGCGCCACAGTTGACCGCCACAAACGACTTGTCCTTGCGGGGACTGTTGTAGTGGATCGCCTTGGCGGCCAGTTCCTTGCCGGTCCCGCTCTCCCCGAAAATCAGCACATTGGCCAGACTCCCGGCGACCTTTTCGATAAGAGTGTAGACATCCCGCATTTTTTTACTCTTGCCGATCAGACCGCTGAAATCGTAACGCTCCCGGACTTCTTCACGCAGGCGCAGGTTTTCCTTGGCGAGAGTTCTTCGATCCAGTGCATTTTTTACAATTATTCTGATCTCTTCGACATTGAACGGTTTGGCAATATAATCGTAAGCCCCCAGCTTCATCGCCTCCACCGCATGCTCAGCGGTCGAAAAGGCGGTCACCATGATTACCGCCGTGTCGGAAGCAAATTCTCTAACATGGGCCAACAAAGCTAACCCATCCATGCCAGGCATTTTCACATCGGAAATAACCAGGTCGTAGCTCGCTGATTGAAGAAGCGTAACCGCAGACTCCGCCGAATCGGCCAGGTCAACACGGTACCCTTCCCTTTCCATAAGAATGCCGAGAAATTCACGCATGCTGATTTCATCGTCAACGACTAAAATTCTTGTTTCCATAGGACCTCATTACCTATACGTAAGTTCTAGAGACCTGCCAGGTTTCAAAAACCTGGCAGGTCTAATGTCCTACCCTACTCTCCAGGCAGCGAAATGGTAAATTCCGTTCCTTTGCCCTTTGCACTGCTTACCCGGATACGGCCGCCATGAGCTTCAACTATTCGATACACCATGGCAAGACCGAGGCCCGAGCCTCCCGGCTTTGTTGAATGAAAAGGTTCGAAAAGCCGTTCCAGCTCTTCTTCACCAATGCCGACTCCGGTATCTGAAACCGACAGGATGACGGGGTAGCCGGGCATAGGTTCAGTTGAGCCACCAGGCGACACGGCGCGGAACGTGATGGCACCTTCTCCGCCCATTGCTTCCGCGGCATTTACAAAAAGATTCCACAAGACCTGTCGAAACTGATCACCATCGACAAACAGGAACAACCCCTCGAGGCACTCCTCCCGGAAAGTAATCCCGGAGAAACGCGGATCAGCCTCGAGCAGCGCTTTGATTTCCCCAAGTATCCAGTCGAGTCTGATCTTGGTTTTTACCGGCTGAGTCGGCCTCGCGTAGGCGAGAAAATCCTTGATCAAAATGTTGAGTCGTTCTGTTTCTCGCAGCACAATAGTAAGCAGGACCTTATCCTGAGGATCAATATTTTTACTTCCGGCGATGAGCTGCACGGAACCGCTGATGGATGCAAGGGGATTGCGGATCTCATGGGCAATTCGGGCAGAAAGCTCACCGATAGCAGCCAACCGATCTGCACGCTCCAGTTCAGCCTTCATTTTTTTCACCAGGGTAAGATCCTGGAATTCGATGATGGCGCCTAGTGTAGTGTCCTCTTTATTGGGAATCGGCACCGATTTATAACCAAAGACAAAAGATTTTCCTTCCCTGTTTACATATTCGATTTCGTCCTGTGAGGGGCCGAACAGGCTATCCAGCAGGGGTGCGAAGGCCGGGATAACTTCCGGCAGCGGCTGGTCATAGACTTCTCCCTGGGAATAACCGGTAAGCCGTTCGGCGTAGGGATTGAACGCCCTGATCCGGCCTTCTCCGGTAACCGTCAACAGGCCGCTGCTGAGATTGGAAACAATTGAGGTATTGAGCCGCTCCAATTCCTCAAAATCGATTTCCTGCTTGCGGAGCGCTGTTTCGCTCGCCCGCAGCCGCTCGGCAAGATACCCGGTCAGAACCGCCGTAAGGAGAAAAGCAACGATATTGACGGAAATGATCACAAAAAGTGTACCCGGTTCCACATGCCGGGCAACTTCCGGAGTCAAGCCGAAGGTACTCAGGCGTCCGAAGTAATGCAGGTCCATGATTGCACCGTAGAGGATGGCGCAGAGTGCCGCGGAATAGATAGCTTCACGGCGAGAAAGGAGCATGCTGGCGCTGATGATGATCAACAGGTAGAGAAATGAATAGGGAGATGCTATCCCGCCGGTCAGAAGGAGGAGCAGGGTAACAAAACCCAGGTCCCAGACAATCAGCAGATAGGTAATGGCGCGATGCAACCGGGTGGTTGCCCAGAGGAGAACCAGGGACAGGACAGAAACGAGATAGGTGGCGATAACGAGGCGCGTGATCCCGGTCAGGCCCGGAGCGGATATCCCGGCAGACTCACTGGTATCCAGGATGGCGGTGGAGATGAGGAACAGCGAAACCACCACCACCCTGGCAAGAATAAACCTGACAAGCCGCTTTGTTTTTTCCACCTGCTAACCGCCGACGGTTCCGGCAATTTTAAAGATCGGCAGATACATGGCAATTACCAGGCCGCCGACCACAACGCCGAGGAAAACCATCAGCATCGGCTCAAGCATGGCGGTCATCGCCCCAACAGCGGAATCAACTTCGTCGTCGTAAAAGTCGGCAATTTTCGAAAGCATGGCGTCCATGGCGCCGGTCGCTTCGCCGACCGCGATCATCTGCACCACCATCGGTGGGAACACCCCGCTCTGCTGAAGAGGTTCGGCAATGGTCTTTCCTTCAGAGATCGATTGACGCACGTGCATAATGGCCTCTTCGACAATTCTGTTCCCGGCCGTTCTGGCCACGATATCCAGACCGTCAAGGATCGGCACACCGCTGCTCACCAGCGTGCCCAAGGTGCGAGTAAACTTCGCCACCGCAACTTTCCTGATCAGGTCACCAACAATCGGCGCCTTCAGGGCCATCCGGTCAACTGTTTTTCGCCCCTTGTCCGTGGCATAGTATTTTTTGAACAGAAAAATTAAGCCAAAAATCGCAGCAATAATAACGATGAGGTATTTGACCAGGAAATTACTTAAGGCAATGACTATTTTCGTCGGCCCGGGCAGGTCACCGCCAAAGTCGGCAAACATCTTGGCAAAAGTCGGAATGACGAAGACCATGATGACGCCGACGACGATGACGGCAATGGACATAACGGTAGCCGGATAGACCATGGCGCCCTTGATCTGCTTCTTCAGCTTCATGGACTTTTCGGTATAGGCGGCAAGGCGATTAAGAATCGTATCGAGAATACCACCGACCTCACCGGCCGCCACCAGGCTCACATACAGGTTATCGAAAACCTTCGGATGTTTCCCTAAAGCGTCGGCAAAGGTGGAGCCGCTTTCCACACTCTCTTTTACTTTCAGCAGCACGTCCTTGAAGGTCTTGTTTTCCTGCTGGCTGGAGAGGATTTCCAGGCACTGCACCAAGGGAAGGCCGGAGTCGATCATGGTGGCAAACTGCCGGGTAAAAATAACAAGTTCCTTTGTCGTCACCTTCTTGGAGCCGAAGCCGGGAATTTTGAGCTCCATCGACAGGCCTTTGCCCTGCTCCTTGATGGTGACAGCGGAAAAACCGAAACGTTTCAACTGAGCTTCGACCACCGCCTGGTTCGGGGCTTCCATGACCCCTTTCTGTGACGAACCATTTCTGCTTCGCCCTTCCCATTGATATTTTGCCATTCCATCCTCCTTCAAATACCGGAAACGGGATATCGTGCCTTGTCCCTGCCTGTTTTGTCCAAAATAATACCGTAGGGGCGCCCCCGTGTAATTAGCGCAAAGGCTTCTTGTTCGGCGTCGCTCCGGCCGCCATTCCCAACATCTGTTTCAGCTCTTCAGGATCGGTTGACCTGCCGAAGGCATCTTCAAGGGTTATGAGACGGCGTTGGTAAAGGTTCAACAACGATTGATTCATCGTCTGCATGCCGAATTTCTCCTGGCCGACCTGCATCTGGGAATAGATCTGGTGGAGCTTGTCCTCACGAATCAGGTTTCTGATGGCCGGATTGGGAACCATCACCTCCAGTGCCAGCACACGGCCCTTGCCGCTGGCTTTGGGAATCAGCGTCTGGGAAAGCACACCTTCGAGAACAAAGGAAAGCTGGGCGCGGATCTGGGTCTGCTGGTACGGCGGAAATACATCGACAATACGGTTGATCGTCTGGACGCAGGAGTTGGTATGGAGGGTAGCAAAACAGAGGTGACCGGTTTCCGCCAGGGTCAAGGCGGCCTCGATGGTTTCCAGGTCCCGCATCTCGCCAACCAGGACAACGTCCGGGTCCTGGCGGAGAACGTATTTCAGGGCCTGCTTGAAGCCCTTGGTATCCGATCCGACCTCTCGCTGATTCACCAGGCAGTTTTTATGGGGATGGAGATACTCGATCGGATCTTCGATGGTGACGATATGTTCGTGCCGTTCGGTATTGATCTTGTCGATAATCGAGGCAAGAGTCGTGGACTTGCCGCTTCCGGTCGGACCGGTAACAATGACCAGACCGCGAGGCTTGTGCGCAAGTTCCTGGACAACGGGAGGCACGCCAAGTTCTTCAAAGGTAAGTATCTTGAAGGGGATCGTTCGAAAAACCCCCGCCACGGCGCCGCGTTGTACAAATACGTTACCGCGGAAGCGGGAGAGCCCCTTGACGCCGAAGGAAAGGTCAAGTTCGTTTTCCTCCTCGAACTTGTGTTTCTGCGTTTCCGTCAGCACGCTGTAGCAAAGCTGTTTGGTCTCGATCGGATTCAGTGGCGGCATGTCAAGAGAAACAAGTTTCCCGTCAATCCTGATCTGCGGGGGCGTATTTGTGGTTATGTGCAGGTCCGATCCCCCCCGCGCGATGAGTTCTTTCAGCATGTCATGTAAATTTGCCATTAGATTCTTTCCCCCTGACCCGGCAGCGTCTCAATTTCATAAAATATGTAGGGGCAACACCATGTGGTTGCCCTTGATTTGGGCGGCCACTGGGGGCCGCCCCTGCAGAATTTTTAATTCAAAATCCAACAGGTTACTACCACAGCTTGATCTTGACTCACATCAATCATCCGGCATGGTAACCCGCAGAACCTCTTCGAAACTCGTCACACCTTCCTTCAGTTTGGTCAGGCCTGACTGGCGCATGGTCTTCACTCCAAGCCGCATCGACTCCCGCTTGATTTCCGCAGTGTTGGCGCCATTGAGAATCAGTTCACGAATTTCTTCGTACATGGGCATTACCTGGTAGAAACCGACCCGGCCTTTGTAGCCGGTTTGGTTGCACTTCGGACAGCCCTTGCCCTTGTAGCAGATAAATGTCGGAGCATCTTCCGGAGAGCAGCCGGCATCGATGAGCGCCTGCACGGGAATCTCTTCTATTTCCTTGCAATCGGCACAGATCCGCCGGGCCAGACGTTGCGCGGTAATGAGGTTGACGGCGGAAGCAACCAGAAACGGCTCGATGCCCATGTTCAGCAGACGGTTGATCGTCGCGGGAGCATCGTTGGTGTGCAGGGTCGATAAGACCAGATGCCCGGTCAAGGCCGCCTTGACGCCGATTTCCGCAGTCTCGAAATCACGGATCTCACCGATCATGATGATATCCGGATCCTGCCGCAGAAAAGAACGGAGTGCCGCGGCGAAGTTGAGGCCGATATCCTCATGCATCTGCACCTGGTTTATCCCGGCGAAGTTGAATTCGACCGGGTCTTCGGCGGTCGAGATATTCTCCGTGGTTTTATTCAGTTCCGACAGGGCTGAGTAAAGTGAAACGGTCTTGCCGCTGCCGGTCGGCCCCGTGACGAGAACCATGCCGAAGGGTTTGTGGATTGCCTCTTTGAAGTGGGCGAGAGCTTCAGGCTCATAACCGAGTTTGGTCATATCCAGCTGAAGACTGGACTTGTCCAGCAGTCGCATGACGATCTTTTCGCCGAACAGGGTAGGAAGAACGGAGACACGGAAGTCCATGTCCTTCCCGCCGCCGAGCTTGATCTTGATGCGGCCATCCTGGGGCAGCCTTCGCTCCGCGATGTCCAGTTCCGCCATGATTTTGAGGCGGGAGGTGATTGCGTTTTTCAGCTTCAAGGGCGGTTTCATCGCCTCATAAAGCACCCCGTCGATCCGGTAGCGCACACGAAACGACCGTTCGTAGGGCTCGATATGGATATCGCTCGCCTTGCGCTTGATCGCATCGGAAAGGATCATGTTCACCAGCTTAACGACCGGAGCGTCTTCCGTGGCCCGCTCGAGAGAGGTAACATCAACCTCGTCGTGATCGGCCACAACCTCCAGATCATCCATATCAAGATCGCTCATCATATCGGCGAGCGACGCTGACTGATCGTAGTATTTGTCGATCGCCGATTTGATGCCGGTATCCGCAGCGACCACGACCTCGACGTTGTAGCCGGTCATGAACTTGATATCATCGATGGCGAAAATATTGGAAGGATCACTCATGGCCAGGATGAGCGTAGATCCGGATCTGTTAACGGGAATAGCCTGATACTTCTGGACAACTTCAACAGGAAGGAGTTTGACAACCGCCGGCTCGATTTCGAATTCGGCAAGATTGATGGAAGGAACACTGTACTGCTTGGAAAGGAAGGCAGTCAGCTCGCTTTCACTGATATATCCTTCCTTGACGAGAATAGCGCCAAGCCGGAGCTGCCCGCCGGAGTGTTTCTGCTCATCAAGGGCCCGCTGTAACTGGTCTCTCGTTATCAGATTACTTCTAACCAGGAGTTCTCCCAGTCTGCTTGGCTGCATGAAAACCTCAATATTCTAAACGATCGATTACTACAAGGAATGAATGGTATTTTGAAAGCGGCCTAATGTCAAGATTTTGTTATCTTTCAAGCCCCTCTAGCAACTTTCGTTTCATAACCGCACGGGGCGCCTCAAGGCCGGTCCAGAGCTTGAATGATGCCACGCCTTGGCCGGCCAGCATTCCGAGGCCGTTGGCGCAGGTCAACCCCCTTCCTTTCGCCTCACCGAGCAGAGGGGTCTCGGCCGGAACATAGACCATATCGTAGACCTTGGCCGTGTCCGGCAACTCCGAAAGAGGTAAATATTCAAAACTTGTGCCATTCATCCCGACTGAAGTGGTATTGACGAGAAGATCGGCGTTATGAAGTTGTCCGGCCAGTTCCGGCGCGGCAAGGGAGGAAAGGATAAACTCCACTGCAGGGAAAACAGTACGAAATTTTTCCAGCAGCTCCTGGCCCCTCTCCCTGGTCCTGTTGGCAATGACAATACGTGCGACACCCGCCGACGCCAGAGCTGCGATCGCACCACGTGCCGCGCCGCCGGCCCCGAGGAGAAGTACCGAAGACCCGGATGGGTCATAGTGCAGATCCTCCCGGAGCGAGGCAAGAAAACCGATCCCGTCGGTATTGTAACCAACCAGGGACTCGCCCTCGCGGCAGACCGTATTGACGGCTCCGCAAAGTTCCGCTTCGGGAGAGATTTTGTCAAGACAAGGAATTATTGTGCTTTTGTGGGGGATGGTAACATTAAAACCCCAGACGCCCAGACGCCTGAGTCCTTCCACGGCCTGGCCAAGGTAGTCCGGCTCCACCGGAAACGGAACGTAGACATACTCTATGCCCAGCTCGTCAATGGCCGCATTCTGCATGGCCGGAGAGAGGGAGTGCCCGACCGGCGAACCAATAATGCCCAGGACCCTGGTTTTTCCCGAAAGTTTCATTCAGCGTACTCCATATTCAGTAAGTATTCTCTGCACTTCATTGCGCAAAGCAGGCAATTGCGCCGCCACTTTCCGTAACTCCGTCTGCCCTTCCCTGTGCATACCCAGTGACAGGAGTGTTTCGCCCGCCTCAAGCCTGCTGTACAGATAAATCTGCACCGCCTTGTCCGAATCCAGGTCCCGGAAAGGGATCGTATTCGTCACAATGCCCCGTAGCGCATAAAGCTCCCAGACACCGACATCCGGTGGATAGGGACGCTTCCGCTTGTCCTCATACAGTTCGTAGCAGATGCCCTGCTGCCGGTAGCTGAAACCTTCCAGATCCAGCGAATAGCGTGTGGAAAAATCGATAAATACCGGTCTCCTGGCCAGCTGCTCATGCACTGCGAGCGGCAGGACTTCCCGGAGCGGCAAACCCTGCCCAAGCACTTTTCGCAAAGGGCTTCCCCGAAACAAGTCCGGAAAGGAATCCAGGTACCAGCCGAATTGCAGGTGGGGAACATGGATGAGCGCCAGGTCTTCCCGCAGCCGCTCGACTCCCTGCAGATACCAGAGCGGGAATGCCCCGCTATCGCCCCAGGTAAACAGTGCCGCGCCCGGGGGAAGAGAATGCAAGGTATTGACCGCATAATCATAGGCCAGATAATTGTTGTGCTGGTCATTCTTCAGGTAATTCCGGGAACACTGCACCACGGGCAGGAAGATCAGCAGCAGGACCAGCAGCGGCCGCACCGTCCAGACAGGCAGATTCTTCGCTTCCTGCCAGTCCGTGAAGGCCTTGGCCAATGAAAAAATGCCAAGACCGCTGAAAACCGCGGCCAGCATGTAAAGCGGGGTAAAGAATTCCTCGGTAAGGAAGATCATCTCCTCGGGGGTATTTTGGTAACCAACGACAAAGGCCAGGAAAACCGCAATGGCAATGCCGAAAGCAAGAAGAAAGTCACGTGATTGCCGCCGGTTCAACACGACGCCCACCAGGAGGAGAAAGAAGCCCGGCGCGGTGAACTCGTTGAGCAGATTGAATGCCGCAAGCTGTTTCATCAACAGCGGCAGATCCCGCTCGACATGCTCCATGGGATAGCCCTTGCGCAGAAAATGCCAGAGAAATTGCGAGAGGGTCTTGGAGTCTCCCCAGTTCAGCAGAGGATTTTGCGTCGCACGGATCGGCAGATGAAGATACACGGAAAACCCGACGAAAAAAGCCGCCAAGGCAAGGATCTGTTCCCTGACCCTCGTAATCAGCCGCCAATCCATGGCCAGCAGCAAAAATGCGAAGGAAGGCAGCAGCAGAACGATGGTCTGGTGAGCGCCCATGGCCAGGCCGCACAAAAGAGCCCCCAGATAAACACATCCCGGTCGCTCGGAACCTGTGCGGTACGTTTCCCGCCACTTGAGCAGCAGCAGGAAAACCAGGGCGACCATGAAGGTGAGCAGCGGATACGGCTTATCATGATTCGACTGGAGCCAGAGACGGGAAGAAAAGGCAAATGCCAGGGCCGCGGAAAGGGCTGCCGCCCTCCGCAGAAACCGGACAGACCGATCCGGCTCAGCGCAGTCAGCTTCATTCAAGAGTCTGAGAGTGAGCAGATAGACCCCGAAACAGGCCAGGGAGGCTGAAACGGAAGTGGCAAAGTTGACCCGGAAGGCAATGTCGCCGATGGGCAGAAAGGTAAAGGGTTTCGCGTAATTGACAAAGAGGGGATAGCCGGGGGAATGCGGAGAACCAAGTGAAGAGATTGCCGTGACAAACTCGCCGCTGTCAAAAAAAGTGACCGATGGCGCCAGGGTAAGGAGATAGACGAACAGCGGGACAGTCAGGGACAGGGTTGCAAAGATGTCTACTGAAGCGAAGACTGTTTTTCGGCTCACAGGATCTGTCCCTTTCCGCATATTCTCAATGTAACCAGGGGTGAGGAAGACCTGCCAGGTTTTGAAAACCTGGCAGGTCTTCAATCAACAATGCCATTTATCATTGAAACCACCCCCGCCCTAGCGGGCACTCCCTCCTGATGCAGGAGGGGGTTGGGGGGTGGTCAGGTTATCATTGCCCTTCCGCAGACCGGCCAGACTCATCCTGCCCCGGGCAAGATAATACAGTCCAAGCAGGGTAATGGGAAAGAAATTAAGCGCATGGATGACAAGAGCGACACTCACGGCCTTTTCACTGCCGATGCCGAAGGCCGTGAGCGCTTTGAAACAGGCGTAATGATAGGTGCCGATATATCCCGGAGATGCCGGCACCAGGACCGCAATCACCAGCAGAACCATGATGAACAGGGACGCTGTCAGGGGAAGGTCGATGCCAAAAGACTGCAGGGCAAGGTCGATGGGCCAGATGGCAAAAGCCCAGATAATCACCGAGGAGGCAACCAGCCCCAGAAAAATTGACGCCCGGGACGACAGCCGGATTCCCTGAATGAAGGAACCGAGCAGTGGGATCACTTTTTCCGCAATTCTCGGTGAAAAGGGTTTCAGCAGCAAGGCGGCGAAATGCAGGGTTGCGATCGTCTTTTTCTTCAACAAAACCAGAAAAGCAACGATTCCCAGGTACGCGGCGACCGTTACGTAGCCGCCGGTCATAAGAGCGGCACGGATCTCCGCATCATCTCCGGGAAGCTGAAGGGTGAAGAGGGTTGCTAGGAGGATGAACAGGACGGAAAAACCGTCAAAAAGCCGATCCAGAACCAGGGAGGCGAAGACCGTGCCCTTATCGATTTTCTCCTTCTCGCCGAGCACATAGACCCGCACCAGCTCGCCGACCCTGGCCGGAAGCAGATTATTGGCCATATAGCCGATGGAGGTTGCGGCAAACAGATTGCCCATGGAAGTTTTCTTGTCTTCCAACAAGAGTAGTTTCCAACGATACGCCCGTGCATAGTAACTGAACAGCGTCGCTGCCACAGCCGGCAGCAGAAAGCGCAGATCCATGCTGCGTAAGGCCGCCAGCAGCTTTGTCCCATCTATGGAACGAAAAACCAGGTAAAGGAAGAAGGCGCTGATGCCGATTCCCAACCAGAACAGGCCGCGTTTTTTCCAGGTACTTTGCAGAGTACCCTCGCCAGTCACGGCACTATTCATGGTGCCGGACCAGGGGAAGCTCCGCAAGGATTTCCCGGCAGCGGGAGACATCGTTTCGAATGGCCTCCAGCAGGGCAAAAATGTCCGGATACTCTCGCTCATCACGAATCCGTTCGACAAAATAGACCCGCAGCCGGCTGCCATAGAGATCGGCATCGAAATCAAACAGGTGCGCTTCCACCGTTTCGGTCAAACCATAGAACGTGGGATTATTGCCGATATTACAGGCCCCATCGCGAACCCAGCCGTCCCCCTCGACCTTGACGGCATAGACACCGGGCTTCGGCAGCAGCTCTTCTTCAACCTTGATATTCGCCGTGGGAAAACCAAGCTGTTTGCCGCGATGGAAGCCATGAACGACCTCACCGCCAACGGAAAAGTAGCGGCCCAGGAGCTGCACGACCCCCCTGACGTCACCGGTCGAGATCAACTCACGAACCATGCTGCTGCTGAAACCGGTCTCTTCGTTACCGACCTGCTCCAGAACAGCGACGGAAAAACCGAGCTCTTCTCCCAGTCTGCGCAGCAGACTGACATCTCCCGTGCGGTTGCGGCCGAAGACATAGTCAAAACCGACCACAAGGTTTTTCATGCCGATGCGCCCGACCAGAAGATCCCGCACGAAGTTGTCAGCGGGGATCTCGGCAAATTCCCGGGAAAAAGGGATGATCACCAGCACATCAATGCCCGACTCCGCAATGAGCCGCTCTTTCTCGGCATAGGTGGTGATCAGCCGGAAGTCCCGCTCCGGAGCCAGGACCTTCAGCGGGTGAGGGGCAAAGGTGACAACCACCGACACACCGCCCTGTTCGGCGGCTGCCTGACGGATTTTCTTGAAAATCGCGCGGTGCCCCAGATGCACACCATCAAAGTTGCCGACAGTCACGGCAGCCTGGGGAAACGGCGCGGGTATCTCTTCCATAGTTCGATAGATCAACATGCTACTCTTGTACGGCCGGTTTGACCGTCCTCTTTTTTCCAAATATTCGCGCAACCCAGATACTAACCTCGTACATCCCGTACATAGGAATCATAATGACCATCATGGTAAGCATATCGGCGTGAAAGGCCGAAATAATTGCGCTGGCAAGTACGGCGTACTTTCTGTGCCGCGCCAGGAAATTCCCCGTAACCAGACCGAAACGGGACAAAAGAAGTACCATGATCGGCATCTCAAAGATCAGACCAAAGATCAGGATCAGTCGCAGGCAGAAATTCACATACGCGCTGATGTTGAACCAACTCCTTAACCCTGTTGATTCGTACGAGAGAGAAAAATTGATGATTACCGGCCAAATAATTGAGAGGAAAAAAAACGCTCCGACACAGAAACTTACCGTTGCGGTGGAAACAAAAGGCACAAGCAGATGCCGTTCGCGCCTGGTAAGCCCCGGGGCCACGAAAAGCCAGACCTGATAGAAAATAATGGGAAGAGCGATAATCAGTCCGGCGATCAGGGAAATCTTGCACTGGATAAAAAACGGCTCCAACGGCGCACTGTAGTTAAGCCGCCTGTCGTCAGCCTTAACCTTGGGCTCCTTGTCCATGTCGAAACGGCTGTAAGCACCCGGAAAGCGCTCCTTGAAGAGTTGGTAGACATCTTCCTTCAAATCCGTCAGATAGGTTTTTCCGGTCAATGGTTTCTCGATGAAGGTGAGAATGTCATCGGAGATGTTCCAGGCGACCCCCATGCCGATTACAATCGCAATAATGACGACGATCAGTCTCTTGCGGAGTTCCACCAGATGCTCGACAAAAGACAGCATTTTCTCGTTGGTCATAGAATTCCCATATCCTCCATTCTCTAGCGAGAAGGTATTTCCAGATTTGCACCGAATTACTTCGAATATCCGCTTGAGAAACTAGCATAGCAGCATATGACAAAGCAACCGCTTTCACCGTCTTTTCCCACCACGGCGGGGCAATTTACCCTTCGTTCCCTTTCGGTCTCGCTTTCCGCTAGTATTCTTTACCCGCGAACTCTCCTTCTCCAGCCTGACTCCTGGACTGAGCTTCCGCCCCCCGGATTCAAGGGAGAACTCGATCCGCTTATTGCTCCGGTTGACGGCATCGGCCCGCACCCGCACCCGGTCCCCAATGCGAAAGGAAATGCCGCTCTTCTTGCCCAGGAGGGTATGCTGTTTTTCCAGCAACTGAAACAATTCATTACCCAAGGCCGAAACATGGACGAGACCCTCTACCACCAGATCGGGGAGCTCGACGAAAATGCCGAAAGAGGTAACGCCGGTGATGCATGCGTCATAAACTTCGCCCAGGTGTTTCTCCATATATTGGAGCCGCTTCAGGTCAATGATCTCGCGCTCCGCTTCCATTGCCTTCCGTTCCCGCTGGGAAGACTGCTCCGCAACCTCGGGCAGGTCAGCGGCGAGTTTCCCCCGTTGTCGTTTCTGTAACCGGCCCGACAACTGCTCCTTGAGGATTCGATGGGTGACCAGGTCGGGGTAACGGCGTATTGGGGAAGTAAAATGAAGATAGCAGGGAGAGGCAAGGCCGAAGTGGCCGAGATTTTCGGCGGAATAGCGCGCCTGCTTCATGCAGCGGAGCAGCAGCTCGTTGACCATCCGTTCCTCGGGTCGGCCCTCCACTTCCCCGAGCAGCCGCTGGAATTCACCGGGTGCCACCGAATCGCCCCTCAGCTTGAAGGAAAGCCCCATCGGTTTGATAAACTCCTGGAAATCCTTCAATTTCAACGGATCAGGCGGTTCATGGACCCGGAAAATGCAGGGGATGCCGTTCCCTTCAAGGTGGGCAGCCACGGCTTCGTTGGCAGCCAGCATGAACTCCTCGATAAGTCGGTGGGCGAGATTACGTTCGGCAATGCCGATGGACTCCGGCCGCCCCTGAAGATCGAGAATGATTTCCGGTTCGGGAAGATCGAAGTCTATGCTGCCCCTTTGCCGGCGTCTTTCTCCGAGCCGGCCGGCCAGGACTTCCATGGTGCGCAGGTCCTTGCACAGACCGGCATGGCGCTGGATCGTCTCCGGATTTTTATCCGCCAGGATTTCCTTCACCTCGGTATAGGTCAGCCGTTCATCACTGCGGATGACGCTGGGATAAAAACTGCTTTCCCGTGCTTCCCCCGCAGCATCAAAAAGCAGTTCCGCAGTCATGGCAAGACGATCTTCCCGCGGATTCAGGGAACAGATCCCGTTGGAAAGCTTTTCGGGCAGCATGGGAATACAGCGATCGGGAAAGTACACCGAAGTTCCCCGTTTCAGCGCCTCCCGGTCAAGGCATGACCCCGGTGCAACATAATGCGAGACATCGGCAATCGACACCCAAAGGCGAATGGAGTCGTCTCTTTCTCTCCGCACCGAAACCGCATCATCAAAATCCCGGGCTGTTTCGCCGTCAATGGTAACCGTCAAAAGATCGCGCAGGTCGACCCGCCCTTCCCGGTCGGAATCCCCCACGGGCCGATAGACGGACGCTGCTTCGGCAAGGACTTCTGGCGGAAATAAATCGGGAAGCCCGTATTTGCGCACGATCGTGAGAAATTCCACGTCGGGATCGTCCTGGCTCCCGAGAACTTCGATAATACGTCCGCTTGCACCGCGCCGCCCCGACGGGTAGTCCGTGATTTCCGCCACCACCATCTGGCCGGGTCTGGCCTTGAGGCGGGCCGCAGCGGGAATTGATATCGGAATACTCAGTCTCGGTTCGTCGGGGATCACCAGTCCGTCATCACCTGTTGATTCGAAGCGCCCGACGATGGTTGTAAAGCCGCGCTCCAGAGTTTCGACCACCCGTCCCTCGCGACGGCCGGAAGTGCCGCGCGGCTGGATCCGCACCACGACCCGGTCGCCGTGCATGTTATCCCGCAGGTAGCGTGCCGGGATAAAAACATCGTCGCCGCCTTCATCGGGTATGACAAAACCGTAGCCATCCCGATGCGTCGAAAGCCTGCCGGTTACCGTTGCTCGATTCACTGGTCCTCCCTCTTTTCTTCAAACCAGGGACACTATCCGTGCCTGAAGGTCTCAAATACGTTATCTCACTAAACAATCCCCATCCGAACAGACTATTCTCCCCCTCCCATCAAGGGAGGGGGAGGAATTTGGCATTTCCGGATGGAAACTGATATCATTGTGACTCATTTGATGGTTGCCGCAATCTTTACGATTGTATACAATTTACCCGTACATGGAAAGTAAGCATGTTGTAATCCTGAAGGAGCTACAGATGATCTGCCATAAGATCCCTTTCCTCATATTGATCCTTATCTGCTCGGTATCCGTCTCGCGGGCATCTCTCATACCGCCGGTTGATCAATCCCTCCTGTTGTCCGCGGAGCGTTTGAAGAAAAAGGAGTATTCCGGGGCGCGGTTTGCCGCTCTCCAAGCCCGGCAGAGTCCGACACGGGATTTCGTACTCGGGGTGACGGCATATCATTTGGAGAAATGGGACGAAGCTGAACGATATCTGGCAAACTCAGAAAAAAGCCTCGCTCTGCTGGGAGACTTTGCCCTCTATTACCGGGCCATCGCTCTCACCAAACTGTCACGTCATAACGAGGCACTGCCCCTCCTGCAGATGTTGAAAAAAGACTACCCTGAGGGTCCCTTTGTCCGATCAGCCGCCCTTTTGCAGGCAGACATCTTTTTTCAGCTGGAAGATTTTCCGAATGCCCTGCTTGCATACCAGACTTTTTTTGGCGATTATTCCGCCGGAAATGATGCCCTCAAAGCCCAGCTTCAATCTGCTCTGTGCCGGGAAAAGCTCGGCGACCCGAACGGCGCAATGCGAGATTTGCGCAGGCTCTGGCAATCCTATCCGGCAAAATCTATTGCCGGCCAGGCAGAGGTTCAGCTCGAAAGATTAGCGAAGCTCACCGAAAGCCCGCTGCTCTTCACGGAAGAGGAACTGTATAAACGGGGCTGCAAACTCTTCGAACAACGTCACTACAAAGATGCGGCAGAAGTTTTCTCCTCTCTGTCCCCCGGATCCCTGCCGGAAAATCTGCGCGGGGAACTCGCCTTCAAGACTGCCATGATTCAATATCGCTTGAAGAAGAACGTCGAAGCCGAGCAGTCTTTTGCCCGTCTTGCCGCGCCGGACAGCCCGTACCGGCAGTACCGCCTGGAGGCATCCTACTGGCTCGCCCAACTCTATGACCGGATCGGCAAAGATGAAGAGGCTGTCACTACGTTCCTGGCACTTGCAGGGACACGCCCCGAATCCTCCTTGGCCGATGACGCCCTTTTTTATGCTGCTCTGATCAAGAAACACCAGGGAGCGCACCAGGAAGCCCTGACGCTCTTTCGCAAGATTTACTCCGAGTACCCTGCATCCTCCCGGGCCCCCCGCGCCTTGTGGGAATCCGCCTGGAGCCTCTACCTGTCCGGAAACTTCACTGAGGCGGCCAATAGTTTTGCCCTGCTCGCCAACGATCAAACCTGGCGGGAGAGAGCCCTGTACTGGCAGGGCCGCTCCCTCGAAGCGGCCGGCTCCGGCAACGCAGCCCTTCCTTTGTATGACCGGATTCAGCGGGAATATCCCACAGGTTTCTACAACTTGAATATTAACAGGACCTTCGGCTCCAGGAACAACCGTGTTCCGCTCCTGAGCACCTCCTTTCAAGTCCCGCTTTCTGCATCTTTCGGCATGGAAAGGGCACAGGCGCTCATTGATCTCGGACTCTATGAAGAGGCCGGCAAGGAACTCGCCGCGCTGAAAAGACGAAAAGGCACATCGTTCCGGGGCTCCCTCGGCCACGCAGGATTGTACCTTGCCATGAATGATTACCGTTCCGCAATGGGGTTGCTCCATCAGGACGCTCTCGCAACAGACATCGGGAATTCACCTTCGGCCTGGGCTATACTCTATCCAGCCGGCTTCCATGAGATAGTATCCCGTCACACCTCGGACACCGGTTTGGATCAATGCCTCACCTTTGCCCTCATTCGGGCGGAAAGCAATTTTTTACCCACGGCCCGCTCTCCGGTCGGAGCACTCGGCTTGATGCAGCTGATGCCCGCAACTGCCAAGGGCATCGCCCGCGGTTTAGGGATAGACGCATCCAATCCGCAACTCACCAACCCGGAAGTGAATGTAAGAATCGGGACCCGCCACCTGAAAGACCTGATCAGACGCTTCAATGGCAACCTTGTTTCGGCAGTGGCGGCCTACAATGCCGGCGCTACGCCGGTGCTTCGCTGGCGAAAGAACTTCCCCAGCCTTCGGGAAGACGAATTTATCGAGAACATTCCTTATCCCGAAACCCGTGAATACGTGAAAAAAGTCCTGGCTGCCATGGAAGTCTACCGGCAACTCTACGGACTGGAGGAAGTCGCAGCAACAGTACCTCCGCCTGCACCAATCCAGGAAAAAGCTGCCCTTCCCGCCACGATGGAACTGCCCACAAACGAACTTCTTTCGGAAAACGATCCCTCCCAACCCTTTTGATTGGTCTCTTATGACGTGAATCTTTACAGTGTCTGAGAAAATCAAATAGCAAAAAACCATCAAAGGCAGAATTAACAGGATGGACAGGATGAAGGTCAAAACCTTTTTCTGGTATCAGAATTTGTCCTGCATATACATCCTGTTAAATTAAGATTTTTGGTTAACTTTTTTGGTTCCGGATTGTCCGGCTCAGATGAATTTCGTTTTTCCCCGCCAGATGAATCTTTTCCTTGCGATTCAAACAAATGTTTGATACAAACGTTTCGTTCTGCCAAGGAGGAGATTCACATGGAAACGGAGCAATCGGAAACCAGGGTTCGCATTCTGGAAGCGGCTGCCGCAATCTTCGCGGAACATGGTTTTGCCGCCACCACCATCCGTCAGATTTGCAGTCAGGCGCAGGTGAACCTTGCCGCGGTGAATTATCATTTCGGCGGCAAGGAAGGGCTCTACCGTGACACGATCCGCTTCCTGCGGATGCGTGCCTATGAAAGCTATCCAACAACTTACGGTCTTGCCGCTGATGCGTTACCGGAAGAGCAGCTGCGTGCTTTTGTCCGGTCTTTCCTGCTCCGCACCTCCTTTGACGAAAAGACCCAGGAATTCGGCACCATCGTCATGCGCGAAATGGTGGAACCGACCGCGGCTCTCGACATGATGCTCGATGAAGGTATCCGCTCCCTCTTTGGTCAACTGGTGGGGATTGTCAGCGACCTTCTGCCTGAACATACCGACGCGGAAATAGTCCTTGCCAGTGCCAGAAGTATCATCAGCCAATGCCTCTTCTACCTCTTCAGCCGATCGGTCATCAGCCGCATGTCCCCCGAGGAGAAGTTCGGCCTGGAGGATCTTGACCGGGTCTCCGAGCAGATTCTGCTCTTCAGCCTCAGCGCCTTGAAAGAGATCGGGACAAAGGTCAACAACGCGTCCCCCGGGATAGCCAAGCGACAGGACCAGAACTAACCATGAGCGAATCCGTCCAGCCGATCAACAAATGGCTCATTACCCTGACCGTAATGATTCCCGCCTTCATGGAAATCGTCGACACCTCCATCGCCAACGTCGCACTGCCCCATATGCAGGGCAGCCTGAACGCGGGAACCGAGGAAGTCACCTGGGTTCTGACCTCCTATCTGATCAGCAACGCCATCATCATGCCGATGACCGGCTGGCTCGCCCGTATTTTCGGCCGGAAACGCTTTCTGATTTCCTGCATAATCCTTTTCACCCTCTCGTCCATTTTCTGCGGTTCAGCGCCGAATCTGGCAACGCTGGTGTTTTTCCGCATCGTGCAAGGCGCCGCGGGAGGCGCCCTGATCCCCATGAGCCAGGCCATCATGATGGAATCCTTCCCGCCCGAGGAAGGTGGCATGGCCATGGCGATCTTCGGCATCGGCGCCATGTTCGGACCGGTGGTGGGGCCGACGCTGGGCGGCTGGATTACTGACAACATCAGCTGGCGCTGGATCTTCTATATCAATATCCCGGTCGGCATCATCGCGGTAATCATGGCAAAATACTTCATCTTCGACCCCTCCTACCTGAAGCGGCAGAAAGTGAAGATCGACTACTGGGGACTCACCTTCCTGACCCTCGGAATCGGCTCACTCCAGGTGGTCCTCGACAAGGGCCAGCAGGATGACTGGTTCAATTCCGCATTTATCATCACATTCTCCATTGTTTCCGTGATCTCGCTGCTCCTGTTCATCTATGTGGAACTGAAGCATGATCACCCGATCGTGAACCTGCGGCTCTTCAAGGACGCCGCCTTCTCGGCCGGTAACTTCATCATGTTCATGGTAGGCTTCTGCCTCTACGGCTCCGTTGTCATGCTGCCGCTTTTTCTCCAGACGCTGATGGGCTATAGCGCCACCATGGCCGGACTGGTCATGGCGCCGGGCGGGCTCGCCTCGGTGATTGTCCTGCCGCTTGCCGGTGCCTACACCCAGAAACATGACGGCAGGAAACTGATCTTTGTCGGCCTGCTCCTTGGCGCAGTCTCGCTCTTTATGATGCGCGGCTTCAGCCTGCAGGCCTCTTACTGGGATTTCGTCTGGCCCCGCGTCATGCTCGGAGCGGCTCTGGGCATGATCTTCCCGCCCCTGTCGCGCGCCACTCTCGCCAACATTTCGCGGGTGGAAATGGGCAACGCAACCGGCATTTTCAATCTGCTGCGAAATATCGGCGGCAGCGTCGGCATTGCCATCTCGGCCACCCTGCTGGCTCGTCTGGCACAGTTTTACCAGGCTAATCTGGCGGGACATATCAATCCCTTTAACCCGATAGTGCAATCAAGAATGGAAAGCCTCCAGCAGGCCGCCATCGCCAAAGGGGCCGATGCCGTGACCGCCCACGGCATTTCACTGGAAATCCTTTCGCGCATCGTGCGAAAAGAATCGGGCATGATGGCCTACAATTATATTTTCTGGATCCTGGGCCTGGCATTCCTGCTGATCATCCCCCTGCTCTTGCTGCTCAGGAAGCACCGGTACAGCACCCAGAACTGAAACCACTGCCGGCCTGTCGATAGAGACAAGCGAAACACTCCGCAAATACCAAGGGAGACACCATATGTCAAAAATCTATCTTATCGTCCTGTTCATTCCCCTCTTCCTGCTGGCCAGGGCGGAGGCCGAGACCCTGACACTTCAGGAATGTCTGAAAAAGGCCATAACAGCCAACCACGAACTGAAAGTTTCCGCGCTTGATGAAAGAATTGCCGAGGAGAACGTCGGTATCGCCAAAAGCGGCTATCTCCCACAGGTAAATTTTCAAGGCGGCTACACGGTCCAGCAGGAGCCGCAATCCGTCATCATTCTCGGGCGAGCGGCTGAAACGCAACAGCCGGAATACGGCTTTTACTCCGTTTCGGTGGAACAGACAATCTATGATTTCGGCCGCACCTCGACACGCTTTCACCAAGCGGCAGCACTCCGCGAAGCAGCGGGGTTCATTCATACCGCCCGGACCAAGGATGTTTTCCTGCAGGTAGTGACCAGCTACTATGGAATCCTCGAATACCAAAAGCTGGTGGAAGCGGCGCGCGAAGAGATTATCCAGATGACCGACCACCTGCGGGTGGCGAAAAACCTCTATGAACAGGGGGTGGTTACCCGCAACGACCTGCTTCAGGCCGAGGTGCAGCTGGCCAACAGCAAGCAGCGGGCTCTCCTGGAAGACAATCGCCTCCAAAACAGCTGGCTCTATTTCAACTACCTGATCGGGCAACCTGCCGCGTATCGCGCGGAGCTGGTAGAGATCGATATGTCTGCGACCTTTCCCCCGCCCGCGGAAGAAAATTTCCCCCTGACCAATCGGGCTGAGGTCATGGCACTCCAGAGGGGCATCGAAGCGGCCGGCCTGGCAATCAAGGAGAGCCGCAGTCACTATTTCCCGCAAGTCTTCACCAGACTCGGGGTAGATTATGTGCAGAACAATAAGGTCGAAGAACAGACCATCCTTTCCGCAACGGTTGGCTTGAAGATCAACCTCTTCGACGGACTCGCCACCACGTCACGCTATCGGCAGGCGGTTCAGACCCGGATGCAGAACGAGGAAAAACTGCGGATGGTGGAATACCAGATACGCCTGGAATACGACACCGCCAGTAACGATGCCAGAACTGCCGCGGAAAGGATCAAAACCACCGCGAAAGCAGTTACCCAGGGTGAAGAAAACCTGCGGATCAATAAGGACCGTTACCAGGAACATGTGGGCACCGCCACCGATGTTGTCGATGCACAGACCCTGTTGACCAAAACGAAGGCCGAATATTTCCGGGCACTGTCCGACTACGAAGTAGCCATTGCCCGTATCAAAAAAGCTAAAGGGGAGCTGTAATTCCACTTTCAAAACAAGGCTGAAATCAAAGCGGCGGGGATTGGGCTATATGTAATGCGTTGAGGAGCCGAAGACGAACCAAAGAAAACAGCGACTTGATTTGGAATTGGAGTAACCCATTTCCACGGAGGATTTGATGGCAGAGGAAATCAACACCGGCAACAACACAAAAACAGATGACACCCCCCCTGCGGCAAAGTCAGGGAATGGCAAACGGAAACGGGCAGCTTTCATCCTGCTGATTCTGCTTATTACTGCCTGTCTCTTTGGACTGCGACTCTGGGTCAAAAGCAAGACCCACGTGGAAACCGATAATGCCTTTATCGAGTCCCACGTCTATACCATCTCAGCCCGTGTCCCCGGCAATGTCCTCAGGGTCATGGTCCAGGACAACCAGTTTGTCAAAAAGGGCGAGCTGCTCGTGGAACTGGATGCGATTGATTACCAGCTCAGGGTCAGAAATGCCATCGCGCAGCTGGATATGGCCAAAAATGAGACGTCGAGCACCTATGCGCAGGTTGATGCGGCCCGGGCGGCGCTCAATTCCGACCGGGCGCGTCTGGAGCAGGCGGAACTGGACCTGCGGAGAGGACAGGCGCTCTACAAAAAGGAAGTGATCGCAAAGGAACAGCTCGACCGGCTGGAAACCGCGCGAAAAGTCGCGGCGGCAAAACTGGCGGAAACCGAAGGTTCGGTGCGCCGGGCCCTGGCGCTCCTCGGTCTGACCGGCAACGGCGCAAAAGATGCCATGATCGCCCGGAAGACCGCCGAACTGGAAGAGAACAAGCAAAACCTGTCCTACACGAAAATCTATGCACCGGCTGACGGTTTCATCACGAAAAAATCCGTGGAACAGGGAAACAACGTCCAGGCAGGCCAGCCCCTTTTGGCACTGGTGGAACTGAACGGCCCCTGGGTTACGGCAAACTACAAGGAAAGCCAGCTGACCCATGTCCGTCCGGGCCAGAAAGTCGAGTTCAGGGTTGACACCTACCCCGGCATCACTTTCACCGGCAAAGTTGACAGTATCATGGCCGGAACCGGTGCGTCCTTCTCGCTCCTTCCACCGGAAAACGCCACGGGCAATTACGTTAAGGTCGTGCAGAGAATTCCGGTCAAGATCATGATCGATTCATCGAGCGACCAGAAACACCTGTTGCGGGTCGGCATGAGCGTGGTGCCGACCATCCTCACGGAAAGAAAGCTGGGCGACATCCTGAAAGACCCCTTCCGCTAAGCACAATGTAGGGGCGCTGCTTGCTGCGCCCTTAAACCCTCAGGCCTAAAAACAGGGCGCAGCAAGCAGCGCCCCTACAACACCTGATCCTGCTCATTGGTTCTAGCAGGTAATCGTCCCTGCATTCCGGACTCCATGGAAGACAAAACCCGAAACATAAACAAGTGGCTCATCACCCTTACCGTGATGATTCCCACTTTCATGGAAATCGTCGACACCTCGGTGGCCAATGTGGCTCTCCCGCACATGCAGGGCAGTCTCAACGCCGGCACCGATGAGATCACCTGGGTCCTCACCTCCTACCTGGTAAGCAACGCGGTCGTACTGCCGATGACCGGCTGGTTCGCCCGGCTGTTCGGCAGAAAGAATTTTCTCATTACCTGCATCATCCTTTTTACCATCTCCTCATTCCTCTGCGGAGCGGCCCCGACCCTCGGGGCTCTCATTTTTTTTCGCGTAGTCCAGGGTGCGGCCGGCGGGGCCTTGATCCCCATCAGCCAGGCGATCCTGATGGAGACCTTCCCGCCCTGGCAACAGGGAATGGCCATGGCCATCTTCGGAGTCGGCGCCATGTTCGGCCCCATCATCGGACCGACCCTCGGCGGCTGGATCACCGACAATATGAACTGGCGCTGGATCTTCTACATCAACATCCCGGTCGGCATCTTCGCCGTGATCATGGCGAAATTTTTCATCTTCGACCCTTCCTACCTGAAGCGGGTCAAAATGAGGATCGACTACTGGGGCCTGGCCCTTCTGACCATCGGCCTCGGTTCCCTGCAGGTGGTCCTCGACAAAGGTCAACAGGAAGACTGGTTCAACTCCTCCTTCATCATCGCCTTTGCCGTCATCACGGTGCTGGCCCTGCTGATCCTGCTCTTCGTCGAGCTTACCCACCCCCATCCGATCGTCAATCTCCGGCTGTTCAAGGATATTTCGTTCTCGTCGGGGAACTTCATCATGTTCATCGTCGGTTTCTGCCTCTACGGCTCCATTGTCATGATTCCGCTCTTTCTGCAGACGCTGATGGGTTACAACGCAACCATGGCCGGCATGGTGCTGGCGCCCGGCGGAGTCGCGACCCTCATCGCCATGCCTTTTGTCGGTGCAGTAATCCAGCGCTATGACGGCCGCTGGGTCGTCCTGGCCGGCCTGATCATCGGCGCCTACTCCATGTTTCTGATGCAGGGCTTCACCCTGGAAGCCTCGTACTGGGCTTTCGTCTGGCCGCGCATCATCCTCGGCGTGGCGTTGGGCATGATCTTCGTCCCGTTGACGACCGTTACCCTCTCCACCATCACCAAGGTGGAAATGGGTAATGCCACCGGCATTTTCAACCTGCTGCGAAACATCGGCGGCAGCGTCGGCATTGCCACCGCGGCTACCCTGCTTTCCCGTTATTCCCAGTTCTACCAGAACAACCTCGCGGGCCATGTCAATCCCTACAATCCGGTAACACAGCTCCGCCTGGCGGAACTCCAGCAGGCAGCCATCGCCAGGGGCCTCGATCCCGTGACCGCCAAGGAAGCGGCTTTGGCCGTTCTCTACGGCACCGTCCAGAAACAGGCCGGCATGCTTGCCTACAACCATATATTCTGGATTATCGGAATCGCATTTCTGGTAATTGTGCCCTTCCTCTTCCTGCTGAAAAAACCGAAGGACCACAGCAGCACGAGTTTTCACTGAGAAATATACGCCCTTCGTGTCAACCAATAATCTTCGTCCTCGTTTTTCATGGTAACGACAGCTATACCCCACACCTGACGAACCGTTAAGAAAGGAGAACTACTACGATGAAAAAGCTAAAACTGGTAATCGCGGCTGTTGCCGCGCTGGTTGCCTGTGCCGGACTGGCACAGATTGTCCCGGCCGAAGAGGCTTTCGCCAAGGGACCGCACGGAGGGAACATGGACTGCGGCTGTACCATGGGCAAGCAGATGAATGCCGACTCCCACCTGGCGATGATGACCAAGTGTCTCAATCTCTCAGAAGATCAAAAAGCGAAAATCAAGCCGATTCTTGAGGCAAATTTCAAGGAAAAACAGGCGGTACGTGCCGACACAACCCTGACCCGTGAACAGCGACGGGCAAAGATGCTGGAACTGCGAGGAAAAATGCATGACCAGGTCAAGCCGCTCCTGACCGCGGAACAGAACAGCAAGGTCGCCGAGATGTGGAAAGCCAAAGGCCACCACGGGAAAGGAAATCATGGTTGCATGAAGCGGGGGCATCACGGGAAGGACTTCCGCATGGATCCGGCCAAGCACCTTGAGAAAATGACCGCCTGTCTCGGACTCTCCGCGGAGCAGCAGAGTAAGATCAAACCGATTCTGGAAGAAAATTTCGCCGCAAAAAAAGCCCTGCGGGCCGACAGCACCCTGACCAGGGACCAGCGCCGGGCAAAAATGCAGGAGCTCCGGGTAAATATGCATGATCAGATCAAGCCGCTCCTGACCCCGGAACAGCTGAAAAACTACGGCGCAAAGAACTGCCCTCCGGCAAAATCTGCTCAGGCGGGAGACTGTCCGCTAACGAAATAGGGTAATCTCGACCGCACCCCTATCTGAGAAGTCAGTACGACATAGCAGCAGAAAAAGCCCGTTCCGCGGGCTTTTTTTGTGCCGAGAATTTACTTGCCCAATCTCTCAAAAGGGTGTATCCATGTGACTTTTTACTATCAGGAAGGAGCACTGTATGGGAATTCTCTCGAACACGGTCAGCATCTGCCAGTTCAAGGTTGTCGGGGAAATCCCCGATATGGACACCTTTGCCTGGGTTTCCGAACGACTGACGAAAAACGGCTTCATTTCCATCGACCATGGAACCGAAGAACTTTCCGTCGGCTGGGTTACCCCGGATGACCACCGCACAAATGACTTCAGTGTCCCGTCAGCTTTCTGGCGCGATAATTACCTTTTCTTCACCCTGCGTCAGGACAAACGGAACATTCCGGCCGCGCTGCTGAAGGCCTATCAGAAGGTCGCCGAAGAAGAGTTTCTTTTCGACAATCCCGGCTTTACCCGGGTGCCGAAACAGAAGAGAGAGGAACTGAAGGAGTCCGTCCGCATCTCCCTGCTTGCCCGGACGCTGCCGGTTCCATCAACCTGTGATGCGGTGTGGGATACCCGGAGCAACACCCTCTCCATCGCCTCGGTCAGTGCGAAAACCGTTGAGCAGTTCGACAACCTGTTCAAAAAAACCTTCGAAAACTTCCGTCTTGTTGCCATCCACCCGTTCGCAAGGGCCGAGAATGTAATCCCGGCCGAACTCTCCGAATCCCTGCAGAAGGCCAACCGGGCCGGTTCGGAAGCAGTGCTCGATCTGATTCGCAGCAACCTCTGGCTTGGAACGGAATTTTTTCTCTGGCTGACGTACCGGACCCTGAACGAGTCGGGAGAATACCGGATCGTGCGGCCGGGTCCGGCCGGTGCGGGCGAACCTTTCACGGCCTATGTGAACGATCGCCTGGTGCTCTGCGGAGCAGGTGACGACGGTGCGCAGAAAATCACCATCTCCGGTCCCCAGGACCGGTTCGGTGAAGTCCGTTTGGCCCTGAGCAACGGCAAAATGATCACGGAAGCAACTCTTTACCTGGAAAAGGGCGAACACATCTGGAAAATGACGCTGAAAGGCGAAATGTTCCAGTTTGCCTCTTACAAGACCCCCAAGGTACAGCAAGAACGGGATTCCGGCGTTGACGAAATCAGCGAACGGGAAGCGCTCTTCTATGAAAAAATGTACGTTATGGAAGTCGGTCTGCAGATGTTTGACAGCCTCTTTGCGGCGTTTCTCACGGCACGTCTGGAACAAGGCTGGGGCGAAGAGGTGCAGAAAATCGACGCCTGGCTGACTGAGCAGTAAGCACATTTCTTCTCTTCTCCCAAAAGCCCGCGCCGCGGGCTTTTTCATTTTCACTCCGGTTCAGTTGAGCAACGCTGCAGAATCCGGGTTGACGAACTGCCAAAAATCGGAGATGATCGAATTATTAAAATTCTGAAATCCGCTCGCTACCGGAGGATTCATGTCTAAGGTCACGTCTGGGTTATTCGTGGGCACAGGGTCTGCAGACCTTTTCCTTTCACTCCGCATGGCAAACCGCCACGGCCTGATTGCCGGCGCCACCGGCACCGGAAAAACGGTGACACTGCGGGTCCTTGCCGAACAGCTCAGTGACCTTGGAGTTCCCGTATTCATGGCAGATATTAAGGGGGACCTCTCCGGCATGGCAAATCCGGGCGGAGATCATCCGAAAGTTGCCGATCGGGTCAAAGAGCTGAACCTGGACGACTTCTCCTACAGCGGCTTCCCGGTTGTGTTCTGGGACATCTTCGGCGACCGCGGGCATCCGCTCCGGGCAACAGTCTCCGAAATGGGCCCGCTGCTCCTGTCACGCATTCTCTCCCTGAACGAGACCCAGAGCGGGGTCCTGAACCTCGTCTTCAAGATCGCCGACGACAGCGGTCTCCTCCTGCTGGACCTGAAAGATCTACGGGCGATGGTGCAGCACGTGGGCGACAATGCCGCCCGGTTCAAGACCGAATACGGCAACATCTCCCCGGCCAGCATCGGGGCGATTCAGCGCAACCTGCTGGTGCTCGAGCAACAGGGTGGAGACCTCCTTTTTGGCGAACCGGCCCTCGACATCATGGATTTTCTGCAGACGGACGGAAGTGGCCGGGGCACGGTCAACATTCTCGCCGCCGAGCGGCTCATGCAGTCACCAAAGGTCTACGCCACCTTTCTGCTCTGGCTCCTGGCGGAGCTCTTCGAGCAGCTTCCCGAAGTTGGAGACCCGGCGAAACCGCGGATCGTTTTCTTCTTTGACGAGGCACATCTCCTTTTTGATGACCTCGCTCCGGCGCTGGCAGAGCGGATCGAACAGGTGGTGCGTCTGATCCGCTCCAAGGGGGTCGGGGTCTTTTTCGTCACCCAGAACCCCCTGGATATCCCCGACGCAGTGCTCGGCCAATTGGGCAACCGGGTGCAGCACGCCCTGCGGGCCTTCACGCCCCGTGATCAAAAGGCGGTCCGGGCCGCTGCGCAAACTTTCCGGGCCAATCCGGAGCTCGACACGGAAACCGTCATCCTGGAATTGGGGGTCGGCGAAGCTCTGGTCTCCCTTCTGGACGACAAGGGAATTCCCGCCATGGTCGACAAAGCCAAGGTAGCGCCGCCCCGCAGCAGTCTCGGCCTCCTGACGCCGGCGGAAATTTCCCGGATCGTGCATGACTCGCTCCTCTTCGGCACCTATGAAAAGACGCTGGACCGGGAATCAGCCTATGAACTATTGAAGAAAAGGGCTGAGACGACGCAAGCTGATTCGCCGACATCTTCACCGGGACGTTCATCCGGCACGGAACGCTCCGGAACAGCGGACCTGCTCGGCGCATTCGCGAAAAGCGCCGCCCACGCCATCGGCAGCCAGGTCGGCCGCCAGATAATCCGGGGGATATTAGGGTCGATCTTCGGAAGCGCCAGGCGACGGTAAACGTCGTATCGCCGGATGCATTAGGACAGGATTTCAACAATGACGAAAAATTCCAGGGACCACCTGCGTCTTCTGCCGCTGAACCTTGTGGCATCCCTCAAACTCAGGGCAGCCGGCCAAAACGAATATTCCGATATCCTTCCGGTTTTTCAGCTCATGGCTTGGGGTCTTGCCAGCGGCATTCCGCTGACACACGCCCGGACAGAACATGAACTGGCCCGCCTCTCCAAACTTGACGATCAGCAATACGCCTTGGAGTACCTGGTCAAGGGTGTTCCGGGCGGATTGCCCGAATTGCACCGCAACCTCTTGAAGTTCACGCCCAAGGCCGCGGCCCACCTGCTTCTTGACATCCTTGACCTGCGCCTCAAGGCCGATCCCCGCAATCCCTATCCCGTAGAGCCGACGGGAGCTTGACGGATGGCGGCAAATGGGCGAAGATGATTCCCCGCTTTATAAATCAACCAGAGGATTATTGTGTCATTACTAGCGCTTCGTAACATCCAGCTGGCCTTCGGCGGTCCGCCGCTCCTTGACGGGATCAACCTTCAGATCGAGGAAGGGGACCGTCTCTGCCTGCTGGGCCGGAATGGAACCGGAAAATCCACCCTATTAAAGATACTGGCCGGTGATCTTCCGCCCGACAGCGGCGAGATCATTCGACAGCAGGGGCTGCGGACAGCGGTCGTCATCCAGGAGTCCCCGCCGAGTCTCACCGGCACGGTCTTCGATGTGGTCGCCAGCGGCATGGGCGACGCAGCCGACCTTCTGGCTGAATATCACCATGTGAGCATCCGCCTTGCCACGGAAAGAAGCGACGACCTGCTGAAAACCCTGGAACAGCTGCACAAATCCCTCGAAGACTCCGGCGGCTGGAGCCTGCATCAGGAAGTGGAGCGTGTACTCGGCCGGTTGGAGCTTGACCCGGAAGCGGAGTTCAGTCTTTTGTCCGGCGGGACCAAGCGCCGGGCGCTTCTGGCCCGAGCCCTGGTATCACAGCCGGACATCCTCATTCTCGACGAACCGACCAACCATCTGGACATCGACACTATTATCTGGCTGGAAGAGTTCCTGTTGAAGGAGGTAAAAACCTTTCTCTTCGTGACCCACGACCGCGCCTTTGCCCGAAGAATGGCCAACCGGGTCGCGGAACTGGACAAGGGCAGACTCTACGTTTTTTCCTGTGGCTACGACACCTTCGTCGAGCGGCGGGAGGCGCTGCTGGAGGCGGAAATTTCCCGGCAGGCGCTGTTCGACAAGAAACTGGCCCAGGAAGAAGCCTGGATCCGGCAGGGAATCAAAGCACGCCGGACCCGGAACGAAGGGCGTGTCCGGGCCTTGAAAAAGCTGCGGGAGGAACGGAGAAACCGCAGGGAAAAAATCGGTTCGGTAAAGATGCAGCTGCAGGAGGCCGAGCGTTCCGGCAACCTGGTGGTGGAAGCGGAAGCGGTTTCCTTCAGCTTTGACGGCAAACCGGTCATCAGCAATCTCACCACCACCATCATGCGCGGCGACCGGGTCGGCATCATCGGTCCCAACGGCTCGGGAAAAACCACGCTCCTCAGGCTGCTCCTGGGCGAACTGGAACCCCAAAGCGGCGAAATCCGCCTCGGCACCCGCCGGGAGGTCCTCTATTTCGATCAACTCCGCGAACAGCTCGACCCGGAGCAGACCGTGCAGGAAAACGTGGGCGAAGGCAATGACACCGTACTGATCAACGGCAGGCCGCGCCATATCATCGGCTACCTCCAGGATTTTCTCTTTTCTCCGGAACGAGCCAGAAGCCCGGTGCGGATTCTTTCAGGCGGCGAAAGAAACCGGCTCCTGCTGGCCAAGCTGTTCACCAAACCTTCCAATGTGTTGGTCATGGACGAACCGACCAATGACCTGGATGCCGAGACCCTTGATCTGCTGGAGGAACTGCTGGCGGAATATACCGGAACCCTGCTCCTGGTGAGTCATGACCGGGAATTCCTCAACAATGTCGTGACCAGCACCCTGGTCCTCGGCGAAGCCGGCCAGATCCGCGAGTTTGTCGGCGGCTATGATGACTGGCTCCGGCAGTCTGCCCCGACGCCTTCCGCCGCAGTTCCGGCAAAATTGCCCGTGCCGCCGAAGGAAAAATCTCGGAGCGAGCAAGACAAGCCCCGCAAGTTGTCCTTCAAGGAACAGCGGGAGCTGGAGTCGCTGCCGGATCGGATCGCCGCACTGGAGGCAGAACTGGCATTGCTCCACGAAAAACTCGCTGACCCGGAATTCTACCGGAATGCCGGAGCGGACGTTGCCCAGTTCACGGCACAACTCCACCTGATTGAAAGCGAACTGGAAGGAGCGTATGCCCGCTGGGAGGAACTGGAAGCACTTGCGGAATAAACGAGATGTTCTGGTCAAGGATTGGTAGACGTGCAGGAGACTGTAGCAGTTGTTTTTCGCATGTAACCCCTCCCCCTTGACTCCGGTCTATACACCGGTCTATACAGGGGGGGATTGAGGGAAGTTGAATGTAGGTGTCACATTGTACCAGCACCACGACGAACTCTCGCGTCCAGCATGAAAGTCCCATTGGCAGCAACTGTTCCGTCTGATTTCAGCAAGCAATTTTCACCTGCCGGAGCTCTTTCCGGCTAAACGGGTATCTATTATGAACATTCTCTTTCTGCGTCCCAATCCCGGAAATGAGCAGTTCGGCCTCGGCCCCTTTTTCCGGGTCGAGCCGCTCGGCCTCGAATACATCGCCGCGGCGCTCCTGCCGCTTGGCCACAACGTCACCATTGCCGATCTCCGCTTCCGCCCCGGCGCCTCAACCTGGGTCCGGCGCGCCCGGCCCCGCATCGTCGGTATTTCCTGCCTGCATGCCCTGGAATACGATCGCGTGGTGGAAACGGCCCGGGAAGTACGCCGGGCTTCACCCGATGCCTTTATTCTGGTGGGCGGTCATGCGGCCATGGCCTTCAGCGCACCGCTCGAAGATGATGCCATTGACGCTATCCTGCTCGATGACGGCGAAGAGCTTGTCCCGGCATTGGTTAACGCCCTCGACAAGGGCATCCCGCTCGCGGAAGTTCCCGCCCTGCGGCTCAGGACAAAGGATGGCTGGGTCACCAACGAAGCGCCCGAAAAGCGGGTCTGCCTCGACCTCGTACCCCTTCCCGCCCGGGACCTGGTGGCCCGCCACCGCTCCGGCTACCATTGCCTGCTTTTCAAACCGGTCTGGCTGATTGAAACAGCGCGCGGCTGCCCGTTTCGCTGCTCGTTCTGCTCCGTCTGGCAAGTCTATGACCGTGGCTACCGGGAGCGAAGCATCGCAGCGGTGGTGGAGGATTTCGCCACTACCGGAGATTCGATCTTCGTTGCCGACGACCTGTTCTGGAACAACCCTCCCCGCAGCTTGGAGCTGGCCGAGGCACTCAAAAAAAAGGGCATCAGCAAGAGATGGATTCTCGTCCAGAGCCGGACCGACCTCATTTCGCGCAACTCCGACCTTCTCGCGGCCTGGCGGCCCATTGCCAAGGATTTCGACATCTTCCTCGGCTTTGAATTCGCCAGCGAGCGGGCCCTGTCGGATATCAGCAAAGACACCGGCATCAAGGAGAGCCTGGCCGCGGTGGACGTCGCCCGTGCGCATCGCTACGGCATCAACGGCAATTTTCTCATCGATCCTGACTGGCAGGAAGAAGATTTCCAGGAATTGTGGGACTTTGTCGCTCAGCATCGGCTGCAACGCTCGGGTTTTACCCTCCTGACACCGCTGCCGGGCACCGAGACCTACCGGGAAAATCAGGACAGGCTGCTGGGCCTCCCCTGGGCGGACTTCGACATGCATCACCTGCTCTGGGAGCCGCGGCTCGGCGCCGAGCGATTCAGTGAGCTGTACGCCGAAACCTGGCGGCGCTCCATCCTCAATACGGCCGGAGACAAGAAACTGACCGACTGGCTGCGTCAGGTAAAACCGCTGCAGATTCCGTACATGATCAAAGTGCTGCGCCGCACCCAGGCCATGATGAAACCGGAAACGTACCTGCGCGAGTACGCCGCGACTCGCGCCTACCGTGAAGCGCTCCAGCATTCCCGAATCAACCCGCGCGGTCTGAAACAGGTCGCCAATGACTAAATTTCCAAAAACACCACACCTGCTGCTGGTCTATCCGTCCACCCACAAACTCGGCTTGGCACGCTATTTCCAGCTCCCTTCCCTCTCACTGAAGCAGGTGGCGGCCGCGACTCCGCTTAGCTGGAAAGTCACGCTGACGGACGAACTCCACGACAGCGTGCCGGTTGACGAAAAGTTCACCCTGGTCGGAATTACCGCCATGACCCACCAGGCCGCACGCGCCTACGAGATTGCAGATGCGTTCCGCAAACGGGGCATCCCGGTGGTTTTAGGTGGAATTCATCCGACGGTGCTCCCCGAAGAAGCACTCGGGCATGCCGATGCCGTCGTGATCGGCGAGGCCGAACCGGTCTGGGAAAAACTCCTGGACGACCTTCTGAACGGGGAGCTCCAGCGAACCTATCGGGCGCCGCTTCCCGGTGGATCCCGTCTGACAGTCCCGTGGGGCCGGCGGGAAATCTTTGACGGCAAGAGGTATCTCACCACCCAGACTCTTCAGGCCAGCCGCGGCTGTCCCTACGACTGCCCCTTCTGCATCGTTACACCCTACTTCGGCAACAGCTTCCGCTACCGGGATCCCGACGATATTGCGGCAGAACTGCTCACCTTCGACAAAAAACTCACCGTTTTTCTCGATGACAATATCCTCGGGGACCCGGAAAAAGCCAAACCGATCCTGGAACGGCTGAAAGGACGCGGACTCCGTTGGGGCGGCCAGGCCAACCTTCGTTTCGCCGAAGATCCGGATCTGGTCCGGCTGGTTGCGGAGTCCGGCTGCATCGGTATTTTTGTCGGAATCGAATCAGTAACCGGCCTGCACGCAAACCATCCGAAAACAGCCAACGGCTCAACCCAGGCCGACCTGATAAAACGCATCCGGGATGCCGGCATTGTCGTTGAGGCTTCCATTATTTTCGGCTTTGACGACCACGATGAAAGCATCTTCGAGAAAACCCTCAGTTTTCTCCAGGAGACCGCCCCAAGCCTCCCCACTTTCCACCTGCTGACACCGTACCCCGGCACCGCACTCTTCAAACAGTTCGACGAAGAAGGCCGGCTCCTGCATAAAGACTGGAAACGCTATAACCACACCGAAGTCGTATACCGGCCAAAATTGCTGACGCCGGAACGATTGTATCAGGGGTGGCGGGAAGCGCGGCAGGAAGCCTATTCCTGGTCCTCCATCTTCTCCCGCATCAAAGCGAATCCGCGCGGTCTGTTCACGAACCTCGCCTACAATATCCTCCGCAAAGGGCCCAACGACTCGTTAGAGAAAGACCGGCCCTGACCAGAATATGTAAAGGCTGTAAACCAGATAAATTCAGATTCTTTCGACACAGATATTTTCAAGGGAGAATACCTGCC
>SBEG01000041.1 GCA_009668975.1 Deltaproteobacteria bacterium | reverse complement strand
CTGCCCTTCGCTGCCCAGAGTGTGAGCGTAGTTTTACGCGCAATGAATTTACCCACTATTCTCGCTCCGCCACCGTACGCCGTTTGGCAACCCTGGTCCGACGTGTTGCAGCCCAGTAATTAATGGGGTCTTTCCGTGCTGACAAACCCAAATTACTCTGTCAGTCCCAGCTGCAATTCAGGCATGCCGCAGTTGAACTGTCGATACCGGTCATGCCGAATCCCATCCCGGCCAAATACACGACCTGATTGCCGGCGCCACAGCCCAGATCGACTGCCTTGCAAGGTTTTATCCTGCCGCTCCTGACCAGTTCAACCAAGGTTTCCGGCGGAGTCTCTACATTCCAGGGAATTTTTTCCAACGGTGTTTCACGATAAATTTTGTCTATGTCAACCTGTTTTATCTCGTTTTACATGACAATCCCCTCGCACATGAAAGGATAGTTTATTTCCACACGAACATCTAATTGCTTTAAGTATATCAGGATACTCGAGGATGGTCGTGCGCTCGGCTGCCTTGCCCACCCTCAAATAGGTAGTAAAATTGAAGAGTAAACTGGATGGCATTCTCTAAACACGTCAATCTCGGGCTATCTATGCCGGTGTGCACCTTGTACAACATGAACGGGAAAGGGAGTAGAGAAATGAAAATGACTCTTAGCGTAATCAAGGCTGATATCGGTTCAATCGGTGGGCATATCGCGCCTTCCCGAAAGGTGTTGGATACGGTCCTCACCCATGTGCAAAACGATGGCAAAGGGTTGGTTATTGACAGCTATATAAGTTACACGGGTGATGATATCGCAATTCTTATGACACATACGCATGGTCCGCTCAATGAAGCTATTCATAAACTGGCATGGGAGGCCTTTCTTGCCGGAACACAGGTCGCAAAGGAACAGGGGCTTTACGGTGCCGGTCAGGATCTCTTGAAAGATGCCTTTACCGGCAATGTAAAAGGTATGGGACCCGCCGTGGCAGAACTGGAAATCGAGGAGCGCCCCAACGAACCCTTCCTCTTTTTCGCTGCCGACAAGACCGACCCCGGCGCCTACAACCTACCGCTTTATCTGGCTTTTGCCGATCCAATGAATACACCGGGACTGATCCTCTCGCCACCCATGTCGAAGGGCTTTAAATTTGTGATCATGGACGTCAGTTACACAGAGGGTAACCGTATCATCGAGCTCGACGCTCCTGAAGAACTTTACGGTATCGCTGCGTTGCTTCGTGATCCTGAGCGTTTTGTTGTCGAATCCATCTGGTCACGGCAGACCGGCGATCAGGCTGTTGCGGTTTCCACGACCCGCCTGCACAATATCGCCGGAAAATATACGGGCAAGGACGACCCCGTCATGCTTGTCAGGGTACAGCAGAACTTCCCCGCCACCGGAGAAATTGTCGCACCCTTCGCCGTAGGTCATTATGTCGGAGGCGGCATGAGAGGTTCTCACCAGATGCCGTTGATGCCCGTTGTTTTGAACTCCGGCACCAGTTATTTCGACGGACCGCCAATGGTGAGCTGCGCCGCATTTTCCGTTAAACAGGGAAAACTAACCGAAGTCATGGACGTTTTCGCACACCCGTTCTGGAATACTGTCCGCGATAACGTCGCCTGCAAGGCAATTGAAATGCGGCGCCAAGGATTTTTCGGGGCAGCAATGCTTCCCTTCACGGAACTCGAATATACCGGCATTACCGAGAAATTGAACGAACTTGATGCAAGATTTGTAGTACGCAAATGATAGTGAGCCAGGAGCCTATCGGCTTACAGGAAGGCGATGCAATCCGGGGACTGGTGCATTGAATCTGGATTACTGGAGTCAGTAGTACTGCAAAACGAGAGAGGCTCGAGTTATCCAGGGAACAGTTTATAACTACCATAAATCAATTTACTGTACCCGAAATGCCGCGTCTGCCATCTCCTTACCCCCGCGGACTATGTGGGGCTCATCCTTGTACCGGCAGCTGTAACCCTGACTGCCTGCCTCCCTTCCAACTTCACAGGCGTATCCCAGAATGGAAGCCTTCTGAGCCCTGACTGTGTACGGTGCCGAAAGTGGATACAAAAATGAGCACCAGTAGCCTTAATCACATTTTCAGGTCTCCTGTATTCCAGGAATCCTATAGAATTTTGAATAGTTACGACCTCTTTCCAGGACTTCTCCATCGATATCTCCAATCTGTCAGAGGCTGTGCTGGGAGCGTAGCGGACACCACACCAACGGAGTGCTGGAATTCATATTGTTCTTTCTTTGCTTGCCAAACGTCACTTAGGCGGGAATGGATTACCACCGTCAATTTGTCCGTGTTCAAAGAACAGGCTGCATCTGTGGCAGAAAAAGAGTACCGGGGAATTCATGTAATGCGTAGTAATCTCCGTAGTTGCGGTATTGCATTGCGGACAACGATGGATTTTTCGGTTAAAGAACAGAAACGGAATGAGCACCAAAGCGGCAAAGACGAACAAGGAAGTCCGTAAGCCCAGATATGACAGGAGGGGGATACCGGAGAAGAGTACCAGAATAATCACAATGACAACCTTATTGAACTGCTTCTCGTTTGCTGCGGGGAAAGGCACTTCCCGATACGATCTGCCATCCATTAAGGCGACGCTACCACATTCAGAAAAGCTGAGTCCCTTGTACGGAAAACCTTTACGTTTGGTACTGATGTCTGCCACCTGCCTTGAGTGCTCCATCGCTGTTTCCGGTATATGCAGTTCCATTTCGGCTCTCTTTATTTCAATGGTCTGGCGGTGTTCCTATGCGACTTTTGGCGACCAGGCACACTGGCCTCGTGACCGTCATTTTTTCATTAGCAACCGGTAAACAAAAATTCAAGTGCTGCAATGATTTCAGCATGGCATTCATTACGTGAGCAAACTTTCTCTCCTAAGACGCCAAGGTTACCCCAGCCAGTTCAGATGCTTACATAATCACTGTGGTCCGATTTACTTCAAAATATGCGCATTGATTCTGCGCACAAAATACTCTCATCGAAGCAGAATTGCAAAAATCATTTTTGGGTTTAGCCAATGCCAGACTGACCGGGTAAATAGGTAGCGAGGGGCAAATAGGGGGTAAATAGTAAAAATGTGGCATTTTGTGGGTCAGTCGAAGCGGATAGATCGTTGCGAAGGCTGAAGACCAGCATTCAAGGTTGGCGGCAGCTAAAAACTCCTCGCGTGTGTATCGAATTCGATAAAAATTCCTGAAATAGTGTTGACGGTGGCCCATTTTGGCTGGTATTGTCACCCACTGAAAAAGCAAATTCCTATCCTTTTATCAGCGTCAAATATGGCAAATCCCCCTACCCCTTACCCCCTAATCCCTTCAGGCCCTATGGGTCCTCCCGCAGGGGGGGGACATTTAATCAACGGCACAAACCAAACTGGACACGACGAGTTTTATAGGCTTTTAGAGGAGTTGCTGCTTAATGGCAAAAAATGATGTTGTTTCAGACAAGGTTCCGCGTATTATCATGTTCAGGTGGGCATTGTGGTTCATGTTCGCCAATGCAGCAGCCCTGATGCTGATCTCCCTGAATTACCTTAAATCCATGCCGCTGCCGGACAAACCACTCCCACAACTGTTTCTCGCACTTTCCTACCCTGGGCATTTTTTCTCTATGTCACTGTACGCAGCGCCACTCATTGCGGCAGCGATATTGATTTACCCACGCCGCAGATTTGTCTTTGGACTTTCCATCGTCCTGGAATTATCCCTGGTTCTGGTCATCATAATAGACAGCCTGGTTTTTGCACAATACCGGTTTCACCTGAATGGCATGATCTGGAATCTGTTAACCAGCGGTGCGGCCAGCGATGTCCTGCCAGTGACAGGACTGCTCTGGTTGATTCTGTGTATCGCTATCATCTTTATTGCTTTGTGTGAATGGTTGCTGGCAGTCGCCTCCTGGCGCTGGGTGCAGAAAAAAAGGAGGCGTTACGGCATCGTTGTCGGCAGCCTGTTTGCCTTGATTATTCTCTTCGGACATGGCATGCACGCGTGGGCCGATGCGAACAACTTCACGTTGATAACCAGCCAGGTTCGGTATCTGCCGGCATACAAACCGCTTACCATGAAGCGATTCATGGAGAGAATGGGTTTTTCCGTAAAAAACGAAACCGGCAAACTACATCTGAATGCCAACAACAGCGCTTTACGCTATCCGCTTGAAACAATCACGTGTGACAACAACAGCAAAAAATTGAATCTCTTGCTGATTGTAATCGACAGCTGGCGTTTCGATGCCCTGACACCGGAAATAACACCTCATATCTGGGAACTGTCGAAAAATAACTTGCGATTTGACAATCACTTCAGTTCAGGTAATTGCACCCGCTTTGGGATATTCGGATTATTTTACGGGCTATACGGTACCTATTGGCATGCCCTGCTGGCTGAACAACGGAGTCCGGTATTGATGAGGGAAATGCAAAAACAGTCATACCGGATGGGTATTTTTGCCAGTGCGCCTCTTGTAAGTCCTGAATTTGATCGCACCGTATTTGCCGATATCCGTTCGCGGATTTCTCTCCGCCAAGATGGAGAACGCCCCTACCAGCGGGACAGGACGATTACGGACAAAATGCTGAACTTCATTGCAGATACTCCAACGGACTCGCCTTTCTTCGGCTTCCTGTTTTATGACGCGCCTCATGCTGCGGAACATCCGGCAGATCGGACCCCCTTTCAACCCGCTCTGAAGGAAGTAAATTACCTCGCGCTAAACAATCGGTACGATCCTCTGCCATATTTGAACAAATACAAGAATTCAGTTCACTATGTGGATACTATGGTGCAAGAGGTGTTGACGGTACTCTCCAAGAAAAATTTACTCGACAGCACCATTGTCGTTATCACCGGTGACCACGGCCAGGAATTCAACGATTTGAAGATGAACTACTGGGGACATACCGGCAACTTTTCCCGCTTTCAGACTCAAACCCCCATGGTCATCCATTGGCCGGGAAAAGCTCCCCGGATTTTTACCCATACCACCAGTCACCTTGACCTGCCCCCAACACTCATGCAGCAGATGCTCGGCTGCACCAATGATCCTGCGATATACAGTAACGGCCGTTCTTTGCTCGACATCTCACCCCGCCCCTATGTGCTGGCAAGCTCATGGGACACCTTTGGAGTTATTGAACCGGACAGAACTACCGTGAGTCTCCAGGCCGGTGAACTTGACATCCTTGACAAATCATACCGGCCCATAGAGGGTGCGAAGATACGGCCAGAAATCACCAAAAGCGCCATGGAGGGCGTTGGTAGGTTCTTTGCCCGCTAATTCAGTCTGTGTGCAGGTCTAGGGTTGGCCTTGTCATGGCCTTGTCCTGTTTGCCTTGCAGGCTGATTCAAGTTAGTGTGATTACTGTCGCCTCCGGTAGACAATTCAATCTGATGGGCGCAAGAAGACACCCAACTCCTCGTGATATGTATGTTTGCCTGTCTCCGTCGCGTACTAGTCCTGTGCGATATTTCTGACCGAATTTTGAAGGCATGACAGGTTGACCAAGGAGCGGTATGACAACCTGCCCGCCATGTGTATGGCCTGACAACACAAGGTCAATCCTTTCCTTTAAAACTGAGATGTCATCATTGATGTCGGGATTATGACTGAGCAGGATTTTAATAGAATTTGCGTCTAGCCCCTTGCAGGCTGCGGTAAGTGAGCAGCTTGGCTCCCAATAATCGTCGACACCGAGAAGGTGAAATGACACCCCGCCCTTTTTTAGTTCGACATTGCGGTTCCTGAGCCAGATAACGCCTATTTGCTCTGACAGCGTCCCACAGATCGCCTTTACGGATTCCTGACCGCTCCAGAAGTCGTGGTTCCCCAAAACTCCATAAACGCCAAGAGGAGCTCTCAGTTGAGAAAGCGCATTAGAGCAGCGTATTACATACTGATTTTCAAATTTGCCGATTGACCCTGAAAGGAATTTTGTGGAGCCAGAAATATAATCCCCAGTCAGCACAATCACGTCAGGCTTCTCGGACATGATTAGCCGGGCGGCAGACTGGATTAACTCATGGGACACGACGAAAGAAGAATGAAGGTCGGTCAGAAGGCCAATCTTGAGACCTCGAAGAGAAGCGGGCAGATTCTTGACTTTTACCGGCACACGCACCAGCTCAACCTGACCAACGGTAGTGTTGTAAAACCCCTTTCCGAAGGTTGCGACAACAAAGGCCCGAAGGCTGTATTTCAGGAACTCCCGTCGATTCAAATTATTCCTCAATTTCGCTTAGGCCAACGGTGTGGGCGCTGACCTGACGGCCGTATCATTCAGGCCTAGCGGCCTGGTTAGCCAGGCTCTTTACTGGCATTGTCTTTGAAAGAGCTATACCTCTGAAAAATAGCCTCTTACAAGACACATCCGTCGTAAAATTCGCTGGGTCTATTGTCAAACCAGCAGAAAAGCTTGTTATTTTTTGGTCATTGTTTCTCAAATTGCCTTTAGCAGGATGTTCAACTTCGCTCGCATGAACAACAAAAGCAGTTTTTCTCTCTAAGGGGGATTTGAGGTCAGGCATTCAAGTTGACAAGTTGGCCAGAAATGCAGAAAGCCGCCTCACCAGCAACAAAGCGGAAAAAGAGGCTATTATGCAAACGGTTTGACTCTTTGCACGCACCCCAAGCCCTGTTAAAGGGTCTCAAACTATCCCCATGTCCCAACCCTGTCAAGGAAATCATAATGGCAAAGAGGGATTTTAATGGTTCTGTTTCCTGCACTATGATTCCTCTTGGCAACTTGGAAGTCAGACTCCACTGCTCCTGCTATATCGGGGCTGTGGATAGCTCAATCCTGCCAATTTGTCTCATGCGGTTGTTGCCACCTCAACCTCATCAATTTCCCTTAAGCGGCTCTTCCCTCTGAAACGAAAGATGCCCTTCCTCGATTCAAGAGGAAAGGCATCTCCAGGCATTTCAAATAAAATTATCGCACCTCAGCGTGCAGCGGCCTTTTCCACGACAGCCCGCAGGGCATTAGCATCGGAGTTCTTGACAGCTCTTTTCACGATGATGTCTTCGGGCCCTACTCCCTTACCGTAATACACCGCATTGAGCGAATCGCGCACCGCCAGCACCGAACCTTCCAGGTTGAGACCGGCATAGAGGCCCTTGGACCTGGCAAAGGAAAGAAAATCGGCTGTTACCGCCGGAACTGCCACCGAACCCTTTGCTCCGCCGCCGATCGGACCGATGGCAATGGACGCATCGCCACCCAGCTTGGCCGTTGAGCTGAGAAGCGTATTGATGGCTTTGTCATTCATGGCCAGCATTACCACCTCGGCCGCCTCGGCACCGATCTGCAGGCCGAAAGTCACCGAGCCAACGGTATAGAAGGCCGGATTACTCCACTTATTGGTATCCGCAATCCGCACCAGCAGTACGCCGGTCCCACCTGACCCGCCCAGAAAGAAACCAGCTTTTAACACCTGCGGGAAGATGAGTATCGCTTTCGCATCTTTTATGTATTTCTGCAGCCAATAGAAATTGCTGTCACTCATGACATCGCTAAAGGTCGCCTTCGATTTGTCGACAATTCCCTGAGCCTCAGTCTTGTCGGAAGCCGCAACCCTGCCCAAGGTGCCCACCAGCAGAATCAGGGAAAGGGCAATAGCCACAATCCGCACGCCGGCGAGGAGAGCTCTTCTGATTTCAGGTATCATGGTGTTCTCCTTTCTCTGCTTGGAATAGAAGAAACAAAGCCAGATTGTTTCTTTATTTACAGTATAGCACCATGATCGCAGGGGGGAAACCCTGTCGGCTAACAACGGCTTGTCACCGCTCAGGAAAGATTGCAGACAGTCCTTGCCCCCTCCTCATCCCGAAGTTCGAGAATGGTGGGATTGTCGCCGCACAGGGGACATTTTTTCTGACGGACAATGGGAGATGCGTAGAAATCAAGACCTTCTGCATCATACACCAGCAGCCTTCCGGTGAGGAGCTTGCCGACACCGAGCAGGTATTTGATCGCCTCTGTTGCCTGTATCGTGCCGATGACGCCGGGCAGCACACCAATCACCCCAGCCTGAGCACAGGTCGGGATAGCATCCAACGGCGGAGGCTCAGGAAAAATACAACGGTAACAAGGGGATTCACCAGGAACGATCGTCATCGTCTGGCCGATAAAATGGAGGACGCCGCCGTGTGAATAGGGCTTGCCAGCCATAACACAGGCATCGTTGATCAGAAATTTAGCCGCGAAATTGTCCGTGCCATCGATGACGAAGTCGTAGTCGCGGATGATATCCAGAATGTTTTCGGCGCTAATCCAGGTCTGATGGGTAATGACGGTAACATCGGGGTTGAGGGCCTCCATTTTTTCCCGGGCGGACTCCACCTTGGGTTTACCCAGATCGGGAGTGGCATGGATCACCTGGCGCTGAAGGTTCGAAATAGCCACCACATCGGCATCAGCAATCCCAATGGTGCCGACCCCGGCTGCGGCCAGATACAATGCCGCCGGAGAACCCAGCCCGCCGGCGCCAATGATCAGGACCTTCCCTTGCAGAAGCCGCATCTGCCCCCTCCCGCCAATCTCCTTGAGGATGATATGCCGGGAATAGCGCTCTACCTGTTCTTCGGTAAACATTTTCTCCACCTCCGGAAATTCCGAAAAATGCTCGCACTCTTCCACCAAATAGTATTTTTTATCATATCTGTCAAGTTCTTTACACTGGCAAACCCATCAATTCCATGGTAATTAAAACGCAAAACGCAGTACTGCATACGTTTACCTGTAACTACTGATGGCTTCGCAAAAGTCATTCCCCCGCCCTTGACGAACCTATGCCCTGAATAGTTGCATAACCACATCTACATGCCAATCGCATCCAAACCTTAGCCGAAACCGGATAGTACTTCGGCAATTAAACATCACAACCCTGATGTAGGGGCACGGCGCGCCGTGCCCTGATTGGGCGAGGCAAGCCAAGCCCCTGTCTACCAGTGATATGTTTAATTGTCCCCGAAATATTTTGAAAAATTGAAGATTCATTGGAAGAAAAGCTGAAATTGTCATAGCAGTAGACCTGGACACTTTTTTTCTTTGGGACATAATTGTAGGCATGGATAACAAAAACAAATCATCCCTGCATTGGCGTGTTCTTGCACGTCACCATCCATCCGCATTCCTTCTCGCTGCACAACTGGTGAGTTTGATGTTGTACACCGTGCTTGAAGGGAGTCCCGGCGCACGTGCCCTGCTTGGTGCATTTGGTGTCCTGGTGCTCACGCTGGTGGTATGGGTCATCAACCGCAGTCCCGCAATAAACTGGATCGCATGGGTACTCGTTGCCCCGGCAATCGTGCTGTCTCTGCTTTCTGCGCTGCTTGTCGAACCGACCCTCTTGATGTGGTCATCGCTGCTGGAAGCAGCGTTGTATTTCTACGCGGCTGGCAGTCTGATCGCCTACATGATGGGGGATTACCGGGTCACCTCCGACGAATTGTTCGCCGCCGGTGCCACATTCACCCTGTTTGCATGGGGATTTGCCTATGCGTATCAGGCCTGCCAAACAATGTTCCCGGGCAGCTTCATTGGTGGGACTTTTCCTGGGACGCAGCGAACCTTCATCGAACTTCTGTCACTGAGCTTCACGAATCTTTCCGCAACCGGACTCGGCGATGTCCTGCCAATCACTTCGCTGGCGAGGGTGCTCGTGATGCTGGAACAGTTCGCTGGCGTCGGCTACATTGCCCTGGTGGTTTCCCGGTTGATAGGGATGACAATCGTGCGTCAAAAGGGCAAAGGGACATCCTGATATACGGGAAGCCAAAATTAAGGAGGGGGGCAGCCCTTTCTCACCACGCCAAAGCCAGATACCACTCCGTGACATCGCTCCCGATACCTAACCGGGCAAGCTGGCGCAGATCCGCATCCAGAACTTCCGGCGTGCTGTACTCCAGGATGCGGAAGTGGGGATCCGTCCAGATACGCCGCTTACGACCCAGCACCTTCGTTTCCGGCGGCAAGGTGAGGTGAATGCGGTGGATCAGGTTGATGCCCGCCAGCGCCGCTGCTTCTGCCACGAAATTTGTGCAGTTGTTGTTTCTCAAATCGAACTGGTCGTACTTCCGCTGCATCAGGTATTCAAGGATCACTTGATAGTGCCGGCGGGTAATCGGCATCCGCCAGACGAACTTTGGGGGGCGATTCGGTTTGCCGATCTGGAATTGGCCATCGGTCATCGTATTCCATAGATACCCGATAGGATCGGGGTGCCCCTCCTTGATTTTTTGAAATACTCCTTCATGGTAACGCGGATTCGTTATCCCCAGATCGCCGGTGTGGCCGAATTCCAGGCGCTCCTTGGGGTTTTCCAGGATCAGCCAGCTATGCGCCCGCGGGCGCAGCCAGATGGTGAAGACGAGGGAAGCCGCGCTGCTGTAATCCCAATTGGCATGTTCGTTCAGGATGTAGAGGTAATAACCTTCGTCTCCCACAGGGGTTTTCGTGGCAGGATCCAGGTTGGCAGCGGGAGTAAATCGGCACTCGATACCGATCGGTTGTGCGCTCCAGCCATCGGGTTGCAGCGGTGCATGGAGTCTGGGGGTGCATCCGGCGGCAATTGCCGCCAGTGTAATCATTACCACGAGGAGATACGCTCGATAGATTGTTCCGGTTGCTGTGCGACTCATAGGGACTTTCTGGATGTGCACCAGCTTTGTCAGGTAAGCTGTTTGCTTACGTCGCGTAGCGACAGTGAGATGGTAGTCGGGGAATTCATTCCCCGGAAATGGGCGGCAGATTTCACCTCGTCACGTACGTGACGAATGACTAATGAATGTTTTTTTCACCCGTGGGATAAATCCCACGGCTACCATCAAACGTCCCTACAGGGCTAGTGTAAAGACCTGACCGGACAATACTGGAGATGCACTAATTTATATTTTTTCTTCCGCCTACTTTGTCAAAGAGTTGATCGCCTTGTGGCGTGAAGGTTTTCAGGAGTTTTGTAAGTATAGAGTACGAAAGAGATTACGCAAATCATTACCCGTTTTGGGAAAGAATGAGCTATCTTTGACCAGCTATCATAACGACTGAAAAGTTTCTTCATAATAACGAGGTGAAAATATGTTTCTGAAAAAATTATTCGGTTTCGGTAAGGATTACAATTATTACCTGGAAAAGGCTGACCGGTACCTGGCTGCTGAGCGGTTCGCCGATGCGCGGATTGCCTATGGTGAGGCCCTGGAAAAACTCGAAGCGAGCGACGCGGCAGTCGCTAACCTGATCGGACCGGTGCGGCAGAAAATCTCGCTGACCGGCAACATGCTGGGTCAGATGAATCTGGTCGAGGCGGAATATGCCCTTTCCAGCGGGGACAGAAAAAAGGCCGAGGAACATCTGCGGATCATCCTCGAGCTGGCGGATGAGGCAAACCTCCGGGAAAACGCGCAGAAGCTTCTGGCCGGACTTGATGTTGCGGTTCAGGAGGCACCAGCGGGCACGACGGTGCCTGCCTGCAACAATTGCGGGGAGCAGGGGCCGGATGCGGGAAATGGTTACGTACCTGACCTGACCGATGCCATCAGCCGGGAAGACAGATTGGCCCTCTACTTTCAGACATTGCCGGGAGACCTTTCCGCGCGTTATGCCGCAATGGGGGAGGATTTTGCCCGGGGCTGCCTGCTGAACCTGGAAGGGGATGGTGAAGGAGCTTTGCGGGTCTTCGAGGGGATCTCAGCGGGCCGGGAAAGCGACATCCTGGATTATGAAAAAGCGATCCTCTATTTTCACCAGGGCGCTGCTGAAAAATGCGAACATCTCCTTCTTAAGGCCGGTTCTTTGAATCCCGAAAATGCACTCTGCCAGATCGGGCTGGTCCAGCTCTATACCGAGACCGGCAGGGAAGCCGAGGCGTTGCAGGTGCTGGAGCGGATGGTCGAGGGAAATCTTCTCCCGGAACAGGCCCTGCTGATGCAGGGGGACCTGCACCTGCAGATGAAGGATGAGTCGAAAGCGGTTGAAAGCTACTCACGGCTTCTCACCTCTCCCTCACTCGCCAAAGATGCGGCGCAACGACTCATTCCGCTCCTGCAAAATCAGGGACGCGGCAAAGAGGCTGCATTTCTGGCCAAAAAATACGCCAAGGGCTGTTGTTGAGCCGTGCATAGCGGAAGTTGCAGGGGGACGTTTCCCGGAAGGGAGGTTCCCTGGACTTTGGTTAAGGTTGAAAATACTCCGTGATGGTCTTCACCGAATGAATTCCGACTGAAATGGTTGAAGCGTCGGCTTTTTTGCCATGGAGGACGAATTCGCTCAGGCCGGTATGCTGACTGCTGCCCCAGTCGTAGGTATAACCGGCACGTGTCCAGGGGTAGGCGTCCGCTGCGGCGGTTGCCGTATAGACATTGCGGGTGCGGTTATTGAACCATGAGCTGTAGGTCTTGAAGACCGGGATGGACAGCCCTTCCGTAGCCCAGACCTTGTTGTCGGTGTCAAGCATGCGAAACGGGTCGGAGGGGAAATCCATCTCACAGGCGGTATCCGAAATCTCGCTGTCTGCGCAAGGCCGGAACAGATCCTTGGGAGATGCCCACAATTCCAGAACGTACTTGGCCTCGCGCGGATCACCGGCGGTTGCATAGCTGGGGGGAAGTCCGAGCAGTTGCACGACACGCAGCAGCGAAGGGGGCGAATGGGCAAAGCGGGTCCTCATTTCAGGTGCGACCGTCACCCAGGAATCCCAGCGATAACTGGGGCAATTGCCCCCTTCCTTGCAGGTGTCGCCCGCGCAGCCGGCGGGATCATCGCAGAGGTAGAACCTGCCGTTATCATTGATGACTGTTGCGACTAGCACCCGTGAACCCACCACTCCGTTTTCCCAGATTAAATTCCCGTTGTAGTTGACAATCGGTGTCAGGTTGTTCGATATCTCGTCCGGCGCCAGGATCCTGGTATCGGCAACCGCGCTTGAATACAGTGCCTGAATATTCACCGGGGCAGGTGTGCTGGTGGAGTCCGAATTGCCACAGGCGGCCGGCAGCAGTGACACGCAGGCAACAAGCAGGATGGCTGTCCAGGACACAAAAGTCTGAAGCCGGAAGGACTGCGAACCTGCCGGCGAATTTCGGCTGTTTGTCATGGGAACTCCTTGCCTGTGCTTTATTCTGTCAACCGGACATAGTACTTGTCGGATGATGGCGGCAACTCTTGAGTCATTTTTAGATTAGCGAAAGTGCAGGACCTTGTTCCGGTTATGCTGTCAGTGCGGCAGGAGCAGTTCCATGAATTCAGGGACGGGCATCGCCATCAGTCTCTCAGGGTCGGAGCAGAGGCTGAGCACTTCCGCCACCCGCTTCTCCGGCAGCCGGGTGGCCAGATTTTCCCGGCATTTCTTCAATAAAAGGGGAACCCCTTCCTTCCTGCGCCGGCGATGGCCCAGGGGGTACTCCACCTCGACTTTCTCCGTGCAGCTGCCGTCCCGGAAGAACACCTGGACGGCGTTGGCAATCGAGCGCTTCTCCGGATCCAGGTAGTCACGGCTGTAGCGCGGCTCCTCCGCCACGACCATCAGGCTCCGCAGTCTGTCGATACGGGGATCAGCAGCAGCGGCGTCGCGGTAATTGTCCGCGGTCAAGCGACCGTGGATCAGGGCCGTGGCCGTCATGTACTGGAGGCAGTGGTCCCGGTCGGCAGGATTGTGGAGGGGGCCGGTCTTGCTGATGATGCGGATCGCCGATTCCTGGGTCATGATCTCAATTCTGTCAATTTCGTCCAATCGCTCCCGAACCTTTTGGTGGAGCAGCATGGCGCACTCCACGGCCGTCTGGGCGTGGAACTCGGCCGGGAAGGCGATCTTGAACAGGATATTTTCCATCACGTAGGAGCCGTAGGGCCGTTGCAGCCGGAAAGGTCTGCCCTGGAAGGAGACATCGTAAAAGCCCCAGGTCTTTGCGGTCAGGGCGCTCGGGTACCCCGGTTCGCCCCGCATGGTCAGCAGTGCCAGCCAGACGCCGCGGCTGGTGGCGTCCCCGGCCGCCCACGATTTCCTCGGGCCGGTATTGGGTGCATGCCGGTAAGTGCGCAGGCTCTGCCCATCGATCCAGGCCTGGGACAGGGCTGCGATGATCTGCTCCTTGCTTCCGCCGAGGAGCGCGGTGACAACGGCGGTCGTCGCCACCTTGACCAGGATCACATGGTCGAGTCCGACCCGGTTGAAGCTGTTTTCCAGGGCCAGAACGCCCTGGATCTCGTGGGCCTTGATCATGGCGGTCAGGACGTCGCGCATCGTCAGCGGCGAAGTGCCTTGGATGGCGTTGCTCCGGCTCAGGAAATCCGCAATCGCCAGAATTCCGCCCAGGTTGTCGGAGGGATGGCCCCATTCGGCCGCCAGCCAGGTGTCGTTGTAATCCAGCCAGCGGATCAGGCTGCCGATGTTAAAGGCTGCCGTGACCGGGTCCAGCTCGAATGCCGTTCCCGGCACCCGGGCGCCGGGATTGACGGTTACTCCCGGCACGACCGGACCGAGAAGTTTTACGCACTCCGGGTAGGATAGGGCGAGCAGCGCGCAGCCCAGGCTGTCCAGCAGGCAGAGGCGGGCGGTTTCGAAGGCCTCACTGCTGGTGATCGGATATTCAGCCACGTATTCGGCGATCTCCACCAGCTCACGGTCTGGTGGCGGCCGGATATTGCTCTCGGCGGTACGGTCAGACATGGTCGATTTGCCTCTTTTCGGATGCTTGATTCCTTGAAAAAATCCAGCCAAAGAGATCACACTTGTGCGCAGAAGCTTGGGCGAAGGAGGAGAGTGCACAGAGATTTACTCCATGACGCTTTTTCTCTGTGGCCTCTGTGGCAGCGCCTTTTTCTTCTAACGCTTTTCGACCGGTACGAACTTCCGCGGTTTCGGACCGATATACTCGGCGGTGGGGCGGATCAGTCTGCCCGTGGCCCGCTGCTCGATGATGTGGGCCGACCAGCCGGCTGCCCGGGCGAAGACGAACAGCGGGGTGAACATTACGGTCGGTATCCCGCACATATGGTACAGGGAAGCGCTGTAGAAATCCACGTTGGCGAACAACCCTTTCTCGCGCAGCACCACCTCTTCAATCCGCTCGGAAACCTGGTAGAGAAGCTCGTGGCCGGTGTCCTCGGCGATCTTTTTCGACCAGGCCTTGATGATGTCGGAGCGGGGGTCGGCCTGCTCCTTGTAGACCCGGTGTCCGAAGCCCATGATCCGTTCTTTTCTCTCCAGCATCTGCAAAATTTCCTTTTCCGCCTCGTCCGGGGAGCTGAAGCGGTCGATGAGCTTCATTGCCTCTTCATTGGCTCCGCCGTGCAGCGGTCCCTTGAGGGTGCCGATGGCGGCGGTGATGGCCGAATGGTAATCGGTCCTGGTGGAGGTGGTGACCCGGGCCGAAAAGGTCGAGGCATTGAATTCGTGTTCGGCGTAGATGATGAACGAGACATTGACCGCGTTGCACGCCTCCTTGGTGGGAGATTTTCCGTGCAGGAGATTGAGGAAATGACAGGCCAGACGCTCCTCGTCACTCACGGTCTCGATTCGCTTGCCGCTGGTGTGAAAATGGTGCCAGTAGAGGAGCATGCCGGGCAGTGTGGCAAGGAGCCGTTCCACACATTTCAGCTGTTCAGCCTCCGAGGTTTCCGGTTCCATGGCGCCGAGGGCCGAGCAGCCTGTCCGCATGACATCCATGGGGTGGGCGCCGGCAGGAATCTGCTCAAGGATGCTCTTCAAGGGAACAGGCAGGCCGCGCAGGGAGGTGAGTCTCTTGCGAAAGGCATCAAGCTCGCTCTTCACCGGGAGCTCGCCGTAGAGCAGCAGGTATGCGACCTCTTCGAAGTCTGCCTCCTTGGTCAGCTCTTCGATGGAATATCCCCGATAGCTGAGACCAAGACCGGACTTGCCAACGGTGCTGATGGTGGTCCGGTCAGCGATAACGCCGGCCAGTCCCGGGATAATGGTGTTTTTCATCAGTGATCCTCCTCTGGGGGTTCTTTGTCAATTTTACGCTCATATTCCAGGTAACCGAGAAAGTCGTACAATTCGGCGCGGCTCTGCATCGAGTCGAGCAGCCCCTTCTGGGTGCCGTCCATCCTGATCGTCTGAAAGGCACTCAGAGCCGCGGCATTCATGGCCCGAAAGGCCGAAAGGGGATAGAGTACCAGGCTTACTTCGGCCTCGGCCAGTTCCCGGAGACCAAACAGCGGGGTAAGGCCGAATTCGGTCTGGTTTGCCAGGATCGGTACCCCAAGCATGTCGGCGAAGAACCGATAGTGCTCCGTTGCGGTCAGTGCCTCGGGGAAGATCATGTCTGCGCCTGCATCCCGGTAGCGGCCGGCGCGATCAATGGCGCTCTGCAGCCCTTCCACGGCAAAGGCGTCGGTTCTGGCCATGATCACGAAGTCGGGATCGCTCCTGGCATCCACCGCCGCCTTGATCCGATCAACCATTTCCGCGGTTGAGACCAGTGACTTGTTCGGACGATGCCCGCAGCGCTTGACCGGGACCTGGTCCTCCAGGTGCATTCCGGCGGCGCCGGCCCTGATCATCTCTCTGACCGTGCGGCCGACCATCAGATTCCCTCCGAAGCCGGTATCGCAATCAACCAGCAGGGGCAGCAGGCTGGCGCCGGTGATGCGACGCACCTCTTCCAGCACCTCGACCATGGTAGTCATGCCGAGATCCGGCAGCGCGAAGGCGCCGTTCGCCACACCCGCACCGGACAGGTAAAGGGCGAGGAATCCGGATTTTTCAGCCATCACGGCGGTATAGGCATTGGGGACCCCGACCACCTGCAAGGGCTTTTCCATTTCCACGGCGGTCCGGAGCAGTTTTCCCGGTGAGTATCCGATTTTCATTGTTTTCCCTTATACGCTAGAAAACGAAAGCGTGTTTTTGCCACAGAGAGCTTTTTCAGGTGCAATTCCCTCGTAACGTATCAGCCTTTCCTGACATAGTTCAACGCCCCTCCTGCCAGCAGTTCCAGTCGCTCCCGTTCGGATACCCGCAGAATGCCCACGATAACTCTGGCGCCCAGGTTCAGCGGAATTTCTTCCGCGCCTGAGGCGACCAACTCACGCAGGCCGTGGAGGGACAAGGTGTCTCCCTGCTTGATCAGGTCGTAGTCGACCGGGTTCCGGAAGATCAGCGGCAGGATGCCGAAGTTGACCAGGTTTGCCTTGTGGATGCGGGCGAAACTTTTTGCCAGCTTGACACGGATGCCGAGGAAGCGCGAGGCCAGGGCCGCGTGCTCACGGGATGAGCCCTGGCCGTAATTTTCGCCTGCGACCACGCTGCCGTTACCGGTTGCCTCGGCCCGTTCGGCGAAGCCCGGGTCGAGCTGATTGAAAACGAAGCGGCTGATGGCCGGGATGTTGCTCCGGTAGGGGAGGACCTTGTTGCCGGCCGGCATGATGGTATCCGTGGAGATATTGTCTCCGACTTTGATCACGACCGGGACATACAGGGAATCGGGGAGTTCCTCAAATTCCGGGAGCGGCACGATGTTCGGGCCGGTGACGATCTCCACTTCATGGCCGTCCGCGACCGGCGCTATGATGCTGGAATCGTCAACCAGGTATTTCTCGGGGTTGCCCACGTTCGGCCAGGGCATCAGTTCGCCGAGTTTGCGCGGGTCGGTTATCACGCCGAATACCCCGGCGGCGGCGGCGGTTTCGGGGGAACAGAGGTAAACCTTGTCGTTCAGGGTGCCGCTTCTTCCGGGGAAATTGCGCGGAAAGGTGCGGAGGCTGATTTGGCCGGTTCCCGGGGCCTGACCCATGCCGATGCAGCCCAGGCAGCCGGGCTGGTGGATCTGTGCACCGGCCAGCAGGAGATTCACGACGCCGCCCTGGGTAGCCACGTTTTCCAGGACCTGACGGCTGCCGGGATTGATGTTGAAGGAGACATGCAGGGCGACACGCCGGCCTTCGAGTATCCGACAGACCGTCATCAGGTCGCGGAAAGACGAATTGACCGAGCTGCCGACAATTACCTGGTCGACCTTCAAGCCTTCGATCTCCCTGACCGGTACCACCTTGTCCGGCGAGGAGGGGCAGGCGATCAGCGGTTCCAGCGTCGTGAGGTCGATTTCGTCATGGTCGTCGTAGTCTGCGCCTTGATCGGCGGAAAGTTCCCGCCAGGCAGTCCCGCGGCCCTGGGATTCGAGGAATTCCCGGGTGCGCCGGTCAGAGGGAAAAACCGAGCTGGTTGCGCCCAGCTCCGCCCCCATATTGCCGACGGTGGCGCGGTCGGTGACGGAGAGGCTCTCCACGCCCGGGCCGTAATACTCGATAATCTTTCCTACGCCACCCTTTACCGTGTGGCGCCGCAGCATTTCCAGGATCAGATCCTTGCCCGAGACCCAGTCGGGAAGTCTGCCGGTCAGCCTGACCCCCATAACCCGCGGGCAGGGCAGGCGGAACGGGTGACCCGCCATGGCCAGGGCCACGTCGAGGCCGCCCGCGCCGATCGCGATCATCGCCAGGCCGGCGGCTGTCGGTGAATGGGAGTCGGCGCCGAGGAGGATCTTGCCCGGAACGCCGAAGCGCTCCAGATGGACCTGATGTGACACGCCGTTGCCCGGCTTGGAAAGATAGAGTCCGTACTTGCGGGCCGCCGATGTCAGGAAGGCATGGTCGTCGGCATTCCGGAAGTCGGTCTGCAACAGATTGTGATCGATATACTGGGCCGCGAGCTCTACTTTTACCCGCGGTGTTCCGGTGGCCATGAATTCGAGCATGGCCATGGTGCCGGTGGCGTCCTGCAGCAGGGTATGGTCGATCTTGATGGCGATCTCTTCACCTGGCTGCAGTCTGCCTTCGAGCAGATGGGCTTCCAGTATTTTGGTCGTGAGATTTTTGGCCATGAGGTACCTCCGGAGGAATCGGTGACATCCCGTGCGGGTGTTCCTGGCGAGGATCCCTTTCGGCCTGTCATCATACGTAATTAGAATGCCATAAAATGTTTGCCGTGCAACCGCGCCGTTTCTGGAAAAGGAGTTCGCGCCGTTAATCGCTCTCTTGCCGCTGCGGTTCCTCTTGCACTGGTTTCACTTCGATCGGGACGCTGCGGATATGCAGGTCACGTTGGGGAAACGGCATCACGATGCCGTGTTTACGGAATTTCTCAATAATGATGAAGTTGAGGGAACTGATCAGCAGACCTTTCTTCTGGACGAGTGAAGTGCTCCAGACCCGCAGCTCGAAAAGCAGGGAGCTGTCGCCGAATTCCATGAAACGCACCCCTGGGTGGGGATCTTTCAGGACATCGGGGTTTTCGTCCGCGGCTTCCAGGAGCAGTTTCTCCACCAGACGTACATCACTGTCATACGAGACGCCGATCGGAATTTTGAAGCGGACCATTTTTCCGGTGTGGCTCCAGTTTACGACATTTTCTGTAATGAAGCTGGAGTTGGGGACAATGATCGCGATATTATCGTTCGTTACCACGGTTGTGCTGCGCCCCTTGATCTGGACCACATCGCCCTCGACATTGCCCACCTCGATCCGGTCTCCGACTTTTATCGGGCGCTCAAAAAGGATAATGAGGCCGCTGATGAAATTGCTTGCGATGTTTTGCAGTCCGAAGCCGACTCCGATGCCGACCGCACCGGCCAGGACGTTCAAGGCGGTCAGATCGATTCCGGCTGTCTGCAGGATGATGATGAATCCGATCGCGATGATCACATAGCGCAGGATCGTGGCCATTGCCTGGCGGACCCCGATATCGATATTCCTTCTGGCAAGCAGGTTGTCGGCAACCAGGTTTTTCAGTTTTCCGGATACGTAAAAGAGAAGGTAGACCAGGACAACCAGGTAGACTACCGTCCAGAGTGTCAATTGCATGGAGCCGAGTTTCAGCAAGGGGAAGGATAAAAATGACTTCACTTCGCTGAGCACTTTCCAGAATGAATCCATGGTTTTCCTCCGCTGTTAAAAAGGCCAGAATTTGGGGATGAACATCGTCGCCAGGACCCGGAACAGCAGGGGGCGCAGGGTGACGATCCGTTAAATGCTTTGCTGCCGGTTCCGCTGCCACTGTTCGTTTCCGGTGTGAAGGTGTGGAGATTTGCGGAATTTTACTAAGTATAGAAGAGAGGCTGAATTACGCAAATCCATGCCCGGTTTGGAGTTTTTGCTTGAAAAAGGTAAGGGGCAGCGGCACCGTCAGTGCTTTACGATTGGCGGTGCCTGCAGTGCAGAAGAGAATTTTGTTAAGGATGTTCGATCAGTTCGATGAATTCTTCTTTTTTAACTTCATCGACAATCCAGGCACATGCGGCAAAGCAAATGTCGCGGGTTTTACCGGATACGATCGCCAATAAGACGGAATCGCAGGCGGCAATCATTCCCAGGCGGTGGACGATTAGAACCTGGTTGAGCGTGAACTTCTCTTCCGCCGAGCGGGCAATGGCGGCCAGGCGGGAATCAACGTCATCAACGAGCGGTTTCAGTTCTACGGCCGAAAAGTCCGGAACCTGTTTGCCGGGCCTTTTGACCTGGCCGTGGTGGAGAACTACGGTGCCGGTGGCGTCGGTTTCCCTTTCCAAAAAATCACTATAGAGTTTCAGATGGTCGAATGCGCGTTCTGATACATGTGCGGTAATCAATGGATTTTCCCCTTTTATTTTTCTCCCCAGACGGGATCGTCCAGGAATTGCTTCCGGAGACGTTCTTCCGGGTTTTGTTCGTAAAATTCTGCTTCGGAAAAACTTATTTTATAACCGGCAGCGTAGGCCATGACAATCCGGTAGGCTGTGTGCAGGCGGCGGAATGTTTCAGCATCGCTGCTGACGCCGGTATCCGGGTGGGGCATCCTTCACCAGGCTCCGGTAACGGGTCTTGATCTCTGCGAGGGTTGCCCGTTCGGGCAAGTCAAGCTGAGCCAGGGATAGTTTCAGTTCATCATAGGTCATAGGCGCTGTATCGTGTTATTCCAATTCCCTATCAAGGCCCTCTTTGCACTTCAATTCAAGCGGCATCTACCGGCGGAAAAGCATATGCAGGGAGATGATGAGCAGGATACCGCCAAAAAACTTTTCCAGCATCATGGTCTGCATCCCTGTTGCCAACCGGGCTCCGATCAGGGCACCGGCCACGAAACCGATGCAGAGCAGTGCCGCGGCTTTCAGGTCCACCATCCCGTAGCGGTAGTAGGTAAGGACGGCAAGTATTCCCACCGGTGGAATCATCATGGCAATGGTGGTGCCTTGGGCGGTGTGCTGGGTGAATTTAAAAAAGAAAACCAGCGCAGGCACGATGATAATGCCGCCGCCAATACCGACCAATCCGCTCATTGTTCCGGCGCAAAGGCCCAGGAAAATGTAGGCGAGAATGATTGCCATACCTTTCCTCCTTGTCGAGGACCGTACTGTAACCCGTTGGCTGCTCCTGATGCAAGTATTATTGGGAGTAGGAAAAACTGCGGTAGCCAATTGTTGCCGGTCAGTTTTGAAATGGCTGTTGCGAATTGTCAGTCGCAGGTGGCCGTGGTCGCTGTGCGCCCGTTTCACAGTACACCTCGCAGCCTCAATCCTGGCCGCCTTGAGATCATCCTTGAACTGGAATGGGTATTATTCTCTTCCCACGGGTTTCTGCCGGTTGTTCTTGCCGGCAAACCACCCTTCCGATGCTTCCGGGTGGCAGTCGAAACGGGGAATATACGGTTTGATGTCAAGTAGAGGTGTCCCGTCGAGAACATCGATGCCTTTTACCGTAAACCTGTTTCCGTTGCGTTCCAGAAATCGTACGACGGTGATGCCGATGCCATTGGGGCGGCAGGGATGACGGGTGGCGAAAATGCCGTGTGGCGTGTCATCCAGAAACGGGTAACGGATCAATTCACCGGGGTCGGCACGATCAAAATGATAGAAAAGGTAGAGATGGCTGAACAATTCAATGTCCAGCAGTCCTTCAGCAAATTCGGGGAATAGTTCCACCGTGCCGGTCGCGTCTGGATGAAAAACACCCTGGATCGGCGAGTGCTCTTTGCTGGTGTGGTCAGTGTGGATGATACCGATGGCTTGTATGTTGATTATCATGGGTGTTTACCTTCCAAGGGGACAGATCCGCTAAAGATTGAAGAGCGCGGAGATACCGGCAATGCTGTTGCCGGGAAAAATGATTTCGGGCTGCTGTGCACAGAAAGCCATAAAGTGTGGCGAGTATCTCCCTGATGGAGGAATATTTCCGACTGCCCTGCTTCATTATCTTAGTCTGAACCGGTTTTGCTTCCGTTCGTTTTGATGACGATGGCTGTGCCATGCACAAGCGCGTTGGCGACCTTGTTCCGTGCGGCGGCAAGCAAGCGCTGCACCGTGCCCCGCGAAACACCCATGCGGGTTCCGGCTTCTTCCTGTGTCAGTCCTTCGGCATCGCAAAGATACATGGCTTCCATTTCATCGTGGTTGAGCTTGGTCAGTTCAAGGCCGTGCAGCGGGATGCCAGTCGGCCGGAATATTTGTTCCGCATTACCATGGAAGGGGCAACTGCAGCGTCGTGGTTTTTTACAGCGTGGCGACATGAGCGCTAGCCCTTTCTGTGGCCGGAACACATGGTTTATGGACAGTCATGCGGAAAATATCCTTTCGGCAGGTTGTTAATGACAGCAACCGCCGCCGTTTCCATGGCCGGAGCACCCTTCTGAAGCGGCATACTCGGGGAGCGTGTTCGTGGCGAGTTTTTCCAGGTTGTTTTGTACGGTTTCGCCGATTGCCTTGTACACGCGAAGCCCGGAGCGATTGATCTGTCCGACAGCACCGGTACCGATGTTCCGCACTGCGATAGCTTCGATAGTGCTGCCCTGTAGGGCCTGGAGCGGGTTGCAGGCACCGTGGTCGTGATGCTGGCCGGAATTGCTGATAACGGTAGTTGCGCCGCTGTCCGTGTCCGCTACCAGGAACAGGGCTGCGGAACCGAAGTGATCCGAAACCGTGCTGTCGAGACCCTTGTCCGTTTCAATGGGAAAACAAATTCTCATGGCTGGTATCCTCTATTCGTTGATCTGTGCATATGCACATTATTTCAGGGTGAACGATGTTGTCAAGGATTGAAAATAGGGCGCCATTAATTTTAACAAATTCACATTGTCCGACGAACTGGTCGGGATGATCGTTGCGTATCCGACCAGCGATCCGGGTTTGCAACAATGGCTTACCTTCAAACTATCCGTCATTATCTGCGATTTTTTTTCTTGACAGGCAAGGACACGGGTCATATCTTATATGTGTAACTTACACATAGGTGCGAAACATATTTCGCCTTTGTACGGAAGAGGAGGTCTGTCATGCCGAGAGGATCAGGAATGGGTGGTGCGGGAGGTGGTGGCGGCCGGGGAGGCCGGATG
>SBEG01000011.1 GCA_009668975.1 Deltaproteobacteria bacterium | reverse complement strand
TTGCTATCGATGTCCTGGCACATTTTTTTGTTATCGATGTGGTGGCACTCAACATTTAGGTTGTAGTATTGAGTTGATGGATTCTTGTAGGGGCGCTGCTTGCCGCGCCCTTTTTGGGAACGAAAGATGCGAACACACGGAGCGTATATGACAAAACCAAAAGTTCTGATAGTCATGGGAAGCGATTCGGACCTTCCGGTCATGGAAGAGGCCGCGCAGATCCTGCGGCAGTTCGGTGTCACTTTTGAAATGAGGATCTCCTCGGCTCACCGCTGTCCCGACACTACGGCAGAGCTCTCCGCTACCGCCGAGGGTCGCGGGGTGAAGGTCATCATTGCCGGTGCCGGCATGGCAGCCCACCTTGCAGGGGTAATGGCCGCGGGAACGATACTCCCGGTCATCGGCGTGCCCATCGGTGGTGGGGGGCTTAATGGCGTTGACGCCCTCCACTCAACCGTCCAGATGCCCGGCGGCATTCCGGTCGCCACCGTTGCCATCGGCAAGGCAGGCGCCAAGAATGCCGGTATCCTGGCGGTGCAGATGCTGGCCCTTTCCGAGCCCGCCCTTGCCCTGCAATTGAAGGAATTCAAGGAAAGCATGGCCCGGGAGGTTGCCGCAAAGGACCGGGAACTGCAGGAGAAACTTGCCAATCTCTGAGGGGCGCAAGCCCCTCACACTTCTAGTAATACCTATTTGATGCACTCGCAAAAAGACCGGAAAGGCGTTTTCCGTCATTCCGGCGAAAGCCGGAGTCCGCTCTTTTCAATGTGTGGCAAACCACTGGACCCCGGCATTCGCCGGGGTGACGTCTTTTTCGAATCCATCTCTATTTGAAACAGCACAACAAGTCTCCTTGCCATGACAGTCCGCTAACTGCTCCCGCAACGTAACCGAAGTACACTTGACGTGCTCATTAGACCGAATCCTTTTTTCTTGACATTCGCTGTTTATTTTATTATATAACGTCCAGCTCTTGATTTTTCCTTCCCTACTTTTTGCCGAAAAGAAGCTGCCCCTTCTTTCCCAAAGAATTTCTGCCGGGAAACGCCTCCATTCGAATCAGTAACCAGCGTTTCCATCCTTGCGGGCGTTCGTAGCGCCCGCGTTTTTTTGCCCGAACGCGCAAAAACAATTCCTCTGCGGCAAAATTACCGGCAGACACGATCCTGACGATCAAGAAACACCTCATCCGGCAAAAGACCGACGCCACGTGAAGCTAACGCCGGCCCTTCCTCCGCAGCAACTCTTCCGCCACACACGCCTTCTGAGCAGCTGAAATGCGGCTTGAAGCGTAGATATTTTTTACTTCCACAAGAGAGAGTCCCGGCAGGAGTGCCGTAAACCAGATCAACGGCGTCTTACTGTTTTTCAGAATCGCCAGTTTCAGCTCGTGACGGGATTTCCAGCGGGGATGGCGTGCAATCACCGAAATCGTTTCCGCCGTGGCGCCCGGCCCGCTGAGAAAGCGGAGGATCGCAGCCTGCTTGAGACGTGGATTGTCGAGACAGGCGGCCATCAATTGGGGCTGGCCTTCGTGCAGCAGAGCCTCCACCACCTCGGAGGGTGCCCGGCGAGCAAGGGTTATTTTGCTGCCGAGCGGAGTATCGGCAAGGCGCTTGATCAGCGCACGCTCCGCGACCAGCCGCCGGTCCGGGGTTATGCCCGGCAAGAAACAGACCGTCACCAGTTCAAATAGATAGAGTTGGGGAATCAGGGTAAGAACAATATGGTCGGGTGTAGCGTGGTGGTGTACCAGGGCAACCTTCAGCCGATGACTGGTTTCCGTCAACGGCAGCCGGTACATTGCCGTGAGCAGATCATCGGTCAGGTCACGCCTTTTCAGAAGGTGGAGCAGGCTCGATTCATCAAGGTTGGGATTTTTCAGTACGGCCTTGAGCACCTCCCGTGACGGGTCGTCCAGCAACGGCAGCAGTTCCTCCAGGCCTGCCGTGAGCCCACGATACAGACGCCGGGAAAGATCAACATCCCGGTCCGCTGTCATGTCCGAAGATACCATGGTCAGGCCACCCTTCTCGTTCGAGAATGTTTCATAGCGAGCGATTCTCTAGAAACCTGTCGAACTTAGGCTAATTCTGCTGTAAATCCGTCTCGACAGGTTTCGATTCATCTCCTATACTACAGGCATGATTCCGCTCAAGGATTACAATCCGACCAAGAATTTTCCGATTATCACGGTCTGCCTGATCGCCGCCAACATCCTGCTCTTCATTCAGGACCGGCTCAGCGGCCACTACGAAAAGGTGCTGGTGGAAACGGCTCGCGGCGCCGTGCAGGTCAATCATTTTGTCGGTGGACTCGTCGCCGAATATGCCCTGGTCCCGGCCAAACTGATCACCGAACCGTCGCAGGCCTGGGACCAGGTCTTCACCTCCATGTTCCTGCACGGCAACTGGCTCCACATCGGCTCAAACATGCTCTTTCTCTGGATATTCGGCAATAATATCGAGGACGTTCTCGGCAGATTCCGCTTCGTCATCTTCTATTTTGCCTGCGGCATGGCCGGTGCGGCAGGGCAGGTTCTCAGCGCACCCCAATCGAGCATCCCGATGATCGGCGCAAGCGGCGCGGTGGCCGGGGTGATGGGCGCCTACCTGATTCTCTACCCGCATGCCCGGATCCTTACTCTGTTGCCGATCTTTTTCTTTTTCACCTTCATCGAAGTGCCGGCCTTTCTGATCATCGGCTACTGGGTCCTGCTCCAATTCATCAGCGCCACCTGGATCAACAGCGGCGAACAGGTCCAGGGCGGCATTGCCTACTTTGCCCATCTCGGCGGCTTCTTTGGCGGAATCGGCCTGCTGCTCCTGCTCGGGGGCTGGCCCACTGCAAAACGCCGGGACCGGTTCTGAACGCTCCCTATTTTTCCTTCTTCAGGACCGCGTTCGTCATGCGCGACACACAGACCAGCTTACCCTCTTCATCGCAAATCTGCATTTCCCAGACCTGGGTCGATTTGCCGAGATGAAGGGGACGGGCGGTGCCGATGACAGACCCGCTGGCCACCGATCGGACATGGTTGGCGTTGATCTCCAGCCCCACGGCATAAAATTCATCGCGATTGATGGCCAGATTTGAAGCAGCGCTGCCGAGCGTTTCCGCCAGCACCACCGAGGCGCCGCCATGGAGGATCCCCATGGGCTGCCGGGTACGCTGATCCACCGGCATGCGCGCCCGCAGAAAATCGTCACCAATTTCAACAAACTCAATTCCCACATGGCTGATAAGGGTATCCGCCATAATCTGATTCAATTCCTTCAGGGTATATTCACGAAACCAGAGTGCCATAGTGTCTCCTTACGAGTATCAGCGAATTGTGGCCGGGACACGCTCACAGACGAGTGCAATCTCGTCAGCGGTAACAACGTTCGTCCTTCGCTATATAACCATTACATACCTTCCCCACCAAAAAAGATCAATGTTGAACTTCACCACACTGCCCGAAAGGGACAGAGAGAAAAGTCATTTTTCATGGTGAAAAATTATTCATTTCGCAGCAGATTGTGATAATAATTCTACGTTGCAATCAAGATCGCACAAAACCCAACCACCCCCCAGCTCCTTTAGGCCCTTTGGGTCCTCCTTTGTAAGGAGGGGTTAGGGGTGGTAAGGTGTCAGCTTGAATGCCTACTGGAATAAGAAGAGGAAATTGCCACCCACCAGATTCGCCTCCAATCGAAAGTTTCTGACCCTTATGCCCAGCAAGGATTCCATATGAAAAGGACCCTCTCGCAGCAGAAAGGAACATACATGAAAGCCATCCGCCTGATCAATCTCGCAACACTCCTCTCCTTGCTCCTCCTGCCGGGATGCAGCCATTGCAACCGGAAAGTCGACAGTCTCTACCAGACATCAACCATCGATGCCTTGCTCGTCGGCATCTACGACGGCAGCACGACCTTTGCCGACCTGAAAAGGAATGGCGATTTCGGCATCGGCACCTTCGACGCACTGGATGGGGAAATGATTGCTCTTGGCGGCGCCTTCTACCAGGCCAAGGCCGATGGAACGGTTCTTCCGGTAGCAGACACGGCGAAGACGCCCTTTGCCGTGGTAAAATTCTTCACCCCGGAGACCACGCTTCCCCTTGCCGCCGCACCGGACCTTACCAGCCTGATGCGGCAACTGGATGCCCTGCTGCCGACGCCCAATTATTTTTATGCCCTCAAAATCGAGGGGACCTTTCCCGCCATCAAAATTCGCAGTGTTCCCGCGCAACAAAAACCGTACCCGGGTCTGGCGGAAGCCGCCAGCCGGCAAACGGTCTTCCAATTCCAGGAAATTTCCGGGACAATCATCGGCTTCAGAACCCCTGGTTTTGCCAAGGGGATCAACCTCCCCGGCTACCACTTCCACTTTATTTCCGCCGACCGGAAAGTCGGCGGCCACCTCCTGGACTGCCGGATTGAAACCGCGCTCCTCTCCCTTGACAAAGTTAGCGAGCTGCATCTGGCACTTCCGGAAAATTCGGAATTTTCCCAGGGGAACCTGGGACAGGATCACGGGCGTGACCTGGAAAAGGCGGAGCGGTAAAGCAGGCAAGAGTGACGAGTACCCGAAAGCAATGGTTGTATCCTGACAGAACCGGGGAAAGGATTGCCGGCGAATCAGTGAAAACGTGAAAGGAGCCTCTGAGCCACATGAAGAACTATTTTGCCTTCCACAAATACCGGACATCCTACCGGCAAGAAACCCTGGCCGGCTTCACGACCTTCGTCACCATGGCCTACATCATCATCGTCAATCCGGCCATCCTGGAAGTGGCCGGAATCCCGCGCGGCCCCTCCACCACCGCCACCATCCTGGCAGCGGCATTCGGCACCCTGCTCATGGGGATCTATGCCAAACGGCCCTTCGCCATCGCACCCTACATGGGCGAAAACGCCTTCGTCTCCTTCACCGTCGTCAAGGCGCTCGGCTTTACCTGGCAGGAGGCCCTGGGCGCCGTATTCATCGCCGGCATCGCCTTTACCGTCCTGACCGTGCTGAAGATCCGGAGCTGGCTGGCCAATGCCATCCCCACTTCGCTGAAATACAGTTTTGCCGTGGGGATCGGCATGTTCATCACCTTTATCGGCCTGAATGAAACCGGAATTGTCGTTCTCGGGGTTCCCGGAGCGCCGGTCCGGCTCGGCAATCTGGCGCAGCCTTCCGTTATTCTCGCACTCTCCGGACTGTTGCTCACGGTGCTGCTGATGCTGTGGAAGGTCCGGGGGGCACTGATGATCGGAATCCTGGCAACCACCCTGTTCTCCATGCTGGCCGGTGTCACGAAAGTACCCGACGCCCTGGTCAGCCTCCCGCCCAGCCCCGCACCGATCTTTCTCCAGCTGGACCTTTCCGGAGCCTTGACGCCGAAATTCCTGCCGGTGGTGCTTACCATCTTTGTCATGGCCTTTGCCGACACCATCGGCACCCTGATCGGCCTTTCTGCCAGGGCCGAACTGCTGGACAAAAACGGCAATCTCCCGGAAATCGAAAAGCCGATGCTGGCAGACGCACTGGCCACCACCCTGGCGCCAGTCCTGGGCACCACAACCACCGGCGCCTATGTAGAATCAGCCGCCGGGATCGAAGAAGGGGGCAGAACCGGCTTTGTCTCCGTGGTCACAGCCGGCTTGTTTCTCCTGGCGCTCTTTTTCGCCCCGCTGTTCACGGCGGTCCCCGCCCATGCCTACGGCGTAGCCCTGATCATTATCGGCAGCTTCATGATCAGCCCGCTCACCCGGATTGCTTTCGACGACCCCACCGAACTGCTCCCGGCCTTCCTGACCATCGTGCTCATCAGTTTTACCTACAATATCGGGGTAGGAATCACCGCCGGTCTCCTGGTCTGGCCGCTCTTCAAGACACTTTCCGGCCGGGGCAGGGAAGTGCCGGCCGGGGCCTGGATTCTGGCGCTCATTTCCCTGTCGTTTTTTGTCTTTTATCCGAAGATGTGAACCAGAGTTTGGCGAGCGGCACCTATCACTTTTAAACAATAAAAAAGCCGTTCTTCAGCGAGCTGCTGATGGAACGGCTTTTTGTCAGTTTTGGATGCATCAACTTCGAATAATTGTTTCACATCCGGAGTTTCCGGAGGAAACTACCTGATCTGAAACACACGATTCTTCCCGCTGGTCTTGGCGGTATACATGGCATTGTCGGCCCGCTTGATAAAAACGGAGTCATCTTCGCCGGGAATATACTGTGTAACACCGACACTTACCGTCATGTGGACTTCCGAGCGGGGCAACGGTGATAAAGCGGTATCTTCAAAACCCTTTCTGAGCCTTTCCGCCACGAGCAGGGCGTTTTCACCTTCGGTCTCGGGCAGAATCACGGTGAATTCCTCGCCGCCGTACCGGTAGGCCGAATCGGCGCTTCGCAAGTTCTCCCTGATTACCTCTGCCAGTACCGCCAGCACCCGGTCACCTTCCAGGTGCCCATAGGTATCGTTATAACCTTTAAAATTATCGATATCGAGCAGGATCAGAGACAGATGCTCTTCGTAGCGCTTTGCCCGCTCGATCTCCTGGCGCAGCTGGCGGAAGAAGTGACGGGAATTGTAAAGTTTGGTGAGTGAATCGGTGATACTCAGCTCCCGGTAGCGTTTCTCGCTCTCCCGGAGCTCATCCTCCACGACTTTTCGTTCCGTAATATCCTGAAGAGTCTGTACCGCTCCCAGCATGGTGCCGTCACCGTCCGGTATCGGAGTCGCGGTAAAATAAAGCCAGCGGCCGGCGTCACCCAGACCGGCGAAATAATCTTCGACTTCATAGGCCCCCTCGGAAAATGAGGATTTCCGGTATTTACCATCGTAATATCCGGCAATCGCATGCTCCCGCACATTATCGACGACCAGGTCGGCCAATAGCGGTTTCTGCACGGGGTAAAACGCTTTCCAGTGGTCGCTCGTACCAACCATCTCCTCTGACTGGCAGCCGGTCAGATTTTCCAGCGCCCTGTTCCAGTGGATGATCGTATGGTCACGATCAATGACAAAAGTCGGAACGGATATTTTCTGCAGAACCTGCGACAACAATTCCGCGTCTAACTTCTTATTCACGGTATCACTCCAAAAACTTCAGTGATTCATCTCCAGCGGGTCCACCGAACATTCTACCTGCATCCGGACGGATCAAGCACCAAGAGTTCGGTCCGGAATACCCACCGAAGGCCTATCTGGTGACACCATGCACCAAACAGTGGACTCTGAAACTGAAAGAAATTTTGCGAGAGGATGATTTCCTTTCGCAACGTCAGGTAACCCGGCGAAAATGTAACAGAAGCAGGGTTTCGTGTCAACATTCCGTCACACCTTAGTAACGTTTCTTTATTTGCCAACACCTCGACCTTTTCGGTATACTTCCGGGTCATGATTCCTAAAGAAATTACGAAATATCTTTCCTCTCGAGCCGTCAAAGGACCCTGGGAAATTTGCGGCCGGTTTCAAGGAACTTTTGCCGGTGCCGTAGTCATCCCGGCACTGGCTGAAAGCAAAAACCTCCTGGCAACGCTCCGCTCTTTGGCGCAAAACCCGCCGGAGCTCGTTTCTCGTTTCCTGGTCCTGGTAGTGATCAACAACCGTGAGGATACTCCTCAAACGGATAAAGACGACAATCGGAGCACCCTGGAACTGTTGGCCGGAGATGGCCCCTCTCTCACCAGGCTTCGTCTCGCCTGGGTGGACGCGGCCTCGCCGGGCAAGGAACTACCCGCAAAAAAAGGCGGAGTCGGCCTGGCCAGGAAGATCGGATTTGATCTGGCGCTCCCACTGCTTGATTTCAAGGGACCAGCCCCGCTACTCGTGGCACTCGATGCGGATACCCTGGTGCAGCCTGATTACCTGTCGGCCCTGACCGGACATTTCCGCTCCACAGCGGCAGGCGGGGCAGTGCTCGCTTTCCATCACCAGGAAGGCGCTACACCGCAGGAGCGGCAAGCGATCCGCCGCTACGAACTCTTTTTACGCGTCTACGTGCTGGGGCTTTCCCGGGCCGGCTCGCCGTATGCGTTCCACACCATCGGCAGCGCCATGGCATGCACCGCCGCAGCATACGCCGGCATGGGCGGCATGAACACCCGCTTGGCCGCCGAAGACTTCTATTTTCTCCAGCACCTCAAAAAAACTTTCGGTATTGAGTCAGTAACAGGTACGCACGTGCTGCCATCCGCACGTGCCTCACACCGGGTCCCGTTCGGCACCGGCAGGAGCATCTCCCGGCTGCTGGCCGGGGAAGAGAGCGCAGTACTCTTTTACCAGCACGAATGCTTTGCGATTCTCGGCACCTGGCTCGAACTGGTGGCCACGCACTTTGACGCCTCCGGGCAGGACATTGCCCATCAGGCTGAAAGAATTTCTCCTGAGCTCAAGAAGTATCTGGACCAGGCCGGCTTTGTCGAAGCCTGGGAGAAACTCAGAAAAAACAGCCGCGACCAGGCGGCGCTCCTCTGCGCGTTTCACTCCTGGTTCGACGGCCTGCGCACCCTGAAACTTATCCATCATCTCTCTGACACCAGGTACCAGCGGAAATCGCCGGAGGAAGTCCTGGTACCGTTTCTGCACTGGGCGGGACTGGAGCGGCTTGACGACCCCGACGCACAGCTCTCGCTGCTTCGCTCCATACAGTCAACGGGAAGCTGATGACCGCGATTCTATTACTTAGTCTTGGTTTTTTACTGTTCATGGGGTATTATCTGCCTCAAACGTCTTCGCCTCCGAATCCCGGGGGACGAGCGGCGTACTTCACGGAAAGAAAGGAGTTCATGCCATGAAGATACGATCAGGTCTCTGTACAGCTACCGTTGCACTAGGTATTGCTCTTGCACTTCCCGCGGCCGCCGCGGTCCAGCCGGAGTCGTTTCCCCAGCCGATGGGCGGAGAAGGGGCAAGGGGGATCGAAACCGTCCAGGTTCAGGAACCACTGATTGTGGAGGACATCCAGACACCGGCTGTTGCTCCGGCAGAAATGCCGTTCAACGACGAAACGGTCAAGGCCGTACCGGCCCCTCCCGTTCCGGCTCCCGCCCCGGAAACGCCCTTCAACGCCATGGCCATCGATGAAATTTCGAAGATCAATGCATCACGTGAGGTTCTCCAGGAAATCACCGGCATCCCCGAAGGAATTTCGCCTGATCTGCTCGCCAATGCCTACGGCATCGTTATCATCCCCGGCACCATCAAAGTTGGTTTCTTTTTTGGCGGGCGCTTCGGCACCGGCCTGGCAATGATGCGGAATGACAACGGCTCCTGGAGCAACCCCTCCTTCCTGTATCTTGGCGGAGGCAGCTTCGGCCTGCAGTTCGGCGCCCTTTCCAGCGACATCATCCTGGTTTTCAAGACCCGAAAGAGCATCATGGGGCTCACCAAGGGCAACTTCACCCTCGGCGCCGATGCCGCGGTTGCCGCGGGCCCGGTCGGCCGCCGCGCCGAAGCCTCCACCGACTGGCAGCTCAAGGCGGAGATCTATTCCTATGCCCGGAGTCGCGGCTTTTTTGCCGGAATTTCTCTGGACGGTACGGTGCTGGCCATCGACAAAACCGCAAATGAAAATTTTTATGGCAAAGATAATATCAGCGCAAACCAGATTTTCGGGTCAGCGCCTTCCTCTTCTCCCGCGGTCATCAAGTTGAAAAACTTCCTGTCCCAAAATGCTGCCGCCCTGCCGAAGGAGTAAAAATGTCCCCCTCAGCTTTCAGCGAGGAGACCGTATGCAATCCAAACGGGAAGGGTTTTGATCGAATTTCCGCCCAACTGAACGATCTCTATCCTTCCCTCTTCAACCTCTACACCCACCTCCACGCCAACCCCGAGCTATCCGGCCAGGAGGTAGAGACGGCGCGCTGCATTGCCGGCCAGCTTCGTACAGCAGGCCTTCAGGTCAGCGAAAGGGTGGGCGGCCATGGAATCGTCGCGGTTTTCAAGAATGGCGAAGGTCCGACAGTGCTCCTGCGGGCTGATCTGGACGCCCTCCCCATCGAGGAAAGAACCGGTCTCCCCTATGCGAGCACGGCACGGGGCCGCCTTGCCGGCAAGGGCGAGGTGGGACTGATGCACGCCTGCGGCCACGACATCCACATGACGGTCCTGGTGGGAGCCGCACGCGTCCTGATGGCAAACAAGGATCTCTGGCAGGGGACACTGGTTCTGGTGGGACAACCGCTGGAGGAAGTGGGCGCCGGCGCACGGGCCATGATCGAAGACGGTCTTTTCACGAGATTTCCCCGCCCGGACTACGCCTTGGCCCTCCATGTAACCCCTTCCCTGACAGCCGGTTCGGTCGGTCTGCGTGAAGGGCTTTTCTGGGCCGGCTGTGCATCGCTCGATATCGTGATCCGCGGCATCGGCGGACACGGTTCCCGTCCCCACGAGACCAAAGACCCGATCGTCATGGCAGCTGAAACGATCCTGCTGCTGCAGACCATTGTCAGCAGGGAAATAAGCCCTCTTGAACCGGCCGTACTTTCCATCGGCTCAATTCATGGCGGAACAAAAGGAAACATCATCCCCGAGGAGGTAATTCTCCAGGTCAATTACCGCTACTTCAGCGACGAAATTGCCGGGCACCTCCGCGCGGCCATCGAACGGACGGCGCGGGGCGTCGCAATTGCCGCAGGCCTGCCGGATGATCTCATGCCAATCCTGATTGACCAATATTCGGGACCTCCGATCAATAATGACCCCGAGCTTGCCCGACGCATGTTATCGGCATTCCGGGGTGCACTCGGCAACCAACAGGTAATTCTCGCCGATCGCTACACCTTCAGTGATGATTTCTCCCAATTCGGCGCCTGTGATGCAGGGATACCTCTCTGTTATTTTCTGCTGGGCACGGCTGAAAATCTGACCGCTGCCGGGAAAACAGCAGCTGATACTTCCCCGCCGGGAATCCATAACCCTGCGTATGCTCCCCTGCCGGAACCGAGCATCAAAACCGGAGTGAAAGCAATGGCGGCCGCAATCCTGGAACTTTTGCCGAGAAACGCATAGGTACCATTCACCCCGCTTCACCAGCAGCCCCTTGAACAACTTTTCCTTTTATTAATGAAGCAGCTTATGATAGAGTCCGCGTAAAATCACCGTATCCAAATCAAATCAACTCTTCGGATAAACACCGCAGAGACAGACTTCCGGCTCCCGGGCAACCAGCCTTCGCCAACGGATAACGGTCACATTGTCCAGATGGGACAATGCTTCGCTCCCGTAAGCGCGGACCATTAACTACCAAGGAAAGGAGTTTCACCATGGCTGACAAAAAGGTTACCGTTCTGGCAAAATTCAAGGCAAAAGATGGTTTGGAGGAAAAGGTAAAAAAGGAGATCATGGCCCGCGTGGCGCCGACCCGCGCAGAAGCCGGCTGCATCAACTACGATCTTCACCAGTCTTCTGACGACAAACGGCTTTTCATGCTCTATGAAAACTGGGTCAGCAAAAAGGCACTGGACGAACACCTGCAGATGCCCTACCTGCAGTCACTCATTGCCGCGGCTGACGAACTCTTCTCCGAACCGATAGAAATTTCCCTCTGGGAGATGACCAGCGAGCCCGAATAAAATAGATTTTTCAAAAAAAGCGAAAGCCGGAATGGATCCGCCACCAGGATCTGCTGCGGCTTTTTCTTTATCTCCCGCCTCCTTCCGCCCTGCGACGCGCCTTGGCGCCAATCCACTTTCGGACCGGGCTGCTTCAAAGAGATTTTTTATTCGCGGATTTCTTTTAAATAAAGGCTTCATAATCGTGCTGGCAAAAATAGCACGTACCCACTTTCAATTTACTGCGGTATACTTTGCGGTGCATCTTCACTCTCCGGCCCGGGAAATGCCGGAAAATACCATGACATCAGCTAGCGGAGCTCAGGAAGAAAAGCCCGCCACTGTCCGCCCAGGAGTGCGTCCACTGTCATGACATCCCCCCGGCCGCTGAGTACAAGGAGGCAATTTCATGGATCTTTCGAAAAAACTTCACCGGTTTACCGTTGTTCCCTCCTTACCGCAGGAACTTTCCGGGTTACACACTATAGCCTACAACCTCTGGTGGACGTGGGAACCTCAGGCAATAGAACTCTTCCGGAGAGTGGACCTGGATCTCTGGAAGGAAACACACCACAATCCGGTTAAAATGCTGGGCTCCCTGCAACAGTCGCGCATTGAGGAACTGCTGGCGGATGACGGCTTCATGGCCCATCTGCGCCGGGTCGAAGAGATGCTCAGGGAATACATGGAAGGAAAAACCTGGTACGAAAAAGCCCGCAAAGCCGATTCGTCCCTTTGTGTCGCCTATTTTTCCATGGAATTCGGCCTGCATGAATCAATCCCCATCTATTCAGGTGGCCTGGGTGTCCTGTCAGGGGATCACCTGAAATCTGCCAGCGACCTGGGCATCCCACTGCTCGGAGTTGGCCTGCTCTATCGCCATGGCTATTTCCGTCAGTACCTGAACATTGAAGGATGGCAACAGGAGATCTATCCTGAAAACGATTTCTATAACATGCCGCTCCGCCTTGAAAGGGATAGCGACGGAACCCCCCGCATCGTGAGCCTGGAAATCGGCACCCATAACGTTAAAGCCCGTATCTGGAGGGTACAGGTCGGCCGCGTCCCGCTCTACCTCCTCGACACAAGTCTGGAAGAAAACGCTTGGGAAGATCGTAAAATAACCTCTCAACTGTATGGCGGCAACCAGGAAATGCGCATCAAACAGGAACTGCTATTGGGGATCGGCGGTCTCCGCGCCCTGAAAATGCTCGGTATCGAGCCCGAAGTTTGCCACATGAACGAAGGACATGCCGCCTTCCTCGCACTCGAGAGGATAAGAGTACAGATGAAGGAAGAAAACCTGAGCTTTAGCGCGGCCCGGGAACTGACTATCGCCGGCACCGTTTTTACCACTCACACCCCGGTCGAGGCAGGCATCGATCACTTTGAGGCGGACCTGGTGGATGCCCATCTGGGACACTATTACCAGCAGCTCGGCCTGTCCCGGGATGAGTTCCTCTCCCTGGGAAGGCAAAACCCGAAAAATCAGTACGAAACATTTTGCATGGCGGTCCTCGCACTTCGACTTGCGGGACACTATAATGGCGTCAGCAAGCTCCATGGCCAGGTCTCACGGAAGATGTGGAAGAACATCTGGCCGGACCTTCCCGAAGAGCAGCTCCCCCTGACCTCCATCACCAACGGTGTTCACACCAGGACCTGGCTCTCCGAAGAGATGGCCAGTCTGCTCATCCGCTATTTCGGAACCCGCTGGCTTGACGACCCAAGTGACTATGACATCTGGAAAAAAATCCACGCGGTACCGGACGCCGAACTCTGGCGGACTCATGAGCGCTGCCGGGAACGGCTCGTGACTTTTGCCCGGAAACGGCTCAAGGAGCACTTGCGCCATGTGGGATCGACATCAAAGGAAATCGTGACCGCTGACGAAACCCTGGACCCCGAGATCCTGACCATCGGTTTTGCCCGGCGCTTCGCCACGTACAAACGCGGCACTCTTCTCCTCCGCGACCTTGACCGTCTAGACCGGATACTCAATAACCCCACACGTCCCGTGCAGATCGTTTTCGCCGGTAAGGCCCATCCCGCGGACTTCGAAGGCAAGGAACTGATCCGTCAGATCCAGCAGGTTGCCCTACAGGAACGCTTTCGACACCGCATCGTTTTCATCGAAGACTATGACCTTGCCGTGGCAAGAAGAATGGTTCAGGGCGTCGATGTCTGGCTCAACACGCCACGCCGTCCTCTGGAGGCAAGCGGAACAAGCGGCATGAAGGTAGCGTTCAACGGCGGTCTTAATATGAGCGTTCTGGACGGCTGGTGGCCGGAAGGATATCGCGGCAACAACGGCTGGGCGATTGGCAAAGGAGAGGTGTATGGTGACATCGAATATCAGAATGAGATTGAAAGCAGGGCCATCTACGACCTGCTTGAAAAAGAAGTGGTGCCGCTCTTTTACGACCGTGGAACCAATGGTATTCCCCGTGGCTGGCTGGCGTGCATGAAGGCCTCCATCGAAACGCTCTGCCCGGTTTTCAGCACCGAAAGAATGCTGCAGGAATATACTGACAGGTTTTACCTCTCCGCGTTTGAACAGTGGATCAAGTTTTCTGAAAACAAGCAGGCACTGGCGCGTGATATCGCCCTCTGGAAGGAGAAAATGCGACGGCTCTGGCACAAGGTACGCGTGGAAGGGATCGAGGCATCAACCGCGGGAGAAATTCCCGTACGGACACGGGTGCAGGTTCAAGCACGCATCGGTGTAGGCGAAATCCCCCTTGACGAGCTGTCCGTGAAGGTTTACTTCGGGAATCTGAATGCCCAGGACACCATTATCGATGGAGAATTTGCGCCGCTCCACCCCGTCGAACAGGTGGGGACAGACCTTCACCGGTTCAGCGGTGAAATCGAATGCCGGTCCTGCGGCCGACAGGCCTTTGTCATCCAGGTCATGCCGAAGCACCCTCAGATTGGGGCGGTGTACGAGCAGGGACTCATCCTCTGGGTATAGCAAGCGACAGGGTTCATCCGGAGGAATTGCAGAACAGCCATCCAGCCTTAGGACTTGAAAATTTCCGGAAAAACGGGTAGAGTCCGCGAGAAAATCAAATCCTAGGAGCCTGTCGGACTTAGGGTAAATCTGCTGCAAATCCGTCTGGACGGTCCATATTTAGCGATTTTTTGGGCAATAGAACAACTATTACCCTGCAAAATCGACAAAATCTGTCCTCGCCCAGCCAAATTTTCGCTTCGTTTTCCTAAGTCCAACAGACTCCTAGTCAAAGAGAATAACTATGAAATCTTTATGCTTTTTACTCCTGTTAATGGGAACCATTACCTCCTGCACCACCATGGTACCGCGAAAATACGTTCCGCCCCCGATAACAAATGATACCTTTAACGACCCGGCCAAGCTGGTAACCATTCCGCTCCCGGTCATCGCCTCCAGCCCCAATGAAGGAATCACCCTCGGCGCTCTGACGGCCTTTCTCCTGCATAACGCCAAAGATGAGGTCAGCACCCTCAGTGCAGCCCAGGTCAACTACAACAAGAATTTCGGGACCACCTTCACTCTCTATGGCGCCTTTTTCCCGTCCCCCCAAACCAACTGGGAATTCAACCTTTCCAAATCGACCAATGTAAACCAGGATTATGAATTCAAGTTTCGCAACAAGACACTGCTGGACGAAAAGCTGGAACTGTATGTCTTCCCGTATATTTTAACCGACGGCTCGGCACGCTTCTTCGGTTTCCAGTCGGATAGCCATACGGAGGACGAAACGAATTACGCCGATGAAGAATTCGGCCTGACGGTAACGGTCGGCTACGACATCACGAAACATCTGCAGATCCAATTCGGCGAACGCATCAGGAAGGTCAACATCGGCCGGGGAGCGATCGACTCATTACCATTTATCCGTGACCGCTACAGCGAACAGCAGGTACCCGGGACCAGCGGATTCACCGCCCACGCACAAAAACTGGCACTCATTTACAGCACCCTCGACTCCCGGGATATGCCCACGCAAGGCATGTACGCCAAGATCTCTTTTGAGAACAGCCTGAAAGCCCTCGGCAGCAGTTGCGACTACCGTCACTACGAAGTGGAGGTGAAAGGATACCTGCCACTGGCCGAGGCACGCTACATAACTGTCGGCCGCCTCATGTATAATCAAACCCTCGGCGGCAGGGTTCCCTTTCTTGAGCGGAGCATTCTGGGCGGTGAGAACACCCTGCGCGGCTACGGCCGCAATCGCTTTATCGACAGCAGCTTCTTTCTGCTCAACCTGGAGGAACGGATCCGGCTTTTCCGCTGGAGCGTCTTCAACGTCAATACCGACTGGGAACTTGCCCCGTTCATCGATCTTGGCGCAGTCATGGAATCCCTCGACACCATAGCAACCCGCAATTTTGAATTCAATCCAGGCATCGGCTTCCGAGCCGTGGTCAGGCCGAATATTGTCGGCCGGGTGGATATCGGTTTCGGTAATGACGGCCCCGCAGTCTTTGTCGGATTGGGCTATCCATTCTGATTAAGGCGTGACGGTGTTCTTGCGGAAGGAATGCAGAGCAGCAGTTTAGTATTACTCCGGCAACTAAATACAACAACCTCTGCTGTAGGGGCGGCGCTTTCTCCGCCCAATTGGGGCGCGGCAAGCAGCGCCCCTACAGTGAGGTGTTTAATTGCCACCGTAGTAGCGAAAGATAAAGCAGGCAGGTATTCAGGCAGGGTCAAGGGGGCCATTCACACAATTTCTCCCTTTGGCCTTTCCCCGGTAGAGTGCGTTGTCAGCCTCCCGAATGAGATCTTCCATGGTTTCCACCCCCTTCCAGGGGTATACGGCAAATCCCAGGCTCGCGGTTAACTTCAATTTTTCCAAACTTTCGGAAAAAACAATGTCACTGAGGGACTTTCTGATGCGTTCAGCAACCGCCTGAGCGTCAGAAAGAGCAGCCTCCGGAAGCACGGCGACAAACTCGTCTCCACCAAAACGAACGGGAATGTCATAGCTGCGGAGCTGCTCTCGAAATACGGCAGCAGCTCGTCCCAAAACCGCATCCCCCTCCTGGTGACCGTACCTGTCATTGATTTCCTTGAAGTAATCAAGGTCAATGATCAGAAAAGAAAGTGAACTTCCCGTCCTTGCCGTCCGCAAAAATTCCCGTTCGAGAATGTCCATCATATAGCGGCGATTGTAGAGGCCGGTCAAATGATCGGTATGTGAAATCTCCAAGAGGATTTCATTTGCCCGTCGCAGTTCATCCTGGAGCCGCTTCAACTTCAGGTGAAGTTTGGCCCGTGCCACAAGTTCGCTGGCATCAAAAGGCTTGGTGATGTAATCGCTGGCGCCCTCCTCCAGCCCCCTGACCTTGGAACTGATGTCGTCCTTGCCGGTAAGGAGCAGGATCGGGATATCCCGCAGACCTTCACGGCTGTGCACCATGGCCAGGAACCTGAAGCCATCCAGCAGGGGCATCTCCACATCGCACAGCACCAGATCGATTTTGATGGCAAGGAGGATTTTCAATCCTTCCAGGCCGTCACCCGCCTCATGATAGTGGCTGGCAACGGCATGGGATTGCAGAATCTGGATGATTTCCTTGCGAAGCGTCTTCGAATCCTCGATAACGAGGATATTAATCTCGGCCATAGCTGTCTCACCGTGGTTGTGGAACAAGGATACTCAGCGGGGAACCTGAATCAGCGTGAGAAGAATCAGAGGATCGGCTCCTGAGCCTTCCGCTTCAGCTCCGCGATTGTCGCGGCGTAATCCCTGCTGCCGAATACGGCGCTCCCCGCCACGAAGACATCGGCTCCGGCATGTGCGATACGATCGATATTGTCCGTTTTTACGCCCCCGTCAACCTCAAGTTCCGTTTCCAATCCATGCCGGTCGAGCATGCCCCGCAGACTCTGAATCTTCGGCACACTGACGTCAATGAAAGACTGCCCGCCAAAGCCGGGATTTACCGTCATCAGGAGAACCAGGTCGAGATCGCTGAGCACATAATCCAATGCGGAGAGAGACGTAGCCGGGTTCAGGGCTACTCCGGCCTTTTTCCCGAAAGATTTGATGAGCTGCACCGCGCGGTGTAAATGCACGGTTGCTTCAGCATGGATAACAATAATATCGGCACCGGCCTTGGCAAATTCCGGAATATACAGCTCCGGATTCGAGATCATCAGGTGAACATCCAGGGGCAGGTTCGTAACTTTGCGAGCCGCCTCCACCACCAGCGGACCAATGGTAATGTTCGGTACGAAATGACCATCCATCACGTCCACATGGATGTAGTCAGCCCCTCCCGCTTCAACAGCCCGGATTTCTTCCCCCAGCCGGGAAAAATCAGCCGAAAGAATTGATGGTGCAATTTTCTTCATAAAAACCCCTATAAAAATGCAGTTTTGAGTTTTTGGTTTTCAAACCTTACCTTGTTCTTTTCAACCGAGCGGCACAGAAACCATCCATCCCGCCCCGGTGGGGCCAGCCGCGAAAAATCCCGCGATCGCTGCATAGATCTGCATACTGAGGAAAGTCACTCCTTAGGTCTTCTATCATATAATCCTGCCGTTCCGAAAGGAAAAGATCAACCACCCCTTCGTTTTCCTCAGGAGAGGTGGAACAGGTGGAGTAGAGCAGAGAGCCTCCTACCTCCAAATGATCCGCGACATTGCGCAGGATAGAACTCTGCAGGCTAGCCATGCGGGAGGCATCGGCGGAGGTCAGTCGCCACTTGGCCTCGGGATTGCGGCGGATAACCCCGAGTCCGGTACAGGGCGCATCGACGAGAATCCGGCTGAATTTTCGCCCGCCGAGGGCAGAGAGCGGACGGGAGGCATCGAGACACCTGGTTTCGACCAGGGAAACACCGAGCCGCATGGCGGTTTCCTCGATGCGGCGGAGCTTTCTGGCATCCAGATCACACGCAAGGATTGTCCCCCGGTTCTCCATCAACTGGGCAAGATGCGTAGTTTTACCCCCGGGAGCAGCACAGATATCAAGGACGCTCTGTCCCGGTTCCGCAGCAAGAAAAAGGGACGCCAGCTGAGAAGACTCGTCCTGGACGGTTATCAAGCCGTCCTGAAATCCGGGCAATCTCGCCGGATGAATCGCCGACAGGATATGGATGCCGACCGGGGAAAATTCGCTGCAGCGTGCGGCAATCCCCTCTGCGTCAAGACGCCCGGCATAGGCGTCGCGTGATATTTTCAAGGTATTGACCCGGATGGTCAGAGGCGGCGGTTCCACCATGGCGGCCGCAAGGCTCTCAGCCTCGGCAGTTCCGAGTTGCGCAAGCCACTGCCTCACTAGCCAGCGGGGTTCGGAATAGCGGGCCGCCAGAAAGGCGGCCGGGTCGGCAGCCCGGTCGGGCCAAGGAATCAGATCTCTCTTACGATCAGCCTCACGCAGCACGGCATTGATGAATCCGGCGGCACGTGGCACAAAGACCTTGGCGAGCTTGACCGTCTCATTCACCGCCGCGGAAACGGGAACCCGGTCAAGGTAAAAACTCTGGTACAGTCCAAGCCGCAGAAGTATCGCCACAACCCGCTCAAGCTTTGCCGCCTTTTGGCTGGCAAAGGAGTCTATCATGTGATCAAGTGTTCCACGACGTCTCAAAACGCCAAAAACCAGCTCCGTCAGCAGACCCCGATCAGGTCCCTGGATTGCGTCAGACGACAGTTCCCGGTCAACTAGGAAATCTGCATAGGAATCTTCCGTTTCAATGTTCAAAAGTATTTCAAGGGCAACTTGCCGTGGATTTTTCTTAATCAAGGGGGTCTCCATACCAGCGGGAAATTTTCAAGAAAAGACAACATGCGAGGATCTTCCCGGAAACCCTCAGCAAAAGGGTTTCCGGGACACATAAAGGCGAGCGCTCAAGAAGTGAGGGTTTAATCAGAAACGACGGCCGGTCGCCATTTCCTCCAATCTCCTGACCCGTTCTTCCATGGGCGGATGGGTGGAAAAGAGCGATGCAATTCCGCCAGCACTGAGGGGATTGACGATGAACATGTGGGCGGAAGCCGGGGTTGCCTCCTGCATCGGCAACTGCCGGTTGGCCGAATCCAGCTTTCGCAGGGCGTTCGCCAGGTACAGCGGGTTGCCGGAAATTTCCGCTCCGCCCTTGTCCGCCTCGTATTCCCGCGAACGGGAAATCGCCATCTGAATCAGCATCGCGGCCAACGGGGCGACAATCGCCATCACCAGCAGCCCGAGCATACCGCCCCCTTCCTCATCCCGGTCCCGTCCGCCGCCGAAAATAGCGGCCCACTGCGCCATCTGCGCCAGGTAGGTAATGGCGCCGGCCACGGTCGCGGCGATGGTGGAGATCAGGATGTCGCGGTGTTTCACATGGGCAAGTTCATGGGCCATAACCCCCGTCAACTCCTCGCGCGAAAGAATCCGGAGAATCCCGTCGGTCGCGGCAACCGCGGCATGTTCCGGGTTCCTGCCGGTGGCAAAGGCATTCGGCGTTTCGGAAGGAATGATGTACACCTTCGGCATAGGCAAACCGGCTTTCATGGTCAACTGACGGACAAGTCCGTAAAACTCCGGGCTCTCCAGCTCGGTAACCTCTTTTGCCCGATACATGGCCAGAACGATCTTGTCGGAAAACCAGTAGGACACGAAATTCATCACTCCGGCAAAAATCAGGGCCAGCAGCATGCCGCTCTGTCCGCCAAGGGCGCCACCGGCCATTACCAGCAGCACGGTCAGCAATGTTAATAAAAATGTCGTTTTCATTGTATTCATGAAGCCACCTCTCGACTATCCGGTCATCAGATTGAAGCTATCCTCGACAGCCTCAACGCCATTATAAGCATTGCCGGAAAAAACCGCAAGGGCAGCCACCGAAAACGGGATTCGTGGTCAGCCTTTGACAAACCGGCCAGGCATTCTAGAGTATAGGTCAGAACAACAGCGAGACGTCGGGAGGAACCATCATGACCACACGGAAGATCAAAAGTATTCTCAAGAGCAACCCCACCACCGAAGGAGCCGGAGTTCACCTGAAAAGGGCCTTCGGCTATTCCCAGGTGCCCGATTTCGATCCGTTCCTGATGCTGGATGACTTCCACACCTCCAATCCGGCGGAATACCTGGCAGGGTTCCCCTGGCATCCGCACCGCGGCATCGAAACCATCACCTATGTGCTGGAGGGATTGGTCGAGCATGGCGACAGCATGGGCAACAGCGGGGTGATCGGCGCCGGCGATGTGCAGTGGATGACCGCCGGCAGCGGCATTATCCACCAGGAAATGCCGCAAAAAAGCCCGACCGGCACCATGTGGGGTTTCCAGTTCTGGGCCAACCTGCCGGCAGCGCAGAAGATGATGGAGCCGCGCTATCGCGATGTGAAGGCCGCCGATATTCCGGAGGTCACCCTGGACTCAGGCACCAGGATCAAGATCGTCAGCGGCCGGATAAACGGGGTCCAGGGACCGGTCCGCGATATCGTCATCGACCCGGAAATGCTCGATGTCAGCGTGCCGCCGGCAACGGAGTTCCGTCACCCGGTGAAGGACGGACATACCGCAGTTGCTTATCTGTTGGACGGCGACGGCTACTTCGACGAACGGCGGGACGCCTTTGCCTATGACATGATGGGCTCCGGCTGGATGGATGTTTCCCGGAAATGCAACTGCGGTCCGGAAACGGTGGTGCTCTACGAGCGCGAAGGCGGAGAAATCTGCGTAACCGCGGGGGAGCGGGGCGTGCGTTTTCTGTTCATTTCCGGTAAACCGCTGAATGAACCGGTTGCCTGGTACGGCCCGATTGTCATGAACACCCGGGAAGAATTGCGGATTGCCTTCGAGGAATACGAAAAAGGAACCTTTATCAAGCGGAAATAACGGGAATAGCAGTCAGGTTGAAGACAGAAATGAGCTAGCTTGCGCTAGCGAGGCGGCCGCCTGCCGATACGGCAGACGGCCTTTCTTTTGGGCAGGTATCTCCGCAAGCGGGCAAAGATCCGATAGGCTAGACGAGCAAGCGGTCTGACCAGGGGCAAATCAGTCAGTACGGCAAGTAACCGGAACCAGGTTTCTCCGGGAAACGCCTGCCAGATCGCCTGAAAGGCAGCGACCCCCCGGAAGACCGTTCCGCACCGGTCGATGGCATGCAGCTGAAAAATGAAGTCAGCCAGACTGATGCCGAAATCAGCGGGGTTGAACGCGGGATCGCTGATGTCGACGAATTCCAGCCGGCCGCCATGATCCTTTTGCATGTAGATGAACATTTCCGACGAACAGACCCGGCAGGAGCCGTCATAGAAAACCGTAAGAGGAAATTCCGGCAGCGTCCGCATACTGATGTCCTCCGGTATATCTGCACAAGCAGGGCCCGATTCAGCGAATAAGGTCTCTCAGCCCTGCAGTTTCTTCAACAGGATCTCATTCACCAGAGCCGGATTGGCCTTGCCCTTACTGGCCTTCATGATCTGGCCGACAAAGAAGCCGAACAGTTTCTCCTTGCCGCCCCGGTAGTCCGCAACCTTGTCGGGATCGGCGGCCAGCACCTCGTCAATGATCTTTTCGATCGCGCCGGTATCGGATACCTGCACCAGACCTTTTTCCTCAACGATCTTCGCCGGTGCCTTGCCGGTTTTGTACATCTCGTCAAACACGGTCTTGGCAATCTTGCCGGAGATCGTGCCGTTTTCCACCAGCTTGAGCATCTCAGTCAGCAGACCCGGGGTCACCGGACAGTCGGCGATCTCCCGGTTATCTTCCTTGAGCGCCCGCAGCAGCTCACCCATCACCCAGTTGGAAATCGGCTTGGGCTGCGGATAAAGTGCCACGCAGGCGTCAAAATAATCGGCGATATCCCGGGCGGCTGCCAGCACCTCAGCATCGTATTCCGGCAGACCGAGCTCTTCCTGGTAACGTTTGCGCTTGGCATCCGGCAGTTCCGGCAGGGCTTTCCTGACCTCCTCGATCCAGTCTTCGGCAATGACGATCGGCACCAGGTCCGGGTCAGGGAAATAACGGTAGTCGTGGGCCTCTTCCTTGCCGCGCATGGAGCGGGTGGTGCCGCTGGCCGGATCGAACAATCGGGTTTCCTGCACCACCTTGCCGCCCTCGTCGAGAATCTCCGCCTGCCGCTCGATCTCGTACTCGATGGCCTGTTTCACAAAGCGGAAGGAGTTGATGTTCTTCAGCTCGGCACGGGTGCCGAAGGTATCCGAACCGACCGGCATCAGGGAGACGTTGGCATCACAGCGGAAGCTCCCTTCCTCCATGTTGCCGTCACAGATACCGAGATAGGTCACGATCTGATGGAGTTTCTTCAGATAGGCAACCGCCTCGTCGGCGCTGCGCATATCCGGTTCCGAAACCACCTCGAGGAGCGGCGTACAGGCCCGGTTCAGGTCCACATAGGACTTTTCCCCCGCCTCCATGGTATCCAGGTGCACCAGCTTGCCGGCATCTTCTTCCATGTGGATGCGGGTAATGCCGATCGGCTTGGTCTCGCCGTCCACCTCGATGTCCAACCGTCCGCCAACACAGATGGGCTGGTCAAATTGACTGATCTGGTAGCCCTTGGGCAGATCGGGATAAAAATAGTTCTTACGGGCAAAGGTATTGCGCTGCGTAATGGAGCAGTTGGTGGCAAGCCCGGCGCGGATAGCGTATTCAACAACCTTTTTGTTCAGCACCGGCAAGGCGCCCGGCAGCCCGAGACAAACCGGACAGGTCTGGGAGTTGGGCTCCGCGCCGAAGCGAATGGAACAGCCGCAGAAAATTTTCGTATTGGTAAGGAGTTGGACGTGGACTTCCAGTCCGATAACAACCTGGTATTTCATGGGAATCTCCGAAATTCTGTGAGGAGTGAAAAGTGAGGGGTGAGGAGCAATGCATTTTTCCCCTCACACCTTACGCCTCACGCAATTGAAGCTTTACGTTTATGCCACTCCGTAGCCTGCTCAAATGCATGGGCCGCCCGGAGGAGGGTCTCTTCGCCAAAGTGTTTGCCGATCAGCTGCAGCCCGATCGGGAGGCCGTCGCTGCTGATGCCGGCAGGCACCGAGATACCGCAGGTACCGGCAAGGTTCACCGGAATGGTGAAGATGTCGGACAGGTACATCTGCAGCGGATCATTGGCTTTTTCACCTATCCGGAAGGCCGGGGTCGGAGTCACCGGGGTAAGGATGACATCGACCGACTCGAAGGCCTTGATAAAATCCTGCATGATCAGGGTCCGCGCCTTCTGGGCCTTCAGGTAGTAGGCATCATAGTAGCCGGAGGAAAGGGCATAGGTACCAAGCATGATGCGGCGCTTCACCTCGGCGCCGAAGCCCTCGTCGCGGCTGACCATGTACATGTCGAGCAGGCCGCGGGCATCCTGATTGCGATGACCGAAGCGGACACCATCATAACGGGCAAGATTGGAACTGGCCTCAGCGGTGGCAACCAGGTAGTAGACGGCAATGGCGTAATCGGTGTGCGGCAGGGACATTTCGACGAACTCGGCACCCAGTGAACGGAAGGTGGCGATGCTCTCGTCCATGGCCTTTTTCACTTCCGGGTCAAGACCCTCGATGAAATATTCACGGGGCAGACCGATACGCAGCCCCTTCACATCACCGGTTAGAGCCTTGCGGTAATCGGGCACCGGGATGTTGACGCTGGTGGAATCCTGCGGGTCATAGCCGGCAACGGCGCCGAGCATGATGGCGCTGTCCGTTACATCGCGGGTGATCGGCCCGACCTGATCGAGGGAGGATGCAAAGGCGATCACCCCATAGCGGGAAACCCTGCCGTACGTAGGCTTCAGCCCCACGCAGCCGCAGTGGCAGGCCGGCTGGCGGATGGAACCGCCGGTGTCGGTACCCAGGGTGGCGGTCGCCTGTTGGGCAGCGATAGCCGCCGCGGAACCGCCCGACGAACCTCCCGGGATACAGTCGAGATTCCAGGGATTCCGAGTCTTGCCGAACCAGCTGGTCTCCGTGGAAGAGCCCATGGCGAATTCGTCCTGGTTGAGTTTACCCAGGAGAACCATGCCCCGCTCCTTGAGCCGCGCCGTGGCGGTAGCATCATAGGGCGGGATAAAATTGGACAGGATCTTCGACGCGCAGGTGGTGCGTATTCCCTTGGTCAGAAAGATGTCCTTCAAGGCCACCGGAATCCCTGTCAGCAGATCCATCTCGCCGGAGGCAATCCGCTTGTCAGCCTCCTCGGCATTTTTCAGGGCTTCCTCCGGAGTCACGGTGATAAAGGACTTCACCCGGTCCTCGACCGCATCGATCCGGGACAGGAGCGCCTTGGTGGCATCGACGGAGGAAACTTCCCGTTTTTTCAGAAGTTCATGCAGTTCGTGAAGCGTCAGTTCGTATAATTCCATTCTTAAATATCTCCAATAAAGTGAGAAGTAAAACGTAAGACGTGAGAAGTAAAGCTTCATTAGCTTCTACGTCTGACGTCTACCATCTAACCTCTTACGTCTTACTTTTTACCGCATTTATTCGATAACCTTCGGCACCCGGAAAAAGCTCTCCGAGCGGTCCGGGGCATTGGCGAGGGCATTGTCTATACCGATGGACGGAACAACCACGTCTTCGCGGAAGGCATTTTCCATCGGCACCGCGTGGGAAGTCGGGATAATGCCGTCGGTATTCAGTTCACTCAGTTTATCCACATAGGCAAGGATGCCGTCCAATTGGCCGGTGAACAGCTCCTTTTCCTCTTCGGTCAATTCCAGACGGGCCAGTCGGGCCACGTGCTCCACCTCTTTACGGGTAATCTTCATAGCTGCTCCATCAAGGGAATTCTCATATATTTCGAAAGGTTCTGTTCTATCACGATCGACAAAAAAAGACAACCGGGAAGGCCTTATGACAACAACCAAACCTTAACAGGATCAGACAAATCAAAACTCAACACCCATAACTCAAAATTGCCGTTTCAGATTCTCTCCAGCCCGGCAAAGCGAAGCAGCAGCTTTTTCGGTCCGGCTGATTCGAACCAGACGATGACTTTGGCGTTATCTCCCGTGCCCTCGATCTTGCGGATGGTTCCAGGACCAAACTTGGAGTGGCGAACCCGCATGCCGATGTACATCTCGTCACCCTCGGGAATCACCTGCACCTCGTTGTCTGGGAAGGCATCACCAGCAGGGGCCTGAACCTGCGTCCGGGAGTATTCCATGACCTCGTCCCAGCCACGTTTTGCCCCCTGCTCGCTTCGGCTTGAGGAACTGCCCCAGCCGAAACCGGCTTGGTAATCCTCCTGCATATCCAGTAACTCTTTCGGGATATCCGCAAGAAACCGTGATGGCGTATTGAACTGCTCCTGCCCGTAGAAGTGCCTGCGACGGGCATTGGTCAGAAAGAGCCGTTCTCTGGCCCGGGTCATGCCCACATAGCAAAGACGCCGCTCCTCCTCCATCTGCTCGTGATCTTCCAAGGCCCGCACATGGGGAAAGAGACGTTCTTCCATCCCGGTCATGAAGACCAGGGGGAATTCGAGACCTTTGGCGGCATGGAGGGTCATGAGCGTCACCGATTCCCGGTTCTGCTCGCCCCGGCCCATGTCGGAGATCAGCGCAACTTGCTCCAGGAAGGCCGACAGACCCTTTTCCTGCGCGGTCTTCTCAAAATCGTCCAGGGCGGCCAGAAGCTCCCGAAGGTTGTCCAGGCGATCCTTGGCCTCCTCGGTCCGCTCCTCCTGAAGCCGTGCCTCATAGCCGGAATCCTTGATGATTCGGGCGGCCAGTTCCGGCAACGGCAGTGAACCTACCAGGTCGGCAAAACCGTCCATGAGATTCACGAAATCCGCCAGCTTGGTGCGGGGGCCTTTGGAGAGGAGATTTCCCGCCGCAGCCTCACGCAAAGCCTGGATAAAGGGAATATTCTGACTGGCGGCCAGGTCGGCAACCTTGTCAAAGGTGGCACCGCCGATGCCGCGCGGCGGAGTATTGATGATCCGCTTGAGGGAAATTTCGTCAGCCGGGTTGTCCAAGGACTTCAGGTAGGCAAGGATATCCTTGATCTCCATCCGCTCATAGAAGCGCATCCCGCCCACCATATGGTAGGAGACTCCGGCCCCCATCAGCGCATCCTCCAGCACGCGGGACTGGGCATTGGTCCGGTAGAAAACGGCGATGTCGGAGGGAGAACCGTCCATGTTCAGATAGTGCTCAATCTCCCGGGTGACAAAGCGCGCCTCTTCCCGTTCGTTGTCAAGGCGGCGATGCACGATCCGTTCGCCGGAGGGGTTTTCCGTCCAGAGGGTCTTGCCCTTGCGGCCCCGGTTCTTCTCCACGACTTTGCCGGCCGCAGTGAGAATCGTCTGGGTCGAACGGTAATTCTGCTCCAGCTTCACCACCATGACGCCGGGGAAGTCCTTTTCGAAATCGAGGATATTGCGGATATCTGCCCCGCGCCAGCGATAAATGGACTGGTCGTCATCACCCACCACGCAGAGATTCATGCGCTCCCCGGCAAGGAGGCGCACCAGCCGGTACTGGATCGGGTTGGTATCCTGGTATTCGTCCACCAAAATCCACTGGAAGCGCTCCCGGTAATGATCGAGGATCTCCGGGTGAGCCTCGAACAGCCTGACGGTCAGCATGATCAGATCGCCGAAATCGAGGGCATTGCAGCGCCGCAGCCGTTCCTGGTAGGTGGCATAGACCCGGGCGATCTTATCCACTACCGGGTCGCCGTCCGGCAGATCTTCTGGACCCTTGCCGGCATTCTTGCAGTCGTCGATGGCTGACGAGAACATGCGCGACGGATATTTCTTCTCATCCAGATTCAGTTCGCGAATGATGTCCTTCAGCAACCGCTCGGCATCCTTGTCGTCGTAGATGGCGAAATTGGCAGAGTATCCCAGATGGTGAATTTCGCGCCGCAGGATACGGACGCAGGTGGAATGGAAGGTCGAGATCAGGGGCACCTCACCGCCGGCCAGGAGCTTTTCCACCCGCTCCTTCATCTCGGCAGCCGCCTTGTTGGTAAAGGTTACCGCCAGGATATTCCTGGGGGAAATCCCCTGTTTACGGATCAGGTGAACGATCCGGTGAACGATGACCCGGGTCTTGCCCGAACCGGCGCCCGCCAGGATGAGCAGCGGCCCCTCGCCATGAAGCACCGCCTCCTTCTGGCGGGGATTCAGATTGTGCATGAGTTTCATTACCGTTCCTTCGTGTGTAATTCCAGCGAACCTCTGTTATACCACGTCAAAAAAAAGGAACCAGATTTTTTTCACCATCTCACTCGGCTCTTTGCACCGCAACCATCACCCCGCTAGATGACCACGTCCCCAGCGGAGCTACGGGCCTGTCACAGAACAAGTGTCACAATTGATGCATCTCATCTTCAGGTCGTCTTTGTCGTTTCTTCAATCGCAAAACCTCGACGCAGCACTGCTACGCCAGCGGTTTTGCTCAATCGGGAATGACAAATCCAATCCGAATCTGAGCGCCTGAATGTTACACTTATTCCGTAACAGACCCTAACAGTTGAGTTTTCTTCTCGCCCTGTGATAAAAACAATAAAAAACACACGTGCACGAGGAACCAAAACGATGATTACCACAGCCGAATTCAAAAGGGGGCTGGTTATCCAGATTGACGGCGCTCCCTGCGTTCTTATCGATGTGAACTTCCAATCCCCCTCCGCCCGGGGAGCAAATACCATTGTCAAGACCAAGTACCGTAACCTCCTGACCGCCCAGGTTCTGGAAAAAACCTTCCGCTCCGGCGACAAAGTGGATGAGTCCGACTTCGAGCGGCACAAGGGCCAGTTCCTCTATGCCGACGGCAGCGCCGGAGTCTTCATGGACCTGGAAAACTACGAACAGTTCGAAATGGCGGAAGACGAATTTTCCGCGCTGTCTCCCTACCTCCTGGAAGGCACGGAAGTGACTTTAGGACTCTTTGAAGGCAGGCTCGTTACCGTGGACCTGCCGATGATCGTGGAACTGCACGTCACGGAAACAGCACCCGCCCTGAAAAATGCCACCGCCACAGCTCAGACCAAAGAGGCGGTCCTGGAAACCGGCTTGCGGCTGCAGGTCCCGCCCTATCTGGAGGCCGGGGAGAAGATCAAAGTCGACACCCGGGACTGCCGCTTCGTCTCCCGGGCCTAGGCTGGCACACTGGCTTGGAAAAAAATGTTGACAGACAGTCGAATAATGTTTATAAGATGAGGTCTCATTCGCCCAGGTAGCTCAGTCGGTAGAGCAGAGGACTGAAAATCCTCGTGTCGGCGGTTCGATTCCGTCCCTGGGCACCACTTACAAAATCAAGGCCTTGCGATTCCGACCGCAAGGCCTTTTGTTTTTCTTACGCAGATATTTAATGCAGAAAGCATTTTGCTGTAAACAACGGTCTTCTGTTTTCTCACGTTAACGAACTCAGTCAGCCTATTGTCTACTATCCTACCTACCTCAATCTGGACGCCCCATTCTCCACCCTGCACCAACCTATCTCAATTCAATGCACGCCTCTTACCATTCTCACCCCTAAGTCAGCCCTTGACCATTAAGCCTCCGTAACACTCTAGATTATAAAAATAATTGACTCAATTTATATTGCATTTTCAACTTGTAGATTTATAAAGTCAGGTTATGATAACCGCATAAACCTCTCAGGATATTGTTGCAGCCAATAACAGCTTTTAATAAGCTGTTTTTCGAGATAAGGCGTGCTCGGGTGAGTTTTATCGATATTAGAAGGTAATCAGTCTTACTCTGTAGAACTTTTGCAAGGAGAGGTTTGCCTAATGAATTTCTTATCGTCCTTGTCCGTTCGCACAATTCTACTTATTCTGGTAATTCTAACCATGCTCCCTTGTTTAGGGATCGTTCTGTACACTGGCCTGGAAAGCCGTTCCCATGCAATCGAAGAGGCAAAGGCAAGAACCCTGAGGATGAAACAAAGACTGGCCTCTAACCAGGAGCGGACCATTGACAATACCAAACAGCTTCTTGAAATACTGACAAAAATCCCCGCCATCCTCGACAGGACAGAGCCCGATAGCAGCACTCTCCTGAAAAACCTGTTGGCGCAGAATCCTTGCTATGCCGACATCTCGGTGGCCGACCCAAAAGGTCGGGTTTATCTCTCCGCTAATCCTGCACCTTATAGTAATGTCTCAGAACACAAATGCTTCAGAGACGCAGTGTTAACCAGCACCTTCTCCATAGGGGAATACGGCATAAGCCACGAAATCAAGAAACCGATCCTCCATTTCGCATATCCCGCATTAGATACAAGCGGAAAAATAAAGGCGATCATGATTGCGGCGTTTGACCTTAATTTTTACGGTCGCCTCTTTTCCCAAGAAAAATTAGATTCCGGTTCGGCTCTTGCCCTGACAGATATGAATGGCACACGCCTCTATCGTTACCCTGACAATAAACTCTATAGCGGAGCAAAGGACCTCCCAGAGATGATACAGCGAATGTCTGGTAAGCAAACAGAGGGAACTTTTATTGCCAAAGGCATCGATGGAATCTTACGATTCTACGCGTTCAAACGCCTCCGACTGAACAATAACGGGCCGGCCCTTTTTATGCGTGTGGGAATACCCGCGAGCAAGGTAGTTGCTGATGCAAATGCTGCCATGTTGCGTAACCTCGCATTCATGGGCACGATCACCCTCCTAGCCTTGGTCAGCGCATGGCTACTGGCTGATTTCCTGATTGTCAAACGGCTCTATAAACTCGTGGACTTCTCTCGGAGACTCAGTGCGGGGACATTAAGCGTTCGTACCGGCCTCAGCCACGGGGACGGAGAATTTGGACAACTGGCGCGCTCCTTCGACGAGATGGCTGAAACAATGGAAAAGCGGTCAGCCGAGCGTGAGCAGGTGGAGAAGGCGCTGATCATTAGCGAGAGAAATCTGGTCGAAGCACAATCCATTGCCGGTCTGGGGAGCTGGGAATATGACGTGGAACGGGATGAGGAATTTCGATCCGCCGAGTTCTTCCGGATTCTCGGACTTTCTCAAAAGAAGGCAGGTCGTGCTTACGACTCTGTATTCGACTACATCCACCCGGATGACAAACCATATGTACTGGAAAAGATCACCGCAACATTGGAGAAGGGAAAACCCTATGATGTAGAATACCGCATCTTAGGGCCTAACGGAGGAGAGAGAATCGTCCATGCCCAAGGAAAAGTTTCTGTCAACACAAACGGAAAGATCACGAAGTTCGTTGGCACGATCCTTGACATAACAGAGCGCAAGAAGTTGGAGCAGAAGTTCCTCCAAGCCCAAAAAATGGAGGCAGTCGGACAGTTAGCAGGCGGTATCGCTCACGACTTCAACAACATCCTTACTGCCATCATTGGATACGCACACCTCATTCTAGATAAAATAGTGGATGAAAAAGCAAGGCAAGGTGTAAAGCAAGTGACTGCACTGGCCGAAAGGGCCGGAATCCTCACCCGGGATTTGCTTATGTTCAGTCGGAAACATACATACGACCCGAAGCCATTGGAGGTTAATGACATCATCAAAAAGGTCGGGAAGTTTTTGACAAGGCTCATCGGCGAAGATATTGAATTCCATACCCAGCTGTATGAGGAAAAGCTGCCCGTCAAGGCTGTTTCCGGACAGATTGAGCAGGTTTTGATGAACCTTGCTACTAATGCCAGGGACGCAATGCCCAATGGAGGTCTATTGACGATCAGGACGGATCTTGTTCAAATAGACAACGATTTTATCGCGATGCATGGTTACGGGACTCAGGGTGACTACGCTCTCATTTCCGTGTCTGACACCGGAACAGGCATGGAGGAAAGCATCCGTGAACGGGTGTTCGAACCCTTCTTCACCACCAAGGAAGTTGGAAAAGGAACCGGCCTGGGACTGGCGACCGCCTATGGGATCATAGAGCAGCATGGCGGCTACATCACCGTTTACAGTGAACCGGGAGAAGGAACCTCGTTCAGAATCCTATTACCACTGATGGAACCTACAATTATTGTGGAAGAAAGTGCAGATGATCAAACAGTTAGTGCACGAGGTAACGAAACTGTATTATTGGCCGAGGATGAACTAGAAGTGCGAGAATCGATACGGTCGCTTCTTCACGCAAATGGTTACAGAGTAATTGTTGCCGTAGATGGAGAGCATGCTCTAGAGACATACCTTGCTAATGAAGGAGAAATTGACCTGCTGTTGCTGGACGTAATTATGCCTAAAAGAAACGGCAGGGAAGTGTATGAAATCATCTGCAAGGCAAGCCCGGGCATAAAAACCATATTTATTAGCGGCTACACCGCAGATATCATCGAGCGGAAGGGAATCCCAGACGGGTGCCGATTTGTGACAAAACCTTTTTCACCTCATACGCTCCTATGGGAATTGAGAGATGTGCTGGATGAAAGCGTCCCGACCTCCGGCTAATCTGGATAGCGACCGAAGTGCTGGTCTTGCTTTGCGGAAGATAGGGCCAAATCCAAGAATACCAAAAACGGCAAAATAGAACTTTTAGAAAAGCTGTGACTATGCCAGCCAACAAATTGCCCCATATCTCATCGAGATTACCATTCTAATTCAACAGCACCAATAACTGAAAATCCTCGTGTCGGCGGTTCGATTCCGTCCCTGGGCACCACTTAAATATTCAAGGCCTTGCGATTCCGACCGCAAGGCCTTTTGTTTTTTGGACGACTATCCGAGTAGCCGTTTTCAAAGATACTTGGCCGGCCTGGCAACACCCCCCACCATTCCGTTACCCCCCCAAATCAACTCAATCTCCAACAATCTTGCCTTTCGCCAGTGCGATAATTCAGGTAAATGAGATGTTGACAGCAGACCTGCCAGCAGTGTAGAAATTTGCACTATTAAACACTTGTTATATTGCCGCAGGACTGCTGCATTTGCCGTCATATGCGAATTATTCTATGCCAGAGAGAGTCGGCCACGAGCCGGGCGGGCGGCTTTTCTTTTGGCCGAAATAATTAGGCTTGAACAGATAGAGGACTATCAACGAATCAGACTTTTTTCACGGAGGGGGGCAGTCATGGATATTCAGAGCAGCAAGGAACGCATGGCAACGGTGGTATCGGTCACGGGACGGATGGACGCCATCACCGCTCCGGCATTTGAGAAGGCTCTGCACGAGCTTATTGCCGCGGGAGAAATCCGGTTCGTCGTTGAACTGGCCGGACTTGACTACATCAGCAGTGCCGGTTTGCGCAGTATTCTAGCCATTGCCAAGGCATTGAAGGTGAAAGGCGGCCTGATCTGTTTCGCCAATGTAGAGGGAACAGTCAAGGAGGTTTTTGATATCTCCGGCTTCGGCTCCATCTTCCAGATGCACGACTCCGTCGCCGATTCACTCGCCACGCTCGGTTAGCGGACATGGACGCCGATACGCTATCATGTCTTGCCAGGGTCGAAAACCTTGAAGAAATGCAAGGGTTTGTCGAGAAACACGCGGACAGCTGCGGTCTCGATCCGCAGAAAAAGTTCGGACTCCTGCTCGCCATCGAGGAAGCTTTCGTCAATGTTTGTCATTATGCCTATCCCGACGACAGCAGGGGAGAGGTCGAACTGGCCTGCGATTGCACCGGGGACAGCTTGGCGGTCGAGATAACGGACCGGGGCCTGCCCTTTGACATCCTCTCCCTGCCGGATCCGGACACGAAAGGCGCTATCATGGAACGTGAAATCGGCGGACTCGGCGTCTATTTCATCCGCAAGATGACCGACGAGGTAACCTATCGGCGGCAAGACGGCTGCAACATCCTTCGTGTCGTGGTCCACATCAAACAGGACACAGGGTCATGAGCAGGACGCGCGCAACAGTTCCGGGAATCGGCGTGACGCTGGCCGTACTGCTGCTTTTCGCTCTGACGACAGCTTCAGCGGCATCAGCGGCGGAACGGACGCTGAAAAAAGCCACCTTCATTCCGCTCTGGAGCCCGCAGGCTCAGTTCGCGGGATACTATACGGCGCTCGACAAAGGAATTTACCGAAAACACGGCATCGACCTGACCATCATCAATGGCGGGCCGAATTACTCCACCGCCGAGTATCTGCGCAGCGGCAAAGCGGATTTCGCCGCGCTCTGGCTCACCACCGCCCTGCAGGAGCGGGCCTCCGGCGTGAAGCTGGTCAATATCGCCCAGATCGTCCAGGAATCCTCGCTGATGCTGGTTACCAGGAAGGCGAGCGGCATTCGTACCCCAGCGGACCTGAACGGAAAAAAAGTCGGTCTCTGGGGAGGAGATTTCGCCATCCCGGCCCGCGCATTTTTCGACAAATTTCACCTTCGGGTCCAGGAAGTGCCGCAGTCGTATACGGTGAATCTGTTTCTGCGCGGCGGAATCGATGCGGCATCCGCCATGTGGTACAACGAGTATCACACCATTCTCAATGCCGGAATCGACCCGGATGAATTGAAGCTTTTCTTCTTGAAGGACGAGGGGCTTAACCTGCCCGAGGATGGTCTCTACACCCTGGAAAAAACCGTGAAGAATGATCCGGATCTTGCGGCGGATTTCGTCAGTGCTTCCCTGGAAGGGTGGGAATACGCCTTTGCCCATCCCGACGAGGCCGTGGATATCATGATAAAATACATGCGGGACGCGAAGATCCCGGCCAACCGGATGCACCAGAAATGGATGCTGGCCAGGATGCGCGACCTGATCATCCCCGGGGAGGACAGGAGCGGCTACGGCCGACTGGCAGAGAGTGATTATGCCGCCACCGGCAAGATCCTCCTGGATGCCGGCACGATCCGCGCAATTCCGGACTTCCGCGACTTTGCCCGGAGGCCCCATGCCGGCCGATAGAAGCATAGCCTTCCGGCTGATCCTGGTAATCACGCTGAGCGGCACGCTGATCTTCAGCGCGGTTCTCGGTTATAACTACTACCGTTCCCGGCTGGTGCTCCAGAACGAACTGCAACACAACGCCGAAAACCTGGCCATGTCCTCGGTGAACCGGGTGGAAACCGTTCTCACTTCGGTCACCAAGGTGACCGAAGGGGTTTCCCGCTCCCTGGAAAGCGGCCGCTACAGCCATGAAGAGCTCCTCACCCTGCTCAGAGCCACGGTCAGGGACAACGCTGAAATCTTCGGCGCCTGCGCCGCTTTCGAACCCCTCTCCGCCAAGGCCCGTCCGTACGGCCCCTATTACTACAAACAGAACGGGCAGCTCGTCTACGACCCCGAAGTCTCCTTCCAGTACCTTCTGCAGGACTGGTACCAGATCAGCCGGGAACTCGGAAAGACAGAATGGACCGAGCCGTATTACGGCGACAACGGCGCCAGCACCCTGATGGCGACCTGTTCAACCCCGTTTTACGAGATCTCGGGCGGCACGAGACGGCTGAAAGGGATCGTGGCCTCTGACGTGTCCCTCGACTGGCTGACCGAAATGGTCGCCTCCATCAAGGTGCTCAAAACCGGCTACGCCTTTCTTCTCTCCCGCAACGGGACCATCGTCACCCACCCCTCCAAGGAAATGATCATGAACGAAACCATCTTCAGCCTTGCCGAGGCGCGCAACGACCAGGGATTGCGCACACTGGGCAGGAAGATGATCCAGGGGAAAAGTGACTTCATCCCGTACACCGACATAAACGGGAGAAAGAGCTGGCTCTATTACGCACCGATCCCCTCGGTCGGCTGGACACTGGCGGTCGTTTTCCCCGAAGCCGAACTGCTGGCCCAGGTGAAGAAATTGAGCCTGACCGATGCGGCCATGGGGCTGACCGGCATCCTCCTCCTGGCGCTCGCCGTCGTCTTCATCGCCCGCTCCATCACCACCCCGCTGCAGGCCCTGGCCGGGGCAACGGCCGCCATCGCCAGAGGGGATTTCGAGGTGGAACTGCCGGCGGTGCGCTCCAACGACGAGGTCGGCACCCTGACCACGGCATTTCAGGTCATGAAAAGTTCCCTCAAGGAGTACATCAGCCGGCTGACCGAGACCACCGCCGCCAAGGAACGGATCGAAAGCGAACTGAACATCGCCCACGACATCCAGATGGGGCTCCTGCCCAAGACCTTTCCGCCCTTTCCCGGCCGGCATGAATTCGACCTCTTTGCCCTGATGGAGCCGGCGAAAGAGGTGGGTGGTGATTTCTATGATTTTTTCCTGGTCGATGACAGGCATCTGTGTTTCGTGATTGCCGATGTTTCCGGCAAGGGCGTTCCGGCCGCGCTGTTCATGGCCATGTCCATGACCCTGATCAAGGCCACCGCGCGGCAGGGATTTCCCCCCGATGAAATCCTTGCCCGGGTGAACAACGAACTGAGCCGGGACAATGATACCTGCATGTTCGTCACCACCTTCTGCGGGGTTCTGGATACGGAGACCGGGGAACTGGTCTATGCCAACGGGGGACACAATCTGCCGCTGCAGGTAAAGAGCGGCAACCGTGTCTCCTGGCTGCCGAAGTCGGGCGGATTGATGGTGGGCGCAATGGAAGGCATCAGCTATCGGCGCGAACGGCTGCTGCTGGAGCCGGGCGATCGCCTGTTCCTTTACACCGATGGCGTGACCGAAGCGATGAACGTTGAGGAGGAAATCTTTTCCGATCAACGGCTGGAACGCTGCCTGTCCGCTGTCCAGGGGAGCGGTATCAGGGAAAGTGTCGATGGAATCATGGCATACATCCGGTCCTTTAGCGGCGCCGCACCCCAGTCCGATGACATCACCCTGATGATGATTCAATACAATGCTACGAGAGACTCACGGAGGTGAGGCAGATGGAGGGTCTTAGCCGGCTTCTGGAAGTAATTGACGATATTGCCCACGGACGCTATTCAAACGATGTGATGGAACTGACGAAGCCGGAAGTCTCCGAGCAGGTTCGCACCATCGCGGAGGCCATGGGGCTGATGATGGTAAAGGTGGAGGCCCGCGAATACCGCCTGGAAATGCTGATTCAGGAGCTTCAGGAATTGAACGGGCAGATCCGGCGGAACGCGATCGGCACCGTCTCGGCAATGGCCAATGCCCTTGCTGCCCGGGACCGCTACACCGAAGGCCACACCGAGCGGGTGGGAAAGATTGCGGAGCTGATTGCCGTGGAACTGGGACTTGCCGATGAAGAGGCGGAACTGGTGAGGCTGGCGGGGGTCCTGCACGACATCGGCAAAATCGGCTTCTCCGACCGGCTGTTCCTCCCCCACGAAGGGAAAAATCCCGAGGACGTGGTGAGGGAGATCACCCGCCACCCCGCCACCGGCGCCGAGATCCTCAAGGACCTGGATTTTCTCGGTCCCGCCATCGCCTATATTCATTGCCACCACGAACGTCCTGACGGCCGCGGCTATCCGCGCCATCTGCAGGAACCGGAGATCCCTCTGGGGGCAAAAATCATTGCAGTAGCCGACGCCTATGACGCCATGACCACCGACCGCCCCTACCAGAAGGGCAGGAGCCCGGAGACCGCCCTCGCCATCTTGAAAGGGGGCGCCGGCAGCAAGTGGGACGAAGAGTGCGTGGAAGCTTTCGAGAGGATTTTTCCGGAAATATCGGCTGCTCCGGACAAACAAAACGTCTGTTAGCCACAGAGGTCACAGAGAACACAGAGAAATCACTGAAGTAGGGGCGAAGCAAACGTTTCATCTGCTTCGCCCGCTGCATGCGTCAGGTTCAAGGCGGGCGAAGCATTCACAAACATCGAGAATGCTGTCGCCCCTACGGGAGCTTACATGGTACATCGGAAATATCCGAGACCCTTAGATGTGTATGAATCCCGGATTTGGTGAGCCTGATACGAATCTTATCTGCCTGATTTTCCTCTGAGAACTCTGTGTTCTCTGTGGCAAATTTTTTTTAAGGGTTAAAGAATCCCAAAGTGTTGTCGATACTATCTGAGGGGGGACTTCTTGTATTCTTTTCTGCAGGCAAATAAAAACTTCAGAAACTTTTGGTTCGGTCAGGTGATTTCCCAGATCGGCGACAGGATTCACACCCTCGCCGTTATCTGGCTGGTCTATTCATGGACGAAATCAGGCACGGCCCTGGGAATCGTGCTCATCGCCGCGACCCTGCCCTCGGTCCTTATTTCACCGTGGGCCGGGGCTGTCTCGGACCGCATGAACCGCAAGCATATCGCCATTGCCTGCGACGCCAGCCGCTGCCTGCTGGTTATCGCCCTGGCCGGAATGGCCCACAATAATCTGCTCAACCTGCCGGTTATTACCGTAATGACGGCACTCGTCTCGATCGCTTCCGCTTTTTTCAATCCCGCGACGCTGGCCATGATGCCGTCGATCATTTCGGCGCAGGACCTGGTGCGCGCCAATGCCATCACCCAGCTTTCCGCCAATGCCAGCGGAGCTCTCGGCTTTCTGCTCGGGAGCGGCCTGATCGCCGCGATCGGCGTTCCGGCGGCATTTCTTTGTAACGGCGGCTCTTTTTTCGTCTCTGCGCTTCTGATCGGCAGAATCTGCTACCGGCATATCCCCCAGTCGAAAACCATATCGTTCGTTGCGGATTTGAAAGACGGCTGGAATGTCGTGCAAAGCATTCCGATGGTCGCCCGGATCCTCGGGCCGCTGGTCGTCATCAATCTGCTCTTTTCATCGCTGTCAGTGTTGATCCCGATTTTCGGCGAGGGGGTATTCAAGTCGGGATCGACCGGGGTCGGGATCCTTCTGGCCAGCTATACCGGCGGAATGTTTCTGGCAGCGCTGGTATTGAGCAGTGTTCAGGTGAAGGCCACCATGTCCGTGCTCGTTACCTCGAGCCTGCTTGCCGTGGGGGCGAGTTTCCTGGCAATGGGCTTAATTGAGCGGCTGCCCCTGTTCATTGTTGCCCTGATTCTGGTCGGGCTGGCCCTGAACGGCACCAATATCTGTCTGATCGCCCTGTTCCAGAGGGTTATTCCGGGTGAAACCAGGGGGAAATTCTTCAGCATGCTGACGGCAGTTTCCCTTTCCGCCCAGCCGATCGCCTTCGGCGTGACCGGCTGGCTTTCCGACCTGGTTGACCCGGCCGCTATCCTGCTGGTATGCGGCGTTGCCCTGCTGATATGCGCCGGCCTGATCTACCGGATTACCGAACTGCGCGAGCAGTATGTGTGAGGTTACAGCATGAATGACGTCAAAGCGTTCTCTCAGCGGGTGTTCGAGTGCGTGCCCGGTTATCGCCGCTTCCTGGCAACCCGGGCCGCCTCGATCGAAGGGCCCTTCGCGGAGCTGCCGCTCCAGACCAAGCAGAATTACCTGCTGGAGTATCCCATGGAAGAGCTGTGCTGGAACGGCAGCCTCGGCAATTGTCACCTGATCGGTTCCAGTTCCGGCTTCAGCAAAAGCGGCTCGGTGTTCTGGCCGAAACGGCCAGAAGACGAAAAACAGTACCTTGAAGCGCTGGAACAGATGCTGGTGCAGAACTACGGAATCGACCGGGACCGGACCCTGATCATCTGCTGCATGGCGCTCGGCACCTGGTTCGGCGGCATGACTATCACTGCGGCCCTGCGGGTGATCGCCGCCGGCGGCAGACTGCCCATAACCATTTGCACACCAGGTCTGAATCTGGCCGAGGCGGTGGAGATCTACTCCCGGTTTCAGACCAATTTCACCAAGGTGCTCTGGATTACCAATCCTTCAAATATCAGCCTGATCACGTCATTGATCGCCAGGAAAGGGATCAACGTCCCTCCCGGGTCATGCTATTTTCCCGTGGTCGGCGAATATTTCAGCGAGACCTTCCGCGAGTCGGTTGCCGGGCGCTACGGCCATGCCGCCCGGGAACCCTTTGTTGTCTGGACCGGATACGGCTCGGCGGACACCGGTGACATTGCGGTTGAAACAGCCGCAACAATCCGGCTGAGAAAATTCTTTCATAAAAACCAGGAGTTGCGCCGGCAGCTGTTCGGCAGCGACGACACGCCGATGCTGCTGGCCCTGGCGCCGAAAGCCCACGTAGAGATACTGGATGGCAGGATCGTGGTGACCAAGGACCAGTTGGTGCCGCTGGTGCGCTACAACACCGGCGATGAAGGCGGAATCCTGGAGAAAGAAGAACTCGGGCGAGGGGGAACTGTCCCTGACGACATCCTCAACGAACTGCCGGAGCGGATCCTCTTTGTGCGCGGCAGGGCCTCGAATTCAATCATTTTTTACGGCACCAATCTGAATGTGCAGGAGATCAATCAGCATTTTCTCGAGCTGCCGCGTGACATGTCATATTCCGGTCTCTACACCGTACGAAAAGTCGAGCAGGGCGATGTCACGCTCTTTGAATTCACGGTATTCGTGGAGAGCCTTGGCGACGGAGCCTTGGCTGAGCGCTATCATGCCAGCCTGCTGGGCTACCTGAAAGGGCGGAGCCTGGAGTTTGAAGCCAAGTACTCGAACCTGACCCGCTCGCTCGGCGAAGAGCTGATTCGCGTGGCGGTTGAGGAACTGGCGGGCTCGACGGGTGCAATCAAGCATCGTTTTATCATTGATTGAAGCCACCACCCCCGGCCCCATCCTTGAAGGAAGGAGGGGGCCGGGGGTGGTAAAGTCTTAAGGAGACACAATGGATCACATTTCCGAAGAGCTGCAGCTGACAAAGGGAGTCCGGATCGTCAACGCCGCGCTGAAGTCGAAATTCTATGGCGAAAAGTACTCCGGAATGACACCCCCTGAAACAATCGAGCAGTGGGAGAGTCTGCCGGTGTTGACGCGGGCGGAGATTTTTGAGCGGTCCTTTCCCCAATCGACCGACATGCTGACGCAGCCGGTTGAAGACGCCATTATCATCTCCACCGGAGGTTCAAGCGGTATCGCCCGCTATACCACCTACACCCATGGCGAATGGGATGCATTTGTCGAATGTCAGGCTGCCGCCATGAAGATTCTCGGGATTACCCGGGAAGACCGGGTGGCCAACCTCTTCATTGCCGGTCACTTCTGGCCTTCGTTCCTCGGCCTGCACGATTGCATCAAAAAGCTCGGTGCGGTGCATCTGCCGATTTCCGCCAATATCCCGATCGAAGAGGTGGTGAAGCTCTGCCAGAAGTTCGAGCCGACAGTCATGGTCTCGCTGCCGACTCTGTTCGTTTTCATGGCAGACATGGCCAGGCGTGACCGCTTCACCTTCAACCGGCTGCGGATGATCAATTATGCAGGCGAGCACCTGAGTTCGGCCGCCGAGGCCCATGTCGCCTCGGCTCTGGGCGTAAGCCGCATCAAGGCCGGGGCCTATACCAGCGCCGATGCCGGAATCATGGGCTACCAGTGCGAACATTCCGGACCGGGCGTCTATCATGTCCCCACCGCCTTCCAGTTGGTGGAATTGATCAATTTCGAAGAGAACCGCCGGGCCCGGGCAGGCGAGCCGGGTGAAGTGGTGGTGACCAATCTCAGCCGGGTTTCGACGCCGATCATCCGCTACCGGGTGGGCGATGCCGCCTCCTGGACCGGCGCAACCTGTTCCTGCGGCGACCGGAACCCGCTGCTCAAACTTGCCGGCCGGGCCGGGCAGGATTTCAAACTGGGCGGCGGCTTTATCTCCCTGGATGTCTTTGAAAACTGCATTGCCGCCCACCCGGAATCTCTGAGCCTGAATTTTCAGCTGGAGATCGAGGATCTGGCACATCAGTTCCAGGTGGTGCTGAGGATTGAGGCGCCCGCGCAGGTGGCTCCTCCGGTGCTTGAGGCGCTGGAAAAGGAACTGTTTGAAGCGGTTCCGGAGCTGCGGATTTCCAGCGAAAAGGGCTATCTGCGGTCATTTGCCATCGAGATCGTGGAACTGGGGCAGTTGCCGCGCAGCCCGATCACCGGCAAGGTGGCAAAGCTGGTTGATCGGCGGGTTATGTAAACACCTAAAAACTTTTAGCCACAGAGGACACAGAGAAACCAAAATTTTAACGACCTTTCAGGTGAAGTCCCTGAAATTGACTTTCGTGACTTGTTGTTTCCCCTCGGTATCATCTGTGAACTCAGTGACCTCTGTGGCAGAAAATGCCTTTAAAAGGATGGATTCGATGAACGAACAAGCATCAAACCGGCTCTATGCTCTGACCCAGGCCTTTGATTTTTCGGAAGACAACAAAGAGGCGTTCGTGCAGTCGATGCGCGAAATGGCTGATTTTCATCAGGAACGTTCCGAAGTGTATCGGGGTATCTGCCGCCAGTATGGCTTTACGACCGAACAGATCCGCACCCATGAAGATGTCATCAACATTCCGCACATCTTTGTCACCGCCTTCAAGCAGCGCAGGCTGGTTTCCCTGCCCGATGCCGAGATTTTCATGACCTTTACCTCTTCGGGCACCCAGGGGCAGAAAAGCCAGATCAACCTGGACCGGATTTCCTTCGACCGGCAGGCCGGCATGAGAGAACTGCTGGTGCGCTCACTGGGACTGACCAGCTCTGAAACCCACAACTACCTGGTGTTCTCCTATGCACCCGGCATCGCCGACAATCGCGGCGCGGCCCATACTTTCGCTACCTATACAACATTTGCTCCGGCCGGCGAGAAGTACTTCGCCCTGCAGCAGGGAACCACGGGCGAACCGGATTTCGATCTCGAACTGGCAATTGAGAAGCTGGTGCGTTTTGCCGAAACCGGTCTGCCGCTGCGGGTCGTGGGTTTTCTGGCTTTCAGCTACATTACCCTGCAGGAAATGAAACAACGGGGCCTGCGCCTGCAGTTCCCGGCCGAGAGCCTCCTGATCACCGGCGGCGGCTGGAAATCCCATAAGGGCCAGACCGTCAGCTTCGAGGAATATGCCGGCCTGGTCCACGAGATCCTCGGCATCAGCCCGGAACGGATCCGCGATTTTTACGGCATGGTGGAACATGGCGTGCCGTACATGAGCTGCGCGCAGCGCCACTATCATGTACCGATCTTCGCCAATGTCGCGGCCATCGACCCGGGCACCCTGCAGGTGCTTGCGAAAGAAGAGACCGGACTGCTGAAGCTGCAGACCAGCTACATCCGGAGCGCTCCCGCCATTTCGGTGCTGAGCACGGACCTGGGCGCTATCGGCAGCGGCTGCTCCTGCGGAATACCGGGGGACTATATCATGCTGCGCGGGCGTGCCGGAGTGACGAAGCATGCCGGCTGCGCGATTTCGGCTTCGCAGCTGATTAAACTTTGAAGAGGTCTAAAACTTTACCACCCCCGGCCCCTCCTAGAATAGGAGGGGAGCTATAAGCGAATAGCAGCAACGTAGAGGGGCCTATTTGGCGAGAGATGCCCCAATAAAGCCCCCTCCTTCCTTCAAGGAGGGGGTTGGGGGTGGTTCATAAAAAGGATAAGAACCATGCAGAACAACCGCCCAGTCCTGAAATCGCGCCGTAAAGAATTGAGAAACAATGCTACTAATGCAGAAAAAATTCTCTGGAAAATGTTGCAGCACAGCAAACTTGACGGCTATAAATTCAGGCGGCAGCACAGTGTCGGACCATACATTCTCGATTTTTACTGCCCTTCTGAAAAGCTTGCAGTTGAAGTCGATGGTGATTCCCATTTCACTGATGATGCGATTGAGTACGATCAGGAAAGAACTGCATATCTTAACGGTTTGGAGATCCGGGTTGTGCGATTTCTGAATACGGATGTTTACGACAACCTGGATGCTGTCTGTGAAAGAATCCTGGAAGAGATCGCAGCGGAGAGGAGTTTAAAACAAAACATCTGAAACCTTACCACCCCCCCCCGCCCCTCCTAGAATAGGCGGGGAGCTATAAGCAAAAAGCAAAACGTAGAGGGACCAACCTGGCGAGAGATGCCCCAAAAAGCCCCCTCCTTCCTTCAAGGAGGGGGTTGGGGGTGGTAAAGTCCATCGCATTCCGCACACCAGAAACAGGGAGACAGTAATGATACAATGGTACAATTTCGGTGAGTTTGTCGAGTCGGAGAAAATCGATGCCGTCATCATGCAGGACATCCTGCGGACCGCCAAATCGAAAACAGCTTTGATCCGCGAGATACCGGTGGTGAAACTGGCTTCGGTCCTGGACCTGGTTGGCCAACGACTTGCCGACCCCGATGATCCGATCAGAAAAGAGATTATGGCGGTGATGCCGCAACAGATCAGCTTTTCCGCCGAGATGATTGCCGCCGGCCTGGACGCGATCTGTGAAATTCTCCGCTACGACAACCTGATCAAACGCCTGGCGGTGGATCTTGACGATGCCTGCTACATGGACGAATTTACCTGGCATGACAAATTTCGCGGCTTTGTGCGTGCCATGCCCCAAGGCGTCGTGGCCCATGTTTCCGCCGGAAATGTTTTCGTCAGTGCGGTCGATACCCTGGTTCAGGGCATCATGACCAAGAACGTCAATATCCTCAAGATGTCCTCATTCGACCCGGTATTCCCCCTCATATTCGCAAAACTTCTGGAAGAATGCGACCCGGAAGCGGTTATTTATCCCTATCTGGCCCTTGTCCCCTTCAAGGGAGGCAATCTTGAAGTGGAGAAAATCATCAAGGAAGACTCCGATACCGTGATCATTTACGGCGGCAAGGAGGTCGTCGAGATCTACCGGCAGGGGCGCGGTCTGCACACCAAAGCCGTGGAATTCGGTCCGAAGTACTCGCTGGCCGTGCTCGACCGCGAGGCGCTGGCCGCAGCCGACCTCGATGAAACGGCCTACCAGGTGGCCAAGGATTTTACCATGTGGGAACAGGCGGCCTGTTCCTCCCCCCATTCCGTCTTTATCCAGGGCGAAGACGAGGCGCGGCACTTTGCCGGAAGCCTGCAAAAAGCCTTTGAACGGCTGGCACGGGAGTACCCTTTCCCGGAAATCAACATCAACGAAAAGACCGAGATTACCCGCACCCGGGAACTTGCCCGGGTTGAAAGCGCGCTCGGCAATTCGGAGCTGATCATTCCCGGGACCGGCGACCAGAGCTGGACGATTATTCTCGAAAAACAGGCCCGTTTCACCGTTTCCTGTCAGCATAGGACCGCCTACGTCATTACCATCAATGACGATCAGGAGCTTTATGATGCCCTGGCCGGCTACGGGAAGTACATCCAATCGGTGGGCGTCCTGGCCGACAGCAGGAGGCTGTTCGAGCTCTCGAATCGCCTGGTCGGCCTCGGGGCGGACCGGATCACCGAGATCGGCTGGATGCACCGGAGAAAACACGGCACCCCCCATGACGGCACCCGCGGCTTATCGGAACTGGTGCGCTGGGTCTCGATCGGCCACCAGCGCAAATTTCACGATCCGCTCGATTTTGCCCCGGACGCAACCCGGGACAGCGTGACGCTGGCCAAGCTTAATCACGTACTGGAGGTCGCCCGCAGGAATTCCGATTTTTACCGGGAACGCCTCCCGCAACAGCCGCTCCGGGATTTGTCGGAACTTGCCGCCATCGGAATTCTCGAACCGGACGACTTCCGCTCGCACCTGCCCCCCTATGGTGACGGACTGCTGACCGGGCCACTGGGCAGCTCCATTTCCTTTTCCAGCGGCGGCACCACCGGCAAGCCGAAATTCGTCTACCGGACCATGGCGGAAACACGGCGGAACGCGCGCGGCATTGCCAAGGGTCTGGCCCTCGGCCTGTTCGAGGAAGGTGATGTGGTGGCGAACCTGTTTTTCGCCGGCAACATGTGGGCCTCGTTTGTCAGCATCAACATGGCGCTGGAGGAGATCGGGGCCCATGTGCTGCCGATCGGCGGTCATGTACCGCTGGAAAACATCATTTCCTATCTCCGCTCCTTCAAGGTGGACGGAGCACTTTCGATCCCCTCGGTTCTGGTCGGCATCGCCCAGTATGTGGAAAAACACGGCATCACCGACCTAACCATCAGGAAGATCGGCTACGGCGGCGAGCACATGCCGGAGGCGACCCGACAGTACGTGGCCTCGGTGCTTAAGACCGAGCTGATCTGCTCCGCTTCCTATGCGATCAACGACACCGGGGTGGCCGGCTATCAATGCCCCGCCTGCACCGGCTCCATTCATCACGTCAACGAAGACCTGCATATCCTGGAGATTGTCGATCCGGAGACGCACCAACTTTTGGGCCCCGGTGAGACGGGCAACATCATCCTGACCAATATCGACCGGACCCTGATGCCGGTCATTCGCTACAACGTGGGTGACCGGGGACGGCTTATCGCCGGCGACTGCCCCTGCGGCCGCACCACCCGCAGATTCGAGTTGCTGGGCCGCGCAGACGAAGTGGTGGTGATCGGTGCGGACAATGTTTCCATCGACGCCATTGCCGACTGTGTCGCCCTGGTTGCAGGCCTCAGCCAGCATTTCAGCCTGATCGGCAAAGCTCTGGACGGCCTGGATCTGCTGGAAGTCCGGGTGGAGTCGCTGGAACTGCTGGCGGACACGGAGAAAACAGGTCTTTCGGAGAAGCTGGTGGAAACGATCCTCCGGGAAAAACCGGTGATTGCCGCAAATGTCGCTTCGGGAGTTGTGGCACGGCCGGTCGTCACCGTGCTTGCCCCGGGAGAGCTGCCCCGCAATCCCCGCACGGGAAAAATTAAACGCGTAATCGAGGAACGACATGGGGAATAAACCTGCATTCGGACAAGGGATCATCGCCAGGACCACGGTCCTGTCATCAAAATCGTCATTGCGGCCGGTGCAGGCCTGGGTCGCGGAGTTTGCCCGTTGCTTCGCCATGACCAATGCCGAGATCGCCAGGATCGAACTGGTCGTTGAAGAAGCGTTTATGAGTGTGGTGCAAAGCGCCTTCGAAGGGGATGAAACCGGCGAGGTTGCCGTCGTACTGGAACAACGTCCGGGACAGTTCGTCATCGCCGTTGAAGATCACGGCCTGCCCGTTGACTTGAAACATCTTGAAGAAAACGAGGGACTGGCCCTGAATTTCCTCCTACTGAAGCAACTTCTGGACGAATTTGTTTTTATCAACAAGGGAAAAGAGGGGAAGCGGTTCGAACTGGTCAAAAATCTGCCGGCGGAAAGCGTCGCACCGGCCCTGCACGAGCTGGAACTCGGCGCCGCAGTGGAAGAAGAGCCACCGAAACTGCAAGCCCCCCCGCGCTATCGCCTGCTGGAGCCAGGGGAAGCCCTGGCGCTGGCCCAGCTGGCCTATCGGACCTACGGCTATACCTACGTCAGCGATTTCTATCATCCGGACCTGATCAGTGAGAAAATTCGCCATGGCCTGATGGAAACCTGCGTGGCGGTTACCGCCGATGGCCGGATCATCGGCGGGCTGAGCCTCTTTTATGACCACAGGGAGGCGAAAGTCGCCGAATGCGGAGCAGCTATGGTTGATCCCCGCTATCGCGGCTTGAGCCTGTTCAAGGAAATGAAGCGCTTTCTTTTCGAACACGCCCGCGGCAAGGGGCTCTACGGCATCTACAGCGAGGCGGTTACCATTCACCCCTATACCCAGCAGGGCAACCTGACCTTGGGAGCGCGGGAAACCGGTATCCTGCTCTCCTATGTATCGGACAATGTCGCCTTCAAGAAGATCGGTTCGGAGCGCATGGGGCAGCGGCAGACCCTGGTGCTGTTCTATTACCGGCTCAATCCGGAGAACCCGCGGGAGGTCTATGTTCCATCGGTGTATTCCGGGCTGGTCGGGCGGATCTACGCGGATAACCGGCTGGACAGGCAGCTGCGGGAAGTGAGCGAAACGGTCTACAGAACCGGTTTGGAAACTCAGCTCGAAATCCAGGTCCGGCACGACTCATTCAATGATGCCTCGATCGAACTACAGCAAATCGGCGAGGATGCCTTCGAGGTGATAATCCACCACACCCGGGAACTGTGCGAGAAAAAGCTCGACGCGGTGTATCTGAATCTGCCGATGAGCAGCCGGGAGGCAGCGATTCTGGCGGGAAGGCTCGCGGAGAAAGGGTTTTTGTTCGCCGGGGTGATTCCGGAATTGCAGGACGGTGACGTCCTCAAGCTCCAGTATCTGAATAATGTCCTTTTTGATCCGTCAAAGGTCGCGGTGGTTTCGGATACCGCCCAGGAATTGCTCGGATTCATTTCAACGCAGTATGAACACCGGCCCTGAGGGTGCCGGCAGACTTTTAGCGCAGACCGGCTCTCGGCGGCAACGACCTGCCCCTGGTGAGACGTGTGACTTTCGTGCTGCGAGGGGCTTTGGCCGGCGCGACAGCGGATTCCTCGCCCCCGGAACAGAATCCCGGAACCAGCGCGTGAAGCAAGCAAACCATGCCTGGCAAGTTGAGACATTCGGCCGTTTCCAGAAGCTGTTTCACTTCATTGTGTAAGGTGACAAAATCGGTCTCGACTGCGGCAAGAACCCTGATTTTTTCGTGTGAGGTAGGCAATACCCCCTCACCTTGTCCGAGAAGCTCTTCAAACATCTTCTCTCCTGGCCGCAGTCCGGTAAAGACGATCTCGATATCCTCATAGGGGACCAGACCGCTGAGCCGGATCAGTTCTTCCGCAAGATCGACGATACGCACCGGTTCGCCCATGTCGAGTACGAATATTTCTCCCCCTTTCCCGAGACAGGCCGCCTGAAGCACCAACTGGCTCGCCTCGGGAATGGTCATGAAATAGCGGATTACCTTCGGGTCGGTGACCGTCACCGGGCCCCCGTTTTTTATCTGCTCCATGAAGAGCGGAATGACGCTGCCGTTGCTGCCGAGTACATTTCCGAAGCGAACAGTGGTAAACCGGGTCCTGCTTTTCCCGGCAAGCGCCTGGATATACATTTCCGCCGCTCTCTTGCTCGCCCCCATCACATTGGCCGGGTTGACCGCCTTGTCCGTGGAAATCATCACGAAATTCCTGACACCGAATTGATGGGAGACATCAGCCAGAATCTTCGTACCACCAATATTATTGGTTACAGCTTCAAACTGATTGGACTCCATCATTGGAACATGCTTGTAGGCAGCGGCATGAAAAACCACGTCCGGCAGGTATTCACCGAATACCGCTGCCAGCTTGTCCCTGTTCTTCACATCTCCGATAATCGGAATGACTGACAAATCGGGAAAAGCCTCGGCCAACTCCCGATGAATATGATAAAGCGGTGTCTCTGCATGATCCAGCAGAAGAAGCTGCTCCGGCCCGAACTTAGCTATCTGCCGGCATATTTCGCTCCCGATGCTGCCAGCTGCGCCCGTAACGAGAATCATTTCTCCTTTGAGGAAATGGCGGATCGCCTCTTCATCCAACATAACCGGCTCACGGCCGAGAAGGTCGGTGATCTCGACATCCTTGACCTGCGATACGGATATTTTCCCGTTGATAATGTCGGGGAGATAGGGAAGTGTCTTGAACCGCACCCCGGCTTCTTTGCAAGCCGCAACGATAGCCCGCAGTTTTTTGCCCTCGGCGGACGGAATGGCGATGATCACTTCTTCGATCGCCAGACGGCTGACGATCTCCCGCAACTGGCCAACTGTTCCTTCTACCCGAACACCATGCAAAAACATCCCCTGTTTTGCCGGATCGTCATCGATAAAACCGAGGACTTTGTAGGGGGAACGGGGCAATCTGTCGATTTCCTTCAGGAGAAGGCTGCCGGCCTGGCCCGCGCCGACGATCAGGGCGGGACATTTCCCGTGAGGTTCACAAACCTGACCCGGAGCCCTGAAATGCTGTCGGATCAGACGGCTAGCAAATATCAGAAACAGAAGCAGAATCCAGTCCATCACGACCAGAGACCAGACATTCGGAAGGTCGCGCAGCAGGTAGATGAACGGAACCGAGGTCACGGTGGCGGAAATCGTCACGACCCGGGCCAGAACCCAAGCATCCCGGACGGAAGGATAACACCAGAGATTTCGGTACATGCCGGCGGCAAGAAAAACCAGGGGCTGGACAGCCAAAACGATAAGGAGTCCCTCCCAGAATATTTCCAGCGAGCTCGCCTGAAATGGCGCATCAAAGCGGAGAAAATACGATAGAACAAAGGCAAGTAGAATCAGGAAGGTATCTGCTTCGAATCGAATCAATTCGGTTCTTTTTATCATAGTACCTCTCCAGAAAAGAACAGGGACGGAAGGGACATCCGATTAGGATTCGTCCAAGAAAACGGAATCCGGATGCAGCGAAGCGAGGATTCCAGCAGTATTCGACACCAGCAACAACCTCTGATCAAAAGTATCCAATATTGTTTCGATCCAACCCAAATCCACAGGCCAAAGGCTGCAAAAAAATGTATCGATTGTGTTTTTATTCTCCGGGCACAACAGAGTATAATTCTAACACTTTTCTTCCAACATTCCGGAAAAGGGAGCAAATTTCTCTCACCTTCTCCCACCCATGTCCCCAAAACAGCAATCCCCTCACAACGCAGTAACATTACAGACAAATTTCAAATCTACACCAGGGAAAGTTTCGTTTCATAGCTCTACTTGCTGCAAAACCTGTGCTCAATCCATAACCCTGCAGTGTTTTGTTTGGCGATGAAGTCAGGAGAACCAGCGCAATGAAAAAACCTTTACCCATGAAAGCCGCGAAAAATGCCTGCAAATTTTTTTACTATCTGCCAATTTTTCTCATTTCGCATAACGGTGCGTAAATACAGGGTCTTTCCAGGCAAGGCAAGGCACCTTTCTAGCAAGTTATTTCAAACAGGATTTATCCCAACACCATCACTTTTCACACAAGCACCTAATATTGAACGCTTTATTTCAATTATGCAGTGATGGTACGCTTTGTGCTCATAATCAGACACAATTGGTAGAATTATAACTGGATAGCGAGAAAGTGCCCGAAACAGGGCAAGGGAAGAAGTTTGATAACCGGCGTTGGGAAAACCATTCCCCTTTGCCACAATTAAAAAGGAGGAAATGATATGTTTCGATGGAGACGACTACTAACATTGTTGCCGGCACTGGCGACGCTCGCAGTGCTGCTGACGGGCAATTCCCAGGCCGCACTGCTGGACGTGGGACCGGTGGTTCCGGAAGTTGTAGGCAGCTCCGAGCCGAACATTGGACACGGTTATCCCCTGTGGTACCGCGACACCAACCGAGTGCCTCTCCAGCTCTGCCTGGACACAGCCAACGGCATGTGCCTTCTCGAGCAGCCTAACCCGCTGGCTCCCCTCAGCTTCCCGGACAACATAGGGCCTGAGCTCTTCTATTTCCTTGGTGGGTCCATTATTGATTATCCCCAGCTAGGCGCTCTGACCAGGGCAGGAGCGGCCGAGCTGGGCATGGCCATCGAGGCCGCCTACGCAGGTGCCGGAGCGGCGCCGGGAGACCAGATCAGTTTCGCCAGGGTTCGTATCCGCATCGACACCCCCTTTGTTGGTGAATATCTGGTCACCACCCCCTACGGTCAGTTCACGTTTGACGTCGACGCCGCCACCCTGGCCGCCACCGAGGGTCGCAGGGCCATCAACTTCACTTCCGACATCGGCATCGGCGAAACCGGCGTCTTCACAGGCGCCCTGGCAGGCCAGGTTGGTCCATTCCTTTACTGCACCAACGCGCCCATCGTCCTGCCCGAAGGCTCCTATATCGGCAACCCCGGCATCAACTGCCCGGTCCTAGGAAGCACTTTCAACCCGCCGGGTCTACCTGGTCCGGCCAACTACTTCCGCGTCCAGGGCCCCAACGGCTTTGACGTCCAGACCGACCAATTCGCTATTTCCGGAAAGCTTTATACCGACCCGATCGCGACCCCGATAACCGTGGACAAGGCGACCTATTCGCGCAACTCTCTGGGACTGCAGCACAGCACCTTCGCCACCACCCAGGCGATGTCCAACCAGACCAACCCGGCTCTCCCCTTCCCGGAGAACTTCGCCCTTACCAACGTGCCGTCAGCCCTGACGGTCAGCGGCATCTCCGACCTGGCACTGGCGACAAACAATCCGGAAGACGGCAAGTTCTTCGGCGCGAGCGGTGTAGTTGCCGACCCCGGGACCCTGCCGGCTAACATCACCGTGACCAACACAGTCGACATTCCCCCTACTGCGCAGCAGGCACCGCTGGTAGATGAGATTGTCATCAGCGAAGCCGTCTACAATCCGTCAACAGGCATCTTGAGAGTCGCGGCCGTATCAGGAGACTCTGTCACCATACCGACACTGCAGTTGTTCTTTCCCGGTGAAAATCTGCCGGCTGGAACCTTGGCAAGCGGCCAGATTTCTGTACAATTACCGCTGGACATCGGCGGCAAAAACTATGTAATTCCACCGCCCACCGTCATAGTGAATTCTTCATTGGGAGGTTCCGAGTCGGCACCGGTTCAGATTAGTATGCCTAGCCCTGTCGCACCGTCTACGGGCGTGTCACTGGCAGCCACAGTTACATCTCCTCAGGCGGTTAATTCTCCAATTACATTTGTCGCCGCGGGCGCGGGTGGTACTGGCAGTTATGAGTACAGATTCTGGCTCAACTCCGGCTCGGGCTATGCCATAGCGCAGGATTACAGCACAGCCAATTCCTGGACCTGGACTCCGGCTGTTGCCGGAGCTTATGACATACTGGTTGATGTGAGAACTGAAGGATCAGCGGAACTCCGTGACGCCTCATCAGCAATAAACTTCTTCCAGATAACAGCCACTTCCACACCAGCCACCGGCGTGGCGGTCGTGTCCGATGTTGCTTCGCCGCAGACTGTTAACGCGCCCATTACGTTCACCGCCACCGGCAGCGGCGGCTCAGGAACTTATGAGTATCGCTTCTGGATCAATTCAGGGGCAGGTTTCCTGATCGCCAGAGAGTACTCCGCCGACAACACATTTGTCTGGACTCCGACAACGGCGGGGAACTACGACATCATGGTGGATGTTCGCAATGCCGGGTCCACCGCGCTGCGCGAAGCGTTTGAAAAGATATTCTTCTATCAGATTCAGTCCGCGCCGGCAACCGCCGTATCCGTGACACCGGACAGTGCCAGTCCGCAGGCTCCGGGTACACCGATTGTCTTTACTGCAGCAGGAAGTGGCGGCTCAGGAAATTATGAATACCGCTTCTGGTTGAACTCCGGCTCAGGTTACACCATTGTGCAGAACTACAGCACGCTTCCGACCTGGACATGGATTCCCTCATCGGTTGGAAATTACGACGTGCTGGTTGATGTCCGTAGTGTCGGCTCAACTGCGGTAAGGGATGCATCAAACAACGTATTTTTCTATCAGATACAGTAAACGGTCCAGCCAATCGCATAAGCACTAAAATCCACGCAAATAAGGGCTTCCGTATGGAAGCCCTTATTTGCGTGACAATAATTAAAATGTTGGTGATCAAGTTGATTGGAAAGGATTTCCCATGAAAAGATTATTTCTGTCAACCATCCTGATGCTCTTCAGTTTCGTTTCAATCGCTCAGGCCCTCGTCTACTCCGGAGCAATGGACAGCCGTGCCGGCCAGCAACATATCCCCGGGTTCATTGCCCAGTCCCTGGCTTTCAAGGCCGGCGGCGGCACAGGAGTTGGTATGCGCCTGGAGTGGCAGGCGGACAACGCGACGGCCCCCGGTTTCTGGACCTATACCTACCGGCTCATCAGGGGATCATTAAAAGCTAAAGGGTTCGCCTTTTTCGATATCGAGACCGCAGCCGATTTTACTGCCGCGAATATCGTGCAACGCGAGGTTTCATGGGCAACTGACCGCAACGACGGCGATCTTCCATCGGGGCTCTCTTCCATTACTATTTCCGATCCTGCAAACTTCAATGCCGTTCATGACTTCTCCAATGCGGCCGTAACCGAAGCCAATTTCAGTCTCGCCGCACTCAGCAAAAACGATCTCAGCCACTATAGCGGCGATCCCGGCATTGCTGCTCCGGGGGTGCCTGCCGGCGGCGCTTCGGATACTCCGTCGGTCGGGCCGGTGCCGCATCCTTTCTACGGCATCCGGGTAACTTTTCCCGGTTCCAACGCGGACCTGGCCTATGAAGCGGTCGAGTGGGAATTCAGCATCACCAGTGACCGTGCTCCCATGTGGGGCAGTTTTTTCGGCTGGGCTGACAAAACCCAGATATCACCCTTTTGGTACGCCAATTTTTACAATGCAAACATCGACAATCCCGTACGTCTGGCCCTACCTCCGGCGAACAATCTGTTCGGAAATCCTCCCTATGAGGGATGGATCCTGGTACCCGGTCCCCAGGTTGTGGCCCAACCCAGCCGACTGACAGTTGATTCGGCAACGTACCAGCGTTTACCTGGCGGAAATGGAACTCTCACTATTTTTACCACAGCTTTATCCAATGCCGCTCTGACCATCAGTGGCGAGGGAATCACTCCTGTCGCCATGACAGCTGACACCAGGGCATCCGGCAGTTTCTCTGCCCAGATTCCCTTCACCAGGCTGCCTTCACCAATTGTGATCAGCAACAGCAGGGACTCTGTCTCCGTCTCACCCCATCCGGTAATCCCGGTGGATGAGGTCACCATATCCCTGGCCACTTATGACCCCGCAAGTCGTATCATGACGATCAAGGCCGCATCAGGCGACAGCGTTCTTCCGTTGCCGACCCTCACTGTTCCGGATTTTGCACTACCGAATACTCTCGATGCAACAGGTACACTGGTTAAGACGCTGACGACAAATCCGCCGAATGTGATTACGGTAAAATCTTCCCGGGGTGGCACGACATCTGCCAAGGTCACGGTACTGTCGCCTCCTCCACCCCCTCCGGCTGCGATCAATGTGGCAATCATAGCTGACCAGGCCAGCCCTCATGTGATAGGCACACCCATAACCTTCACCGCAACCGGGTCCGGTGAATCGGGAATCTATGAATACCGTTTCTGGCTCAACTCGGGTTCAGGCTTCGAAATTGTCCAAGACTACAGCACAACCAATACTTTCGTCTGGAATCCGGTTGCCATCGGGGCATACGATATCCTCGTGGATGTACGTAATGCCGGCTCCACAGCGCTGCGCGAAGCATCTGAAAAGATTTTTTTCTATCAAATACAGCCTGCTTCGGCTACCGCCGTATCCTTGACACCGGACAAGGCCAGCCCTCAGGCCCCGGGGAGCCCAATTGTCTTCACTGCGGCAGGTAGTGGCGGCTCCGGAAATTATGAATACCGTTTCTGGTTGAACTCCGGCTCAGGATACACCATTGTGCAGAACTACAGCACACTTCCGACCTGGACCTGGACGCCGTCAACTGCCGGGAACTACGACATCTTGGTGGATGTGCGTAGCGCAGGCACAACGGTCGAAAGAGACGCGTTCAACAAACTCTTCTTCTACCAGATCCAGTAAATTCTTCGATTTCAATCACACGCAAGGGCTTCCTTTTGGAAGCCCTTCTTTTTTTGTATCTTCACGGTATTGAGTAGCAACTTTTTTGTTGAGGAAGAGTTCCCGCATGTTTAAAGCTGAGAACTGTTGATCCTACCTGGAGAAGAATATGATTACCCGATTCTTTATTGAACGAAGTCGTACCGCATGTCCTTTGCTTAAAAAGTTACATGCAGCAAATAGAAGAATCCTCCTGATATTATCAGTTGTGATCTGTATATTTACATTTGAATTAGCAGTTGCGACAGAAGGAATCAAAAGGTCGGGAACATCAGCAGAAAAAAATCCCACTCTTGGCGATGCAATAAGCAAAGTCGGCACAAAAAAAACCACACTCCTCGTCTCCCAAACGTTTACTGTAGTTAAAGACCTCTCTGTACCTGCCAATGTCCGCCTAAAAATATCCAAGGGAGGGAAAATATATGTTGCAGATGGAAGAACCGTTACCATTGCCGGGCCGTTCGATGCCCCTCTTGAAAAGGTTTTTGACGGCACGGGAAGAGTAAAGTTTGCGCCCTCATCCACCACCACAGCCTATCCCGAATGGTGGGGAGCAGCGGACGGGAGAGAATCTTCAAGTGCCATTCAAAGCGCCATCGACAGCCTGACGAAGGGAGATGTCATACTGGCGGAAAAAGTCTACCTGTTAAACCGCAGGGTAACGATGAAGCTTATCGGCAGTGGTGACAAAGTAAGTGCGATGCTTGTTCCCAGATCCGGGGTCAACATCGTTGGACGGGGATACAAAAGCGTGTTGAAGGTAGTGGACAACCACACGCTGGCTGGGGATTACGTGTTTTTTGCACCGGCTAATGCCGAAAGAACATCCGATATCAATTTCAGGAATTTCAGGATCGATGGAAATGGCTCAAATAATCTCGTAAAGAGCAATGTCAGGCGGGCTATGGCCATCTGGCTGTATGCAGGTAAGAACATAATGATCGACCGCGTCTGGTTCGAGAACCAGCCGGGGACAAATGTGGTTAAATTCGGCAGCGACAGTCTCTCATATCTGATTACCGACTCGGTGATTTCAAACTGCATCTTTAGCAATGTCGGCGGCGCCATTCCGGGAAATCGCGGTCAGAGTGATCACAGCACCCTGTATATCAGCGGGAAAAATGTCACGGTAAAGAACAACCGGCTGTCCAATTCTGGACCGTATAACGAAAACGGTCCACCGGTAGCCGTGGTTGCCGGGATCGAGATGCATGGAGACGACATGCTGGTCTCAGGCAATCATGTTGAAAACTACGGAAATGGCGGATATATCGTTGGTGACGGCATCGTCACCGCACGAAACCATCGATGGCTCGGCAACAGTTTTATCAATATGACAAAGATGGGAATCAGCATCTGGTCAATCAGCGAAGTACGAAATGTATTGTTCGAAGGGAATCACATCAGGCTTAATGGTGAACTTGACCAGTGTGTATCAGGGGTCTATCAGCCACTCAACCCGCCGGACACAACAGTCGGTATTGACGGCATAACTGTTCGCTCCAACATCATTGAGAGTACGGCAGCAAAGTCCGGCACGGTCTGGAACGGAATAACCTTTACGGCAGTAAAAAACGCGATAATTGAAAAAAACACAATCGACAGGATTTCCGGGGCAGCTGTCCTGATTATCGGCAACACCAGAAAACCGCTCGATTGCAGAAACGTCGTGATAAGGGATAACCACCTGAGTGACACGAGCTTCAACAGCTACGGTGCGTATCCGTACGCCATCACCATAACCAATGATGGCCAGGGTCATTTTGATGGAATCGAGGTCACCGGCAACACTATCGAGAACAAAACGCCCCTGGCGGAAAACATGGGGGGGGTTGGGGTAACGGGGAAAGGTTCGGTTACCAGGGTACGCATAGACGGCGGAAACAGGTTCATTAATTTAAAACATAGAAATCGGCAGATAAATTTCCCCGGCCACGAGAAAAACGTAACCGTCGTTCCTGACCAGAATTAACCTGCGCGGGAACTCATTTTGCCGCTCGACAAAACACCTTTTCTACGGCGCGACAGATATCTTCCATATCCATCGGCCTCAAAGTCGGGTGTACAAGAAACATCAGGCTTGTCTCGCCAAGTTCCTTGGCATATCTCAACCGACTGTCAGGTATGACGAATTCATATTCAAATGCCTTCTCAAGATATATCTCACTGCAGCTGCCGCTGAAGCAGGGGATGCCTTCCTCACCAATTGCCGCCATTATTCGGTCCCTGTCCCATCCGGGTTTCAACTGCTCGGGACGTACGAATACGTAATATTTATAATAGGCATGCCCGTATTCATCAGGAGGTATTGTCACCCTTAGAGCCGGAATCGATGTGAAGCAATTCTTGAGTACCGAAGCATTGCGTTGGCGGATGTCTCTCCATTCAGGAAGTTTCCCAAGTTGCAACCTGCCGATTGCCGACTGCATTTCGGTCAAGCGCAAGTTGGTTCCGAACGACGCATGCAGCCAACGAAATCCCCTGGGATGCTGGTGGTTATAGACCGCATCCCAACTCTTACCGTGGTCTTTAAAGGACCACGCCTTCTCCCAGAGAACCCTGTCATTTGTGGTAAGCATTCCACCTTCACCTCCGGTGGTAATGATCTTGTCCTGACAGAACGAAAAGGCAGCCATATCCCCTAAAGACCCAACCTGAAGCCCTTTATAGGTAGCGCCGTGGGCTTGCGCACAATCCTCGATAACTTTAAGACCATGTTTTCTGGCAAGATCAAGAATCGGATCCATGTCACACGGCCATCCGGCCAGATGAACCGCTATGATTGCTCTCGTCCGAGAAGTAAGGACCGCACTGACCGTTTCCGCTGTAATGTTTTGGCTGACCGGGTCAACGTCCGCCATCACCGGAGTAGCACCTCGCATGACAATACAACTCGCCGAAGCAATAAATGTGCGGCATGTGACAATCACCTCGTCGCCTGGACCAATGCCCAAGGCATAGAGTGCCAGTTCAAGAGCTACGGTGCCGTTTGCGAGTGCTATAGCATGACGGCAGCCGGTATACTCAGCAAACTCCTCCTCGAATTTTCGCCCCTCTTCGCCGGTCCAGTAGTTGACCCTGCCGGAAGCAAGGACCGCTGTAACAGCCGCAATTTCGTCCGGTGCAAAGTACGGCCATGGGGGAAACTCTTCTGTCCGAACCTGATTACCACCATCAATTGCCAAGAGATCAGAGTTCATAGTTACCAACGCTTTCCTTGTTTAGTTCTTGTTGACGATTCGTGCGGGGGTGCCCATGACCTGCACACCATCCGGAACATTGCGCACTACCGTAGCCCCTGCCCCTACAACAACATTGCTCCCGATGGTAATGTTCGGAATGACGGTCACCCCCGCGCCAATGAAGGTATTTCCCCCAACATGCACGGTACCGCACAGGGTAGTGCCCGGGGCGATGTGTACACCGTCGCCAATAAAACAGTCGTGGTCAATGGTGACCCCTGTATTGACAATTACATTGTTACCAATAACAACATCTGCGTTGACCACCGTCCCGGCCATAAGCACCGTGCCATCTCCGACAACCACACCGCGCGAAAGTACGGCAGATGGATGAATGGCCGTGACGAGGCCGAAGCCATTATCGATAAGCCACCCGGCAACCTTCCTCCGTGCCGAATTGCTGCCGATGGCGACGATTCCGGCCGACGCCCCTTTCTGTCGGTAATCGAAAAGCTCGTCCCTGCCGCCCAGCACATCGTACCCGAAAAACCGCCGCCCCTTCAGAGCAGGGTCGTCATCGACGAGAAAATCTACCTTGAAACATCCCTGTCGCTCAATGATATCTAGTACCACTTTGGCGTGGCCGCTGGCGCCAAACACGAATACACGATCCTCATGTCTATTTCTCATCCGGCCTATTCCCCGTGAATTTGCTCATGGTTGCCTGTCCCTGCTCGTTAATACCCTCTCTGCCAAAAACTTTTGCCAAAGTCATCCAGAGAATCCGGCAGTCAAGTTGCATCGATTGGTTGTCCACATACCAGAGATCCAGCCTGAACTTTTCCTCCCAGGAAATTGCGTTTCTGCCGTTCACCTGTGCCCAACCGGTAATGCCCGGCTTCATTTCATGTCGTCTGGCCTGCTCCGCCGAATAAAGTGGAAGATACTCCATCAGGAGGGGCCGGGGTCCGACCAGGCTCATATCGCCCTTCAGGACATTGAGAAGTTCCGGCAGCTCATCCAGACTGGAGCTTCGCAAAAACCTGCCGAAGGGGGTGAGACGCTGGTCGTCAGGCAGCAGATTGCCCTCCGCGTCTTTCTGGTCTGTCATCGTTCTGAACTTATAGATAACGAACGGTGTCCCGTGCAGCCCCGGCCTTAGCTGCCGATAGAGTACCGGCGCGCCAAGCCTGGTGCAGACAAGTATTCCTACTACAAGCATCAGGGGGCCAAGGAGAAGAAATGCCGCCAATGCAATAAGAAGGTCAAACGCCCTTTTCATTGATCAACCCCATGGAACGCATGATGACATCATTTACCTTGCGGACATCGAATCTCTCCTCCGCGATTTCACGGCTACGTCTCCCCATTTTCGGGATCGAGTCTGGCTCCAGAAGAAACCTCTCCATGGCATTCGCTAAGGCCACGGCATCCTTCACCGGAACAAGATAACCGTTTTCTCCCGACACAACCGTTTCGCGGCAACCGGGAGCATCGGTCGTTACAATTGGCCGTCCCATGGCCATAGCCTCCAGCACCGTTCGCGGCATTCCCTCTCGATAGGAAGGTAAGACATAAACGCTGCAATCGGAGAGAACGGGACGGACATCCTCGATCTCCCCCAGATATTCGACGATTCCTTCACGATGCCAAACCTTTATTTCAGCTGGCTTGAAAGCCGCCGGGTTGCTGTCGATTGGCCCCACGATCCGAAATATTGCCCGCGGGTATTTTCTTTTAAGCATTCTGGCCGCTTCAATAAATTCTCCGATTCCCTTATCCCTGAGAAGTCTGCCTACGAGAAGAAATACCAGTTCACCACAACGTGCAGGGGTTTCGACAAAATGATTGATATCTACCCCGGACCCGTTTATCAGAATTGCCTTGTTACAATTACCAAGAAATCCTTGATTACAAAAAAAGGTAAGGTCATCAGGATTTTGAAAAAAAACCTTTTCATTTGCGGTAAGCCCGAATTTGTAGAGTCTCGAAACGATTTTATTGACAAGTTTCTGTTTTAAGCCACCAGCCATAAATGAGTAACCTAACCCGGTTATCATTGAGAAAATGTGCGGAACCCCGGCGCTTCGAGCTGCGAGGGAACCATAAATTACCGGTTTGATGGTATACGCCAGCACCACATCAGGCTTCAGTTCACGTAACTTCGCTTTGATCAGTAAATAAGTCCGCAGGTCCTTCAGCGGATTTAAACCGGTTCTTTCCAAGTTAATCGAAGTATAGACAACATCAATTTTACGCAATTTCTCAGCAACAACAGGGTTCTCTCCCGGGGCCATTGCAAACACCTCATGGCCGATTTTTGCCATTGCAGCAAGCAAAGGTCCGCGGAAATTAATGAGTGACTCGGAGAATCCAGCAATTACAATGATTTTCATCAAGAATGTCTTTCCAGCCAGGCTTGAAACATAAGTACATCCCAGAGATGATACTGCCAGTTATACTTTCCTGAAAGATGCTCTTCCCATTTCTGCCGTACGAGTTCGGGGTTAAAAAATCCCTCTTGACGGAGTCGACGCTCATCGAGCAATGCATGAGCCCAATCTTTCAATGGCCCGCGCAACCAGGCATCAAGGGGAACACCAAACCCCATTTTCGGTCTTTCCATCATTTTTTCCGGCACATATCGCTTCAAAACCTGTCGCAAAAGCCACTTTCCCTGTCCATTTCGGATCTTCATGGAAAGAGGAACCTGCCAGGCGAACTCGACAACACGGTGGTCCAGAAAAGGCATCCTCGTTTCAAGACTTGTAGCCATCCCGGCGCGGTCAACCTTAACCAGGATGTCATCGGGAAGATAGGTCACCAGGTCCAGATACATCATTCTCTGGGCAAGTTCGGGTAGTTGAGGCATTTTGCTGAAAGCTGTAATAAGGGTTGGGGGTTCCTCTGAGCCAATAATCAAGGAATCGGGTTTCTTCCAGTGCGAAACCAGACTTTGATACATCTCTCCAGAGTTATTGGCTCTGAGTACTTCTGCATACTTGTGGACCTTGTCACCTGGAAGTCGCTGCCGCAACCCCGAGGGAAGGAACTGAGCAACCATTTCATATAACCGGTCCCATTTCTGAGGTGATATTTCTTGAAGAAAATCAGATGCAATACGCCGAGGCCCCCGAGGAACTGCACATATCGTTTTCCATACGCGATTACCCCAGAAATGCCTATTATAACCGGCGAACAACTCATCACCACCATCGCCGGAGAGGCTCACGGTAACATGATTACGGGTTAACTTTGAAACCAGGTACGTTGGTATTTGAGATGAGTCGGAAAATGGTTCATCATACATAGTGGCCAGATCAGGAATAACGGCAAGCGCTTGGTCCGGGGTCACATAAAGCTCAGTGTGCGCAGTGCCGAGTAAATCGGCAACTTCCCGTGCATGGTTCGCCTCATTGTAGGCGTGCTCGGAAAAGCCAATGGTAAAAGTTTTTACCGGCCTGACGCTTTGTGCCTGCATGAGCCCAACTACAGTGGAAGAATCAATACCACCGGAAAGAAAAGCCCCGAGCGGCACATCAGCAACCATCTGCTGCCTTATCGCATCACGCAGCAGTATGTCTAGACGGTCCACCGCCTCGCTCTCATTTCCTGTAAACGGCTCAAGCACCCCACGTTCCACAATATCGGCGGTACTCCAGTAAGCCTTCGGGGTAGGTGTATCCTCTTCTGTACCTATTGTCAGGATCGTGCTGGGAGGAAGTTTCTTGATGTCTCTATAAATGGAGTAAGGCGCTGGAATGCAATTATGCCGCATCATTAACGCAAGCGCATTCCGGTCGATCTCACCTTGCCACTCCGGATGAGCACGGAGCGCTTTCAGCTCAGAACCGAAAAGGAAAGATTTCCCCATCCGACCGTAATAAAGCGGTTTTTCACCCAGCCTGTCCCGAACAAGGTGGAGCAGACGCTCCGTTCGATCCCAGAGAGCAAAGGCAAACATACCGACAAACCGCTTGACAGCCTCTTCCATACCCCAAAATTCAAAAGCGGCAAGCATTACTTCCGTGTCTGAATGGCCGCGCCAATGTACGCCAGCACTCGCCAGATACGGCTCCAGTGCCGCTCGGATCTCCTGAAAGTTATAAATCTCACCGTTATATGCCAGCACGAATCGACCACTAGCAGAATGCATCGGCTGGTGCCCCTCAGCCGAAAGATCGACAATTGCGAGACGACGATGCCCCAAAGCTATCCCGGCTGAGGCATCCACCCAGACCCCGCCGTCGTCAGGGCCACGGTGGATAAGGGCATTCGACATCCGGCAAGCGGTGGCGCGCATCTCATCGGACCCGTTACGTCGGGAATAGTTAAGGAAGCCGGCGATACCGCACATATTAATTGTTACCTCGGAAAGTCAAAATTGTGCACCGGCATTCATTCCTCGGAAGACACCAAACTAGAGCCAACTAAAATCCGCCTACCCGCCTGCTACAGCATCCAAACAGTAGTCATATTGAGTGAAATTCACAAGCTCTCCCGTCTTCAACTTGTCAGCTACATGTCTTAAAACAGATTCCAGCAGTTCCAATTGGGATCTACCATCTATCAGATTGTGCGGATGCAACCAGAGATGGGCTATCCCATCATGCTTAATCGCATGGTCGATGATCCCTTTCCATCTTGCGAGGGTAACCGCAGCGGGGACCACTGTACGAACGCCGTTTCGCCAGTTCAGGAAATAGCCGGACGGTATGGCAAGCAGACGTTCCGCGCCCCGCCGAGACTGCGATTTCTGAAGCAGGTTGAATTCCCTTGCGATATTCGCGACCTTACCCCAGGCTCCATGAGTGGACGGCAGTGCTTCTCTGTAACCAAAATACCCGGTCTCCGACAGCAGATCCCTATAGCCCACAAGATTTCTCGGATAGACGAAGGTTCTCGCCTGGATTGATCTTGCCCCATTTACCGACGCTATTGCCTCCAGTTCTCTGGCGGCATCAGTACGGGTGATTATCCTTGCATCGAAGGGAATGTGACAGAAGCCGTGTGAGGCTATTTCATGCATGCCTTCAGCTGCGACAAGCTCCATCAGGCCTGGCGCGAACCAGCCGTCATACAGGCCATTATCAATATCCCGGCGGAAAAATTTCAGCCAGGCGTCGTAAACCTCAGAATCACCTAACATGTTCCGATAATGATAGTATTCGTCGAAAGACATCGTGAAAAGCGAAACAAAGGCAAAAGTGGCCTTAATGTTACAACCAGCAAGGAGTCGTAGCAGATTGTCGTAAGTTTTTTCGATATTAGCGTTTGTCAAACATCTGGTGTGGTGTTCCGTGACGTGGTCCGCCATCCCCCATTTGCCTTCACAATCCAACGATATAATGAAAACGCCCTTACCCATTCATTAACTCCGTAACAATGCTCTCGAATCCGACATCCGTACTTTCGCTACCGAACTTTGCATCGAATTCCGTATTTTTATTCTTGTGATAAATATAGGTGTCGGGAGACACTTTGTAACTGGTAAAACCTCTTTGAACCATTGCTGCAGCGACATGCTGTTTGGTCGTCATGAAGAACAAAGCAGACGCACCTGCCTTCTTCACCTCATTCTTCAGGAATGAATACAATCCGGTATCCAGAATGAAGCCGTCACTGACAACGATAATCCTGGCAATGTTCAGGCCTGACCTCTGACCAAAACTGACCACAGCGAATTCGTCAGTATTCTTGAGATGCCGGATTAAGGCATGTTTTGGACCCAGTTCGTGGAAAAAGCGCCATCTCACCAGATCAGCATCCCAGACAATGTGATTGGCGCCCGAAGCGGAATTTAGGTAATGTGCAATCTGCTCGAGTTCGGAAACTTCAGGAGATTTTGTAACACGAAAATCGCCGATGTTCCGGTTGAGAGGCAATGCGAACCTGTTCCGGAAGAAGCATTTACCGGTCAGCCTGTGAAAACCCAAAGCAACAAACGCCGAAAAAGGGCTCAGGACAAACTTGAACCAACTGCTCGGCATCGGTTGACACCTCATCTCGATGTATGCAGTGGATAATGGCTGAACCACGCCGGGGATCAAGGCATGTTCTTCTCCGTGGATTGATTTCTTCATTAACCAGAATCCCGCGCCCGAGCGGAATTCCTGCTTAACGACTAGATTATGGAGCGAAGGAAAGAGCACAGTTTCACCTTCCACCTTCCACGGCAGACGCATCTTGTGAATGAAGCCAATGACCCTTCCATCTTCCAGGATTCCAACAATCAGATCGGAATAGCCTCTGGAATGGGGATTCTCGCAATAGAGCCACTTGAGATAGTTCTCGGAACTCTGGTAGCTTCCAATTCCAAACTGATTTTGGGCAAAGATTTTGTATTGATCATAGAATGCTGATTCGTAATTGACCCATCGGATTTTTTCCATGTCTCCCCTCAGGAAGTACTGCCTGCATCAACCGTAATTGTGGTCCCGGTTATTGATGATGCCCCTTCGCTAACGAGGAAAGAGACCGCATGGGCGACATCGTTGACATCAGCCAACCGGTTCAGCGGGCTGCGCCGCTTAATGGCGTCCAACTTGTCTCCTTGCAGCGACCTGGTCATTCCCGTCGTTAGAAAACCGGGAGCAATGCTGTTGACGGTGATGTTCGCCTTGCCCAATTCCCTGGCCAGAGATTTCGTGAACCCCACCAATGCCGCTTTTGACGCCCCATAAACAGACAAGCCATTGAATCCTGTGTTCGCGATAATCGAAGCTATGTTGATTATTCTTCCTGACTTCTGCAGGATCATGTTCCGCACAACATATTTCGTCAGCAGTACAGGTGAAAGGACATTGACCTTCAGCAGCTCTTCAATCTGACTGTCGTGCATAGTCGCCAGGACACCGTCGTACCCTAGAGCAGCGTTGTTTACCAATCCGTACAGGTTGCCCGTCTCGGCAACCACCATTTTTACGAAGTCGTGAATGTCTTTTGTGTCAGTGAAGTCGTATGGGTAAAAGCTGACCAAACCGGGATGGTTGTCCTGCCGCATCAGCGATTCCATCTCCCCGGAGATTGACCTTGCAGTGGCGATAACATGATACCCATCGCTTACCAGCCTCTTAACGACAGCAAAACCGAGCCCGCGAGTGCCCCCGGTTACCAGAATGTTCCTTTTAATCATGATCTCACTACCTTTCCGGCTCGATTGATGTCCAGGTCACTCACTATTTTTATCAGAACAGGCCTTTTGTATGGCGGAAGCTTTTCGGCGCAGTAGGCCGCCAGCTTCCGTTTGAACTCTGCGGCATCGCCGCTTAGAGAATCTAAGACAACGTCGGCTGCCACAACGTAACCAGTAATAGGATTCTTCTTTCCATAAACCGAGACAAGTTTGACATTGGAGAATGTATAGATCAAATTCTCAATTTCCTCAGGCTGAACCTTGTTCCCGCCAACATTTATTGCGCCGTTGGCTCTGCCAAGAAAATAATAGCGCTCACCTTCCTCGACAACCAGGTCGCCGGTGTTGATAAAGCCGTCATCCCCGAAGAGAGGCACCGCGTTTCCAGCGTATTCCTGGTCTCTCAATGCAGGACGAAGCAACAGAAACCCGATTTCATCAACCTTAAGGGTTATGCCTTCCGGCGGATTAACCAGCATCGTTTTGGGAAATCCGGCACATCCGTCGGTCACGGAGAAACCCACGCCTGCTTCGGTAGATGCATAAATATGGACTATTCGCGCTGTCGGGTACATGGCCCGCAGCGCAGACAAAACGCTCTGGTCGGCGATTTCGCCACCCAGGGTGACCTGTCCGAGCTCAAGTTTTCTGAACGCCGGCAACATCATGAGTTTTCGCCACATGGTAGGCGTAGCCGACAGGGCGTTGCATCCATGCCTGACCAGAACGTCAAGCCGGTTTTCAAATGAAGCGAACAGGTCACTGAGGATCAATACCGACCCGGACAGGATGGAGTTGAGGAAAACCTGAAGACCGGCGAAGCGCGAAATATCGTAGAGCAAACCCCAACGGTAGAAGCGTGAAGCCGAGATACTCTTTTTCGCGGTTCTGCTCAGGGTCTCTAGGGTATGTGAAATGAGCTTGGGTGTTCCGGTGGTGCCGGATGTGGGGATAATCCAGCGCGTAACTGTTTTGGCTTGTTGATAGCCTATATCCCCGTGTGGGACATCAGGTATACCGCTTGATATCGAAAAATCTCTTATCGACTCTGATTTATTTTTCAAACAAGCGGGAGGACTCTGATCGGTGAGTATCAGGTCAGCATCGTACCGCCCCAGCAACATCGACAGATTGTCTTCATCGACATCCGACGGCAACAACAGGACATTACCTGCCACCCCCTCCAACATCAGCATGGCGGCAGCGGTATTGATCTGATTCTTCATCAGCAGCGCGATATGCCTTCCGTAATATTGGGACTCGTCGTAAGCGCTAATCACGGACATCAAATTGCCACAGGTGACCTGTTCGTCGTTCGAGACGATCAACACTCTGTCTTTGTCGAAGGAACCCAGCAATCCCCTGAACATTCATTGCCCCTCAGCCAGTTCGTATTGTTCGTAAATGTCGACAAAATCCTTAAAGGTTACCGGATAGACCGGAGATTCCATGACAATGAACGGATCATAACCCAGCCTTTCTTCCAATCTGACGACCAACACCGCAAAACCCAACGAATCTAGTCCGGTCTCCAGCAAAACACTATCATCCTTGATTTCGTTTTTCAGAACCACATCCTGGAATGCCGCTACTTCCTTAAATACATCGTGAATTGTATCCCTGACCGACATGCATTTCTCCTCGATAATTGGTAAAACGAATTGCGTTTACATCTATCCATGCCTGCCCGCAACGCTCCGCAGCAGGGCAAGCAGGCGTGGCGAGGCTTCCTGAAGACTGTATTCCTTCTCGACCTTGCGTCGGGCCGATTTACCCATGACGATGCGGAGCTCTTCGTTGTCTCTCAGTTCGGTCAATGCGGCGGTCCATTCTTCGGCTGTCGAAGCCAGAAAGCCATTGACGCCGTGCTCCACAATCCGCCTGTTCACCCCCACCGGCGAAGCCACGACAGGGAGCCCGCATGCCATGCACTGGATCAGCTTGAAACCGCACTTGCCCCTTTCCCAGGGATTGTCCGGCAAGGGCATTATTCCCACATCAAAAGACCGAATATCGCTCACTTCGCTCTCTTCACTCCAGGGACGGACTTCCAGGGGAACTCCCGGCAAATTCAGGTCCCCCGAGCCCACCGCAATGACACGTGAAGCACCGTCACGGCAGAAATCAGCCAGCATGTTCTCAATAATTGTCAGGTGATGCCTGGCGGTCGTCGGCGAACCAATCCAGCCGATGGTGAAGCATTTACCCCTGGGCGGTGGCTGCTCCAAATACAGATCGAGATCGACCACAGACGGCAGATACTCGACTCGCCTTGCGCCGGCCCTTCGAGCCCGATTTGCAAGATAATTGTTGCCCGCAATGACCATCGCAGCGCCGCGCATCACCCTCTCAATCTTACCGCCGAGAAGGGAACGGACTATTACGTTTCGATGGTGGTCGTAGGAGTGGAAAACGGCATCGTCGTAATCCACAACATAGGGCATTTTAAGAAGATCGAGCAGGGCCTCTCCCCATGCCGGCAGGAAGGGAAAGAGTTCCTTTTCCAGCCAGATGAGATCATACTCCGAAGTTAAAACTGCCTTTATCACTTCAGTTGCCCGGCGGATATAGGCATAGGCTACTATTCTCTTGGGTATGCCTTGCCCCGCATAACTTAACTTCAAAAAATCGTCACCCAGTAACGGGGAGGCCTTAACCTCGACATCATGGGCTTCCAGGTATCTGAAATACTGGTACAAGCGAATCCTGCTGCTAGCCCCGAGGCGGTCGTACCTGCTAAGAAAAAGGATTTTCATTTTACTGGCCACCGATCTTCCTTTGGCGGTGGACCGGACCTGCACTCATGTATCCGAGGCAGATAACCGAAAACCCAAGTACAACAAACAGCCAGACTGGAAAGGACGCTATCTTGGGAGTAAAAAAACCTATAAAACTGGTGAAACATATATTTGCCCAAGCATAGAGAGCCAAGGGTTTACCCGAATTGAGCACAAAGAGACCCGCCAAATCCAAGCCAAAACTGTAAATTAGTATACCGATCAGAACAAACAGCAATCCTCCGTCTCGGTAAAATGGCTCTAAGAAGGTTCCGACATTCGTTGAAAACGGCACATCGTAAAATTCCAATATCTGACTAGGCGGTGCTCCTGTCACTCCAAATCGGGAAAGAAATGTGAATAATGGATAAAGTATTCTCTCAGGTGTATAGGTTGGCGATTCGTTGCTCTGCAATACCTGGTTGAAATACGCAAATCCGCTGACCCCATACACATAAAAATCCTGGGTAATTCCAGGAAGGACGGAGCTCTCGTAAATACCCTTATAGCCGGTCTTGCCGGTCCATTCGGCAACAGCCCAGAACAACATGAAGGCGGCAATGATTGAAAAGATCATCCATCGGGAAATTCGATTCAGGCTGAGCTCTCTCGCTGCAGGGAGGATGATCAGCAGCGTTGTGAAAATGATCCACAATGGTCTTGTCCGGTCGATAAAGAGCAGGTTACCTAGAAACTGGACGACGGCAACCGCCAACCAGTAAGAGGAGACTTTTTTCCTGACGATGTAATAAACAGTCAACGAAATTGCTATCCAACCAAAGTAAGACAATTGCGTCCCGACTGACGCCGAGGTTTCCGCCTCCCACCTGATTGCATACGCCTCATTGACCAAGGCGAGGAAAAAACCTGAAATTCCACCAAGATTTTTGGCGAATTCGACAACATACAGCACTAACCCCATGAAACCGACAAGGTGTAAAACCAGAAGAAACATTGCTAAACCGGGACTATTACCTGTATCAGCCCCGGCTAAATTGGTTCTCTCTCGTGTTATTTCAAAGTAGTTTCTATAGTGCGGCAATGAAACATAAATTGAAAGAACGAATGCAAGTTCAACAATCAGATAAATTACCATTGCCAGAATACTGCACTCATCCAAGTTCATGAGTTCTGCGGTATACAATATTAGCCAGATTCCCCAGGTCACCGCACCATAAAAACTGGGGATAAACAGAAGGGTTCTTAGATTGTTTTTGTATGTAATCAGATTCAACACGGGATTGGCTCCGCACGTCGTCGATCTCCGACTGCTAAGACATTAACAAGGTCAATACTGCAGGAAACCACGTCAGCCAGTAATCGGAGCAACATTCCTATCCCCTGACCTTTCTTGCAAACACATTCATAAATGTACCCATACCGGCAAGCAATGCAACCCGGTTAATTGCGAGAGCAGCACCACGCACAACACACTCTTTAATGCCTGACCTTGGTAAAAGTATTTTTTCATTAAAGGTAATCACTTGTTCTACTTCAAAGCCAGATGCAGATAGCATTACCTTAATGGACTTTTTTGTAAATCCTTGCACATGGTATGGGGCAAAGGTAGGCGAAAGCTGAGTCACCCAATTTTTGCCCTGAAGTTTGAAATACAGGTTTCCCATTCGATTATACAAACTCATTTCATTTGGCATTGATATCCACAGGAGTCCGTTGTGTTTAAGAACTCTATTTATTTCCTCCAGGATGTCGTCCGGTTCATTCAAATGTTCGACAACCATCCGCAGCGTAATTACGTCAAAACTTTCCGCGTCATAGCGTGCCGCATGTAACTTGCAATTTTGTACAGATATGCCATATTTCACTCTAGAATGCGCGGCAAATTCTTCCGATGTTTCAACTCCCTCAGCAAACCAACCTAACTGCTTTGCAACATAGAGAAGTTCTCCCCGCCCGGAACCTACATCAAGTAATCTGCCTTTCGTACCATATCTCTTTTCTATCTGAACGAGCAATTTGGTACATTCTTCTTTTATTTCCTCCGCATCATTGCTGACAAAGTATTCGTCTGTATTTTTGTAGGCTTGATTAGTATCTATCAGAACAGGCATTGGTCTTGGATAAACATGACCGCAATTTGAACATCTTACAATCAAACACTTTACGCCTTTTCCACTGACATGGGCTTCTCCACCTCTATATCCCAAAATAGTATAATTGTCATTTTTGCAGCAGCAACAATTTTGTTCGAACCAGTTGAATATGTTATCGCGGGACATCGTTAACCTCTTAAAAAATCTTAGCCAGTCATTATTCTGCGGATGAGTATCCAAGACAATCGTTTGGACAATCACAACCTAAAGTAAAAACTATCGGCATAGAACTTCTAAAACCTAGCTGGAAACAGTAACTTGTTTAATCTTCCCCCAATCACGTACAAATGAGAGCAAAAGAAACATTATCACTTGTGTCGGAACAATCCATGCGAGATCAAGAGCACTTAAATCAAACTGCAAAAATACAAACATTAATAAACCGAGAATGGTTGAAAATGACATGTTGCTCAACAGACTCCGCAGATATCCTTGGCGGATGACGGAATAGGTGACGTTATTCACGAGGACTATACACATCGTCTGAATTAGAAAGGGTAATGCCAAGTAGTACGGAATTGGTTGACCTTTCCAAAGGTTAAGATAGACAACCATGGCAACAAAAATGGTTGCCGCATATCCAATCACGTAGTGAGCGTGTTTTTTCAGATTTATTATAATTGCCCATCCATTAATGGGATATTTGATGTACATCTTTGGAAAGAGTACTGTCCCGGCTAAAATAACCACCCCTGATATCAACTCCTGGAATCTGGCCAGAAACACATACATGCCGACATCACCATGCATAGTCAGCTTCAATCCAATAATGGCCAGCACTATCTGATCGAAACGGAACAGCAAATAATTCAGGACCTGCTGTATGCCCATCTCCAAATTGACCTTGCATACCACTTGTTCAAAATCCGCGTTTACAACCCGGTTACAGTTGAGCCACGTCCAGCGGGCGAAGCTTGTCAGCAGAAAAACCGTCAGCACCAGGGTAACACCCACATCCTGGAAATAGTTGAGCGCGAAAAAAATAATAAAAAAAAGCGGGTAATTAAAAAGGTTGGATAGTGCCGTTGTCTTGAATCTCTTCCGAGCGTTCAGATCCGCCATGACAATCAACGAATAGGTATCAAGCATGATGGTAAAGAAGGCGACAACCGACGCCCATGGAGAAAACACAAACAAGACAACTACGGAAAACAAAAAAGCCAGGGGGAAAGCGCGGCGAAAAACATACCGTGACGGGTCCAGATACGTTTTCTCGTTCGCCGTTACCATGGCAAACACCACCTGCTCTATACCTGTCTTGGCAATGGTCAGGCCAAGGGTCTGCCACTGAACGAAAAGAATAACAAAAACTGCCGTTGCCGATTCAACCTCGACAAAACGGTTGGAGGAAATTATGATAAAACCCAGTGCGGATATTACACTGGAACCCAGGAGAGAAACAAACCCGGTAAGAGCAGTTTTAAGCTCTTTAGGTGATTCACTGGTCTTAATTGTCATGAGTTGAAACTAGCCGCTTTCCGGATAGATATTACAGCGTGCACTACTGCGATGATGATTCCCTCCTAAAAGGGTTATAGAACCTGATTTTCTTCCATTGCTCCCTTTCCTCTGCGGTAACAACTGAAAACCTCTCCATTACAAATGCAGCAATCACTGAACATAAAAAGACAGTGAATGTTGTCATCACAACAATGAAACCCTTTTTGGGCTTTACCGGTTTACTCGGAACCCGTGCCATCTGCAGGACTTGCAAAGGAGCAACGTCATTCGCCTCGGTAATAGCTGCAAGTTCGTGCTGTTTCGTGAGCGACTCAACCAGAGCTTCCTGGATTTTGAATTCACGCATCAGCCTGATGTATGCCTGCCCAATAGCTGGCACTGAACCAACAGAGGGAATGGAACTGTTGCTGCCAGTTCCTTCCAGCTTATCTATCTGACCCCTCAAATTAGCCACAGAGATTACCAGATTTTTGACTTCCTGTTTGGAATCGGTGAACCTGCGTCTGAGAGTCGCCAACTGGACTTCCTGAAGGGCAAGCTGCGCTTTCAGCTCCGCAACCCCTTTTATGGTAGCTTCAGACTGGCTACTGACGTGAATCGCCTTGTTTCGGGACTGAAAAATTTTCAGGTCCTCTTCGGCCCTCGCAAGGTCCGCCTTAGCCTTACCCAACCTCTCTTCCAGGAACGAGCGATTTTGCGAGGCCCCGGTTACATTCAGCCTTACCGCAAGCTTTCCGAGCTCATCCAGATAGGTATTTGCAATATCCGCAGCGCGTTTTGGGTCTTTGTCTTCGGCAATAATTGATATGATTCCGTCTTTCTTCCCGGAAATTATCGATACCCTTTTATCCAGTTCTTTGTAGGTGTCGTCACGGGTATCAGCATCGTAAACTTCCATCAACTTCAAGCGGTCAATCACCGGGTTTTTCACTGTTTCACTTTTAAGCATGCCAACATAAAGATCGGACATTGTTCCAACCCCGATCGCCTCGCCAGCCAGAATTGCCAGGCCACCCATTTGCGACAACATAGCGTTTCGTAGACTCTTATCTTCACTCGCAGGGACCACCATAGCTCTTGTGCTGTATATTTTAGATAGAAATACACATACAACGACGGAGAGAATGAATGCCCCGGCTGTACACCAGAATATCATCTTGCTCCGCTTGGCAATGATCTGGCATATAAAGATCAATCCTGATGGCTGGTATTCGAGCATATTGCTGGATTCGGAGGTTCGCATCTTTTCTCCAGTATTATTAATGGCCACATTAGGGTGGAAATCTACAAAAGCTGTAGACGTGCTGCAAACATACTAAAGAGTACATTCATTATTTAGCAAGTCAAAAATGCAGCACAATAATCATTTTTACTCTTCAACTAATTCATCGTAAAAGAGAGGGGAGGTCAAACTCCCAGCCGGTTTGTTAATCTGTGGCAAATTGATTTTAATTAGTGTACAATCCCTTCAAGGTTAAAAAATCTTGAAGGGATTTTTTTATGCCGGAAAGAAATGATACCAAAAGTCGAATTCCCCCTGAAATTGATGGCGTTCAGGTCAATTTTTGCAAGAACCCGGCTTGTGGCAATTTTTACTCCCCTGCCAGCACATCTACTCAGTCTCGTGGTAAATACGCAAGAGACGAGAATAGAGATACTTATATCTTGCAGGGGAGAAGCCATGAATTAGCCCTTCGTTGTAAGAAATGCAACGAAAACCCACCTGTAAAGAGCAATAAAGGAATTAAGGAAGAAATTGACAGAATATCAGCTTATTTGATACCGGACAGAAGGAAGGCCAAATGTCCGAATCCCCAGTGCATTAACCACTTGCTTGATGCCGATGTCTTTGATTACCGCGATAGATATCGCCCCCATGGAAAAACAACCATTGGCTCGCCACGGTTTCAGTGCAAAGAATGCGGGAAAACGTTTTCAGTCCCTCAAAAATCTACGCATAGACAAAGAAAATCCCATGTCAACATAAGAATATTTCAAGACCTTCTCGGAAAAAAGCCTTTGAAGACCGTAGCTGGAGGCCCATCAGGTGTCGTGGGCGTTGATGTTTCCATGAATACGCTTTACACTAAAATTGACTTTATACACCGGCAGTGCCTTGCCTTCGCTGCGAGTCGAGAAAAACGTCTCCCAGAGCTCAAAAGGGCATATTTAAACATATCTGTTGACCGTCAAATGCATTCAATCAACTGGAGGGATTGCACGGATCGCAGAAACGTGATCCTCTATGCCATAGGAAGTGCCGACCGCAATTCTGGTTATGTCTTTGGCATGCACCTAAATTTTGACCCTTCCGTAAACCCTAGGGAAATTGAAGAAGATGCGATTGCAACGGGCGATTATGAAGTACAGCGCCCATTTAGAAAATATGCTCGTTTTTGGCTTGAAAACGATTACGAAGAATCCAAAGGAAGAAGTGAAAAGAAGACACCCGAAGTGGATGAGGTGTCTCTGGATACAAAGGTTGAAAAAACCTACGAAGCAGTTCTTTCTCGGCAAGATGTCGAGGCATGTGACAAACATAACAAAGATACAAGATTACCCTTGTATGGCATGCAGGTTCATGCTGAGTATACAATGTATGCACATTTCTTCTTCCTGAGAAAAATGCTGAATGGCATCGGAAAAATAAGATTTTATATGGATCAAGATTCCGGCATTAGAGCAGCTTGCCTCGCCGCTTTCGCTGACCGTATTTTAGAAAAAACATGCGATGCCTGTTATGTATCAATAAAAACAGACTACACGCAGCCCGAAAGGTACGGGCTTGTTGAGAAAGGTAAAAGCGAAAAAAAGGAATTCCTTTATCGTCATCCTGAGTACGAAGAACTGCACGACGTATTCATCCGGCGGGAAATAATAAAAGAGCGCTTGGCGGGAATGAGGGAAATCGGCGGCTGGAAGGATAAATGGCTTGATTATCCATTCCCCAATATGAGTGAACCCGACAAAATGGTTTGTTACCTGTCTAACATAAAAAAGGGAGATTTTGATCGGGATCTGGATAAGATGGCTTATATATTTGAACGTGCGACGCTTCACCCTATTGATCGTTTTTTTATGCAATGCCGGAGAGCGTCTTCGATTCTGGAAAGATCATTCAGGCCAAGCGGTGGAAGCGGCAGGGTATGGCAATTATATAATGCATATGACCCTAGCATTGTCGTAAAACTCTTGGATATTTATCGAGTTTTTTATAACTACGTGAAACCCACGGAAGGAAGAAAAAGACCAAAAGACGCTCCCAGGCGCAAGCCAGGAGAAGCAAAAAAAGCCATGAAAACACCAGCCATGCGTCTTGGTTTGGCGAAGGGGCCAATTTCACTGGAAGACATCCTGTATTTTAAATCGACAGACCCTTCAAATTAATGCTTTACGCGGGAGCGGAATAGGTCATGTTTTATGAATAATGCACGACATTTTCCTCAAATCAGAGATCGAAATACCCTGTTGGCTGTGATCGCTGATCGAAAGTTGAAGGAGGTTGATTTCCCCGGAATTGTCAACCCAAGGGGTAATCCCCCGGCAAAGCCGGGGGATTACCTAGAGTAATTATATCTATATAACCCTCCTTGCTACAAATATTCCCCGTTAAATTTAACCCTGAATCCTTTAATGCCGCTTTTAAAACTGGTCTTGGTAAAAAAACCGATTCTTGGTTTGTCGCCGGCCAGACCGTAAAGCGGCTCAAGTACCAAGGTGTTTCTGCTACCGGCAATTAAGTCGAATTTTCTTTCAACAGCAATACCATCAAATGGCAGGGAAATGAATATGCTGTGCCCTCCCGATTTAAGACGAAGTTCCGTTTGAAAAAGATAGCAGATGCCGTGCCCCTCTTCCGGGTCGCACGAAGAATGCAGATCTTTTCTTTCTTCACGAAGGGAGCCTGTTAAAAACACCGCCTGACCATCGATGTTTACGAGCAACTTATGCTCAGGCGTGCCATGGATGTCTTTTCCGGAATAGTTCCCCGGCAGGTGCGTTTTCAGGGATGATACGATGCGCAGGTCCGCATAACCGTGAGGTATTGGCGTCGTTGTGGAACACTCCTGGAACACATCTTCCTGCGTACAGGCGCTCATTTTTTGAATCAAGCCCTGCTTGCCAGCACAGCCGGCAAGCATCCACAGGGCCATTGCCGACAAGATAACTGCTATAGGCTTTCTCATGTCTGAATCTCCTCTGTTTTATCAATTAGCATGAAGTGCTATGCCAGCGCATGGCTGGCATAAAAGCTGTTTCGTATTTATGATTAATCAATTAACACTTCTACCGATTTTATGCCGGCAGCAAAGTTCTCGCCTTTATGCGGACGAAGCATCTTCTTGTTATATCTCGGTTGCAGCATCACCATATTGACACCTTCACGAAGAACAATTTCTCGCTCTACAAGCACATCATCAACCGGAAGCGCAATCGTGAGTTTGTGTTTGCCGGGAGCAAGGGCAATCCGCTTTCTGAACTGATATTTCCAGCCGGTTCCGCTTTCGGGGTAATTTGAACCAATTGGTGACTTGTCTTCCAAGACCGGTTCCGCCTCAAGAATGGTCGATTGACCGTCAATGCTCAGGTGCACGCGATAGGGTGGATCTGTATGCTTGTTGTAATTCCACAGGAATAGAGAGGAATTGCTTTTCACGGAAAAGACGATGTCCGCCAAGGCCTTGCCCGTCGGCACATCATTGCCGCGAATTTCCGTGAAGACATCCTGTCTGCTTCCGATCGATTCTTGCGTTATGAGGTCCCGGTTGCCTGCACAGCCACTGATCAACAAACCTGATATTATGACTATCAATGCCCCATTCAAAGTTTTTTTCATTTTATGGTCTCCTTGTAAATTATAAAATACTGCTAACTTGTTGAATTCCCCGTGCCCTTACCGAGAGGCAGGGGCACGGGGCGCTCTTATTTCTCCTGTTCTTCTTTGCCGAATTTCAGATACAGCGACGGCAGTACCACCATATTCAGCACGGTCGAACTAAACAACCCTCCGAGGATGACAATGGCAAGAGGCGAGAGGATTTCATTGCCCGGTTTGTCAGCCGAGAAGGCAAAAGGCACCAACGCCAGACCTGCTGCCAGCGCGGTCATGATGACCGGCCTGAGACGCTCCATCGACCCCTGCAGCACAGCCTCCGGCAGAGTCCGCCCTTCATGTTCCATCAGGTGCTTGTAATGGGAAATGAGAAGGATGCCGTTTCGTGTCGCGATACCGAACAGGGTAATGAACCCGACCAGCGAAGCGACGCTGATTACCCCTGATGTGCAAAAAACGGCCAGTATACCGCCAATGAAGGCGAGCGGCAGGTTGACCATGACCAGGAAAGCATCTCTGAAGGAGCGGAATTCTATGTAGAGTATCAAGACGATGAAGAGCAGGGATACGAGACTCAAAAGAGCGATGGTTCTGGTCGCCTCGGCTTCGCTCTCAAACTGACCACCATACTCCACATAATAGCCCTCGGGGAGTTTGACACGTTGGTCTATGCGGCTCTTGACGTCATCGAAGACACTGCGCAGATCGCGGCCAGCAACGTTTGCCTGGACGACAATCTTCCGCTGGGCATTCTCGCGGGTAATGGTATTCGGCCCTTTGGCGGAAACGACCTGTGCCACGGCGGAAAGAGGGATCTTGAAGCCGGTCGGGGTATCAATCATCACGCTTTCGATGGTGCCGGTGCTGTTACGGGCAGTATCGGGAAACTTCACCACCACATCGAAACCCCGGTCACCTTCCAGTGTCCTAGTGACGACCATGCCGGCAGTGGCGGCCTCCATCGCCTCGGCCACGCCCGACATGGTGAGGTTGTAACGGGCCATCTGCGCCCGATCCGGGACAATCCGGATTTGTGGAATATCCTTTTGCTGCTCCACCGAAAGATCCGCCAAGCCGCCAACATCTGCTATAGCGCCCCTGATCTCTTCCGCAGTAATACGCAACCGGTACAGTTCCGGACCGTAGACCTTGATGGCAAGGTTGGCCATGGTGCCGGAGAGCATGTGGTCAATCCGGTGGCCGATGGGCTGGCCGAAGGTGATGGTTGCCGGCATGCCGGCCATTGACTTGCGCAGTTCCGACATTACGTCGCCAAGCTTGCGATCCTTCATGTCCAACTTGGCCTCGATCTCGGTCATGCTTGCCGCCTTGCCATGCTCGTCCATGTCTCCCCGCCCGGTTCTACGGGCGGTCTTCTTGACGTTCGGGTGAGCCAGTAGCTTTTTTTCCACATCCAGGGCAATAGACGCCGACTGTTCCAGGGATGTTCCTGCTGAAGTGACGACAACCACCGTCAAGGCACCTTCGTTGAAGGCCGGAAGAAAAGACCGGCCGGTCATGGCCAGCGGAATCATCGCCAGGACAAAGGCCGCTACCGAGCCGGCAATCACCAGTTTCGGCCGATTGACCGCCAGATTGAGCAGGGGGCGATAGAGGCGCTTCAACCAGCGGACCACGAAACTTTCCTCCTCCTGTTCCAGGCATTTGGCCCGTGGCAACAGGTAGGAACAGAGGGCCGGAGTCACTGTCAGGGCGATAATGAGTGATGCACCGATGGAAACCATGTAGGAGACACCGAGGGGGCGCAACAGCCTCCCCTCGACCCCGGAAAGGAAAAACAGAGGCATGAATACCATGAGAATGATCATGGTGGCATTGACGACAGAAGCCCTGATTTCTTTCGAGGCGTCGAAGATCACTTTGCGTGCCGGCGATCGTACGTGTTCGGGTTTCAGCCGGTTTTCCCGCAGCCGCCGGAAGGCGTTCTCCACATCGATGATGGCATCGTCGACAATGACCCCGATGGCGATGGCCATCCCACCCAGGGTCATGGTGTTGATGGAAATGTCGAAAATCCACAGGGCAAAAATGGCGAACAGCAGCGACAAGGGCATCGCGGCAATTGATATGAGGGTGGTCCGCATATTGCCCAGGAAGAGGAAGATGATGGCGATAATCAAGACCGATCCTTCGGTCAGCACCTTCTTGATGTTGTCGATGGCCCGCTCAATGAAATCGGATTGCCGGAAGATGTCGGTCTCCAGCTTCATTCCGGGCGGCAGCCCCTTCTGCAGTTCCGCGAGCTTCACTTCCAGGCGCTTGGTAAGCTCAAGGGTGTTGGCGGACGGATGTTTCTGGATCGAGATGACAACCCCCGGCTTGCCATTGGCCGAAGCCTCACCGTACCTGAAGGCCGGGCCGATCACGACCTTCGCCACATCACGGACCAGAACCGGCACGCCGCCCCTTGCCGCCACAACAACCTGCTCCAGATCGGCTATGGCCCGAACCCGGCCCACGCCACGGATCATGTATTCCTGACCGGTCTTCTTCATCACCCCGGCGGCAAAATTTTCATTGGCCCCTTTGAGAGCCGTTATCACTTCAGCCACCGTAACACCGAACGCTTGCAGGCGCTGCGGATCGAGTTCCACATGGTACTGGCGGGTGTCGCCACCGATGTTGGATACCTGTGAGACTCCATTTACCGCCAGGAGCCGCTTGCGTATCACGAAGTCGGCGGTTTCCTTCAGCTCCATGGTGGTATGCCGGTCGCTGACCAAAGCCACATGCATGATCTCCCCCATGATCGAGGAGATGGGGGCCAGTTGGGGAATAGCATCTGCCGGCAAGACTCCGGCCAGGGATTGCAGCTTTTCATTGACGACCTGACGGGCCTTGTAGATATCCGTTCCCCAGGTGAATTCGACCCAAACGGTGGACAGTCCGGCGACCGTATACGAACGGACGCGACGCACGCCGCTTGAGCCGGTGACGGCGGTTTCGATTGGATAGGTGACAACCGTTTCCACCTCTTCCGTCGCCATGCCATGTGCTTCGGTGATGATGGTAACCGTTGGTGCGGTCAAATCCGGCAAGACATCTACCGGCATCTTTGTAGTTATATAGGTCCCAACCACTAGTACCAGCAGCGCCGCCACAACGACGATCAGCCGGTTTTCCAGGGCCAGGCGGATTATTTTATCGAGCATTTACCTTTCTCCTTAATGGGCATGGCCCTGGTCAGCGCCGCCCTTGGCAGCCGATTCGGCCTGCTTGACGTAGTAGGCACCGCGTGTCACCACCCGCTCTTCTCCCTTGAGGCCATCGATTATCTGAACAAAACCGGCATCTTCGACACCGATCTTCACCTCTCGTCGGTCAAAAGCTTCTCCCGACGACTGGATGAATACGAACCAGCGCCCCTCATCTTCAGTCAGTGCGTCCTTGGGCACGGCCAGCGCCCCGGCAACCGACCCGGTCTGTATGGCAACATTGGCGAACAGGCCGACCTTGAGTCGCCCGGATTGATTGGGAACTTCGAAGAGTACCGGCAGGGTCCTGGTCTGCGGGTCAAGCATGTCGCCGATCGATACCAGCCGTGATGGTTTGAATTCATCAGTAAGGCCTGATGCAGTGAAAGTGGCATTGAGCGATTTACCGGCAACGCCGATCTCGCTCGCGGGGATATTTGCCTTGAGCCAGAGGGTTCCAGTATTGACAATGCGCAGGATCGGCTGCCCGGCCTCTACGCCCTTACCGGCCCCGGCAACCACTTCCACCACGGTGCCACTTACCGGCGCCCTGACGGCGATCCGGCCGCTTCTTGCTCCTCCGACACTCCCCATAGCCTTGTCCAGGGGAGCCAGGGCCGCCCGCGCACTGGAAAGGGTCAGCTCCGCCTCCTCGACCCTTTTCAATGGGGCGATTTTCGCGTCATGAAGCCGCCTGGCCCGGTCGTACTCCTTTTGAGCAAGGGCAACACGGTTTTTTGCCTCCGCATATGCGGCGCTCAACTGGCCTATCCCTCCTTCCGGAATGACCGGCGGATCGATTAGCGCCACGATTTCACCTTTTGCCACCTTCTTGCCGATGAACGGAAGCTGTCTGGCGGTCGATATGATGCCGGACAAAGGTGCGGCGACCGTTGCCTCGGCGTTCGACACGGGCACCAACTCCCCCGTGGCTGTGACGAAGCTGCCCAGATCTTTCCTGACCGGTTGGGTCACCATGAAATCCACGACCCACTGCTGTTCTTTTAGAAAAGCTATTGCGCCGTCACCACCTTTATGTTCGGCAGGTTTTTCTCCCTTGTTCAGGACCCGTACTTCGGACACCGTGATTTCATCGCCAAAACCCTTGCCGTCGGTGACCAGCTTCAACGAATACTTCCCTGGATTGCCAAGGGCAACCTCGGCCTTGTAAATACCCGCTCGGGTTGGGGCAGGCATAGTGAATGTCACGGGGGATCCCGCAGATGGTGTAAAAATCAGCTTCAGGCCGCCTTCGGTTACCGGTTTGAAATCGGCGAGCCTGGTTAGGTGGATGAGAAAGCCCGTTTTTTCGCCGGCTACCGGCTGATCGTACTCCATAAACAGTTCGCTTTTGGCGGAATAGGCGGTGACACGGACCGGTTCGTCCTTGTCGGGAACTTGCTCTTCTTTACTGCAGCCTGAAAAAATGGCTAGCATAGCCAGAAATATACCCAGGTACTTAATGTTTGCTTTAAAGGTGTTCATTTATTTCCTCCGTCGTTTTTCGTCAATTCAGCCCCCACGGCTGCCTCCAACTTGGCTGCCGCAAGGTTCCGGTTGTAGAGCGCGGCAAGATAGCCGTCATTCAATTCGATAAATTTTTTCTGCTCATCAATCACCGATAAAATCCCGACTTCGCCAAGGCTGTATGCCTCCTGGATCAGTTTCAGGTTTTCCGCAAGCTGCGGAATGATATTCTTGGCGTAGATGCTCAGTGATTTCTCCGCGGCGGCTAGCTGCGCATGGGCTGCTTCAACTTCTCGTTCGATGCCCTGTCGGACAAAGGCCTGGCGAACTTCAGCGCTGCCTTTTCTGGCATAGGCTTCTTTGACGCCGGCCTGGTTCCGGTCGAAGACGGGGATCGGAATCGAGATCTTCATCCCGATAAGATTGTCGGTGGTGCGTTCCTCAAGATTTCCGATTGAGGTAACCGATCTTTCATGGCTAAACGCAATTCCCGCCGTCAGATTGGGTAGTCGCTCTGCCTTGGCAAGGACGAGCTCCGCATCTCCTTTGCGCTTTTCCGCCACCGCTGCCTGAAGGTCGGGACGATTGTTAAGGGCGAGCGCCTTGAGTTCGGCCAGGTCAGCAATGACCGGAGCTGCGTACGGCGAGCCGGCTATTTTCACGTCCGTCAAGCCAGGCGCCCCCATCAGGGCAAGAAGCCGCTGGCGTGCCGGCACAATCTCGCGCTCCGCGTCGATCTTCAACCCTTCACTACGGGCATTTTCCACCCTGGCGAGATTGACATCCAGTTCCGCAATTTCACCAGCTGCCATCCGTTCTTTGGTAATCCGCAGAAGTTGATCGTTCAATGCTTGGGATTTGCCCACCAGGTCAAGACGACTTTCCGCAAGCAGGAGGTCGTAGAAACGGGTTTTCACTTCCAGCACCAGTTGGCGTTCGGCATCCTGGAAACGACTCCCGAACCTCGCCAGTTCAGATTCAGCCACAGCCAGACGTTTGGCCCGTTTGCCGCCGAGCAAAAATTCCTGGGATACTCCGATGGATGCGCGGTTTTCAGAGTCACTGCCGGTGAGACCGCCTGTAGCCCCTTCCAGTTCCAGCACCGGGTTCGGGTAGAGTCCCGCCCTTGTGCGATCTGCTTCAGAAACTCCTTTTTCTGCGCGAAGAGCCTTTAACTCCCCGTTGTTTTCTTTTGCGATGTTCACGACTTCTTGAAGAGTTACAATGTTCTCTTCAGCTTGAATCGGCGCCGTCGCCATGCCAATCAGCACGGCCGCCGCCATAACCGTTGTTACAGGTTTCAAATATGCTTGTATCAATTCTTCCTCCAATGATCAGTGTGGATAGCAGGCCACAGCCCATGGACGCATTCAGTCCAGGCAATAACCAATGCCGCATCGACCCGAATGCTGGGCAAAGCGATGCGGATACAGAGATGCCGAGTCAATCCTAAGCACTGACCGCAATATACGATTATGAAATTATGTGTTGTTAAGAAACGGGCGCTGAGCGCAACTATGCAGAGAAAACCGCATGCGGGGCGGATTTCGGATGCACGTATGTCGTGTCAGCTATCAGGCGAGGTTTTGCGGGGGGATGAATTTGTCTAGATAGACTTCGGGGATGAACCTGAATGGTTCGCTCGTATTGTAGGAACTCAGATTCGGTGTGTATGAATAAGAAATCGACTGGTTAAAGATTGACGAATGGGAGTGGCTGTCAACGCCTTGTGATTCGCCTTCATGGTGCTCGTCTTCTCCATCTGAGTGCTGGTGATTTGAATCGCTCACTTGTGATGCTACGGCAGTGTCACTTTCCGCTGAAAGGAAAGCTATGCTGCGGTCAGCGTGGCCGAATTCCACCACAAAATGTGCCTTGTACAGCAACGCATTGGCGGAAAACAAGAAAATCAAAAGAAAAATTCCACCAAGATAGTTTTTATGTGAGCGCAATGATTTCATGTAATCTCAAAACTTATGAAGCTTTTCCGCCATGGAATTCTGATCCTGCTGACAGTCGTATCGGAATGAACCACTCTTTACTTTAATAAAGCTACAACATTGATTTGACGGAAGCAACGATTTTGTAGTTAAATTTTATTACAAAAACATTTACCCTTACACTCAATAACTGCGCCGGAAGCCGTCATGGGAAAACAGGAGCTTATTTCACGCCAAGGCGCACAAACCTTGATAGCCGACATAGAGGCCGACCAACAGAATCAGCACACCGGAGAAGTACGGCGCTTTCCGGGCGAACTCGCCAAAACCGCTCCATCGCTTCGAAACGTGTTTTATGCTCAAGGCTGCCAACGCGCCGGACATCACCATGGTGAGGGCCAAACCGATGCTGAAGCACAAGACCAGGGTCGTGCCGAGTGCGACCTGTTTCAGTTGCAGACACAGCAGCAGCACAGTGATCGAGGCGGGACAGGGGATCAGACCGCCGGTCAGCCCAAACATTATAATCTGCCCGGTCGTCACATCCCGATTGGCGAAGCGGCGACGGATGTCGTTGGCATGGGCCAGTTCGTGAGGATCCTGGTAACCGGGGGCTGAAACATCCAGCTCTTCATAGTCTTTGATGGCGTGGTGATGGTCGTCATGCTCGACGAACTCCACGTCATAGTCGTGGCTGTGGCGCTCGTGGCCCAGCCGCAGACGGGCGACGAACTCGTGCGGCTCGGGTATCTCTTGTTCAGACTCCATAAAGCCGTCGCGTTGCAGAAAGCTGAACAGTTGGCGACTTCCGTCCGGCCGCTCCGTCTCGATTCTCACCTGATCCGCTCCCCAGGCGTGGCCGTGCCCCCTTTCCTGGAACAGACGGAAGCGCGGCGGTACGCCGTTCTCAAACACTTCCAGTCGCACCGTGCCGTGGCCGGTGTCGATATGCTTGGCCTCGTCATGAGGATGATTGTGGTCGTGCCCGTGGTCATCAAAACAGGCGCGTTGTTGCCGCCAGGTCCGCCACATCATCCAGAGGGCGACTCCGACGATCATAACGGCCGAGGCCACTTGGAGATACGGTTCACTGGTCTCCGCGCTCCACCGCCGGCCGAAGTGCATCCCACCCAGCGCTATGACCCACACCACAGCGGTGTGGGAAATCGTGGCCGACAGCCCCAACAGGACCGCTTGCGTGAGAGTGCCGCGAATAGCGACGATGAATGCGGCCATCATAGTCTTGGAGTGACCAGGTTCGAGGCCATGCAGTCCGCCGAGCAGGATCGCGCTGGGGACGAACAGCCAGGCGTTGGCCGCGCCCTGTTGTATTAAAGTAGAAAACTCACTCATGGTATGTCCTTACAGGTATTTGGTGATGGATTTGAACTCGCGGATGGTGTCGTCCGAGCTCTGCGTGCCGTCCCGCACCGCACGCTCAAGGCAATGGTCGATGTGGTCATGCACCAGGATTTTCTTGGCGTTGCTGACCGCGCTCTCGACTGCCTGTAGCTGCTGGGTAATCTCCAGACAACTTCGCCCGTCTTCAAGCATGGCGATGATGCTCTTGAGATGGCCTTCGGCGCGCTTGAGCCGCTTGATGATGTCAGAGTGGGAACTGTGAGTTGTCATGAATTTTCCTATCCTCCAGGATAGGATACTATCACGAAACTAGAATTAATGTCAAATATTCAGACAAGCGTGTAAAGCAGATCGATTTTGGATGCCTGCGGAATGACCTCAGCTAGATTCGATGTGGAGGTTTACAAGGGGGTGCATATGCGGTTCATTAGAGAACAATTCGTGCGAGCTAGAAAAAATATTTTTTCTAGCTCGGGAAGATTCCAGGTTAAAACCTAGAACGCATTGAAGGGGTAGAACCAAAGGTGTCTAGCTTCTATCTATTTGGTATTCTTGAGTTTTTGGATTCTCTGCAAAGCAAGAAAATCCCCCTCAATGTAGAATTAAGGGGGATTTTCTTTAATTAGATTTATTTTGCCACAGATTAACAAACCGGCTGGGTCAAACTCCCCTCCCCTTTTTGTCAAGATGAGATTTAATGCCACATGGCACTCCCAGCTATTGAATCTGGTAAAAGAAGAACTTGGTGGATGCCTCCCTGAATTCAGTGGAACCGGCGTTTCTCACGTCAACCAGGACGTCGAAGGGGCCGGGCACCGCCGGGGTTATCGGGAATGTATTCACAGCACTATACTCCTGGGCGATCTCAAACCCGAGTCCCGTGTTCAACCAGAAACGGTACTCGTAGGTTCCGCTCCCACCCTGACCCTGTGCAGTAAAGGTAATTGTGGTATTCGGAGCCTGCGGACTGGCAAGGTCGGGCGTCAGCGTGACTCCGGTAGCCTGGGCTGCGACGACCTGATAGAAGAACAGTTTCGTTGATGCCTCCCTGAATTCGGCAGATCCGGCGTTTCTGACATCTACAAGGAGATCATATGCCCCTAATACAGCGGGAGTCCAAACAAAAGTGTTGGTAGTGCTGTATTCCTGAACGATGTTGAACCCAGCGCCTGAGTTGATCCAGAACCGGTATTCATAGGTTCCGCTGCCACCCTGACCTTGCGCCGTGAAAGTTATCGGCGTTCCAACCGGCTGCGGACTGACAAGATCCGGAGTGACCGTGACACCAGCTGCAGCGACCGCATGAGTTATCTGATAGAAGAATATCTTCGTGAAGGCGTCTCTGACAGTTGTCGTGCCGACGACTCTCACATCCACTAGGATATCGTACGCGCCAACAACTGCCGGGGTCCAGACAAACGTGTCACTGGTACTATAATCCTGGACAATAGTGAATCCACCACCGGAATTTATCCAGAAGCGATATTCGTAATCACCGCTGGTCGGCGCCTGACCGTTACTGCCGTTAGGAGTTCCCGGCATGGAAGCCGTGATGGTAATCGCGGTTCCGGCCGCCTGCGGGCTGGCCTTGTCGGCAACAGCGGCAACGGACAACGGCGAAACGTTGACCGGCACCAGGGCGGTGCAGGTAACAACCTCGAATGAGGTATCCGCACCGCGGGTGTCGATAAACTTGCACTCAACCTGATGGTTGCCGGCGGTGGTAAACCTGGCGAGGGCGTCGAAACGCCTGCCGACCGATACCGTGATGGGAGTATTGGCCGGGACCTCGTAGGCATGGTTGAAGCCGTAGGGAGCAACGCCCAGGGCACGTCCGTCCCAGGCAATGATGACGATATCGAACGGAAACGTATACACGCAGTTGTTGTAGGCCGCGTCAAGTACCCGGAAGAGAACGGTCTGCCCGACGTACGCCTCAACGGAGACCTGCGAACCGCTGACGCCGCTGTTAAGTTCAGCCGGGATAACGATGCCCGGCGGAATGGCGGCTGTTCCCCCCTTGGGGGCCGGCACCGGCACACCGGTAACAAACCAGTAATCGGCACGGTAATCGTTGAAGGCAAAGAAGGCGCCTGGCAGTACGGGATCGCCGGCATTGCTAAAGAAGTTATCGTTATACCCCGGAGCGGTTCCATGCACCGGGTACGTGGCCCGGGCATTGTCCCCCAGGTCGCTCCAGACCGAATCCCGGTCGTCGAACACCCAGAGCGCCTCCACGTCGTAGGCTACGGTCATGGCGTGTGGGTTGGAGAGAAACTTGAGCGAAGCCGGCAAATTCGGGTTACCGGCCTCCGGATCCGGGTCTCGGATATCGCCGCCGACGAAATTAGGGAACTGCGGAAAACCGGTCAGGTTGGCCGCAATTCTCCGTTTCCGGTCCCGGCCACAGCCTATCGGGATAGTTGGATCCCACTGGGTGGCGAAATAAGCGTCAGGCGGCTCCACCAGGAACAGGCCAAAGAGACCGAATTCGAAGTGCTGCATGGTATTGCGGTGGCAATGGTAGAAGTAACTGCCGATGAAGCTTGGCTGCAACTGATAGGTGTAATCACCGATCTCCATGGAGCAGTGGCCAACGCCGTCGTTCATCGGGCTCGGTTCGCAGCCGTGCCAGTGAATGGTATGGGGCGGTGGCCCCTTCCCTTGCGTTGTGGCATGAAAGATCACCCCGCGGGGCATCCGGATTGTGGTACCGGGATAGGTGCCGCCAGCTTGCGTAGCAAGATTCGTGTCGCCGATCATAAACAAGGCAAGCCGCTTCGCGCCGTCCCAGGTATCTACGGCGTCGCCGTTCATCAAATCCAGCTCCAGGGTATGGGGGTCGCTGGGGGGATCGGCCAGACCGGCGGCGGCCATGACCTCTGGCACCGGATTGGTGGGGGAAATAAAGTCCGGCGTAGGCGGTGACTCGGTGGGCGGGTCCCACATCTTGACAAACATCCCCTCAAAGTCTACCACCGACCAGCGGGGGATCGGAAACGCGGGGTTTGATACTGACATGAGAGTTCTCCTTTCAAATCTATCTTATCGTTTTCCGTATCTGTTCATAGAAAATTCAGCTACTCGGTAGTGGCATGAGGGTCAGTGCCCGGGGCCGGGACAGTGCCTTGTTTAGCTGCTGTGAGATTACCGTTGCTGACGCCACGAATGTTGCGGTACATCATGAAAAAGTCCGGCTCCATAGGGAAATCCATATGATTCCCCAACCCCTGGCTCTGGGCGTTCCGGTCGCCGGTACAGTAGGCTCCGGAAATCAAGCCGGTATTGTAATTCCCGCCCTGCGAAGTCTGGGTCGCCTCGGAGTGGTCGTGCATCGGATAGCAGAGAGGCGACAAACGTTGGGCAAGCGAGACGGGGTTGCCATTTATGTCAAGCGCCGTTGTCCCTAAAGCGGGTATGTGTACCTCCATCTCCTCAAGGGGTGGCCAACAGGGATGGCCGTTATCAGTCTGTACCGGCGGATCGGGAAGGCCGAGGCCACGGGTCGTCGGCACATTGGGCGGACGCATGAACGGCAGCACGTAGTCAACCGTGTCCATGGGATCAACATTGTAAATATCGACCCAGATCGGGTTGTTCAAAACTCCACCGCCAGCCAACCCGCCGCTTTCTTGTGAACTGTCATAGGTCACGTAAAAGTGGTTGAAATGGAAATGCATGGAATGGGTCCAGAGCCCGGCGTTCATAATGTGGATCACCACCGGTTCACCGATGCGTCCGATGGGGGTGATGGTCGGGCTGAAGTGGGAGAAAAAACCGGACTGGCCGTTGATGGTAAAGTACTCGGGGACATAGTTCCCCCGGGTCGGGCTGAATGTGTCAAGATGAAACTTGGTCTGGAAATCTGCAGCCGGATAGTCCAGTCCCGGAGTATGATTACCCACCTCAGCGAATAGTTTGGGACTTGACTGGTGCAGCGTCCAGACATACTGACGGAATGGCGGAGTATTGGTAGCCGGGTCACCCTCTTCCCACTTCAGGCCGGGAAATATATTGGGATCGCCGAAGCTGTCGAACAGGTCCTGGACATGGGGAGATGGATTGTCATAGGGAGTGTAGCTGCGACCGACTGCCGGAGCGGCAGGAAGCACCACCATGCCGCCGTGCAGACCCATCACTCGGTTTACCGGAGCATTGAGATTGTCGTAGTACATATGCGCTCCGGACACCGACGCCGTTATGGTTCCGTTGAAGGTGGCGTTCGGAGCGATCGGACCACTGTTGAAGATGCCGGGAATAAAGAAGGCGTGGGGCTCATCCAAAAGGTTGGTGATGGTAACATTGATTGTGTCGCCCTTCACCGCACAGATGGTCGGTCCCGGCATATCCGCCGGGAGATTCACGCCGTCGGCAGTCATCTTGTAGATCCAGTAGTAACATTGGGCCGGTACCGGGTTGGGATCAATAAAGGGGCTCGGGGTATTCTTGGTGTGCATATCCTTGAGCGCATCAGTGATGGTGATGGTCAGGTTCTGGGTGGCAGCGTAGGCATTGGTCACCCCCAGCCACGGGAGCTTGCTCCCGAGAAGAATAGTGGCAAGTCCGGCCGAACCCAGCTTCATGAAATCTCGTCTGCTGATCATTATGTTACCTCCTCCACTTTATGAATAAATATTGTTTCGAAACCATTCCCATGAACAGTCAAGCTTGACGTTTGCAAAAAATGCTTAAGCATCAATCATAGTCCATATCAGTTCCGTCAGTTGCAATCCAAACAAAACGCCTCCCTCAGGTTATTGACTGTCATTGAACCTGGTAGAAAAATACCTTGTCAAAGGCTTCGCGCAAATCACTGGAGCCGACGGTGCGCGTATCCACCATGACATCATAGCCTCCCGACACATCAGGAGTCCATGTCCACGTATTTACCGTACTGTAATCCTGAACTATACTGAAGCCCGCCCCGGAATTAAGCCAGAAGCGGTATTCAAATGGACCTGGGCTACCACTGCCTTGCGCAGTGAAGGTAATCGGCGTCCCTGCCGTCTGGGGGCTGAGCAGGTCTGAGTTCAAAGCCACTGATGTGCCGATTGTCTGCTGAATCTGATAGAAAAAAACCTTATTCGAAGCCTCACGTACAGAGGTTGAACCGATATTTCGCACATCCACCAGGATATCGTAAGCACCGGATGTTGCGGGAGTCCAAATCCATGTGCTAACAGCGCTGTAATCCTGCACAATATTGAAACCCGCCCCGGAGTTGAGCCAGAACCGGTACTCATAGGGTCCGGAACCACCCACGCCTTCAGCGGTAAATGTTACAGGAGTCCCGACTGCCTGGGGTGCCGCAAGATCAGAAGTAAGGTTGAGGGCCGTCGGGGGGACTTGCACACTGTCCTGTATTTGATAGAAGAATACTTTATCCGAAACCTCTCGCAAGTCAGTCGACCCAACCTTACGAACATCCACCAATACATCATATGCACCCGTGCTTACCGGGGTCCAGGTCCAGCTGTTGCCGGTCCCGTAGTCCCTGGCAATCTCAAAGCCTGCTCCCGAGTTCAACCAGAAGCGGTACTCATAATCACCTTGCCCTCCGGTTTTGGCCGCGGTAAAAGTTATCGGCGTACCGGCCGCCTGAGGGCTAGCAATGTTCGGCGTTAGAGTTACGGAGAGCTCCGGCAGAACAGTTACCCCCAACATACCCGTAGCCGGAAGGCGGATCACGTCCGTGTCGTTCACGGAGTCACCGTTCGGAATGAATATCTCTGGATGATCAAAGGGCGCCTCCTTGTTTCTCACCCGCTCGTCGGTCATGGCCATCATGAACGCCACCAGTGCCGCATGGGTGGTCGGGTCGGTCTGCATGGAGGGAATCTGGTCGATGTTCAGATCGAGATCAGCCTTATTGTCGTTGGGAAAGTCACCGCCGCGGACATAGAAGTCCACCACTTCCTCCAGGGTCAGCATGCCGCCGTTGTGCATGAACGGCGCGGTCAGCTCGATGTTGCGCAGGGAGGGTACCTTGAAGGCACCGTCATTGGCAATCGGGAAATTTGGAGGCACGTTACCCGGCAGAATCGGCGCGGGGAATGGCAGTAAGGCCTGGGCCTGGAGATCGGCCATGGCCGAGAACGACAGCGGGAGGTTTGCGAGCGGAACTCGGCTATTGAGGAAGGGTGAGTCTCCCCCCCTGCCAACATCTTCGTTGGTTTTTCTGACCGCGGTATTATTGAAGCCGTTGTCATAGATGATCTGCTTGCCGCTGGCCACGTTCATCAATTCGATCAGGGCATGAGCAGCATTGTTCACGAAGCCGGCGGAAAAAACCGACGCCATGGTAAGTTCCGAACCGCCATGACAAAGATCACACCTGCCGACCCCGCCAAAGAAAATGTTGAAGCCGTCTTCCTGCTGTTCGGTCAAAGCCGTGGTATCTCCACCGAGGAATCGGTCGAAGGGGGTGTCGTCGGAGACCAGGGTCGCTTCGTAGAGTTGTACGGCAAGACCCCAGAACAGCGAAAAGTTGGCCTCCATCTGGCTGTAGCCATCCGGCGTAAGCTGATTGGAATTCCAGAACTTGTCGTGGAAGGCCGCCTTGATCAGTTGCTCGTAGGAAATATCCAGACCCGCTTGACCGGTAAGTGAACCATCAGCCTGCTGAATTGCCCGGGAAAAGAGTCCCAGCGTGCTGTCCTCCGGGTGAACGAATTGGATGTCAAGTGGTCTAAGGCCGAGCATCTTGCGTCCGATATCCGGAAAAGTACGGCCGCGGAAAGACATCTCCACATCGTTCACGGGAGGTCCTGTGGCCTGGGAGGCCAGGCTGGCGAATTCCATGGAGATCGGCTGCTTGACCAAAGTATTGTTGATATTGAACCAGACGCCCGCGGTCGTATCCAGGGGACCAAACGGGTTCACGCCATTAAAGAAAGCGCTGGCCCGGCCATCCCAGAAGTTCGTAAAGTTGAATACGGCATTGATTACGGACGGGGTATTACGGCCGGTCACCTGGCGGACATTGGACCCGGCGACAGTGAACACCGGGTCGGGAAGTACCGAACCCTGGTCGAACCGGGAACCGGGAACGATGCCGACGAACTGCTGCAGGCGCACGCCCTGGGAGCCGACGATGTCGTTGGAATCACGGACCACCGGGGAGGCCTGGAATTCCACCGGCTCCTGCCGCTGATGGAAGGGAAAGGCTGCAGGCAGTATGGTCTCATTCGCGCCGGTTACCACTTCGAAAAGGGTATCTCCATCATTGGTCCCTGGGTTCACGGTATTCTTCACCCGGGTGTCCGTCCCGGCATGGAAGTGACAGCTGGCGCACGCCGTCATCCCGTCGCTGCCCACCTGCATGTCCCAGAAAAAGGCTTTGCCGAGAATGGTGGCCAAGGCCTTGTTCTTTACAAACTGGTAGAGATTAGGAGGTTCAGGAACGGCAACCTGGTTCAGGGGAAGGAGTCCGACCGGAGGGACAATCGCGGCACTGGCAACCCCTGCCTCCAGAAACATCAGGCATGCGATGAATGACGCAAGAATGCGCATGAAAAACCGCGACTTCCCAGAAAAAACCTTCGGCATAGCTTCCTCCTCAACAATTCTCAAACCGAATAATTGCCCACTATGCGTATTGTATTACACAATGCATGCCAATCCGACATGGTACGCTCAATGTCTCATTTATCGCGGATTAACAGCCGGCGTCAGTGCAGACCAACGAGAAAAGGGTGTGAAAAAACAATCACCAGGGAAGGAAGATATTGATATTTAGCTGAAATCACACGACTTTACATTTATTCACTGAGTATAAAGCGGTAATTATTTCGCAACCTTGCGGTTACCTTCCAAAGGTTCACAGGGGCAGGCCAGATGCGGAACATATTTATTGATCGAACTCTCCGGTAGAGCAAAGGCGGGAGAAAAGTTTCAAATGACTCCTGACACTATCGAAAAGCGGGCGATCGATCCTCGAACTGCTGCCGGTGATCGTTCGCCCGCTTGGACGTTTCTTGGCACGGGAATTGACAGCTTCAATCAGAAAAGGATCCACTCACCCTGTGGCACGAGTCGCGGGCTGGCACCCTTGGTAAGAGTCACCACGTAGCAACCCACGGAGGCGTAGCGCTGGCCCGGAGCAAATCGCAGCAGGGGGTAGACCACCGAGGTTGACGTCTGGTCTTTACCGAAGTCCAGAAGGTCAATGAAAAAGTCCCGGTAATATTCCGTCCCCAGGTCCACCAGAGTTAAGGCCAGAATGCGATTCAGCAGATAGACCTTGGAAGAAATCTCTTCATTCAAGACGGGAAGTTTTTTCATCTTCATCCACCCAGTGAAAATTTCGCGGGGATAACGGCTGTCGTCCGGGAGCCGGTTCGGGTAGGTGATGTGGGTGATATCACGCAGACTGTCCGGGATTGACTGCCAGGAACGGTCCAGCAGCGTCGCCGAAACAAACAGCCGGGACGGTGTTTTTTTGACTCCGGGTTCCAGCAACGCAGCAATCCCCTCCAGGTCCGCGGCACCCAGCCATACCAGCACCACGGCACCGGGATGATCCGCCGCCAATTTCGTCCAGAAGGCCTGGTCCGTTTTTTCAGTCGGGGCGATAATGCGCTGTACGACCGGACCGCCACCGGTTTTTTTCCTTTCGGCGGCAAAACCCTGGGCAAGTGCTTTTCCCTCGGCATTGTCACGTAAGACCTGAATCACCGGGGTCCCGGCCGGAGAACCGGGAGACTTCGCCAGGTACTTGGCCGCGGCAGCCCCCTCCTGGTAATAGCCCCGTGAAAAGTAGAGCGTGTACCAGTCGCTTGACGAGAGCACCGGCAGTTCCGTCTGAGGCAGAATACAGGGAATCCGGTTGTCTTCGCAGAACCTGTGCACCGGCTCCCAGCTGCCCGGGACCAAGCCTCCGAGCAGGGCGAAGACCGGCTGCGCGGAATTATAGGCCTCCAATTGGCTGCGCCACCCCTCCGGACCGCCCTTCAGCTCCCAGATGTCGAGCGACACCTTCCGGAACAAGGGACCGGCGGGCTTGTCCTCCCGCCAACGAGTGCTTCGCTTCGTCTGCTGGGCCACGACACGGCCGTTCCATTCCTCCCGGAAGTACGCCTCCAGGGGCTGCAGCAGGGCATCCCGCTCCTCAGTTGTCACCGTATCCGAGAGGACAACGGCGAAGCGGAGCTCTTGCTCTGTCACCCCCGGCGAATGCTTAGCCGAGAGATTCTTGAGATAATGGACCATGACCTCCGCTTCCTTTGCCGTCAGCTGGTAGCGGGGCATGAAAGGACTCAGGGGTCTGCCGGAGGGGGAGACACCCTTGACAAGCGCATTGACCAGTGTTAGATCGGTGTAGGCCGGTCTCGAATTTGCAAACAGGGTACGGTGCTCGATCGGTCCCGGGATTTGCTGCATGTACTTCAGTGGCGCATAAAGCATCGGGCCATTGATGGGGGGAACCAGCATCTCTTCGACCACGGCGCCGAGCCCGCTACGGGTGTGGCAGTTGGCGCATGGAGTCAGGTCTCCTCCGGTTATCCTTTTGTTTCCCCGGATGATGGCGGCTACCGGCTTCCCCGAGGGAAGCATTCCGGTCCGGTACAGTCGTTCGCCGGCGCGCAGCGCCGCTTCGGGAGTAAGACCTCCCACCGGTTTCTTCCCCTCAGCAGCTGGTGCGCTGGTTACGGTACAGGAGAAAACCAGCAGAAAGAGCAAGGCGCCACGATTAATAAGCTGAGCAATCCGGGATATCATTTTCTTGCTATCCTCCTTACCTCTTAAAAGGTTGGTCTGCGGGAATATAAATAGAAAGCAGGAGCCTGTTCGTTCCGGAAAAACCTGAAAACGGCTTTTTCTGCATTTATAAAGATTAAAGTCCGGCCGCGACAATCACGCCCGCGGTCAGGGCGATCTGGCCGAGAATCGTGGCGATGTCCTTGATATTTCTCATCCAGGCGGTCTTTTCGTATTGCTGCGGCACCACAATGGTGTCGCCCGACTCCACGTCCCGGGAGAGGAAACCGGTGGAAAAGATTCCGCTCGACTGTTTCTTGCTCACCACCGTGCCGTCGGCCTTGACCACGTACATTCCGCCTTCGTCGGCCTCCTGTGTCGGCCCGCCGACCTGCTCCAGGTAGTAGTTAACGTCCTCGTCAAGCGTAAAAATTATGCTGGAGGGATTATAGACCTGGCCAATGATATTTACGGCAGCGGGATCAGCCGGAATGGTCAGAGTATCGCCCCCTTTCATCTCCAGGTCGAAACGGCCGCCCTTCAGGCGCTCCAGCGGCATGATACGCGTAATGAGCCGACCTTCGGCTCGCCGGTTCTTGAGCAGGTCCAATTGCCGCTTCAGCCCTTCGAGAGCCGCACGATTCGCTTCAATTTCTTCTTTGGAAGAAGCGGTTGAGGCAAGCTCCGCTTGCTTTTTCAGGATTTCCCGCTCGGCCCGACCGATTTCCTCATCCATTCGTACCTGCTGGATCTCCCGCAACGACTCGCGGGTGAACCGAGCCCCTTTGAGATAGGCCTTGGCAGTGAAGCCGCCCGCCCGTTCGATGACGGCGCTGAGCCGTTCACCACGATAAATGGGATAATTCCCCGGGAAGACGAACTCCCCCTTAAGGGAAACGAACCGGTCCTTCTCTTCGGTCCAATTTGGAATCGTGCGAATCGTCAAATGGTCGAAAGGGGCAAGTACGAGATTTTCCGCCGGGTCCCCCTGCAAGGCCTTTTCCAGATTGATGGCAATGGTTCGTGAGGCCACCGTTTCACCGGTTTTATCCAGACGGCTGACTTCGGCATTTGCCGTAAAAGCGCTCTCCTTGAGGTTACCGGCGACCAGAACCAGATCCCTGACAGTCATACCGGCAAAAAGCTGGTATTCTCCCGGATTCTGCACCTCGCCATTGATCACGACCATCGGGATTTCCTTCATTTCCCGGCGGGAAAACACCTTGACCCTGTCAAATTCCTTCAGTTCGACGTTGTTTGCCGGGTCTCCGTCAAGCGCCTTTGTCAGATCGACAAAGAAGACCCCGGGCCGGTCATCGGGGGGAAAGAGGCGTGTAACCTGCGCAGAGCCATCGAAGTACTCGGCAAGCAGCTCCTCTTTTTTCACCAGATCGCTGATGCGCATACCCTGTTTGAAGGCAACATCACCGGGACGGAGCACATGTCCTTCCAGACGGACATGGTTGCGCAGCTTCGTGTCGATATTGAAAATCCTGACGATATCCATGTCCTTGATCGGGATGCCTTCCATGGTGCTGGCAAGAGCCGCAGCGGTGCTCTTCGGATCCAGATTGAAGTCGGTAACCACTTTCTGCTGGTGAGCGTCGATCCGGGAAAGCTGGACCCGCTGCAGGAAACCGGTGGGAAGGACCCCTTCAGCCAGTGCCATCAACTCTTTCAGATTTTTCTCATCCCTGAGTTCATAGATGGCGGGCCGTTTCACATTACCCGCAATCCCCGCGACCCGGCCGATAACCGGCACGAATATGGTGTCACCCGGTAGCAGACGGATATCCCGGCTTTTGTCTCCCTTGAGAAAGAAATCGTACAGATCAACGGTGTCGATGACTTTCCCGCCACGACGGATCACGATATTCCTGAGCGAGCCGGTCTTACGGGGACCACCGGCGGCGGAGAGAGCATTGATGACCGTGGCAAGAGAGCTCAGATTGTAATCGCCGGGAGCCTGCACTTCGCCGACGACGAAGACTTTCATGATGCGCAGTTTTCCCATCGTGATGTTGAGATTGAAATCTTTGTAATCTTGCGACAATCTGTTCATGATAAGTTCGGGAAGTTGCCCGTAGGGAACCCCCCAGACGCGCACATTACCCACCGTGGGAATTACAATATCGCCACTTCTGTTGACTTCCAGGTCATAGGTCCCTTCGATACTACCCCACAGATTCACCACGACCCTGTCTCCCGGACCTATGACGTAGTCATCGCTGACGGGGACATCGGTCAGCGGCGCAAAACCTGCTTCGGAAGGCCGGAAGTAGTTATAGCCGAACTGTTGCAATTCTTTCGGCTGGTAGGGAATCCGCAGGTCCTTCTGGGCAAGTATCTCATCCTCGAAGACCATTTTTTCCAGTGCGGAAAGTTCGGACTCTGCGTCCTTGGCGATTCGCGGCCTGCCCACTTCCCGGGAGTCAACCTTGCGCTTGAAGTCAGCGGGGGATTTTTCGCCGGATTTCTTATCGGCAGATGTACCTTTCGCGGCTTTTGCCTCTGAGGTATTTTGTTGGTCACTGAGTAGTTCACGCAACCTGCTCGAAGAATAACTCTGGAACGGGGAATCAGTCGCCAGTTGCGAGTATCGGCTTTGCAGGGAAGTAGCGGGTGAAAGTTTGTTCGTTTCGACGGCAAGCGCCGCATGGCCGCAAATGGTCAGCATGACGGCCGCAAAAAGCAGTAACGTAAGTGCGTATCCCTTTTTCAAGAAGTCTCTCCTTTTGTCCACTGAGATCAGAGGAATTCGTGCACCGAAATAAATCACTTTCGGATAGTGGTCGTTTATTCCATCTCAGTCAAGGTGCGGCGTACCGACCGAGCAGGAAACGTACAGAAAACGTGCCATGCCATCTTACCGTGAAACTGCCCGATATAAAAGGCGGGAGTCTTTGAGCTGGAAATTCGGGTCAATTGGATGGGTGCAAAAAAACAGACAGGCTGTCGCTGTTTGTTTTTCCGCTCATCAAGCCCTGTTCTTCAAACGCTTGTTGAGCGTCTGGCGATTCATTCCCAGCAGATTTGCGGCAATACCCTGATTGTTCTTGGCCAGCTTCATTGCCTCATTAATCAGATATTCCTCAACTTCATCGATCGTGGGGAAATGCCCGAAAAGAGTGTTCAACGGGTTATTTCCTTCTACCGGCAGGATCTCTTCAAACTCGGCACTTGACCGGACATCACCGGTAGCGGCACGAAAGCTTTCCATTGAGAGAATCCCGGACACATGCCGGACAAGAGCGTCAAACACCATCCCCTCCAGTTCCCTGACATTCCCCGGGAAATTATAAACAGACAACAATACGACAAGTTGCGGCGGATAGGTCGGGACCTTCTTGTTCATGGCAGCCGCGGCCTTGCTTATCAGGTGATCCAGCAAGAAAGGAATGTCGTCCAGTCGTTCCCGGAGTGGCGGAATCTGCAATTGATGGGCACAAAGCCGGTAGTACAGGTCATTGCGAAACTTCCCTTCGGCGATAAGCTTCGGCAGATTCCGGTTGGTGGCCAGGACAATACGCGCGTCACTTTTTCTGAGAAGATCGGAACCAACCGGATAATACTCTTTTTCCTGCAGGAGCCGTAACAGCTTGACCTGTGAAGTGTTGTCAAGGTCACCGATTTCATCGAGGAACAGGGTACCACCCTTGGCACAGGCAACCATACCATCCCTGTTTTGCTCAGCGCCGGTAAAGGCTCCCTTTCTGTGTCCGAAAAGGGTATCAGAAAACATATTATCATCAAGGCCCGCCACATTCAGCGGAACAAATTCTCCCTTACAGCCGCTCAAGTCATGAATTGCCCGGGCGAACAGTTCTTTACCGGTCCCGGTTTCACCGGTAATCAAAGCAGGCTGTAGTGTGGGAGCGATAACTTCCACATACTGAAATAACGCCCGCATTCTCTTGTTTCCGGTGACAATATGCTCAAAAGCCGCGGGATTTTGCAATTCATCGCTTAAGAGCCGCTGCTTGAGCGACGCTACTTCATGCGCGAGATTGCTGTGGTCCATCGCCTTACGTACGCTGGCAACCAGCCGGGTTGCTTCCACCGGCTTTATGATGTAATCAAACGCCCCCATCCGCATACAATCGACGATCGTCGTAACTTCATCATTCGCAGTAACAATGATAACCGGGATAGGGGGATATTCATTCACCAGTTTCGCCAGCAACTCAATGCCGGAAAACTTCGGCATATGCAGATCAAGCACAATAACCGATACGGGTTGCGCTTCCAGTAAAGGCAGAACCTCCCGGCTGTCGCTTTGCGTTAGCACCTCACTGAACCCGCTGCTCAAGAGGAGTAGTCTCGATGAGTTCAGAATATGCTCTTCATCATCAACCAGGAGGATCGGTTTCTCATAATTATCCGCTTTTTTCAAAAGGAAACTCCTTTTCGGCCGTTTTCGCAGCTGGGATTTTCACGACAACCGTCGTGCCTTTTCCCGGTTCGGACGCGAATTCCAGAAACCCGTTGTGTTCTTTGATGATTGATTGACAGATGGAAAGCCCCAAACCGGTCCCGCCCTTGTCCAGCTTTGTGGTAAAAAATGGTTCCATGATCCTGCCACAGATATCAGGGGACATGCCGATCCCCTCGTCCCTGACAAGGATAGTGACCTGGCCAGCCTTGGCATCGAAACCGGTCGTCACCCTTATAGATCTTTGCCTGTCAGGCAGAGCCTGACAGGCGTTCGAGATCAGATTAATCATTACCTGGCCCAGCTGTTGGCTGCTCCCGATCACGGGCCGGATATTCTCCGAAAGCTCAAGTTTGAAATTTTCCGTATACTTGACAATCTCGTGATGAAGAATGGAAACCGCTGTGGCAACCACCCGGTTGACGTCAACCTCTGCATCCAGAGATTTCATCTCCTGACGGGCAAAACTTTTCAGATTGGAAATGATTTCATCGATCCTGCGTGTCCCATCGACAATGTCGGCAAAAATTTTCGGCGAAATTGAGGCAATTTCCGAAAAAGGCAGTCCTCCCAGATTAAACTCTCCGTTTTCCTTCTGATATTCGCGGAGAAGCTTGACGGCGTCCTCCCAGACCCGGGACAAAAGTTGGGTGTTTGTCAAAATGTAGTTATTCGGATTATTGATTTCATGGGCAACTCCGGAGACCAGAAGACCAAGGGTGGTCATCTTGTTAGCCTGGATCAGCTTTGCCTGGATGAGCCGGGCTTCTTCTTCCATGCGGATTCGTGCAGTAACATCCCGGAAGGAACAATAGACGATTCCAACACCCTGCAGGTCCATTATTTTTCCGCGGACACTGGTAATTATTTCGCTGCCGTCTTTCCGCACACAGGTAATGTTATCGAGCGACAAGGTTTTTCCAGGGCGAAGATCACTGATCCCCTTGCTCGTCCTGGCGAGATAATACGGATGACAACAGAGTTGCAAACCGTTTGCCAGCAACTCTTCTCTGGTGTAACCGAAAAGTTCCATTACTGCAGGGTTCAAGTCGATGATGGAACTGGTCCCCAGTTTCATAAAAAATACGGCATCCTCAATCTGTTCAAAAATCTGCCGGAGTCGTAAGGCACTGTCCTGGAGTGCCTGTTCAGCCTCTTTCCGGCTCGTGATGTCGCTGATTGCGCCGGCAAGACGAATAGGTTTACCGGAAGAATCCCATACTGCCTGTCCCCGCATCCCAAACCAGAGATAGTTTCCTGACCGGTTACGCAGCCTGCTTTCGCTCTCAAGGGGAGTCCGGTAAATCAGGTGATTGCTGACCTCTTTCATAATCCGGTCATGGTCATCCGGGTGCAGGAGATCCTCCAGAACTCCGAAGACATGCGCCAATTCATCTGGCTGATAGCCGAGCATTTCCGCGAAACGCGGGGTATAGAAAAGTGATTTGGTCACAAGATCACAGTCCCAGATACCTTCATTACCGCTGTTGGCGACAATCCTGAAACGCTCTTCGCTGGAGCGGAGTGCCTCATCGATCCGCTTTCGTGCCCCCACATCCCGCAGAATCAGCAGAAACCGCTCATCGTCATCAAGATAAACCCTGCTCACCGACACATCCAAATGAATCACTGACCCATCAAGATGACGTCCAGCAATCTCCCGGGAGACTTGGTGAGAATTGCCGTTGTTGAACATTTTTGTGTCATGCACCAATTTGTCCAGAACCTGCTGGCCGTCCTGCAACAGAATTTCTGCCGGCCGGCCAAGCAACTCATCAGACAGATAGCCGAAAATCCGCTCGGCTGCCGGGTTTGCTGACCGGATCACTCCCTGCTGATCGAAGGTAATTATAGCATCAATGACTTGGCCCTGCAGTGCATCGCAAAAAGACTTTTCCGCCAAAGCAAGCCGCTTGAGGGGCCGCATCAGAACCAGCCACATTAGTGGGGCGACCACAAGCGTGCAGAGAAATGCATCAAGAAATTCCTTGCCGAGCAGACCCAATGTGGGGGAAAATATGAACAAAATCTGCGATTCAAAAAGGTCTGCGAGAAAAATCATCAGCAAGAGTAGTCCGTACAATTTCAGCGGGGTGGAAAGCGAGTCCACCAGGAGTGCTCTTTGCTTACGGATTTCAGGATGGAGAAAAATCCGCAGGAATATTAAGCTGAAGATCAGCAGGACCAAACCTGCATCCAGGAGACCCCTGGTTTTCGGGTCCAGACCGGGAAGGAGCATTCCAAGGAGGAACATTACCAGGAACTCTGTCAAAAATATTGCGGCCAGTGTTTCGAGAAACAGACGAACTAAGGAAGACTTTTGCAGTGAGCTCTCATTGCGAGACCTGGCCAGAAAAGGCTGGAAAATGAAAAACCAGAGGGGAAAGGCGTATAACAGCAGAAGAATTAGTGCATTGATCAGACTTGCCGACAAAATGTTCAACGTGACAAAAAAGGCAGAAAACAGCTCAGTGATTGCCAGTTCCGAAACAGTCAAGACCAGCAGCATCAGAGAAAAAACCAGAATATCCAATAAGTATTTTTTATTTACAATCCCATTCGGTACCAAAAACGCTACCCTCGATTTCCTTATCCCTCACTTACCCCGCCAACCGTTATTTCTGGTAAAACCCCTGCTCTCAAAACTTCTCCGGAAATTCCAGCCAGATTACTATATAGCGCAAACATAATATATCCGCAATAGTGGCAATATTTAAACAAAATGACAAAGAGCGAAACAGGGGTGCGAAATATCAATCAGGCGGTACAAATCACTACCCGCCAAATACGCTTTATACTTACACAATATATGAAACCCGCAAAATGCGTTGCGCCAATTTCGACATAACCTCACGAAAGGCAGATTCAGCACTTTTCTCGTAACAGCTTATATTTAATAGCTTTTTTAGCAGACACTCTCTGGCACGTTTATTGAAGTGAAATATTTCATAAAAATCCACAGATTCTCCATACCAGCTGTGGACACCATTGAAAGGAATCGATATGGAACATCCTGCGATCTTTGCTGCAACACTTGGACTTTCCTACCCTTGGCAGATCGTTTCTCTGGCCATGGAAAAAGAGTCAAATCGACTTGATATCAGCATCGACTTCGTCGGTGACTGTCCCACCACCTGTTCTGCATTAACCGCACAAGGAAGACCGTGCCAAGTCGAACGGGAAACCTGGTTTCACGACGATTTTTTCAACTATAAAACTTTTCTGCATATTCGTGCACCACGCCCGCTATGTCCCAACTGCTGGATTGCTCCGAGCAAACGTCCCTGGTTGAGACCCGGCTCCAAGTTCACTCTTGTCGAAGAAATTCCCACCTGAGAAAAGCCATCCAATACTGCAGAAAAAAATGCAGCACTCTCCCGAAGAATAACTTACTTTGTCAGTAAAAATGATGATTTTAAAAAGGAAAGAATCAAGCGGTCTCTGAAGAAAGGACAGCACAACGCAGCCAAACGAATGTAGGCCGGGCGAAGGTATTTCACTTGGGCGGACATACCCAGCGGAGAAGAAAATTCAATTCCAGGGGCAAATGCTCTATCCGCTATCATTTCGATGTCGGACTTTTCAAAGGTTGATTTACATTACGTGAACCTCGTGGTGGTCCAAATACAGCTTTGCAGTTGGTTCACCGCACGATTGATCGACGGTACCACTACACCCTCGGCTCAACGTTCACGACTTTAGGGAGGCAAGGCTTTCGTTCGGGAAAACCCTGCCATCGGCCTAATCATCTTTTCCGTCGATACCCTTCTTGAAGTTTTTTATTGCCCTGCCCATGGAACTGCCTATCTCCGGCAATCTGCCCACGCCAAATATCAGCAGCACAATAAACAGAATAATTATTATTTGCGGCGTTCCGAAACCAAACATAACTTCCTCCCTGTAGATTAATCCGCGGCAAGCCGCTCTACGACAAAGTCCCTCCGCTCACCGTTACGCACGGTGACCGGACGCTACTTCGTATCTGCGGTATCTTAGTGATACAGACGCTATATTATACACATTGCGGCCTGAATCGCCAAGAAAAGCTACCGGACACCGTTGACATTGAAGTTCCGCCAGTGAAATAGATGACACTACCTTTTCAAAGAACGTGCCAAAAAGCTGCGGTCAAACATACATAACAAAATTAAACAGATACCTGGATCTAAGACTGGGGAGGGGTGCAAATAATTGTAATAAAGTACGCCGAAACAGCGGAATAAGAAAGGAGCAGGATGCTGACCCGGGCCGATGTTCAAATCTGCGAGAATCTATCGACTGGTTATTCAACCAAACCCTTGCGCACCATATAGGCGGTTAGTTCGGCATTTGTCTTCATATTGAGCTTGGAAAGCAGGCGGGTCCGGTAGGTGCTCACCGTATTCACGCTCAGGTTGATAGCTTCGGCGATTTGTCCGACGGTTCGCCCTGAGGCAATAAGTCTCGCCACTTGAAATTCACGGTCGGAGAGCTGTTCATGCCGAAACTGCTTCTGAGAAACGAAACAGGTTAAATCGTCGGCCATTATTTCCATAATTTTTTTACTGAGATAACGCCCGTTCTCAACGATGTGCTCAATGACCTGAATGAGTTTTTCCGGTTCGCAGTCTTTTGTCAAGTACCCTGCGGCACCTGCCTTCATTGCCCGGATTGCGTACTGTTTTTCCGAGTGAATGGTGAGAATCAGGACAGGAAGCCGGGGGTGCTCTTTTTTTAACTGAGAGAGTATCTCCAGGCCGCTCCGGCCGGGAAGGGAAATATCCAGCAGAACAAGGTCATAGGCAATCTCGGCGACCTTTGTGAGAGCTTCCACCCCGGATGCAGCCTCATCGGTTTCCGCACCGAAACTCGATAACGTATGACAAATCCCCTTCCTGACCAAGGGATGGTCGTCAACTATAAGTATCTTCATGATTGTCTTCGACCTCCTTTGAGCAGGGGATCATTGCAATTACCGTTGTCCCTTTGCCCGGTTCCCCGTAAATATCCGCTTTCCCTCCACACATGTGAGCACGTTCCATCATCCCGAGAAGACCGAGAGATTCTTCCGAAGTAAGCTGGCCTTTGCTAACGCCGATTCCGTCATCGACAATTTTCAGCAGGGCGTTGCCGCCGCCACAATCAAGGGTTATTTCTACCTGCGAAGCCTGCGCGTGACGACAGATGTTGGTGAGCGACTCCTGCACAATCCGGAAGATCGCCGTTGAGCAGGCGGTCCCGGCGCAGGACTCGGCATTTTGCCGCTCAAAATTGCAGGGTATCCCCATCCTTTCGCTGAATTCTTCCGAAAGCCATTCGATGGCAGCAACAAGTCCGAGGTCATCCAGCAGCCGGGGACGGAGCTCGGATGAAATCCGCTGCACATCCCGGATGGTATTCGAAACAAGGTCCGACATGCGGTCGATGGCTGCCGTTAAAACTTCCAGCTTCTCCGTAGGGTTATTTTTGAGGCGGTGTAGCTCGATCTTCAAAGCTGTCAAGGCCTGACCAAGTTCATCGTGAATTTCACGGGCAATGTGCCTCCGCTCATTCTCCCGTGCTGTTTCCATGTAGCGAAACACCCTATTTGCCGTTTCCAAGGCGTCCTTCAAACGCTCCTCGCTTTCCTTAAGCGCGAATTGAGCCCTGCGTAGCGAGTTTCTGCTCAGAAGCAGCAAAAAAATCAACAGGGCTTGAAGCACTACAATGGCAGTAATCACCGGTACTTTTTCCTTATATTCTGTCCAGAAAAGATCTTGTGAAATGGAGTGGCGGCCCCAGCCTCCAGAGCAGTATCCAGACCAATGACCAACAACAGAAAGAGCTATGCTGAAATCAATCACCTGCTTTTCGAGTCGCAGGAACCATATATCTCTTAGTGATTTTTACCGCTTTTTTGTGGCCTCGCCCTCAGGTTGCTTCACCCAAAAGCCCCCCCGGAACAAACCTCACACAGGACGGCCACCCTATTTAATGTAAAATATCTAATCACCAGGCACGATTCAATGGGAAAAGTCTTCGCTCATGAAAATACCTTTTTGTCAAAAAACCGACTTATTTTAGGCAATTATGAACTACTATCCGCTGAAAGCAAGTCACTTTTTACCCTACATGATTTTCACCTTTTCTACGACTTTATATGAACTAAAAAATGCGATACATACTAGTAACAATTCAGTCAACCTGTCGTTACCACTAAATTATCATCGCCTTTAACAGTTTTGTTCACATTGATTAATTAGCGTCAGAGACCGGACAGACATATGTTCAAACAAATTAACCCATTAACAACATGCGAGAATACTTACAGGACAGAACGGCTGCATTTTGGGACAAACACCCTTCCGGACCAGCAGCAAGAAGTCACCAAAGGCCACCTCTTCTGCATTTATTCCCTGTGCTGAGAATTCGGTTCACTCATTGCTCACAGTGGCGTGATCCGAATCTCCTGGCGATATAAAACGTGACCCCGTTACCTGACCGCAACAACCAGGTCACGCGAATCGCCCCCCCTGGGAACAACCCAGTCGCGCAGGAAAGAAAGATACTCCGCCCGCCGATCTTCGTGCACGCATCAAGGGGAATCAACTATGAGACCGCAGACAAAAGCAGTGCTTTTGACCAGTTCAGGCATTTTCATCCTGGTAGCTCTTTTCGTAGCATTCTCCAGGTACGTGCTCCTCGAGAGCTATACCACCCTCGATACCCGCCATGTGCGAGAGGAAGTTCAACGGGCAGTCCTCCATATCGAAGCAGAAACCGATTCCCTCCAAAGGATAGTGCAGGATTGGGCCACATGGGACGAATCCTACGCTTTTGTTCAAGACCCCGACTCCCGATACATCACCCGGAATCTGAGAACCGAGACCTTCCTCAGATTGCAGCTGACCGCCATAGCCTTCGTTGACCAGACCGGCAAAATCGTCTACGGCTCGAACCTCGACGGCAGAAAAAAGGTTTCGGCAACTTTATCCCACGACATCTCCGCCATCCTTACCAGAAATTCCCCGCTCCTGAGTCTGAAACACGGGCACAAGGGTGTTTATCTTCTGCCGTCCGGACCAATCCTGATAGCCTCCGAACCGGTATTTGACAGTGCTAAACAATTGCCGGCCCGCGGCGCTTTGATTATGTGTCGCGCCCTTAATCTTGAGCTGATCAATAAACTTGACCTTCTGACCCAACTGAAGATCTCGCTTCAGCCCCTTGCCTCAGGCACCTTGACCCAGGACTTCCGCTTCGCCAGGGAGCAACTGCTGAAGAGGGCCGAGACAGCCACGATTGCGCTCAACGACAGTGAAATCGGAGGATACGCTCTTATTCGAGACCTTGCTGGACAGCCCGTTCTGATTTTACGAGCAAAAACAACCCGTGACTTTTACCGGGAAGGCTTGACGACGATCCGGCATTTCATCCTCTGGTTCAGCATCGCGGCACTCTTTGCCGGAGGTCTCATCATCTGGCTTTTTCACAAAGTCCTCTTAGCCCGCGTTGAAAACCTCGAAAATGAAAAAATCTGGCAATTTGCCCTCGAAGGTAGCGGGGATGGAGCCTGGGACTGGGATGTGTTGACCGGAAAAGTGTTTTTCTCCGGCCGGTTTCAGGAGATCCTGGGACATGATGCGTATGAACTCAAACAGGACCTGGCTGAGTGGCTGCAGCTCATTCATCCCGAGGACGCCCAGGCCGCCACGGAGACTTTTGAAAAAATTGGCAATGGTAAAGTGGCCAGCTGTTCTTTTGAACATCGCGTGCGCAAGAAAACCGGCGACTATCGCTGGATCCTCAACAGGGGCAAAGTGATTCGCCGGACTGCCAGTGGAAAACCGGCGCGCATCACCGGCACGATTTCAGACACGACCGAACACAGGCGCATGAAAGAGCAGCTTTTCAAGGCCCAGAAGCTGGAGTGCGTGGGCGTTCTGGCTGGCGGCATTGCCCATGACTTCAACAATATTCTGACGGCGATGATCGGCTATACCTCTCTGGCACGCATTTACCTTCAAGTTCCAAACAAGGCATTAAAAGCATTGGAAGAGGCCGAAAAAGCATCACACCGAGCCACGGATCTTACCCGGCAGCTTTTAACCTTTGCAAAGGGCGGCAATCCCATGAAACAGTGCGTTTCGACAGCCCACCTCCTACACGAATCGGTTTCACTGGCGTTACGCGGCACAAAAACCAAAGAAATCTGCAACGTTTCTGAAGATCTTTATGTGGATGCGGACGAAGAACAAATGGGTCAGGCCTTCAGCAATATCATCCTGAATGCGGCGCAGGCCATGCCAAATGGTGGCGAAGTAGTAATTGAAGCAAAAGAAATTGTTCTGGATGATAAAAATACCCACGAACTTCCTCCCGGAGCATACATCATGATTTCCTTTTCAGACCATGGTGGCGGCATCCCATCCGAAATTCTGGACAAGATTTTTGATCCGTTCTTTACCACCAAAGGCGGCTGCACTGGCCTGGGGCTCAGCACGGCGTATTCCATCGTCAGGAAACATGGAGGCTCGATCGTGGCGCATTCTGAGACCGACGCTGGTACAACGGTAACGCTGCTCTTACCTTCATCGGGAAAAGAATGCGGCAAGCAGGAGGTTTCAGAAAACAAGGCGGTCAACATACCTCATTGCACGGAACAGATCCTGATCATGGATGATGAGGAGATGATTCGCAGCCTGTCCTCGGAATTACTCAGCCTTCTCGGCTACCAGGTTTACACCTGCAAGAATGGAGAAGAAGCCATCGATATTTACAAAACCGCACAGGAACTTGGCAGGCCTTTTAACGCCGTAATCATGGATCTGACCATTCCCGGGGGGATGGGCGGAAAAGAAGCTGCGCAAAACATCCTTGCCATCGATCCTGAAGCCCGGCTCATCGTATCCAGCGGCTATTCCAATGACCCGGTTCTGGCGGAGTACAGTAAGTACGGGTTTATCGCAGCAGTATCAAAACCCTACACTGTCGACAAATTAATAAAAACACTCGGCATTATTGACAAACAGGGCTAAACAAAACCAAACGCGGCGGCCGCTTGCTTTTCAAAGTAGCCGTTGAAAATAAAAAAATAGCCCCCTGCCTTTGCCGGCAGGGGGCTTTCTGGTATCGTACCCGTAACCAAATTTCGGTTCGGTATGGCCGAGCGGTACGTCTATGTCAAGGCCGCGGCAAACGGCGACCTAACATTCGGCTTTATACTGCGTTGTATATGCGTACACCTTTTCTGTATTCAATCGGAAACAACCGATACCAACCTACTAAAAAACTTCACTATACTTCTTCTGCTTACCTGATTACCTTGAGGCCAGCTGCTTCAACATTGTTCGGGTCAACTGCAACCCTGAACATGCCGGAATTTCCTGCGCTGTCCTGATCAAGGATAAGGGCGTCATCAAGAACGTTCATGACGTTTGCAACATAACCTGTTTCATACTTTACAACGTTTCCTTTTTTGAACGGAAGTGCCATCTGATTTTTCTCCTCTCGATGTAAGTTCCCCAGAATCTGGGCTCTTTGACTCCAAACCACTTCGTTACCGACCACCGGCACGAGCAGGTTTGAACGATCCGAAGTATCAACTCCCCTTAACGACGGACAGGGTAGAAAATCCGAATTTCATCGTCGCTATAAATTTCGACCCGTTCCAATAATCCAGATCATCCGGAAGCGGGTCAATCCGCCGTGATTATTTTCAAGGAAAAAATCATCGACAAACAGCCGCTGATTTTAAATACGTAAACATCGATTGTCAACATGAAAATTGCTGTTTTTATTTTGCGCTCAAAACCCTAAAATACTGATCTTTTCTGGGCAGTTCCACCATACCCTAGCAAAACACCGTCACCATACTCCACAGAGGGTACTTCTCTGGACGGAAAAAATATTGAAACGCCACCACAATGGGGGTATGATTCGCCGATAATTTAACAGAATTCCGGTTAGGCGGTGATTTTTTTCAAGGAGACAATAATTTCACCCTCTCTCCTGATTTAGGGCAAGAAACTCAAATTATTGTATAACCTTCCGGAATGTATATAAATATTTTCGACACAACATCAGATCAAGAGCTTGTCCGTAAAAAATAGCACAAGCGATCTCGCCCGGATTTATGCAGGATTTGGCCGGTCTGATTGAGCAGAACCGCAGGCGTAGCGTTGCTACGTCGAGGATTTTGTGATTGAGGAACGGTGAAAGACTGAGTGAAGAAGGGATGCGAGCCTGGATGTTTATATACGGACAAGCTCTAAAGATCTTTTCAGTAAAAGCCAGAGGAGGCGCCTGTAATGCATTTTCATTTCTCAATTCCCAGCTCCGTAGCATTCGCTCCCGGAACCGCCGAGACAGTCGGTCACCTGCTGCTCGGTTTTGAAGTATCCAAGGTTCTCTGTATTTACGACAGCGAAGTCAAAAAGGCCGGACATGCCGCTACCGTTTTGTCTTCTCTGAAAGCAGCCAAGCTCGAAGTAACGGAATGGGGAGAGGTGCAGCCGAATCCCACCGATGAACTTGTGGAAGCAGGAGCCCTTCTGGCCAAGGAAGCCGGGGTTGAAGCAATTGTTGCCGTTGGCGGAGGCAGTGTCATCGATGCGGCCAAGGCCGTTTCCATCCTGATGACCAATGAATCCCCCATCAACCAGTACGACGGGATAAATCTGGTAAAAAACCCCGGGGTCCAGGTGATCGCCATCCCGACAACCGCGGGCAGCGCCAGTGAGGTTACCTCCTTTACCGTTATTACCGACACCACGCAGCAGAAGAAAATGGTCATCGGTGGTCAGAACGTCGGTGCGCGTGTTGCGCTTGTTGATCCGCGACTCACCGTTGGGGCGCCCCCAGCTCTCACCGCTTCGACCGGGATGGCTGCCCTGGCCCATGCTATCGAAGCATACCTCTCGGTAGCAAATTCGATTCCCACGGACATCAATGCCCTGAAAGCGATCGAACTGATTTTTTCCAACCTCCCGGAAGCGGTACAGAACGGCTGCAACATGGCGGCACGCACCAACATCTTTTTGGGCAGCATCCTGGCGGGATTCGCCTATAACTCGGCGATTCTCGGTCTTGCCCATTCCATTTCCCACCCTCTCTGCGTCTACTCCGGCGTCCCGCACGGGTTTGCCAATGCCGCGGTCCTGCCCTATGTCATGGAATACAACGGGCAGGCTGTTCCGGAGAGAGTCAAAGATGTCGGAGTGGCAATGGGTCTGGACATAAAGAACCTGGCAGCGAACGAGGCGCTGCCGGTAACGATCGCCGCGGTTCTGAACCTGTCCCGTACGATCGGCATCCCCACCTTGAAAGAACTCGGGGTTTCCCGCGACGATTTCGAAAAAATCGCCCTGGATTCTCTGAAGGAGATCAGCACCATTTTCAACCCGCGAAACCCCAGCAAAGAAGATGTTGTTGCCATTCTGGAAAAGGCTTTCCAGTGAAAAGAGCTGCTGGTTCGTTGCAGAAAGTACGAATGAACTCAAGCATCTTCGGCCCATGATAACCAGTTGACAAAACGGCGGCAAAAAGCTATAAAGGCGGTCGTCGGGATGTAGCGCAGCCTGGTAGCGCACTTGCTTCGGGAGCAAGGGGCCGCTGGTTCGAATCCAGTCATCCCGACCAGCTAACATCAATAAAAGGGGTCTCTCATCAGCGAGAGGCCCCTTTTCTTTTTTCACTGAAACCATCTCCACCTCTCGCTTCACAATACTTCCTGAGCGCTAAAAGTCCAAGAATCGGAATTAATTTCCCAGCATCAAATACCTTGATGCTTTTTCGCTTTTTTCCTGCCAGCAATCAATGAAAAAAAAACGTTTCTTTCCTAACCAGGATGGCGGGATATAATGCTGTATAGAGGGTATTTCGTGAAGTAGACAGGCGATATTTTGAGGAATTGTGTTATTATTACCTAATATTGACCCGCAACAAGAGGTAAAAGATGCCCGGGAGCTTTCGGACAGGTAGGCTACGGAATTTTCGGCTCCCTCGACAAAATGCGTGAGAGCGAATCAAAATAACCCTCTCTCAGGTTTTTGGTACGGACTCGCTTCGATACGCAGAAGGAGGTATGACCATGAAGAAAATCCTCGGCTTTATTCTGGCAGCTTGTCTGCTTGCACCATTCCCTGTCCAGGCGATTGACGACACGCCGGTGGCAAGTATCAAAACCGTTGTCGGCTCAAGCACAATTATTCGCGAAAAAATATCGATTCAGGCAACAAAAGGCAGCAAAGTTTTCCGGGGTGACCTGCTAAAAACCGGCTCCGATGGAAACATGGCCATTGTTTTCCGAGATGACACGCTCCTTTCCCTGGGACCGAATAGTGAAATTGCCATAACTGAATTTCTCTTTTCACCAGCAGAGGGGAAATTGTCCTTTATCACGAAATTAGTTCGAGGAACCGCTGCCTGCGTAACAGGAATAATCGGCAAACTGTCTCCAGAGTCCGTCCGCTTCGAAACGCCTGTCGCAAACATCGGTATCCGCGGAACCAGGTTCGCGGTAATGGCTGAAAATCCCGACGACTAATTTCAAATAGGCATTCAAGCTGACACCTTATCACCCCTAACCCCTCCTGACAAAGGAGGGACCGGGTGGTGGTTGGGTTTTGTGCCATCTTGATTGCAACGTAGAACAAACTGACGGCTCCCCGTGAAGAAGGTTATGGCCACCTTTGATATCCCGCGAGGTATTTCATGAATAAAATCGGACTGATGCTCCTTGGCCTGGCTGTTCTGTTCTGCCTGACAGCCTGCAGTCGCGACCGCGCCGTAGTTGTCCTCCTCCCCCAGCCTGATGGTTCGACGGGCAAACTCGTCGTCTCCAACCTGGGAGGGAGCCAGATGCTGCAGGAACCGAATCAGGCAACCGCCATACAATCCGCAAAGAGCGCTCCCAAGGAGCCTGAAATCCTTGACGAGCAGAAAATTCAAGACATTTTCGGCAATACAATTAAGGCGTTGCCCCCTGCCCCGATCCATTTCATCCTCTACTTCAAAACCGGCACCACCGAATTATCGGGTGATTCCCGGAAACTCCTCGGCAAAATCCTCCCGGCAATCGTTGACCACGGATCAACGGATGTAAGTGTCGTTGGTCATACTGACCGGGTTGGCCCCCGGAAATACAATTTTCACCTGGGTATGGAGCGGGCCATTCTGGTCCAGAAATTTCTCCTGGCACTCGGGATTGACCCAAGATTCTTTGAGGTGACCTCCCATGGCGAGGACAACCCGCTCATCCCGACGGAAGACGAAGTCAGGGAACCGAAAAACAGACGAGTTGAGGTCGTGGTTCGTTGAACCCAGCCTGGAATACCCCACGCGACAAGGACTGATCCATGACCTTCCTGGCAATACGGAAAGCTCTCCTGGCAAAACCGAAAAAGATGTATGGCTGGATTTTCTTCGTCGGCATCGGTTTCACCTTTCTCCTTGCCCTGCTCGCCACCTACCGTCCGGTATTCTTCCATTTTCTCGACTACAAGATTTACGACACTCTCCTGCGCTCCGGAAGCATGGCCGCTCCCCCTTCGACAGAGGTAAATCCGGTCATCATCGACATCGATGAAAAAAGCCTCGCCCATTACGGACAATGGCCGTGGCCGCGTTACCGCATCGCCGCTCTTCTGGACAAAATCCGCCTGCTGGGCGCCACCAGCATCACCCTTGACATGGTCTTCCCCGAACCGGACCGTAACTCTCTGCGTGAGGTCAGCAAAAATTTCCAGGGGGAATTCGGCATCTCGCTCGATCTACAAGGTGTCCCGGCAAAATTGCAGGACAATGACGCAATCCTCGCGGACGTCCTCTCGGAAGGCCCCTTTATCCTTGGCTACAGCTTTCTCTTTTCAGCCGACGGCAAGTCAGCGGCGGAATGTCCCCGGCATCCTCTGCCCGTGGCCATCCTGGATCAGAACGGAACGACGGAACGCCCTTCAGGCCTTTTCCGTGCCGAGGGTGCCACTTGCAGCCTCTTGCCGTTTCAAAGCGCAGTCTCCGGTTCAGGCTTTTTCAATATGACCCCGGATAGTGACGGAGTCCTGCGACGCGTCCCCCTCATCATCGAATACCAGGGGAAACTTTACCCGAGCCTGCCGCTGGCCACTCTCATGCAGACACAACAGAGCAGGCAGGCAGTTCTGAAAACAGCCTCGGGCAAATTGGACAGTGTCCTCGTAAACGACATCAGCATCCCGGTCGATGCAAAAGCAAACATCCTAGTCCGTTTCCACGGCTCACGGAAACCCTTCACCCACCTCTCGGCCCTGGACATACTGCAGGATTCAGTCGAGCGAAAGAGTATCGAGGGACGAATCGTTTTCGTCGGCACCTCCGCGGTCGGGCTTGAGGAGTACCGGACCACCCCCCTGACTGCAGCCACCCCGGGCACGGAAATCCATGCAACAATCGTCGACAATATGCTGCAAAACGAGTTTTTTCGCCGCCCCTACTGGACCCCCGGCATCGAACTACTCCTGGTACTGTTTTGCGGAATCCTCTCCGCCTTGATTCTCAGTTGGACCCGCTCGGTCCTCGGCTTATCCGTCATTGCCGGTTGTTGTGCCGGCCTCTGGCTCGCAGCGAGCTGGGCTCTCAAGACAAAAGGAATTTTTATCTCGCCTCTTTTACCCCTGGTAACACTTGGCGGCAACTTCACCCTGCTCACCTTTATCAAATACTGGCGCGAGGAACAGACCCTGAAGTCCCGGAACAGGGACCTTGTGGCGATGCAGAACTTTACCATTCAATGCCTGGCAGCCCTGACGGAATCGCGTGACAGTGAAACCGGGAGGCACATTGAACGCTGTCAGCATTATGTAAAACTTCTCTCGGATCAGATGGCCAGGAACCCGAGATTTGCCGGAATACTCGACGAGGAAACCATTGACCTGCTCTTCCGCTCCGCAACACTCCATGATATCGGCAAAGTTGCCGTCCCGGACAGCATCCTGCTGAAACCGGCAAACCTGACAGAGGACGAATACCGGGAAATGAAAAAGCATACCATCTACGGACGTGAAGCCATCCAGCGGGCGGAGCACCTGTACGGAGCCGATGTGAAGGACTCTTTTCTGCAATTCGGCAAAATCATTGCTTACTCCCATCACGAAAAATGGAACGGCACCGGCTACCCGGAAGGTCTTACCGGAGAAGAAATACCCCTTTTCGGCCGGATTATGGCTGTTGCCGATGTCTATGACGCAATCATTTGCAAGCGTCGCTACAAGCCGGCCTTCAGCCATGAGGATGCCGTGGACATCATCGTCCGGAACAAGGGGAGCCATTTTGACCCAACCATCGTCGAAGCCTTTCTAGAAGTGCAGGAGGAATTTCACAAGGTTGCGCAACAGCTGCCCGACGAATAGTAAGAAAGCGCCCACATACTCGGGCACCTCCCCGCCCTCCATCTATCGTCGCTGACAAGGCTGCGGCAAATCTTCCACCATTCGCATTTTTCCTTCGCTTCCCCATGAAATAGTGCTATTTTTAGAGGCTCAATTTTCCCTTTTGACACACCGGGGTCCGACCATGGAATCAAAAGAACTGCGCTCGCTCCTGCAAAATCTCCAGCGAGGAGAAGCAACCGTTGACCAGGTAGTCGAACGGCTCCGCCACCTGCCCTATGAAGATATCGGTTGCGCCAACATCGATCACCACCGCTCTTTGCGTCAAGGTTTTCCCGAGGTAGTCTTCGGCGAGAGCAAGAGTGTCGCCCAGATCTGCCAGATCGTCGCGGCCCTCATGGCAAAAGGCGGCAATGTCCTGGTGACCCGGCTCAGCAGTGACAAGGCCCGGGAGGTTGGCGAAGTCTTTCCGTCAGCCCGCTACCATGAAGATGCCCGCGCACTCACCATCGAACAGAATCCGGTCGAGGTCACCGGCAAAGGCACGATCCTCGTCATCTCCGCCGGCACTTCAGACATTCCGGTGGCAGCCGAAGCGGTGGTGACGGCGCGGCTCCTGGGAAACGAAGTGGAACAGCTCTTCGACGTCGGGGTGGCCGGTATCCACCGCCTCCTGGGCAGGAAAGACCTGATTTTATCCGCGTCGGTCCTGATTGTGGTGGCCGGCATGGAAGGCGCCCTGCCCTCAGTGGTGGGCGGCATGGTAAACCGGCCGGTCATCGCCGTCCCCACCTCGGTCGGCTACGGCGCCTCGTTCGGCGGCATCGCGGCCCTGTTGGGCATGCTCAATTCCTGCGCCTCCGGCGTCACCGTGGTGAACATCGACAACGGTTTCGGTGCCGCCTATGCCGCCAGCCTGATGAACAGGAAGGAGTAAACTCGGCGTTAGGGGTAAGGGGTGAGGGG
>SBEG01000072.1 GCA_009668975.1 Deltaproteobacteria bacterium | reverse complement strand
TGGTGAAACAGGGCGCGGCAAGCAGCGCCCCTACTTTTATATATGGGAGAAACTATGAGCTTCAATCATTTTGACGACCAGGGCAAGGCGGTCATGGTGGACATCAGCGCCAAGTCCCCGACCTTGCGCACCGCTATTGCAACGGCCACCGTCTACCTGAAAAGGGAAACACTGGAAAATATTACCGGTGGTACCGTGGCCAAGGGTGATGTTCTCGGTGTCGCACGTCTGGCCGGTATTGCTGCCGCGAAAAAGACCCCTGACCTGATACCTCTTTCCCATCCCCTTGCCCTGCATGCGGTGACGGTGGACTTTACCACCGACCTGGAGTCTGGCACCGTACGTGTCGAGGCCATGGTGCGTGCCTTCGAAAGGACCGGCGTGGAAATGGAAGCCATGGTCTCTGCTTCGGTCGCAGCCCTTACCATCTATGACATGTGTAAAGGGGCCGATAAGGGCATCCGCATCGGGGAGGTGGCGCTGCTTTTCAAAGAGGGTGGTAAGAGCGGCACCTATAAACGGGAGGAAAAGCCGTGAAGGCTGGAATCCTGACGTTGAGCGACAAGGGCGCCCGCGGGGAGCGAACCGATCTGAGCGGCCCCGCTCTAACCGAGTGGCTCCGTGCCCGAGGCGTCGAGACAGCCGCTTATGAAATGATCCCTGACGAACTGGGGCTGATTTCAGAAAGGCTTGCCGAGTGGGCCGATAGCGGAACCTTGGATATCATCCTGACAACCGGCGGGACGGGTGTTTCGCCGCGGGATGTTACACCGGAAGCAACCGCAAAGATCCTCGAGCGGGAAATCCCCGGTCTGGGGGAGTTGATGCGTTTCAGGAGCCTTGCCAAAACGCCGTCCGCGGCCCTTTCTCGGGCGGTTGCCGGGATCAGGAATAGAACCCTCATCATCAACCTGCCGGGAAGTCCGAAGGGTGCGGTGGAAAACATCGAGGCAGTCTGGGCTGCGATACCCCACGCCGTTGCCAAGATTCAGGGCGATCCCAGCGACTGCGCGGTTTAACATACTGATTCGACTATGCAATTAAATAGGCATTTCATGTAGGGGCAACCCCGTGTGGTTGCCCAGTTCCGGGCGGCCACACGGGGCCGCCCCTACAGCGTCTTTCCGATTGTAAAGGAATAAGCGAGGAACGTTCTGGCAGGTTTGGCCTGGTCACTGCTGGAGCATCTCCTGCTAATGGAAATGATCATCTTGTTGCTGTCAGCAACAGACCGCCGTTCTGAACCGTGACCCTGCTCTCTGAAAAGCCCTTGCGCTTCATGCGGAAAAGCAGAAACGGCGCAGCCAGGGCGAGGGTTTTGGGGAAAAATATTCTCACCGTTTCAAGCGGGGATTCCGTAAACTCGGGATCGTGCTGTTGTAGTGGTTTTTTTTTTCCGGTTACGACGTAATAGTATGTTTGATAATGTGTATATACATCGTCAGCCCTTTCCCCGGGAACAATACGTTTGGCACTTTCGGGGAAAAGAGAAATGAGAATGAGGCGGCAGGTTTCTTGTGAGGCAGTCAAGAAATGCATGGCGGCAGTTTACAATGGAATCAGTAGTCTGCCAAAGTTTTTTTATCAAAATCCCCTTAAGCTGACCCCAAGTTTTTTCTTCAACGAGTTTCACTCCCTTCCCACTCCACCGTCGGACCTGGTTTGATAGCAGACTCCGCAAGCGATTCATTCCTTAACCGATGCTGATTTTACCTGGACCCAGACTGTTTGGCCCGGTTCCAGCGCCAGAAACGCCAAAGAACGTTTCGTTGCCCGGGCGAGCAGCGCTGATTTGCCAACTCTGACCTTCACCAGCGATAGACCGGGGTGATCGCCATCGAGCACTGTTTCCACCCGGCCGGGCAGGCTGTTGAGAATGCTGGAATCTTTCTGCGGCTCCAGGGAAATGCTCACTCCTCCCGACGGAACCAATAACCGCACCCTGCGCCCTAAGGGGATGCCGCGATCGCGGGACCAGAGTGAACCGCCGGAAAACTCGACGCGCATCAGGTGCCATTGCTCGTCACGCTCGACAACAATTCCATCAAGAACAACCCCTTTATCCTTGCCGGCACAGAGCGGGAAGTCGATTTGGGCCATGGTTTCGACCAAGGGGCCTTGGGCCGTCACCCGGCCACTGTCGAGTACCACCAAATAATCGGCCAGGCGTGTCACCTCATCAGATGAGTGGCTTACGTACAGAATCGGTATGTGCAGTTCGTCGCGAAGACGTTCCAGATAGGGCAGGATCTCCTGCTTCCGGGCGCTGTCCAGGGCTGACAGCGGCTCATCCATGAGCAGGATGCGGGGAGAAACAGCCAGAGCCCGGGCGATTGCAACGCGCTGCCGTTCGCCGCCGGAAAGACAATCCGCTTTTCGCTCCAGCAGGTGGCCGATACCGAGAAGTTCAATGACCTGATCCAGGCTGATCTTCTCAGCCGTTGTGCAGCGCTGCAATCCAAAGTGCAGATTTTTCCGCACCGAAAGGTGGGAGAACAGGCTGGCTTCCTGAAAGACATAGCCCAGTGGACGTTTGTGCACCGGCCGGAAGTATCCGGCATCCTGCCAGACCTCCCCGTTGAAGGAGAGAAACCCCTGCCGGGTCCGCTCCAGGCCGGCAATGGCACGCAGCAGGGTGGTCTTGCCGGAGCCGGAACGGCCGAAGATGGCGGTCACGCCGGTTCCCGGAAGGATCACGTCCACATCGAGCGTGAACCCGGGCCAGTCAACTTTAAATCGGGCGATTATCTCAGCCATCGGCTAGCCTTTCTTGGCAGTGGCGCGCCGGCTATAGAGTGCCAGCAGCACCAGGAACGAGAAAATGAGCATGACCGCGGACAACCGGTGGGCCTGGACATATTCCAGGGCTTCAACGTGATCATAAATCTGCACCGAGGCAACCCGAGAGACACCGGGGATGTTGCCGCCGATCATCAGTACCACACCGAATTCCCCGACGGTGTGGGCAAAGGTCAGAACGGAGGCGCTGAGAAAACCGCTGCGTGCCAACGGCACGGCAACGGTGAAAAATGTATCAAGGGGCGATGACCGCAGTGTTGCCGCCACTTCCAGCGGCCGGTCGCCGATGGCTTCAAAGGCATTTTGCAGCGGCTGGACCATGAACGGCAAGGAATAGAATACGGAAGCTATCACCAAACCCTGAAACGTGAATGGCAGGGCGCTGATACCGAGTTCACGGGTAAGCATTCCCACCGGACCGTTGGGGCCCATGGCCAACAGCAAATAAAAACCGAGAACCGATGGCGGAAGGACCAGCGGTAATGCCACTACCGCACCGATCGGCCCCTTCAGGCGCGATCGGGTGCGGGCCAACCACCAGGCAATGGGGGTTCCTGCCACCAGCAAAATGAGGGTGACAAGCGAGGCCAGCTTGACGGTCAGCCAGATCGCCTGGATATCGCTGTCGGCCAGAAACATACCTATCTCCCGGTTACTTCGCCAGGCAGTACGAAGCCGTATTTGGTCATGATTGCCCGGACCTCCTTCGCCGCCATATACTTTGCAAAAACTTTGGCAAGGGGTTTGTCCGCTGCCGGTTTGGTGATGATAAAGCCCTGCTCAAGCGGTTGATGCAGGTTGTCCGGGATCAGGTAGTAGCCGCCCATTTTCGCTAATTCCGGATTGAGCGCGAGGGACAGGGCAATGATGCCTGCCTGGGCATTGCCCGTCTGCACGAACTGGGCGGTGTGGGCGATGTTGTC
>SBEG01000071.1 GCA_009668975.1 Deltaproteobacteria bacterium | reverse complement strand
ACCGGGAGGGACTGCTGGTCCGCAAGGACAAGATCGGCATAACGCGTCAGGTTCTGCACCGGATCGAGACTCCTGCCGAAACTTTTGAACTGGTGGACGATGCCTGGCACTGTAACGGCTCGGCCTTCCAGACCACGGCCGAGACCAAGACTCTGGCCGGTGATCATCGTTTGGTGGATATCGTGGCGCTGATCGATCCGGACCAGTTCCGGATGATCACCAAGGAAACCGACGGCTGTACCTACATTACCGGCGGCGCCGGTTGCGGCAAGACCACGGTGGCGCTCCATCGCCTGTCCTACCTGCAATTCAACCAGCCGAAGCTGTTCCGTCCCAACCGCTGCCTGGTTCTGATGTTCAACAGGGTTTTGCGGGACTATGTGAAGAAAACTTCAGACGAACTCCTGGGCAAGACCCGGGTGGATACCTTTAGTGCCTGGTCCCTTGCCGCGCTGGGGCAGCTCGGGGTCTATTCCCTGAGCACCACGTTCGATGATCCGTACGGATCTCTGAAAAAAAACAGTGTCATTGCCGAACTGCTCCGCCGTTATGTGCAGGAGACCCGGAAAATCGATCCGATCATGGATCTGTGGCGCTTTTTCTCCTGCAGCTACGTGCTTGAGGCCCTGTTTGCCGGTGAAAGGCAACGGAACGGTTTTTTCGCCGAGATCCAGCAGCGGCTGGTGGACAAGAACCGGGTTGTTTCCTTTTCGGATGTCAGCATCCTGCTGCGGCTCTGCCAGTTGAGAAAACCGGCCGATGCCGTAGTACCGGGGGCACTCAATCACTATGATCATGTCATTGTCGATGAAGCGCAGGACCTTGGGGCATTGGAGCTGGAGGCGGTGCTGGCTGCCACCTCCCCGCGTCGCAGCCTGACGGTCTGTGCCGATGATCGGCAAAAAATACTTTCATTCGTGGACGGGACCGGCTTTCTCAACTTTCGCCGACAGCTGCAGCTGTCCGGTCTGGACAAGGAAACCCTGGCGATCTCCTACCGTTCGGCCCGGGAAATCCTTGAGCTGGCGGCCCGGGTCAGCGGCAGAGCGGTTGATACCTCCAAAGCCCATTCCGGGGTGGTGAAGTTCTATCCGGAAAGAGATTCTGCTGCTGCACTGCGGAAAGTTCGCTGGGTTGTCGAACAGCTGGTGGAGCGGGAACCGAATGGGCTTACCGCAGTCATCTGCAAGAAAAAAGCCGATGTGAAACTGCTACATCATGCTCTGGCGGGGGTAGCCGGTCTGCACGGGGAAGGGGAGGTCTGTTTCGAGCCCGGGGTGCTGGTGGTAAATGCCCATATCGTCAAAGGGGTCGAATTTACCAATGTCATTCTCTGGAATCCGAGCGAAACTGACTATCGTCAGACGGAGATTGACCGAAATCTCCTCTATGTGGCCCTGACGCGGGCGAGCAAGAGGCTGTATGTGGTTCACTGGCGCACCCTGGCAAAGGGATTGACGGAATGAAGGGACCCGGGATACTGTAGGAATATATGTTGCTCCCGGTAGAAAGAATAACAGAAGGTGACTATGAGAATATGGGTTGATGCCGATGCCTGTCCGAGGGTGGTTAAGGATATCATCTTTCGGGCTTCAGAAAGGTTGAATATACCGGTCTGCCTGGTGGCAAACAAGGAACTGGCCAAACATAATGCCCACTTGATTGATTCGGTGGTGGTTGATGAAGGATTTGATGTTGCCGACGATTATATCGTTGATAACATTGCCACGGAAGACCTGGTGATCACCGCGGATATTCCGCTTGCCGCCAGGATTGTCGCCGGCGGCGGGATTGCCGTGGATCCGCGGGGAGAGATTTACACGGAGGAGAATGTTGGAGAGAGGCTCTCCATGCGTGACCTGATGATGGAGCTGCGTTCCGGCGGCTATGTGCAGGGTGGACCGCCGCCGTTCAACAACAGCGACCGGCAGCGCTTTGCCGCCTCGCTGGACAGTCTGCTCAGCCGCATTCTGCGGGGACAGCGGCCGATCTGATTCTACGGTGCAGTTTAAATGATACAAAACCCAACCAGCCCCTGCTCCTTTAGGCCCTTTGGGTCCTTCTTAGTAAGGATACGTCCCCCCCTAATCTAGGTGGGGTTAGGGGTGGTAAGGTGTCGGCTTGAATGCCTAGAGGAATAAAGCCTGAAGTAACGAATTGTACCGACCTGCTTCGTAAAAATTAAGGGAACCGAAACCATGGCACTGCCGTCAACAATCTATCGCTTTTCGCTGGAACTTTCCGATATCGACCGGCAGATTTATGAATCGCTCCAAGCCACGGTTGCCCGTCACCCTTCGGAGACGGAGGAACGGCTGGTGGCCCGGCTCCTGGCCTATGCGCTCTTCCATGAACCCGATCTGGAATTTACCAAGGGCATCTCCGCCGGGGACGAGCCGGACCTCTGGCAGAAGGGTGCCGATGGACGATCACTGCTCTGGGTCGAGGTCGGGCTTCCCGATTCGGAGCGGCTGCTCAAAGCCTGCCGGCACTGCGAACGCGTGGCTCTTGTGGCCTGCGGAAATTCTCTGCCCGCCTGGGAGCGTGAGCATCTGCCCAAACTGGATGGCGTCCGCAATCTGACTGTCATTACTTTTGACCAGAAATTCATTGCCCTCCTGGTTTCCCGGTTGGAGAGAAATATTCGCTGGTCCATCACCAGAACGGAAGGTTCCCTCTATCTGACCGTGGCTGAAGAAACGCTGGAAACGAACCCTCAGGTCAGGGTGTGAGAAGGGGATTCCGTGAAGAAGTTGAAAGTCACCAAAACCGCTAACGAAGTGCCGAATGCCCTGGACATCGAGATCGCCATTGCGACCCTCCTTTCCAGTGGTGATTTCGTGGTGCTGCGTAAGATTGACCTGGCACGGGACCACCGTTTTACCCGGAAGTCTGTCCCGGGAGCCCGGAAAGGCCTCTGTATCGATACGGAGACGACCGGGTTGGACCATGCCCAGGAGAAAATTATCGAGTTGGGGATCGTCGCCTTTGAATTCGACCCTGAGAGCGCTGCAATCATCCGGATCAGCGACCGCTTTTCCGGTTTTGAGGATCCCGGATTTCCTCTGCCAGACGAAATCAAGCAGATTACCGGCATTACCGATGAAATGGTCGCAGGGCAGACGTTCGATGAAGGCGCGGTAGCCGCCCTGGCGAAAGATGCGAGCCTGGTGATTGCTCACAACGCCGCCTTCGACCGCAAATTCGTTGAAGCCCGCTTTCCGGTCTTTGCAGAACTCCCGTGGGCCTGCACAGTCTCCCAGATCAATTGGCAGGAGGAAAGAATTTCCTCCCGCACCCTTGAATACCTGCTTTACAAGTGCGGCGGCTATTGCATCAACGCCCATCGGGCCCTGGATGATACCGAGGGGTTGCTGGGGCTCCTGCTTGGCAGTTTGCCGGTCTCCGCTACACCGATTTTCAAGGCTCTGCTGGAAGAGTCGGCCCGGATCACCTCCAAAATCTGCGCGGTTGGTGCGCCCTTCGATAAAAAGGACGTCTTGAAGCTGCGCGGCTATCGCTGGAACGACGGTTCCCGCGGAGGGACGAAAGGCTGGTGGGTGACCGTTTCCCGCGAGCATGAGGCGGAGGAGTTGGCATTTCTCGCCAAAGAGATCTACCCAGGCGGGAACACCACTGCTGTCGAGATCAGCCGGATCGACGCCTATGCCCGGTTCTCGGTGCGAGAAACTTAGGAGCCTGTAACAGATGTTTTTTCGCATACAACCCCTCCAAACCTTGTATGATCCAGGGGGGATAAAGGTTTGTTTTTGTTGTATGCTCCAAGTACT
>SBEG01000010.1:118597-121694 GCA_009668975.1 Deltaproteobacteria bacterium | reverse complement strand
AGCCGAGGGAGGTGATTGGCTCCCGTCTTTTTTCCGCAGATTGTCGCAGCGTAGCAAGATCACTGGTCTTCCAGGCATTGGCCGCCAGCAGGTTTTCCTGATGAAGCCCCGCAGTCCTGCGGAAAGGTGCGGAAATCTCCTCTGGCGCCACGGGAAGTTCCGCACCCCGGAAAAGCTCTCGACCATGGGCCGCCAGATCGGTTCTCGTTGCAACGGTATTGAGAACATCCGCAATCAGTTCCCCATGATCATAAATCTGCAGCTGCTTTCCCGGAAGGATACGAATACCGACCTTTTCCCCCGGAGACAAGGGACGGGGGTCGGAGAGGATCTCGCTGTGCGGCACAACCCCCAGCTCCGAAGAGGCAAAGATCTCCTCTTCGGTCTCGCCGAACCAGAGGGGGCGAAGGCCCAGGGCATCGACACTGAACACACAGCGGTCGGCAGAGCGGGCAATAACCGCTGCCGGGCCCTGGGCCGAAGCGGACAGCAGGCGACGGAACAGCCCGTACATGTTCCTGAGTTCCGCAGGCATTCGATCCATCTCGCTGAAAATGGGAGGAAAGACCATTTCCATGGCCGCAAACAGGGAAAAGCCGTGCCGAAACATGAGTCCTTCCAGTAACCGGTTCAAATCCTGGGAATCGCTCCCACCTTGAGGGAGGTCGACTCCCATCATCCGTGCCTCATCACGAAGCCTTTCAATGGTATTGATCTCGCCGTTATGCGCCAGAAGTCCGAAGGGTTGGGCCCGCAATACCGTCGGCAGAGTATTGGTGGAATAGCGGCTGTGACCGATGGTGAGAGCAGAAAGGAAGTCGCGTCGCCGTAATTCAGGATAGTAGTGGGGCAGGATCTCGGGTGCCCCATGGACCTTGTACGCGGCAACATGGCCGGACAGGGAAGCAACATGCACCGGGGTTTCCCTCTCAATTGCCACGGCAAGGGACGCAAGCAGGACAGGGGCTCGTTTCGGATCGGGACAACGGAGGGCAATCTGCCAGAAAAAGGGCTCCGAACGACGAGCATTTGCCGACAGGGCCTCGCTCCTGACCGGTCCGGGACGCTGCGTCAGGATCTCCAGCCCATGGTCGGTAAAGCGTCGCAACAGATCTTCCTTCACCGAGTGGTCCGTTGTCAGGGCCTCCCGTGGGACCAGCAGATGCGCGAGGGCAAAGGAAGCCGATTCCGCCAAGTCCCCGGGACGACCCGCCTCTTCCAGCGCTTCCCGCCAGAGCAGACGCGGGATATCGGTCAGAACACCGCAGCCGTCACCTTCTCCGTTTATCTCCCCGGCACGATGCCCCATCTTCACCAGCGCCTCGATGGTCCGCTGCAGGTTGCCGTGGGTCGGCCGGCCCACCTTGTTGCAATAGCAGATAATGGCGCAGCCGTCATATTCAGAGGGCAAAAACCCTTTTGTGATATTCCACCGTCTGTTCATGAACTCCTCCCAGACGAATCGATCCTCATGGAAGAGAATCTTTCCGTGAAATCGAATCAGCCGTCAAGGGATACTCCCCTGCTTCGGCAGTTGGAGACAGCCTCCGTAGCTAATCATAACTCACTTCGCGTGCCTGTAAACGGTCTGAATCTTTTTCAGCGCCCGGATTGCTGGACATTTGCAGTATGATACCGGATACTAGCTAGGAAATATTTCGCAGCGCAGCAGGATTTCCGCATACCGGAAAAGCCGAACAGTACGCTGCAGTTTTTCTACTGTCCCACAGGAGGGAATACCATGAAAGGATTTTTTGTCAGGTGGCTGCTCCACGGCATCTCCCTCGTGGTAGTGGTGAATATCATTTCGGGTATCCGCGTCGACAGCTGGCAGACCCTGGCCGTTGCCGCTTTGGTGCTCGGATTGCTGAACGCTTTTCTCCGCCCCATTCTGCTTCTTTTCACCCTGCCGATCAACGTGCTGACCCTTGGCCTTTTTACTCTTTTTATCAATGCCGGTCTTTTTTCTCTGGCTTCCTGGCTCGTTAGCGGCTTTTTCGTCGCCGGTTTCTGGAACGCCTTTTTCGGAGCCCTGGCATTCAGCATAACCAGCGGCCTGCTCAACCTGATCTTCAATCCGGAAAGGGACTATAAAAGGGTGTAAGAGGCAGAGATGACCCAGGGCAATCTTCCGCCTGCTGCCGGGCAAGGCACGCCGAAGGAACCGGTCAGGACTCACGAACTACCTTCTACTTACTGAATTGTTGACGAAAAATTCCATTTATGTTCTACTCGCAAGCATGGAATTCGTAACATATGTAGGTCTCGGGTCAAACCTTGGCGACCGGGAACTGAACCTGCTGAGAGCAATCGCCGAAATCGGAAAAATTCCTGAATCACGCATCACCGCCCTGTCGGGTTTCTACGACACCGAGCCGGTTGGCCCGGTACCTCAGGACCCTTTTCTGAATGCCGTCCTCCGACTCGAAACCGGCCTCACGCCGCACCAGCTTCTTACCGAATTGCAGCACATCGAGAACACCATTTTCCAGAGGAAAAGAACGATTTCCCAAGGCCCCCGCACCATAGATCTCGATCTGCTGATGTATGACTCCCTGGTGATGGATAGCGAGACACTGACCATCCCGCATCCCCGGCTTCACGATCGCCGTTTCGTGCTAGTTCCGCTGGCCGAAATATCACCTGACCAGACACACCCTCTCTTCGGAAAAACCGCCGCCGAACTCCTTCGTGACCTGCCGCCGGGAGAGCGCGTGACAAAGATTTAGGAAGACCGCATGCCCAGAATTCTTTTTTTCCTCGCTATCGGCTATGTCCTTTACCGACTCGTAAAAACCCTGTTCCGGAAAAGAATGACGCAACCTTCCCGTCGCACGGGAGACGTGGAGACATTCCGGGACCCTGTCTGCGGGGTATACGTGACCAGTGAGGACGCCGTCATCGCAAGACTCAACGGAGAAAAAATCCATTTCTGCTCAACAGAATGCCTGGAAAAGTACCGCCAGGATTCTGAAAATACATCACCACACGCAGATGAATCAGGAGGAAGCAAATGAAGTTTTTTATCGACACCGCCGATGTGAATGAAATCCGGGAGGCCAATGCCCTTGGAGTGTTGGACGGGGTCACCACCAAT
>SBEG01000010.1:0-118587 GCA_009668975.1 Deltaproteobacteria bacterium | reverse complement strand
TCCGAGCCTCGTCGCCAAATCCGGCCGCAATTTTATCGAAGTTCTGAAAGAAATAACCGAAATCGTCGACGGTCCGATCTCGGCGGAAGTGGTTGCTCTCGATCACGAGGGAATGATCCGCGAGGCACTGGAACTGGCAGCCATCCACCCGAATATCGTGGTTAAGGTTCCCATGACCCCGGAAGGGCTGAAGGCCGTAAAAGCTCTCCATGATAAAGGGATCAAAACCAATGTCACGCTGATCTTCTCGCCCCTCCAGGCACTGTTGGCAGCAAAAGCCGGCGCATCCTATGTCTCCCCCTTTGTCGGCCGCCTCGACGACATCTCCCAGGACGGCATGGGAATCGTCGAAGAGATCCGCACCATTTTCGACAACTACGGCTACGAGACGGAGATTATCGTGGCCAGCGTCCGCAACCCGATCCATGTCCTGAACTCCGCCCTGATCGGTGCCGACATCGCCACCATCCCTTTCTCGGTCATCGCCCAGCTTTCCAAGCACCCTCTGACCGACATCGGCATCGAGAAATTCCTGAAGGACTGGGAAAAGGTACCGAAGTAGTTTCTGCCAGATAGTTGACATAGCACAGTATGCCGATATAAGAAGGGGCGGGGCTCAAAAGACCCCGCCCTTTTTTCATCAGAAAGCGAGGCACCCATGACCGAAGCACCCCATGCCACCATCTACCGCAAAGACTATACGCCGCCCGACTATCTCGTTGAGACCATCGATCTCCGCTTCGAGCTGGGCGAAGAAACCACCCGGGTCCATTCCCGTCTGTCCGTCCGGGCGCAGTATGATACCGCACAGGGAATGCGGCCTCTGCGGCTGGACGGTCACCGCCTCACGCTGACCGGTCTCGCGCTCGACGGCACTCCTCTCTCGGGCGACCGCTACACGCTGGACAAGGAAAGCCTGACCATTTCCGCTGTCCCTGCCGCCTTCACCCTGGAGGTTATCACCGTAATCCGTCCCCAGGACAACACTTACCTGGAAGGGCTCTACCGTTCCAACGGCATGTTCTGTACCCAGTGCGAAGCCGAGGGCTTCCGCGCCATTACCTATTTCCCGGACCGGCCCGACGTACTTGCCGTCTATACCGTCACCATCGTCGCCGACCAGAGCAAGTATCCGCTGCTCCTTGCCAACGGCAATCCAGTAGAGAGCGGCGAACTTCCCGATGGCAACCATTATGCGATCTGGCACGACCCCTTTCCCAAACCCTGCTATCTCTTTGCCCTGGTGGCCGGCGACCTGGTCTGCACCGAAGGGAGCTTCACCACCTGTTCCGGCCGTGTAGTGACCCTGCGCATCTATGTTCAGGAAATAAACCGCGACAAATGCGGCCATGCCCTTCGCTCCCTGCAAAAAGCCATGCGCTGGGACGAGGAAAAGTACGGCCGGGAATACGATCTGGACCTGTTCATGATCGTGGCGGTGGACGACTTCAACATGGGTGCCATGGAGAACAAAGGTCTCAACATCTTCAACTCACGCTACGTACTGGCCAGCCCCGCGACCGCCACCGACGACGACTTCCAGGCCATCGAAGAGGTGGTCGGCCACGAGTACTTCCACAACTGGACCGGCAACCGCGTCACCTGCCGCGACTGGTTCCAGCTCTCCCTGAAAGAGGGGCTGACGATCTTCCGTGACCAGGAATTTTCCGCCGACATGGAATCACGCGGGGTAAAGCGCATCAGCGACGTCCGCCTGCTGCGCACCCACCAGTTCGCCGAGGACGGCGGTCCCATGGCCCACCCGGTCCGGCCCGATTCCTACATGGAAATCAACAACTTTTACACCATGACGGTCTATCACAAGGGCGCCGAGGTCATCCGCATGCTGCACACCCTGCTGGGCGCCGAAACTTTTCGTAAAGGGATGGACCTCTATTTCCAGCGTCATGACGGCCAGGCGGTCACGGTGGAAGACTTTGTCCGGGCAATGGAAGACGTCTCAGGCAATGATTTGAAGCAGTTCCGACTCTGGTACGAACAGGCCGGCACCCCGCGCCTGGAATGTGAGGGAAGCTTCGATTCCGACAGCGGCGCCTTCACCCTCACTGTCCGGCAGAGTTGCCCGCCAACCCCGGGACAGCCGGAAAAGAAACCATTCCACCTGCCCCTCGCAATCGGCCTCCTGGATCAAAACGGCCGGGAAGTTCCCTGTACCCTGGCAGGCGAAACTACCAACGGGCCACTGACGCGCGTACTCGAGATCACAAAAGCAGAGGAGGCGTACGTATTTACCGGACTCAGCGAAAAACCGGTCCCGGCCCTGCTGCGCACCTTCTCGGCTCCGGTCCAGCTGTCCTATCCTTTCTGCCACGATGATCTGGTGCTCCTCATGGCCCACGAGAAGGATCCTTTCTGCCGCTGGGAAGCAGGGCAGCAGCTGGCCGTGCAGCTCATCCTCGGCTTGGTCGAAGATCTGCAGGCAGAGCGGGAACTGCGGCTGGACCCCGGCTTCGTTGCCGCCTTCCGGGCCACCCTGACCAGCGGGGAAACCGACCGGGCATTCCTGGCCGAGGCGCTGACCCTTCCCTCCGAGTCCTATCTGGCGGAACTGATGACGGTGGTCGACCCGGCCGCCATCCACCAGGCTCGCCAGTTCGTCCGCCGGGGTCTCGCGAAACAGTTGCGGTCAGAGTTCCTCACGGTCCGGGAAGCGTGCCGCAGCAGTGCCCCCTACGCCGTGGACGACGGCCGGGCCGGAGAGCGGCGGCTGGCAAATCTCTGTCTCGCCTATCTGGCAACAGCGGAAGAGCAGGAAATCATGGCGCTTTGCCTTCGCCAATGCCGTGAGGCGGATAACATGACCGATGTCATGGGCGCCCTCGTACCGCTGGCCTCCTGCGACTGCCCGGAGCGAAGCATAGCCTTGGCTGATTTCTACGAAAAATGGCACGATGACCGGCAGGTGGTGGACAAGTGGTTCTCGGTGCAGGCTTCCTCAACTCTCCCCACCGCCCTGTCCGAAGTGAAGAGACTGCTGGAGCATCCCGCCTTCGAACTCAGCAACCCGAATCGCTTCCGTTCGCTGGTTGGGGTCTTTTCCCAGGCAAATCAGGTTCGTTTCCACGAGGCAGACGGTTCCGGCTACCGTTTCTTCGGCGAGCAGCTGCGGCGCCTGATCCCGGTCAACCCACAGGTTGCGGCCCGGCTCTTGACACCGCTCACCCGCTGGAAGCGTTTCGATACCGCTCGCCAGAACCTCATGCTTGAGGAACTGCGAAGAATCAAGGAGTTGCCCGAGTTGCCCCGCGATGTGTACGAGGTGGTTGAGAAAAGTCTGGCAGTAAGTGCGCCGGAATCATGAAAACCGGCCCGAGATGGACCTCTGAAGTAAAAGAAGAGGTTTTATTGTTTCGATTGGTCGAAAGCGGGCAACTCCGAAAATGCAATAAGACACTGCAGTATTATGTGAGACAAAAAAGGGTGAGTGTCATACTCGCCCTTTTTTGTATCCGCTTGATGATGATATTGTTCTACTTGCTGCCGAACACCTTGCGCAGGAGGTCCGTGGTGCGGGCCGCGGGATTTGTCCGGATCTTCTTCTCTTCCTGGCCGACCATGGTAAAGAGCCCGTCAAGTGCCTTGTTGGTGACATAGCTGTTCAGGTCAAGGGAAGGGACCCCGAGTACCGAAGCCATGGGAAGACTGTCGTAGGATCCCATCATATCCTGGTAGGAACTGACCGTACCCACCTTGTTCATGCTGTTGGAGACAATCGGCTTGAAGGATTCGAAGAGTTTCGAGCGGAGCTTTTTTTCGAAAAACTGCGTTGCCGAGGTATCTCCGCCCGCCAGGATTCCCCGGGCATCTTCTACCGTCATCTGGCGGATGGCATCGCCGAAGTACGCAGCTGCCTTCGGGGCAGCGGCCTCCGCGGCCCGGTTCATGCTCAGAACAAACTCGTTCACCTGCTGCTGATAGCCAACCGCCGCAAGCAGGTCAGCCGCCCTCTGCACCTTGTCGGGAAGGAGAATCTTGATGAGCGGATTGCCGAAATAACCGTCCGGCTTTGCAACCTCGGTTACGGCACGTTCGGTGCCGGTGGCAAGCGCCTCCTTGAGTCCCCTGACAATGGTGGTGTCATCGAGAGAACTTTGCTGTTGGGAAAGCGGGAGTGCCTGAGGGGAAAGATCTCCCATCTGGCCGGTCAAATCTTCGAGGAGTCCCGCATAACCGGGAGAAAGGGAGTAAAGCAGGATGGCGAATGCCAAGGTCAGAATGCGCTTCATAAAAAAAACCTCCCATTACTGGTAGCAGTGCTTTCTTTGCTACAGTATGGATGATTTCATCCAATTCGCAAGGAGGAGGTTAGAACTGGTGCAATTCTGCTTTTTGAATGGGAATTTGCCGTAACTATCAGGCGCCTGACATGGGACGAACCCTGCTTCTGCCGAGACGTTTCATCAGTTTCCAGAGGGGACCTTGAACCGGAAAATGACGAAGCGCGGCCATCATGGCGTCACTCATGTTGATTTCCAGACCCGGCACCACCCAGTTTCTGCGCTTCAGCGCCTCGCTGGTAACCAGATCGCAAAGGCTGTCCCGCACCGCGGGAGAAAAGTAGAAAACCGGTTCAAGCAGGGATGTTTCGGGGGTAATGATTTTTTCTTCGAGAGCCTGGCGGTGAAGAGGGGTGCCGGGATAGATGCGGATGCCGGTCATGCCGATAACCGCCGTGGGATCCACCTCGTCCATCAGGGCAAAGCTTTCCAGGAGGGTTTGTTCGGTTTCTCCCGGCCCGCCGAACAGGATGTAGTGGGCAAAATCCACGCCATGTTCCCGGCAGAGGGCCGACGCGGCACGCACCTCGTCTACGGTAAAGGACTTCCCCAGATTGCGGAGCATGGCGGGAGAGCCGGAATCCGTGCCGAATTCGAAGGCATCACAGCCCGCCTCAACCATGACCGCCAGCAGATCCGGCGTAATGAAGCTCGGGTTGATGAAGGCCGACCAGTGGATGGAAAGTTTGGCCGCAATCATGGCCCGGCAGAGCTTTTCGGCGAAATCCATCGGGTAATTGAAGATATCGTCGACGAAGTAGAGATACCTGGTGCCGTTCCGCTCCACCAATTCGCGAATCTCGCTGATGATCTCAGGTATCTCCCGCAACCTGAGCCTGCTGCCCTCGAGGATCGGGTAGGTGCAGTAAATACAGGAAAACGGGCAGCCTCGCTTGGTCTGGAGGTTTGCCATGCCGCCTTCCCGGTTATAGCGCTCCACCTGGAAGAGGCTGCGCTCCGGCGTGCCGATTTTTTCCACCGGCACAGGGGGCAGAAATTCCGGCGCTCCCCTGGTCAAAACACCCGGCAGTCCCTGGGCAGGCTCACCTTTTGCCAGCCGTTCCAACAGCAGCGGCAGGATCTCTTCGCCTTCGCCGATAATGCCGAAATCGCCACCAAAAAACTCCAGAAGCTCACGGGGCATCAGCGAAAAGCCGGACCCGCCGAGGATCACCGGAGCTTTTCCCCGGCAGGCATTCACCGCCGTTTTGACCCCCTCCAGATAGGAACGGGAGCCGGGGTAGGTTACATTGTCGATATTGCGAATGGAAAAAATGACTGCCGCGGGCGGGTACGCTGAGAGTTCGTCACGAAGCAGGACTTCCGGGTCTTCAGCAAAGCAGAGGTCGATGGTTCGCAACCGGTGACCTGCTGCCAGCAGCGAGCCGGCAAGATAGGATAAACCAAGGGGAAATACCGGATAAGGACTTTTTTCCCGGTTCGCGGAAACCAGCAGGATGTCCATCAGACCTCCAGATAGGAGAGCATCTTTTCGATTCGCTCGGCAATTACCGGTGGCAGTGTATATTGAAGCGTAGCGTTTTTATCCGTCAGTACGTGCACGGTCCGGCCAGTCGCGCAACTGGTGCCGTCCGGCCCGACAATGTCGCAGAGGAATTCCAGGGTGGCGGTTTTGGTGCGTCTGATCGTCGTCAGAATCCGCAACTCTTCGTCGAAACGGGCCGGCCTCTTGTACTTCAGCTCCAGTGCCACCACCGGGGCCAGGTAGCCGGCCTCGCCGATCTGCTCCGCATTGAGGCCAAATCTTCCGGCGAGATCGTTCCGGCCCACTTCCATCCAGCTGACGTAATGGCCGTGCCAGGCAACATGGTACAGGTCAACCTCGTTGAAGCGCACCCGTATCGGTGTCTCGTGATATTTCATCGTTATCTCGCCGCCTCGCTCTCAATCCAGCGATTATATTTCTTCAGCGAATCGCCGACCCCCACCTCGGTGAATTTCGAGACCCCGGCCGCCCGCAATGCCTGGTAACTCTTATCCCAGTACACCGGCAGGAGAAGCTCCTGCAGCAGAAAATCCTCCACCTCGGAAGCAGTCAGCAAATCCTGATCGATATGATTCATCAGGGGAATGGTAAGCTCTGCATAGCGATATCCGGTAACTATCTCCCGCAGACTCCCGGTGGACGCCTCCATCAGTGGAGTGTGCAGGGGCGCATCGCAGGGAAAAACCTTGGCGGAAAAAGCTCCGCTCTGGAGAGCTTCGCCAACAGCGGATTGAATCCCATGCCTCTCTCCGGAAAGGAGAAAATGCCGCGAGGTATTGTAGTTCGCCAGATACACGCCATTATTCTCGGCAATGGCAAGGAGCGGCTCCAGGGGCAGACCGACCATGCAGCCGAGGGCATAGTCGCCCGTCTCCGACATCCGGACAATGCAGGCCCCGATGCGAAAGGTTAATTCCAGTGCAGCTCCTTCAGAGAGGGAACCGCTGACAGCAAGGGCGGCATAGATGCCCATGCTGTGCTCCGCAATCATCTCGGGCCGCTGCCCCTCCTGCAGGAGCAGACGGGCCCGGTAAAGACTTATTGCTGCCCCGTACACCTGGAGGGCAACACTTTCACTGGATGGCTCGCGATGCCAGGAGAAATCGTGGATATCCAGCCCGGTATGGGCCAAAGCGAGTGTTCTGATTGCCTGGTAGTTTATATCATCGGCTGGTTCAGCAGCCCGCAGGAGCGGCTGGCCCGGAAACATAAAACAATTCATTATAGTTACGTACTCCAGTTGAAAGATTTGTCACACATTACGAGGCAGAGGGCAATGTCTCGTTTGAACTTACTTCTGAACCCGCTGGCTCCTGAGCGCTTTTTCGGTCTTTATTACGGCGCTGCGGAAACCGAAATTCATCGGCGCAAAGACCTGTACCGAACGATGTGCCTTGAAGATCCGGCGGTACATGGAAGAAAAAGAATAAAAAGACCGATTCAGGCGGTTATGACCTTCCTGGAGTTCCTCCGCGGTCATGCCCACAGGGCGAAAGGTTACGTGCCCCATGTCGTAGTCTTCCCAGCGATTGGAAATGATTCTCCCCTCAGCCTCAAGACGGGCTCGCACCGCCGTGCCGGGAAAGGGGGTCAGGATCGGGAAAATCGCCGCTTCCAGCCGGGCCTCCTCGCAAAATCTGAGGATCTCATCAAAGACCTCCGGCGTATCCCCGTCATTGCCCAGGACAAAGGAGCCGAGAATGCCGATGCCGTTCTCACGAAAGGTACGGGCATCCTCCAGGTAGCTCGCGGCACGGTTGGTGACCTTGCCCATGGCGACCAGGGCTTCCTCGTTCAGGGACTCGAAGCCGACGAACAGTCCAATGCAGCCGGCCTCACCAGCGGCCCGCAGCAGTTCCGGATCCCGGGCCAGGTCGATCGGGGCGTGGGAAAGCCACTTGAACCCCTTGCCGCGCATGCCGGCAAACAGCTCGAGCGCGTAGCGGCGGTCGCCCACCAGATTGTCATCTACGAAAAAGACAAAGGAGTTTTTTTTGCGGAGAATCTCCAGTTCCTGCAGGACCTGCTCCACCGGGCGCTTCCGGTATTTGCGGCCGTAAAAGGCGGTAACGGAACAGAATTCGCAGTCAAAGGGGCAGCCGCGGGTCGTCTGGATGGTGTTGGTGAAAAGATACTTTTTCCCGGCATAGAGCTCCCGTCGTGCCGGGGGCACCTCCTGCATGCCGAGGAGTTCGGAAGCCCGGTAGCGGGGTTGTAGAAAACCCTTCTCAAGATCGGCAAGGAGCAGTGGCCAGACCAGCTCGCCTTCTCCCACCACCACTGCGTCGGCGTGCTCTTGGGCCTCGTCGGGAAGATTGCTGGCATGGAAACCGCCCATGACCACCGGGATGCCACGCTCACGAAAACCGGCCGCAATCCGGTAGGCACGGGGAGCCTGGGGCGTCATCGCGGTAATGGCCACCAGGTCCGCATCCACCGCAAAATCAATGGCTTCGATATTTTCGTCAACCAGTCCGATTTGCCAGTGGGCAGGCGTCACGGCAGCCAGGGCAGCCAGGGAGAGAGAAGGGAACTTGAATCCCAGCTCGCCCCACAGCCTTCCCTTGGGCCAGCCGGGAGAGACAAAAAGCAGCTTCACTTCCTGTTTTCCGCGATATACTGGGCCATGGTCCGCACCGACTGAAAGACGACGGTTCCGGTCTCGGCATCGGGTACGATCACGCCGTAATCTTTTTCCATCGCCACAACCAGCTGAAGCGCGTCTATGGAATCCAGTCCGAGTCCTTCACCAAAGAGCGGCGCATCCGTCTCGATATCATCCGGATTCATACCCTCGATTCTCAAACTGTCGATGATGAGCTGCTTCACCTGCACGATCAATTCTTCTGACATGTATTTTCCTTTTCTTGGCCTTCCGCTGTTCCCCAGTAGTCGAAAAAATTGTACCACTGGTCAGGATAGGTCCGTATGTAGCGTTCGAAAACCCGTAAGATCCTGCTCATGCCTTCCTGAATCATCTCTTTATGCTTGCCGTGGGCCCCAATAAAGTACACCGGCTCTTCCATGATGGTGGCGTAACGTGTCCCTTCCAGGGGAACAAAGACCGGAAAAACCGGAGCACCGCTCGCCAGTCCCAGATACGCGGCGCCGAGGGGAATCTCCGTGGTATGACCGAAATAGTTCATCGGCGCGGTATGGGAAGAGCCGTCCCGGTCACCGAGGAGCGCCAGAACTTCGTTGCGCCGCAGCGCGTTCACCGCCTCGATGATCGCCAGCGGCGAGGTATCATCCCGGTCCACATAAATGAAACGGATCCCGCGCTCGCTCCGGACCTTTTCCCGCAGTTCGTTGACCTTGTCGTCCGGTTCGCGGAAGGTGAGGACATTCAACGGGTAGCCCATTTCCACCAGCCCCAGTCCGCCCAGCTCCCAGTTGCCTAGGTGAGGAGAGATGAGAATCGCCCCACAACCTCGTGCCATCGCGGCGTCGAGGTGCTCCTTGCCGACCCGCCTGCCGATGAGACTGTTCAGTTTCTCCCCGCGCAGCCGAATCATCAGCATGACATCGGTCCAGTTGAGCGAAAACTTGTAAAAAGTCGAAAACACCAGCCGTTCCACCTTGTGGCGGCCGGTAATAACCCGGAGATTCTTCCGGATAATAGCTCGCTTCCCCGGGAGGAGCAGATAAAAGAGCCCGCCGAACACGAAAGCAAAGAGCGGAAACAGCAAGCGCGGCACCAGGATCGTCAGCAGCTTGATGAAAAAGAGATTGATGCTATTGTACAGTTTCACGAGACCCGGCTTGCCATCAGGTTTCATTCCCGCAGCGCTGTTTTACCGGCCTTCCCGGTTTGCCGCAGAACTCCTTTTCCCAGGCTTTATCGGCAACCTCCGCATACGACGCAGCGTAATCGTCCATCTCGCCGGAAAGTCCGGTGAAAATTTCATCCGCGCCCCGATGGGTGGGATAGACCCCCTCGGTCCGGAAAATTTCTCTGCCGACCTCGGGATGGTCGATCAGCATGCAGGGCCGCAGCAGGTTTTCGTGCTCGCCCTGCTGCTCCCGAATCTTGGTGAAAAATGGTGACCGCAGCGCTTCTTTGAGGGTGGTCCGGCGGATATTGTCCACGGCAAAATGGCAGAAGACACAGGGTTCGATGTCGCCGTTGGCGTTGATGTGGAAGTACTTTCTGCCGCCGGCGATGCAGCCGCTGATAATCGGACCGTCATTCCAGAAATCGACCAGTACCATCGGTTTCGTGGCGCGGAAGTCAGCCGTCCGGCGCCGCATCAAATCGCGCTGTTCGGGGGTCGGCATCAGTTCCAGATCCGGCTCCCTGCCGACCGGCACGTAGGAGAACAGCCAGAGGGCGAAGCAGCCTTTGTCAATCAGCATGTCGAGGTACTGGTCGCTGGTGATGATCCCGGTGTTACGGCTGGTCTGGGTAAAGGAGCCGCAGAAGGACAAACCGGCTTCACGCAGAAGATCCATGGCATGCATCACCTTCCGGAAGTGGCCCGGCCCACGACGCTCATCGGTTTCCTCTTCGTAGCCCTCGAGGGAAAAGGCCGGCATGACATTGCCCACTTCGATCAGCCGCTCGACCATCCGTTCGTCGATCAGGCCGCCATGGGTAAAGACCAGAAAGCACATATCACTGTGTTTTTTGAAGATTTCGAAGATATCTTCCTTGAAGAACGGCTCACCACCGGAAATCACGGCGAAATAGACCCCCATCTCCTTCATCTGGGTCAGGATCGAGTCGATTTCATCGCGGGAAAGCTCGAGAGACTTGTCGTAATCACCGGCGTAACAGCCGTAGCAGGAAAGGTTGCAGCGCATGGTGGGGCTGATGACCACGGTGGAAGGAGGATAGTAGCCCTCCCGATCCGCCCAGGCCTTGCGCTTGTTGGTTCCGGAGAGGAGATGGTTCACCGCCAGGTTGGAGATCCACTTGTCGCGCTGGTTCGGATGCAGGTCGCGGATGATTCTGCGCGGAAATTCGATGCTCGGGTGATTTTCGCGGATGAGTTGACGGATCCAGCGGATTCTTTCCCGATAGTAATCCTTTTTCGCCATCAGCTCCATCAGATAGGTCATCCGGGCCAGGTTCTCATTGGAAGAATTGGTGGCCATGGAAAGCAGGAGCGAGATGATTTTTTCCGTCGAATAATTCTTGATGCTCTGCAGCATTTCTTTGAATCCCTCTTCCCTCAGAGATACTTGAGGAAGGTCATGCAGATATTCCACGTGTCCCGCACCGGCCGGAAATGGCTGGTGGAGCGCCCGTCGGCGACCCGCGCCGCAATCGGCAGGCTGCCGATGGTCAATCCGGCACGCCAGGCCTTCATGAGAACTTCCATCTCCAGCGCGTAGCCGTCCGCAGTCAACTCAATGTTTCTTAAAATTCTGGTCGAATAATAGCGAAACCCGGACTGACTGTCGGTAATTTCAAAGCCGGTCTTCTTCTTGACACACCAGACGCCGAAGCGGTTCCAGGAGTTGCGGAGTCCGGCCATTTCGCCAAACTGGCTGGCTCGGGAGGCAATGAGAATATCAAAATTGCCCTCCATGGCCGCCGCCAGCAGACGCGGAATTGCGCTTGGATCATGCTGACCGTCAGAATCGAGGGTAATGACGGCGGAGTAGCCCTTCTCCACCGCCCAGGAGAAACCGGTACGCAAGGCGGCGCCCTTTCCCCGGTTCCGCGGATGTCGTATTACCTCGACATCCAATCCTACAAGACGCTCGACCGTGCCATCCGTTGACCCGTCATCGACAACAAGCAGCGGAAAGCCCAGGGCAAGAGTTTCTTCCACCACCGCCACAATGGTCGCCGCGGCGTTATAGGCTGGTATGACTAGACAGATTCCCACGATTCGACCATCTGCTCCAAAGTACCGAAGCGGAAAAGCTCCAGCAGGTGACGGAGACGCGCTCCAGCCTCGCGCCGTGCTCCATAGACCGCAAAACTCCGCAGGGAAGACATTGGCAGGCGGGGACCATCAGCCTCCATTTCCCTGGGATGAAGATAAAAAACCGCCGGGTTTCCGGCCCGGTTATAGCGCCGAACCGTGGCATCAATCATCCGGAGAGGAAAAAACCGGAAGCCCCAACCTCCACCGGTCGGAAGATTTCCGGTCGGAAAGGGTGTCACCAGGGGCGGAATCTCCAGAATTTTTTCCCTGCCGGCCCGAATTTCAAACGGGAATCGCTGTCCTGCCCCGTCCCCCACAAAGGGGAGCGGGTTCAGACTTGAATCGTAGCGGTACCCTTCACTGCAGAGGATCTCGAAGGCCCAGGAATCCGTCAGGCGCAAAGACCACTGGGGCGCCCGGAAACCGATCGGCCTTCTGCCCGCCTGGCTGCCGAGAATATCCCCGGTCCGGCGGATTTCGTCCCGGAAACCTTCGGGCCCCAAGTGCGCAACTAGGCGATGGGAGTACCCATGGGAAGCAATCTCGTGCCCCCCGGATACGATCAGCGGAACCAGTGAAGGTTCCTGTTCCGCAACGGAGCCGAGGACGAAAAACGTTGCCTGAACATCGAACTCGGCCAAAAGCGAGAGGATCCTCTCAATATTGGGGAGCACCCTCCGTTGGAGAGATTCACCCTGCGGCTCACCGTCCCAGCCGCACACATGAAACCAGTCTTCAACATCTATGGAAATCGCGTTTTTCAACGATCGGTACAAATCTTTCTTTTACGGATATAAAGCGTTTACGGTACACTATTAGCGTAGGCAAGTCAATATGATGGAAGAACAGCTCAAAACGGGCCTTTGCTTGACACCAGGGGCCTCGTGAGGCGGGTTTTCACCTGACTTTGTGTGACTGTTTCTAAATCGAGACCCGAATGAGTGATGACAGCACCTTCAAAAGCAGTCTACTTGACGTTCCTCCGCGGCTTGACGATTTTGGTTGACTGTCACACCCATTAAACCGTACCCTGTATACACTAACGGATCCTTGAGACCGTAACATTACGCTGGAGTAAGAATAGGAAGGTACAAGCATGGCACAGGCAAAAAACGGCGACAAAGTAAAAATCGATTATACCGGAATGCTCGAAGACGGAACAGTTTTCGATTCCACTCGTGATAGCGAAGAATGCGAAGGCGAAGCATGTGAATCGGATGACTGCGGCTGCGGCGAAGAGCACGGCCCGCGGGAATTGGTCATCGGAGGCGGCGAGTTTCTCCCCGCCATCGAAGAAGCGCTGATCGGCATGTCGGTAGGTGAAAAGAAAAAGATCATCATCCCGGCGGATGACGCCTTCGGTGAGTACGACGAAGAACGGGTTTTTTCCGTTCCGCGCAGTGATCTCCCCGAAGACCTGAATCCCGAGGTCGGAGACGAAATCGTGCTGGTGAATGAAGAAGAGGAAGAATTGGCTGTCCTGGTAGTCGAAGTGAGTGATGAAGAAATCAATTTCGACGCCAACCACCCCCTGGCCGGCGAAGACGTCACCTTTGAAATCGAACTGGTGGAAATCCTCTCGTAGAGACGGGAAAATCAGTTTGAAGTTCGACAGAAGGCGGCCACTGGCCGCCTTTTCTGCATCTCCGTCAGCAATTTTTCCCCAAGAAACTACTCTCCCCTTTATTGTACTCAGACTCTCCTTCCGCCCCCTTACCGTCAGCAGACAAATCAGCCGCTGACGAACTCCGCAAATACACAAGCAACTCCCTAAGCTGGAATCTGTCAACCCGGTTGTTCCTGGCGCGTTGAAAAGGTCAACAACACAACAGAGCGCTCTGCGGGAAGCTTCCCAAGAAATTTACAGGAGGTGTGAAAATGAAAAAAAATCTCGTTGTAGGAATTATGGCAGGTATTTTACTGGTAATGGGCGCCGGGATCGCCAGCGCCGGATCCACCTGGGATCCGCGGGTCGACAGAAGGGAATTGCGGCAGGAAAGAAGGATTGAATGGGGAGTTGCCAGCGGACGGCTCACCCCGTGGGAAGCACGGGTGCTGAAAAAAGAGCAGGCCCGCATCCGGTTTATGGAAGCAAGGATGAAGTCCGACGGTCATTTGACTTTCCGGGAACGGCAGATATTGAACCAGCGGCTGAATGTCGCCAGCAGAGACATCTGGCGCTTGAATCATAACGGTTACTACTGGTAAAGAAAAAGTCGGGCGGGGGGGCCGTCCAGCTCCCCCTTCCCCATTAAGAAAATAACTTCTTGAAGAAATCCTGGTAGATTCGCAGGGCTCCTTCGTTGAAGAGTACGAAGATAACTTTCTCGAATTCGGGATAGTTTTCCAGCGCCGCCTTTGCCTCCTGCAGGGCAATCTCGCAGGCCTGGGCCATGGGATAACCATAGACACCAGCGCTGATGGCCGGGAAGGCGATTGTTTTTAGACCGTTTTCACGGGCCACCTGGAAGCAGCGCCGGTAGGCACTGCGCAGCAGCTCGGGCTCGCCCTTGCCGCCGCCATGCCAGACCGGCCCAACCGTGTGGATGACGTGTTTCGCCGGCAGCCGGTACCCCGCGGTAATTTTGGCATCGCCGGTCTTGCAGCCCAGGAGTGTGGCACACTCCGCCACAAGTTTCGCTCCGGCTGCCCGGTGGATGGCCCCATCCACCCCGCCGCCGCCCAGCAGCGTGTTGTTGGCGGCATTGACAATGGCGTCCACTGCCAGCTTGGTGATGTCACCCTGGATGATTTCGATCTTCTCTTTCATCGCCGACCTCCTTACTCCACCAGATCTCGCAGTGTCTTCAGGTTGATGGCATCCATCTCCTCATTGTCCCCTTTCGGCGTTTCCAGGATCTTGGGGACCCGTACAAACCTTTCATCGTTCATGAGCAAGCGGAATCCGGAAAGACCCAGGACGCCCTGGCCAATATGGTCATGGCGGTCAACGCGGCTGCCGAGGCCTTTTTTGGAATCGTTGAAGTGAAAAGCCAGGAGATTTTCCAATCCGAGGATCCGGTCAAAATCAGCAAATACTTTTTGGTAGCCCTCTTCGCTGGTAAAATCATAGCCGGCCGCAAAGGTATGGCAGGTGTCAAAGCAGTAGCCAAAACGGTCGGGATGCGCGGAGCGGTTGCGGATTTCCCCGAGCTGCTCGAAACGGTAACCGATATTGGTCCCCTGACCGGCCGTGGTCTCCAGGAGGATCTTTCCGCTAAAGTCTTTCCCTGTCTCCAGAAGATAGTCGAAGGCCTCGACGATCCGGCTGATCCCGGTTTCTTCTCCTTCACCCACATGCGAGCCGGGGTGCATGACGATTTTGTCGATGCCGAGGCGGGTGCAGCGTTCCATCTCCTCCAGGAAACCGGCCAGGCTCTTGTCCCGCACCTCGCCCGGAGCAGCTGCCAGGTTGATCAGGTAAATGTCATGGGAAACAATGTCGTAAAGCCCGGCCGCTGCCCGTTTCTCCCGAAACAGGGCAACCTCCGAGTCGCTGACCGCTTTGCCGCGCCACTGATTCGAGTTCTGGGTAAAGATCTGGATCACACCGCAACCGGCGGCACTGCCCCGGCCGATGGCCTTGGAGAGCCCTCCGGAGATTGACATGTGGGCGCCGAGATAGTCCATACACACATTCCTTTCAGGTATTCAGACACACACCAATTGGATGTAGGGGCAACCCCGTGTGGTTGCCCCTACAAAACGCGTCATCTTGATTGTAATTGGAATGCCTATAGATCAATCTCCCCGGTGAACACCTGTACCGCCGGTCCGGTCATGAACACCGGACCGTTTTCCGGCCACTCCATCTCCAGGTCGCCGCCGGAAAGATGGTTGACGATCCGCCGTTCAGTCAGACCGTTCAGCACGCAGGCCACGGTCACCGCGCTTGCCCCTGTTCCGCAGGCCAGAGTTTCGCCGGCGCCCCGCTCCCAGGTCCGCTGGCGTACTTCAGTGCGGGAGATAACCTGCACGAACTCTACGTTGGTCCGGCGGGGGAACATTTCGTGGTTTTCAATCAGGGGGCCGTATTTATCGACCGGAAAATCCTCCACATCGTCAACGAAGATGACGCAGTGGGGGTTGCCCATCGAGACACAGGTAATTTTGAACGTGGAATGGAGGATATTGAGCGGCTCGTCGACAACCCTGCTTGCGGCGTCGCCAAGCATCGGAATCTCCGAGCGGACCAGGCGCGGTTCGCCCATATTGACCCGTACCCGGTCAATTTTGTTGCCGTCATTGGCAAAAAGCTGCAGCGTCAGAATTCCGGCGCCGGTTTCCGCGGTGATCTCCTTTTTAGAGACGATACCATGGTCATAGGCATACTTGGCGACACAGCGAATGCCGTTTCCGCACATCTCCGATTCCGAGCCGTCGGAGTTGAACATGCGCATCCGCACATCGGCAACCGTCGACGGCATGATCAGGATGAGGCCGTCAGAGCCGATGCCAAAATTGCGGTTGGAAACCCTTTGTGCCAGCTCAGCAGGATTTTCAACGTTTTCCTCAAAACAATTCACATAGACATAATCATTGCCGGCGCCCTGCATCTTGGTGAATTTCATATTTAGACTCCTTCTCGTAGGTTGATTTCAGATCGGATAAACCTTGATTACTATTCATGAATTTCGCTCAGTTTCCGCCTTAATTATGGTGTACCCCATGGAACGGTTTTCAGCAAATCGTAAAACGGTTGTTCCACGGGCCCAGCGGTCAAAAATACTTTTTCCCCAGCCGTTCCCGGTATCCGGAAAAGCATTCCCGCCAGGTCCAGGTTGAAAAGTCCAGCGGGCAGCGAGGTGAGGCGATGGGTACGGTAGTCTGCCGGAATATTGATTGCCGAGCAAATTTTCGCGGCCACGGTCCGCACATCATCCGTAGCGGCGACCGCGATTCTCTGGTATCCGGCCAACTCCAGAAGGCGAAAGAGCGTGGCACGATTCGGGGCGGCAGTGCCGAAATCGACGAAGAAGCGTTTCCCGTTGCCCTCGAAAAATCTGTCAACGGAGACACTCAGTGGGGATGATCCTGCCTGGCCGACCTTGATCTCAATCGGAAAGTCCTTGCTTGCTTGTACCCCAAGAGCATCCAGCACCGTATCCACCAGTACCTCAGGATTGCCGGGAAGCGCGAAACGCACGGTGACTGAAGAAGAAACCGGAGCAGATTCCGTCGTCTCGCACCACCCCACCAGACGAAAATCCCTCGCCGCAAGGTAGGAGACAAAACTTTCCGGCAGTGCCTGGCAGCCATTTTTCTCCAGCGACACCAGGATTGTTTTGCGCTTCTCCACCCCGGTTACTCTTTGCGCCGCGGTAAAATCCACCTTCAGCAAAAGTTTCGCTTCTGTGCCGAATTCCAGGGGGGCACCCCCGTCGGTCGTGGCAAACCCCGCTGCCTGCAGCAGCTCTTTCACAAAGCCCTTCTCGTTGGCAGGATCAGCAACTACCTTTACCCTTTTCTCCGCTTCAGCCCCGGAATAGGTTCCGAATACCGACTGCGGACCTGGAGGGACGAGAGTAATTTCATGGCCGTTGAGCCCGGTCAAAGAAGGTTCCTGCACCGAACCGGCCTTTTCTTTCCCGATCACTGTTTCCGGCGGCTGCCTCTCGGGAAAAAGCCGCGCCAAGAAATCTTTGGCCCGTCGCAACAGCCCTTCGTCAACGCGTGGAGACAGGGCGGGTGGAACCGCCGCTGCCGGGCTTGCCACTGCGATCGGCGGGGCAGAGACGGGAGCTGAAACTGGCGCTGGAAATGGGACAGGAGCCTGAACGGTTTCCCGGGGAGCACTGATTTTCTTCCCGGAAAGGGGCAGCAACAGGGTTTGACCAATCTGAAGTCCGGAGGTATCGACAATCCCGTTAATTCTCTTGACCTCGGGGATCAGTGCCTCCGCCTTCGTCGATGACAGGCCAAAACGCGTCGTGAGAATTTTAAAAATATGATCCCCGGGTCGAACGGTATACCTGGTGTAGTCCCCCGCCTGCCGTTCTTCGGTCTTCGGGTGTGGCACGGCGATTCTTTTACTGCGCCTCTTCTTCCTGGCAGCAGACCGCGCACGCGGCTTTTTCCGCTCTTTTGAAACCGCACTACCTCGCTCAAGGTCACCGATCTCGATCTCGAAAGGTGAGCCGGCAGCGAAGCTATGTCCGGGAGCACTTAAGGAAAAGAGCAGAATCAGCGCAACTGGCAGTCCGTAAAAAATCTGGAAGCAGGGATGTTGAACTTTTCCGGCAGGCATGCATTCTCCGTTTCCGCTTGGGTAATGAAATACTTTCAGGTACAGCGCTTAGCGCTTACTTCAGGTCCAGCACAAATGCCTTCACGGACCGCTCCGGCTCCTTGCGATAGACAATGATCCGATCTCCCGTAAGAATGCTGCCCTTTTCAACGATATACGTCCCTTTTTGCTCCGTTGTTTCTACCACATACTGCCGGTCACCGGCCATCTCGGTCAAAACGGTGGCAAGCAAAGCGGGACTGATACCCTGCCCACTCCGGTCGATAATCTGGAGCGCACGAATCAGACCCTTCTCCCGGAAGAGCCTGAATTCCGTCAAGGGACCCTGGTAGCGCTCCCAACCCGGATTTGCCTTGCCGTAGGCACTGTCCGCAGCCTGACGGGGCAGAAAAGCCGGGAGAGCGCCCGGCAGGTTCTGAAAGGCCGGTGAGACAATCTTCAGCTCAGCTCCCGTTTCCGCGGGCAAGTTGCCCGGAACAACGGCGGTCCTGTCCGGTTTCAGTTGGTAGAACAAGAGCAGAACCATCAGTACCAGGAAACCTGCGCCCGCCACTCCAAGAATTATAATAAACCTGGGCTGGCGGAGGCGCTCGCGAACACGATGAAGGAGAGTGGGTTTGCCCCAGGTGACCCGAATCGGCCCGGCAGAAGGATCAGGTGGCACCAGAGGCATCTCCCGCCGCGGCACAACACTCGCACTGCCTGCTTCGTTCAGCGCACTTTCCAGTTTTGCCTGAAAAGACGTTTTGGACGCATCAGGAACAGGAGTCTCGTCTCGCAGGGAGAAGTCCTGAGCCGGGTACGGAGCTGACCTTTGGATTTTCACCACATCGGCGATGTTTTCCGCCATTACAGGAGGATTTGTCTCAGCCGGTTTTCGCTCAGCTGCCTGCTGCGGCAGCTTGTTCTTGGCGGATACTTTCTTCTTTCTCTTCCCTGCCACGGGCGTGGAAACGATATCCAGAATTGCCGCCGTAAGCTCATTATCACTCAAAGAGGAATCAAGCACCGCCTGAAACGGTTTTCTGCCGGACAGCGGAATCGTTTCCGGATCGCCAAACAGAACTATCCTTACCTTTTTTCCCTTTAATTCCTCACCCATGCGGTACGCAAGGAGTTCTCCGGACATTTCACCGAGACGCTCCTGAATAATAATCAGGTTCTGACCTTGAGGAGAAACCAGCGAGAGGACCTCGTGGATTGCGCCCGCAACACGAACCTTTCCGGCCTGCCGAACCACGGAACTGTTGAAGAGCCTGAGCAGCCGCTCCTGATTTGTCAAAAGGACAATGTTTACCACTCGAAATTCCGGACCTTTCCTTTACCAAATTCAAATCGGACTCTACTCTACCGCAATACGACGGCGGAAACAACCGGGAGAATCTTCCCGGAAAAACCGCCAATGCAAACGGTATACAGAAAACTCAGGGGAGACACTGTTCATTTTCTTGCAAAAACTGGCAGGATACAGGAGAATGGGTGCCGGCAAAGCAGCAGAGAAGCCCGCTGTACTCCCGGCTGGAGGATACCCCCGTGGAATTGAAAAACAGGATCTGGATGAACGGCAACCTGGAGTGGTTCACCTATCTGGGGAACGAAACGGTTTTTCTTGGCCGACGGGAAGTCCCCTATCCCCTCCGCGAAGGGGACCGCTGGACCAACGGCCATGGCGAGGTTTTCCGTATCGTCTCGGGCGAAATAACCAGGGAATTTTCTCCAGATTGAGCCCAAACCGGCAACCCGCCTATCCCCCCCGCTTCAATTTCCCTGCCGAAAATCCTTACTTCTTTCCTCCGGTAAAACCATAGGTGCCGATCGCCTCCTTCAGGCTCCAGTACTGGGAAGCCTGAGGGCAGTAGGCAATGGGACTCAACCTGGCAATATCGATCACACCCTTTTCGTTCATCACTTCCTCATCCATATGAGCCGCCACGATCTCGCCCAGGAACAGGTCGTGGGTTCCCAGGCTCTTGATCTCAATAACACGGCATTCCAGGTTCACCGGACACTCCTTGATGAGGGGGGCTGCTACCTCGCTGCCCTGCACAGGGGTAAGCCCCAGTTCCTTGAATTTGTCCACCTCCCGGCCGCTGGCAACCCCGCAGAAATCCAGTTCCCGGATTTGCCCATCCCGGGGAATGTTGACCACAAACTCTCCGGATTTCTTTATCAGACCATGGGAATACCTGCCCGGCCTGATCGATACGCTCAGCACCGGCGGTTCGGAACAGACAACTCCCACCCAGGCAATCGTGATTATGTTCGGCACCCCGTCCTCCGCGGCACAGGAGACCATTGCCGTGGGCGTTGGAAAAAGATATGTTCCCTTCTTGATACTTTTTTTCATTGGTTCCTCCCCAAACTTTTCATGGTGTCTAGGAGACTGTCGGACTTAGGGTAAACCTGCTGCAAATCCGTCTGGATGGTCCATATTTCGCCGATTTTTTGGGCAATAGAACAACTATTATCCTGCAAAATCGACAAAAACTGTCCTCGCCCAGCCGAATTTTCGCTTCGACTTCCTCAATCCGATAGGCTCCTAGCGAATCGTAGCAGATAATCATTGGGAGAACAACACCCGGAATCTTCAGCATATCTATGAGGAATACGTGAGGCATATATTTGCGTTCTTGACAAGAATAATGTACATATTATAAAGTATCAGCAATAATTTATGAAAATGCTACCGGCAAAAGGCTGCCAGAGTCTGGGCCGCCACAGGGTACGCTTCAGGAGGAGTTCGTTATGAGATTATCGACAAAAAGCCGTTATGGCCTGAGGGCTCTGTTCGACATGGCCTACAATTCCGGCACCCTCCCTTCACAGATCAAGGATATTTCGCGAAGACAGGAAATATCTCCGCGCTACCTGGAGCAGATCTTCCAAAGCTTTAAGAAAGCCGGGATACTCAAGAGCAAGCGCGGTCCGCAGGGCGGGTACTATCTGGCCAAAAAACCGGAGCAGATCACTGTCAGGGAAATTCTGGAAGCCGCGGAAGGTGATACCCTCCTCGTCGAGTGTACCGGCAAGAAGAAAAGGAAAAAGGGTGAATGCCCCTTTGAGGGAAGCTGTGTTACCCAGACGGTCTGGCAGGAAGCAAGCGACAAACTCAATGAACTTTTTTCCGACATGACCCTGAAAACACTCTGCGAACGGGGACAGGCACTCGGGGTTAAAAGGGAACAGGATCACCGTTTCACCTACTACATCTGATAATTGTTCGCCTGTGAGAGCCCCAGGCGGCAACGGGACGCAGTGTCAACTATGACCCAGACTTTTCATCAGCATGACGAAGGAGACAGCTATGCAAGCAGTCAAATATGATTCCGTCCTCAACCTGATCGGAAACACCCCCCTGGTCCGGATTACCCGGCTCGAAGAGGAAAATACCGCCGCCATCTATGTAAAAATGGAATCCGGCAATCCCGGCGGCAGTGTCAAGGATCGGATCTGTCTGGCCATGATAGAAGCGGCGGAAAGGGACGGGCTCCTCAAAGCGGGAGCAACGGTGGTCGAGCCCACCAGCGGCAACACCGGGATCGGACTTTCCATGGTCTGCGCCGTGCGGGGCTACAAGCTGATCCTGACCATGCCTGATACCATGTCCATCGAGCGCAGACGACTGCTGGCCGCCTACGGTGCTGAACTGATCCTTACTCCCGGCAGCCAGGGCATGCGCGGCGCCGTGCAGAAGGCGGAAGAACTGGCCACCAAGCACGGCTACTACATGCCGCAGCAGTTCAAAAACCCGGCAAACCCGGAGGTTCACCGCCAGACGACCGGCCCCGAAATCATCGAAGCCATGAAAGGCCTGTCCATTGATGGCTTTGTTGCCGCGGTCGGAACCGGCGGGACCCTGACCGGTGTCGGCGAAGTCCTGAAAAAGCACAACCCGGCCATCAGGATCGCCGCGGTGGAACCGGCTGACTCCCCCATTCTCTCCGGCGGCGAACCGGGCCCCCACAAGATTCAGGGGATTGGCGCCGGATTCATTCCGGATGTCCTCAACACCGGCATCTACGACGAAGTAATCAGGGTGACCAATAGCGAGGCCTTCGAGGCGGCACGGCAAATTGCCAAGGCGGAAGGTCTTCTCGTCGGTATTTCCGCGGGTGCCAACTTCTTTGGGGCTCTGCAACTGGCCAGAAAACTCGGCAAGGGCAAGAACGTGGTCACCATCATGTGTGACACGGGTGAGAGGTATCTTTCCACCGGGATCTTTGACTAGAACCACGTAACACCTAAAATCACCCCCCCTCAATCCCCCCTTGACAAGGGGGAAGTTTTTAAGTCTCCCCTGTCAAGGGGAGGTTTGGAGGGGTTGTCTGCGGCACACCAGCGCACCGCCCTCTCCCGCAAGGAGAGGGTTTTTTTCCCTCACCCTGATAATGGTTCAGCGGGGGTGATTTCCGAAAAGGACAGAATTCATGGACCTGCTCCACAAAAAATACGAAACCCTCCGCCAGTCCCTGGCGGAAATGGGCTCGGTTCTCGTTGCTTTTTCCGGCGGCGTTGACTCCACGTTCCTGCTCAAGGTTGCCCATGAGGTGCTGGGAGACAGGGCCTGGGCCGTCACGGCCACCTCACCCACCTACCCGCAGTCCGAATTCCGCGAAGCCGGACAGCTCGCCGAACAGATCGGGGCCTCGCGCATTGTCATTGACTCCAACGAACTCCTCATCCCCGGCTTCTCGCATAATCCCGCCGATCGCTGCTATCACTGCAAAAAGGAACTGTTCGAATTGTGTCTCGCCAAGGCCGCGGAACTGGGCCTCGCTTTCGTGGTTGACGGCAGTAACGTCGACGACCTGGGGGATTACCGCCCCGGCCGCCGGGCCACGGCAGAACTGGGCATCCGCAGCCCGCTCCTGGAGGCAGGCCTTTCCAAGGAAGAGGTGCGCCTCCTCAGTCGCGAACTGGGTCTGCCCACCTGGGACAAGCAACCCTTTGCCTGCCTCGCCAGCCGCTTCCCCTACGGAACGGAAATCACCGCCGACAGGCTGGCCCAAATCGAGCGCTGCGAAGAGTTCCTGAAGAACTCCGGGTTCCACACCTATCGGGTGAGGTTCCATGACGAAACAGCGCGCATTGAAGTCGGAGAAGCGGAAATCGCCCGTTTCCTGGTTCCGGAACAGCGCCGGGCCATCGTCGATTTCTTCAAAGCGACGGGGTTTACCTACGTCTCTCTCGACCTGGAAGGCTACCGCACCGGCAGCATGAACCATACTCTCCCCGATAGTACAGATGATCGAAGCGAAAACTGACCACCCGGCACTTTTCCTGCCCCCCCTTTTTTAGACAAAAATAATTCATAATACCTTGACGAAGTGAACTCACCCGTGATAACTGATAATGACTTTCAATTCCACTCTACACACTCGTCCTTCCTGCCGCGCAATTTTCCGTGCCGGTCGTAAGAGCGAACAGCACATATTTTTCTGACGTCTGTGTTTAAAGTTGAGGCCGTCCGACTTCAACCGCAGAGGAGCATCAGGTACCCATCCGGAACAATTCCGGTCTTTTTTTCGGAAGTAAACGATAATGACTTTCAAAATCTTGCGGCGGAGAAAGGAGGAGCCCCCGCCAAAGCAGTCAGCCCTTTATTTCAATTTACAGGAGACACCGATATATGAAGAAATCTTTAAGTATGATCACCACGTTCGCCCTCTTATTCTCAGCGGCGCCTTTTGCCCAGGCCGATACCCTGGAAGACCTGCAGCGACAAATTCGTGAATTAAGCGCTAAGGTCCAGGCACTTCAGGAAGAAAAGAAGCCCGCCCAGGACCCTGCGCCACCGGCTGATCCAAGCTATGGAAAAAAACTCTGGGAAAGCACCAAAATAGGCGGCTACGGGGAACTTGATTATATTTCCCGAAGTGAAAACGGCAATGGCAGAGGCGCCAGCGTGTTCGACCCGCACCGTTTTGTGCTCTATGTAACGTCCGGGTTCACCGACTGGTTGACCCTGAATGCCGAAGTTGAATGGGAACATGGCGGCGTAAAGGAAGATGTGGATGGCGATGAACTTTCCGGGGAAGTCGTCGTGGAGCAGGCCTTTCTCGATTTCGCCATCAAACCGTACCTGAATGTGAAGACCGGGGTTATGCTCGTGCCGCTCGGTGCGATCAATCTGTATCACGAGCCGACCAATTTTAACTCGACGGAACGTCCCGACCTGGATCGTTATCTTATCCCTTCAACCTGGAGCGAAATGGGAGTCGGGGTCTACGGTTCTCTCGGGAGCAAGGTTGATTACCAGGTCTTGCTCATGAACGGTCTGAACGGTGAGGAATTTTCCGCGAGTAATGGTATCCGCAATGGCAGACAGAACCTGAACAAGGATAACAACCGGAACAAGGCCGTTGCAGGCAGAGTGGAAATTCGCCCCGTTACGAACCTGTATACCAATTTCTCCTTCTACAGCGCCGATTCCGCGCCCAAAGGGAGTTCGGCCTACACCACCATTGCGGCGTTCGACGGAAAGTACTCCTACGGCAATTTCGATCTCCTCGGAGAATATGTTCATGTTTTCCAGAACAATCCTTCTGTCCTGAGAGATGATATCGGCCACAACATGTCAGGGTACTGGGTGGAAGGCGCCTACCACTTCATGCCGAAAGCCTGGAAAACCGGAAAGCTCTCCGAAGCCGACACGATTATCTTTGCCCGCTACTCGGAATTCGACACCCAGCAGGGAAGCATTGCCGACCCGTCGAAAGCCAGTGGAAAATTTGACCGCAGCTACACGAACTTCGGCCTGGTCTTCAAACCGGTTCCGACACTTGCCATCAAAGCCGACTACCAGATTTATGACGATAAGAGGCAGGCAGGTGAAGTTCCGCTCGACAATGATAAGTTCCAACTGACCCTTGGTTTTGTTTTTTAGCCGCTCGTGGGCGTCCCCTTTCGGGACGCCCACATCCCCGAAACAGGTACTACCCCCACAAACCTTCTTAGACAGCAAACTCCCTACCCGGCCGCAATTCCGTCTGGCATTCCAACCTGGCTTCTGCTATCGTGCTCTCTGTCATTGAGCACAACGCAATGAGAAACCCGCGAGGAACCGACGTGAAAGCTCTCCTGGTCCACCCCCATGGCAGCAACTGGATGGGGTCCGGAAAAGACATTTCCACCATCTTCAATCTCATGCCCCCCATCGGCCTCCTGAGTATCGCCGCCTACCTGGAAAAGAGCGGGATCGAAGTGGAGGTGATGGACTGCTATGGCGCCCCTTCGACCATCGAGCAGCATGCAACGGACATCCTCGCCCGGAACGCGGACGTGGTCGGTTTCTCCTGCACCACCTCCTCGTTCCTGGAAGGCTACGCCATCGCCGCGCGGGTCAAGGAACAGCGCCCGGAAATTCACATCGTTTTCGGTGGCGCCCATGCCTGCACGGTGGGAGCTGCCCTGCTCGACTCATTCCCGGCCATAGATTTCCTGGTAATCGGTGAAGGCGAAGTTACCTTTGCCGATCTCCTGAGCTCCGGTTTCCGGAACGTGGCAACAGTCCCCGGCATCGGCTATCGTCAAGACGGAATGGGCACCTTATCTGCGGTGCGGGAAAACATCCCGGACCTGGATTCGCTCCCCTTTCCGGCCTACCACCTGCTTCCCGATTTTCCCCGGCGCTACAACCTGCCGCTCTTCAGCTACCCGAAAGCGCCAAACACCAGCATCATCTCCAGCCGCGGCTGCCCCTACCAGTGCAGTTACTGCGACCGCTCGGTATTCAGCAAGGGTTTTCGCTTCAACTCCCCCGAGTACATCGTCGAGCATCTCCGCTACCTGCACGAAAAGTTCGGCATCCGGCACGTCTTTTTCTATGACGACCTGTTCACCTTCGACCGCGCGCGAGTCGAACGTTTCTGCACGCTGATGGAGGAAAAACAAGTTCCGGTCAGCTACAATTGCATCGCCCGCCTGGAACATGTCGATGAGGAACTCCTCTCGCTCCTGAAACGCTCCGGCTGCTGGCAGGTCAATTTCGGCATCGAGTCGGGCGACCCGGAGATCCTTTCGAAACACCGGAAACTCTACGAGCTCGATCAGGTGGGGAAAAAGCTTCAGATGGTGAAGGATGCGGGCATGCGGGTCAAAGGGCTCTTCATGATGGGCTTCACCGGGGAAACCGAGGAGTCGATCCAGCGGACGATCCGCTACGCCCTGACCCTGCCGCTGGACGAAATCAACGTGACCAAGTTCACCCCCTTTCCCGGCGCCCCGATCTACCGGACCATTAGGGACCACGGTGAATTCAACGAAGACTGGCCCGCCATGAACTGCATGAATTTCGTCTTCATCCCCCATGGTCTGACCCGCGAGCGGCTGGAAGAATTGTATAACCAATTCATCAGCCGCTTTTACCGCCGCAGCCGGATCCACTGGGGCTATACGAAGATGCTCTGGAAATCTCCCCACAGCATCGCCGTATTTCTCCGCAATCTGCCGGAGATTCTCCGCTTCGAACTGAAACAGAAATGGTAGGGACCCTGTGACAACAACCCGTATATTGCTTTCAGCAGCCCTTTTTCTCCTGACATTCTTCCCCGCTGCGGCGCAGGCCGCTGACCCGGTCGACCTGAAAACGGCTCGCTGCGAATATTCGCTCCTCTCCGGCTACGGCATTACCCATCGCGACTTTGGCGAAACCCGGACCCAGGTGCAGACGTTCGACACCATCGCCCGTTTCGGCTGGTTCCTGTCGGAGGAACTCGGCTCCGGCTGGTTCCAGGGCAGACATGAACTCCTGATGGAACTGCCGCTGCACCTGGTGGTGGACCCCAAGGTTTCACCGATGACCGGCGGCTACCTCCTGGGAAGCTGGAAATTCACCTCCCTGGACAATTGGGCACCTTACGTTTTTGCCGGGGGCGGCATTCTTTATGTTGACCTGGGACTTCCCAGCATGGGCAGCAGGCTGAATTTCTCCTACCAGGGCGGCACCGGCCTCCAGTATTTCATCAGCAAAGATACCGCACTCTCCCTTGAATACCGGTACCATCACATCTCCAATGCCGGAACCGCAACGCCGAACGAACCGCTCAATTCCAGCAAGTTCCTCCTGGGAATCTCCTTCTTTCGCTAGAGAAAACGGGAAAAACTGGGTCAGCAAGAGGGGAAAGGATACGTCGCCATGAAAATCGTCGTTCTCGGTGGAAGCCCCAAGGGGGAAAACGGCCTGACCCATCTCTATGTCCGCTTTCTACGCGCCCGTTTTCCCCACCATGATTGGACCGTGCTGGAAGTATCCGCAACCATCACAGCATGGGAAATAGACGAATCAAACTTCAGCAAGTGTATCGATACGGTCCGAGAAGCGGACGGGATCCTTTGGGCCTTCCCCGTCTATTTCTACCTGGTTCCCGGTCAGTACAAGCGCTTTATCGAACTGATTTTCGAAAGAGGCCTTGAAGATGCCTTTCGAGGCCGCTATGCCGCGGTCCTCACCACCTCCATCCATTTTTTCGATCACACGGCGCACAACTATCTGCACGCCATCTGCGACGACCTGGGCCTGAGCTACTGCGGCTTCCACTCGGCGGCCATGGACGACCTGCTGCGGGAAAATGAACGCGAAAGGCTGCTGGATTTCGGCCAAAACTTTCTCTCGGCCCTGGAGCGGCAGATCCCCACCTCGCGGACCTACCCGGCGTTGTCGGAGAGGGTTTTTCACTACCAGCCCGGCCCCGCAAGCGAGCGCGTGGACACGCAGGGAAAACGACTGGTGATCGTTACCGACCTGGAAAATGAGGAGAGTACCCTGGGCGGCATGATCCGCAGATTCGGGGAAGCCTTTTCCGCCGCACCTGAGGTGGTGAACCTCCGCGCGGTGGACATCGCCGGGGGCTGTGTCGGCTGTGTGCAGTGCGGGTATGACAATATCTGCGTCTACCGGGACGGGTTCAGGGAGATGTTTTCCGGGAAGCTGCAGACCGCCGACATCATTGTCTTTGCCGGCTCAATCCGCGACCGCTACCTCTCCTCGCTCTGGAAGATCTTTTTCGACCGGAGCTTTTTCAATAACCATGTACCCGCCTTTGCCGGAAAACAGTTCGGCTTCATCATCTCCGGGCCCTTCGCCCAGCAGGCCAACCTGCGTCAGATTCTACAGGCCTATACCGAAATTCAGCAGGCAAATCCGGCCGGATACGTCACTGATGAATTCGGTGATTCCGCGGAGCTTGATGCACTGCTGCAGAACCTGGCCGAAGAAGTGGTCCGTCTCGATTCGGCCGGTTCGGTCAGAACGCCGACCTATCTGAGCATCGGCGGCAAGAAGCTTTTCCGCGACGTGGTCTGGGGGCAATTCCGCCATGTTTTCCCTGCAGATCACCGCCACTACCAGCGTCACGGCCTCTACGATTTTCCCCAGAAAAACTATGGCATGCGGGTAATGAACGGCATCCTCTATCCCTTTACCAGGTCCCGTGCGATGCGCATGAAAACCATTGATAAATTGCAGGAATTGAGAAAAAAGCAGATTTTGGAGATTATTGGGGAGTGATTACAGGGTACAGGGGTTAGGGGACAGCAGGGGGAAGGGGTTTTCAGTTTTTGGTTTTTGGTGTGAAGTGTTGGCAAAAAGACTTTTTAAGTGCCTTTCGATCTGGTTTTCGTGCATTGCAGCCTCCGGAGACTGCCGGATTTTGCGGACGGAACCCTTACTCATCCAGCAGGAATTCCAGTTCGTAGCGCACCTGATCGGGGTTGACGGTCCGCGCTTCCATCAGGCTTCGCAGGTGGATCATGGTGTCCAGGTCAACTTCGACAAACTTCACCCCGGCGAGGTTGTCGCGACAATGGATCACCTCAACCCCGAACTCGAGGATTATATCGGAATGGTCCAGCTGAAAAATGAGTTTCCAGCGGTCTCCTATCGTAACGGGAAAGGCCGGATCATGCTCCACCAGCGCCCCCCGCAGCGAAATATCGAGCAAGGTAACCTCGCACGGGCCGGAAGCGGTTTCGACAATACTTTTTTCCACACACTTGACACGACTGAATCGTCTACTGTTTGACATACGATGGGATCTCCCGCAGGCAAAATTTTGTTTGCAAAACCGCTCGGAAAGCAACCGGAAGAATTGTAGCACAACAATAATTGAAATTCACAGAAAATCAGCCTGAGAGAGGATATCTTTGTGAAAGACCGGACCGTACGGGTCGCCTGCGCCGTCATCGAAGATGCAGGCAAGGTACTGGCAACACAGCGCAATACCACCATGAGCATGCCGCTCAAGTGGGAATTTCCAGGCGGCAAACTCCACCCCGGAGAAAGCCCTGAAGAGTGCCTGGCACGGGAGTTGGAGGAAGAACTGGGTGTCCGCGCGAGCATCAAACACGCCCTGCCGCCCGTTCATCACCGCTATGAAGAATTCACCATCGAACTGATCCCGTTCGTTTGCACACTCGCGGGGGGCACGCTGGTCCTCCATGAACATCGGGCCATGGCCTGGCTCTCCCCGCATGAACTGAAGGAACTGGACTGGCCGGAAGCAGATCTCCCCGTGATCGCCTCGTATCTCGCCTTGCTCGTCGAACAGAAATCGTGTGCAAAATAATCAAAGGGTTCCGACATTCGTCTCCTCTAGCTCACACAGAGTGCTGATTCATTCCACAAAGGAGTCAGAAAAAATTGATCTGATGTTCTTGTAATTCCCCTGTATTTCCTGAACGCTGGTGCCAATCCGCTGGTTTTTCATTCATACCTGCTGCGTATCGTTATTCAGTTTTGATAATGATTAGTTAAATTTATATAGTGTGTTTTTATTGGAATATGTTTTGTCATGGTTCGTCCGGATGTCAACATTGCTGGTCATTGACTCACGGAGAAAGCAGGTTGGTTTTGGCCAGTTTTCTGGTCAACATACCAATTCGTCCTCTTTTATTCATTCCCCGGAACGATGCGGCTCCCCATGAAGGGTCAATAATTGCCATCTCCATTACTGCACACATGCAGGACTATTTGTCTTCACGTGACAGTGGCAAAGTTGTTGAGGCGGACAAAAAATGGAAAGACGTTGAGACCATCTGGACTTTTACCCTGCAAAATGGTTGTTGGAAAGTTTCCAACATAGAAGAAGGGAGCTGTTCACTGGAATATGCGAAACTGGTGAAAGAGCTGCCGGCAATCCAGGAAACTCTCATTACCGGTTAGAAAGAGATGAGGGTGTCAGATCTACACACGTCACAACATATGAGAATTCCCCACATAATGATAGCACTCGCCCTAACTGCTGGCGGGTAAATCGCACCACTGTAATACGAAAAGAAGATGAGACGATGTCTGCACATGCAGCCTGGGGTTCTGACTATGGTACCTTCTTGACATGTGACAACTATAAGACATATTGGCCAATTTTGATGGCCTTAGAGTAACGTTTTTGGCGACAAAATGGGACTTCTAAGAATTGCTAAAAAACATATGGACCTTACAATGTAGTTTTTGACCCCAAAAAAGTGCGTTTAGACTGAATAACAGCTCTTATTGAGGGGTTTATCTCATGAAATTAATAATTTGATTTGGTCTGACACCAAAGATAGAGTAGAAAGGTGGGATATCATATTTTCCTTTTTTCCACAGGTCTCCCATGGTTTCAATGCGAGTGGAACAGGGATTAATACGGAGCACGTGCCGGAGGAATTTCCGTGGCTCTTACAGTCATCGAGTACAGTGAAATACGGGACGAATTGTTAACCGGCGACCTTGTGCTGATGCAGGGTTTGAACATTGATAGTGAGATAATTAAAGTTGTGGAGCAAAGTCCCTGGTCCCATGTTGCCATGATCATAAGGATACGTGGCATTGACCCGCCTTTACTTTGGGAGTCAACGCCGCTCCATTTTCTTGAGGATAAAATCCTTCATGCAAAAAAATCGGGGGCACGAATCGTTTCTCTCGATGATCGTCTGCGAATTGGAAGAATGAAAAAGTTATACAAGGTGTTTGCCCTGCGCAGGCTGAAAGTACGCCGGACCAGATTCATGATGGATAGTCTGAGGAACTACATTGAAAATGTTCACTTACTTCCTTATCCCACTGACTGGGAACTGGTAAAGTCCTATTTAAAAGGGAAACTCCTGGGTGAGAGGGAGAGTTCCTCAAGCTTGTTCTGCGCCGAATTGATTGCGGAAACCTACATGCACATGGGCCTCCTTGCCTTCGACCATCCACCGAACTGGTATTCGCCAAAAGATTTTTCGTCGGAGGTTCAACTTCCCTTTTTGAAAAAAGCGCGGTTGCAGAAAGAAATTGTAATCGTGGATGAATAAACGAGGAATTTCGTGGAATAGCAGAACAGAAATAGGGGGCAAAGATTCGGCCTCTTGCGATTCGCGCTCCACGGGTTACGTGGGGTCGTGCGAGTTCTCCATGAGCAGTGGGCACTGGCCTGGCTTTCCGCGCATAAGGTGTATGGGCTGGATTGGCCGGCAGCTGATCTCCCTCGCTTATCGCATCACACCTCGCCTTGAGGGAAAAGCGGAAAAGCCCAACAGATTACCGGGAGGAGACATGAACGGAAAAACAGGCCGGGAAAATGACCTTCGCGACGAGATCATCCGCTTTACCGCGGAAAGCGCCGCCAACCGGTTCCCCGACTCCGACTGCCGCTACTTCGACAAACCGCTGGTGGGATTCGCCGCTGCCTCGGACCCTCTGTTCGAAAGCTACCGGAAAATCATCGGCCCGCATCACCAGACTCCCCGGGAACTGCTGGAAAGAGCCTTTCCTGGAAAAAGATATGTTACTGGCACGGTGGTCTGCTGGATACTCCCCATTTCCGAAGCAGCCCGGGAGAGCAACCGGAAAGAAAGTCTCTGGCCTTCCCGGGAATGGGCCTTCACCCGCACCCACGGAGAAGCATTCAACAATGACCTGCGGCGGCATCTGACAGACTTCCTCCTGGTCAAGGGCCACCAGGCGGTCGCCCCACTCCTGGCCGAAGGCTGGCAGACCGTGGAAACCGCGGAAGGACTTTCTTCCACCTGGTCGGAACGCCACGCTGCCTTTGCCGCCGGACTCGGCACCTTCAGCCTCAACCGGGGGTTCATCAGCGAACGGGGCATCGCCCATCGCTGCGGCAGCGTCATCACCGATCTGATCATCCCTCCCAGCCCGCGCCGCTATCAACACTTCGCCGAAAATTGCCTGTTCTGCCGGAACGGCAGCTGTGGCGCCTGCAACAGCCGTTGTCCGGTCGGCGCCATCACCCGCTTTGGACATGACAAGGAGCGCTGCCGGGTCTACGGCTACGAAACCGTGGTGCGGGAGGTGGGCGAACGATATGGGGTCGCCACTCCCGGCTGCGGACTCTGCCAAACCGGGGTGCCCTGCGAGACCGGGATACCGGAGTAGGTTCGAGTTTGCATTCAGTTCTTGACGCCCTCCCCTCCCTTCGGCTACTCTGTGCAGATGATTGAAAATGCTGACAAAATACGTAAACCGGAGCTACTTGCCCCGGCCGGGTCGCTGGAGGCATTCTTTGCCGCCATGGAAAAGGGCGCTGATGCCGTCTACGCAGGTCTGACAGAGTTTTCCGCCCGGGCCAAGGCTAAAAACTTCTCCCTGCCGCAGATGGAAAAGATCGTTGCCTATGCTCATTCGCAGCAGCGCAAGGTCTATGTGACCCTGAACACCCTGGTCAAGGAGCAGGAACTGCCCAAGCTGGTCGAGGTGCTGTCCGCCCTCTCCGGGATCGAGCCGGACGGGGTGATACTCCAGGATATGGCGGTCTACCGCCTGATCCGCGAGCACTTCCCCGACCTGCCGCTGCACGCTTCGACCCAGATGACGATCCACAATTCCCTCGGCGTCCAGGAACTGGAAAGCCTCGGCTTCTCCCGCGTGGTCCTCGCCCGGGAACTGCACATCGACGAAATCCGCACCATTGCCCGGAAAACCGAGGTGGAACTGGAGTGCTTCATCCACGGCGCCCTCTGTTTCTCTTTCTCCGGACAATGCTACTTTTCCTCGTTCCTCGGCGGCAGCAGCGGCAATCGCGGTCGTTGCGCCCAGCCCTGCCGCAGGCTCTACCGCTATCGGGGCAAGGAAGGCTACTATTTTTCCCCCAATGATTTCTCCAGTATTGACATGCTGCCGGAGCTGGTGGAAGCCGGGGTCTCCTCCTTCAAGATCGAGGGGCGGATGAAATCAGCGGAATACGTGGCGAGCGTGGTGGGCGCCTACCGGATGGTGCTCGACGCGCCGGCCGCCAAACGGGCCGATGCCGTGGCCGAAGCCAAGGAACTGCTGAAGCTCTCCTTTGGTCGCGTACCGACCCGCGGCTTTCTCGCCTCCCATCAGCCCACGGATATCGCCATTCCCAGTTTGCGTGGCGCAACCGGCCGCTACCTCGGAGAGATCAGGAGCATCCAGAAGAATCGCATCACCTTCGAAACCAAGGACCGCCTCCACCTGGGCGACCGGGTGCGGGTCCAACCGAAGAGCGACAAGGCGGGCAAGGCCTTCACCGTCAAGGATATCACCCTCGGCGGAAAGCCGGTGAAAGTGGCCCGGGAAAAATCCCTCATCACCGTCACCGCGCCCTTTGCCTTTGCGGTCGGCGATGCAGTCTTCAAAGTTTCTTCCGAAACGGCCTTCACCATGAGCGAAAACGCCTGCCTGCGGAAACTGTCCGGCATAAAGGGGCAGAAGACCCGCTGCAATCTGGCCCTGGCCCTGAACGGAGAAAACCTCCGGATCACGGCGCGGGCCGCGGGGCTGGAATGGGTCGCGGAATACCCGCTCGGCACGCTGGAACCGTCCCGCTCCGCGGACATGGCAGGAGTTCTGCGGGCCCAGTTCGAAAAGTGCGGCGATACGCCCTTTACCCTGGGAACCCTGAGCGCCCCCGCCTTCCCGGCTGTGCTCATTCCGTTGCCGAAGCTGAAAGAGATCCGCCGGTCCCTCTACCAGACCCTGGAGGAAAAGGTTCTCGGCGGAAAAAAAGAGCGGCTGCGCCGGGCAAAAGAAGCGGCACTGGCAAGCCTGATCGGACCCGGCCATGCCCCGGCCGAGCGCCGGGACGAACTGAGCGTCCGGGTTGAATCGATCCGGGATTTCCATCTCGTCCACCAGGAAGGCGTCGATACCCTGATCCTGCCCGTCTCAAAGGCCAACCTCCATCAGCTCCAGGCTTTTGCCGGAAAGCTGCGTGGTCGCCAAGAGAAGATTATCTGGCATCTGCCCTTTATCATTTTCGAAGCGGACCTGCCCTTTTACCGCGAAGCGATCAAACTCCTGGTCGAGCACGGCTTCAACCGCTTCGAGGCGGCAAATCTTTCCCATTTCGCCCTGCTGCACGGCCTTGCCGTGGAAATCTGCTGCGATTACCGGCTTTACTCCCTCAACAGCCAGGCGCTCCGCCACTGGCAGGAGCGGGGCGCAACCGCCGCAACCCTCTACCTGGAAGACGACTTCCCCAACCTGGAAAGCCTGCTTCGGGCCAACCTGGACATCGAACGGCGGGTGCTGCTCTTTGCCCCGGTTCCGGTGATTACCTCAAAGATCGTCATCAAGGGGGTGCGCAGCGATTCCCCGCTGGTCTCCGACCGGGGTGACGCCTATACGGTTTCCAGCCGCGACGGGTTGACCACCGTAACCGCGGACCGCAGATTCGCCATCAGCGGCTATCGTCGAAGGCTGCGCGAGAGCGGCTGCAGCTCCTTTATCGCCGACCTTTCCGGGGAAGCCGGTGAAGCACGGAAACGGGTGCTTGAGGCCTGCATCAGGGGAACGGCCATCGAGGGAACCTCGGAGTTCAACTTTACTACGGAGCTGCTATGAGCGATTACCTGGTCCGCATCATCACGAAAACGGGAAACATCCGCGCCCTTGCCTGCGTCACCACGGACCTGGTCAACGAGGCCTGCCGCCGGCACGGTACCTGGCCCACCGCCGCAGCGGCACTCGGCCGGGCGCTCACCGCGGGCGCTCTCATGGGGGCGCTGCTCAAAACGGACCAGCGAATCGCCCTGAAATTTGAAGGAAACGGCCCATTGAAGAAGATTCTCGTCGAAGCGGACAGCAATGGCGCGGTGCGGGGTTGCGTCGGAGTGCCGGAGGTACATCTCCTCACACCCGATGGCAAGCTGGATGTGGCTAGGGGCTTGGGCAAGGCCGGCTTTCTCTCCGTGACCAAGGATCTGGGCATGAAGGATACCTATCGGGGAATGGTGCAGTTGCTGAGCGGAGAGATCGCGGAAGACCTGGCCCTCTACCTGACGGAATCGGAACAGACCCCATCCGCGGTCGGACTGGGTGTTTTCGTGGAACCGGACAAGCTGGTTTCCGCGGCCGGAGGATTTTTGATCCAGTCATTGCCGCCGGGCGACGAAGCAACGGTTGATCTGCTGATGGAGAAAATCAACGCACTGCCACCCATCACCCAACTGCTGCGTGACGGCAAAACCCCGGAAGAAATACTGGCAATCCTGTTCGAAGGCATTCCCTACCAGATCCTGGAAAAAAGGGCTTTGGCTTTCCAATGCACCTGCAGCAAGGTGAAAATAGAGCAGGCCCTGGTCTCCCTGGGCAAGGAGGAGCTTGCCGAGATGGTATCGCAGAAAGACGAAACCGAGGTTACCTGCGAATACTGCCGCCAGGTCTGGAAACTGACCCGGGAGGATCTCGAACGGCTGCTGGCCGAACTGGGCTGAAGGCCGGGCGGAATGGCGCAGGACAATCAGAGGGGAAGTTCAAGTCGGGGGTAACCAAGGCAAGGGCAACCACATGGGGTTGCCCCTACGTCCAAGTTTAACCCGGCGTTATTACTTGGTAATCCGGTCAGTCAGTTTCGCTTTTCGGCGGCGGTGTATCCAGATGTACACGGCAAGAATTACGGCACTGGAAAGGACGACCAGGATCACCGCCTGGTGGGAATAGCGCATGATCAGTTCTTGCTTTTCACCGATGAAGTAGCCGATGTAGGTCAGGACCGTGACCCAGATGCCCGCACCGAGGAGGGTATAGAGGGAAAAACGGATGTGGCTCATGCCCGCCAGTCCGGCCGGCAGGGAAATGAGATGACGGACCACCGGCAAGAGCCGCCCGAGGAAAGTCGAGATTTCCCCGTGGCGCAGAAAAAAATCTTCCACCCGGGTAAATTTTTCTTCGGTGATCCAGACGTAGCGGCCGTATTTCAGGAGCAGCGGCCGACCGAGATGGCGGGCAGCGAAATAATTGACGTAGGCGCCCAGGAGGCTGCCGAAGGTTCCGCTCAGGATGGCAAGGCCGATGTTCATTTTACCCTGATGGGCGAGATAGCCGGCCGGAGGCATCACCAGTTCGCTGGGCACCGGAATGATGGAGCTTTCCATCGCCATGAGCAGGAAAATGCCGGGGTAGCCCATCGCCCCGATGGTGGTAACCAGCCAATCAATAAGTTCGTGCATGAAGGATTTTCTCCTGTGAGGTTTCTTTGAAAACCGCATTTTATTCGGTTCGCCGACAATAAACCAGAAGAAATCCGTTTGTACAAGGAATATTTCCAACAAATATCTCGAGGTTGCGGCAGTGGATTTTCTCGAACGCTTACATGAACAGGTCCTGGTGGGAGACGGGGCAATCGGTACCATGCTCCATGCCCGGGGAGTTACCGCCGAATCAGGATTCGAACGTCTCAACCTGACCAACCCGGAGCTGGTACTGGCCCTGCATGCCGACTATATCGCCGCCGGCGCCCAGGTCATCGAGACCAATACCTTCGCCGCCAATCGCCTGCGGCTGCAGCAGCTGGGACCGGATGACGCAGTGCGGCAGATCAATCTGCAGGGCGCCGTCCTGGCCCGCAAAGCTGCCGCCGGAAAAGAGATCTTCGTGGCCGGATCCATCGGCCCCCTGCCCCGCTTCCGCGGCGAAAGCGAAGCACCCGCCAGCGAGGAGATCAGCGACATTTTCCGCGAACAGGCCTTCGCCCTGGCCGAAGGGGGGGTGGATCTCCTGATCCTGGAAACCTTTGCCGATCTGCAGCAGCTGAAACTGGCCCTGGCAGCGGCAGCTGAAACCGGTCTGCCGCTGATTGCCAGCATGGCCTTCCTCGAGCGGGGCCGCATTTCCGGCGGCCTCGGCGTAGAAGCGGTCGCCCTGGAGCTGGCAACCGCCGGCGCCCACTGCCTCGGCGCCAACTGCGGGGCCGGGACCCTGGAAATGACCCGGAATATTCAGCGGATGGCAGCGGTCACCCTGCTGCCCCTTGTCGCCTACCCCAACAGCGGTTTTCCGGAATATGTCGACGGCCGCTACATCTATCGCAGCACCCCCGAATACTTTGCCGCCCGCGGTCTCGAGACGGCTCGGGCCGGAGCAAACCTGGTGGGCGGCTGTTGTGGAACCACGCCCGAGCATATCCGCCTGCTGGCCGCAGCCCTGCACGGGATGAAGCCGGCTGCGCGTACCATCGTGCCGCCGGCCCCTACCAGTCGAATAACCGTCTCTGCCAGCCCCTCGCAAACCGGTTTCCTGGCCAATTGGGGACGGAGAACCGTCATTACCGTTGAACTGGACCCACCGAAAGGGCTTGACTGCGGCAAGATACTGGAAGGCTGCCGGGTCCTTCGCGACGCCGGAGCCGATGCCATCAATATCGCCGAAAATCCCCTCTCCCGGGTTCGACTGGGGAATATCGCTCTTGGCGAACTGATCCAGCGCGAAGTGGGCATCGAGGTGATTGTCCATGTGACCTGTCGCGACCGCAACCTGATCGGTCTCCAGTCGGAGCTGATGGGGGCAAGCCTCCTGGGCATCCGCTCGATCCTGGCCGTAACCGGTGATCCGGCCAGTATGGGCGAGCAGTCCGGCGCCTCGTCGGTCTTCGACCTGAATTCACTCGGGCTCATTGCCCTGCTGCACGACCTCAATGCCGGGCTGAATGGCACCGGCAACTCCATCGACCGGGGCACCGGCTTCACCATCGGGGCGGCCTTCAATCCCAATGTCCGGAATATGGAAGCTCAGGTGGCCCGCCTGGAAAAAAAGCTCGCCAACGGCGCCCAGTTTGTCCAGACCCAACCGCTGTTCGACCTGGAAAGGCTCGACACGATGCTGCAGTTGACCGGGAAACTGCCGATCCCGATCCTGCCCGGGATATTGCCCCTGGTAAGCGAGCGGAATAGCGAATTTCTCCATAATGAGGTCCCCGGCATTACCATACCCGATGAGATTCGCACCAGGATGCGCGGCAAAGGCAAGGAAGAGGGTCTCCGGGAAGGACTCGCCATCGCCCGGGAGTTCATCGATGCCGCCCGTTCGCGGGTGGGGGGATTTTACCTGATGCCGCCGTTTGGAAACTACCGGATCGCCGCCGAGCTGGTGCGGTACATAAGACAAGAGGAATAATATTCCGTGGAGGGAACACCCATGCTGCTCCGAATGATGCTGCTGATAGTTGTCGTCGCCCTGTTGGGTGGCTGTGAGACCATGCAGAAAAGGAATATCGCCTGGGAACTGGATGAAAATTCCAAACGCTACAACAAGATGCTCCGTTGGCGTGAGATGGATACGGCGGTCTATGTATTCCCGCCGGAAGAACTTCAGCAAGAATTCGCCAGGAAAGTCCAGGCGGCGAAGAACGTCACGGTTACCGACTTCAGGATCAAGAAGATGGAGTGTTTTCCGGAAAAAGGCGAGGCAACGGTAATTCTGGATATCGATTATTATCGTGAGCCGTCGATAACCGTGAAAACCGTAGAAGACAGACAGGAATGGAAATATCTCGGGGAAAAAGACAACAAGAGATGGCGGCTCATGACCCTGCCCCCTGATTTTCCGTAACGCTTCAGTCCGGGCAGCGTTGATAATAGCGGAAGAGATTGCTGCCCGCACCTTTGGCCCGGTACATGGCGGTATCCGCCTTTTTCAGCAGCGTGTCCGGATCCTCCCCGTCAAGGGGATAAATACCGATGCCGATGCTGACCCCGATGGAAACCGGATGACCATCCAGCATGAAGGGTTTTGAAAGGCTGCCGACGATTCTCTGCGCGACAATTGCCGCATCATCCGGCTCAACGATCTTGGTGAGAATGACGGTAAATTCATCCCCTCCCATCCGGGCGACGGAATCACTGAGCCTGAGGGCTTGTGCCAAGCGCTCGGAAACCTCCTTGAGAAGCAGGTCGCCCACCGCATGCCCAAATGAATCATTGACTTCCTTGAACCGGTCAAGATCGAGGTACAGGAGCCCGACCAGGTGTTCCTGGCGTTTCGCGTTCAGCAGCGACTGGCCGACCCTGTCAAAAAAGAGCCTGCGATTGGGAAGTCCGGTGAGGGAATCAAAATTGGCGAGGAATTCGAGGTGCTTTTCCGCCAGTTTGCGTTCGGTAATGTCCCGAAAGATCGACTGCACGGCCATTTTACCATCCAGGGTGAAAGGGGTCGAAGCGATCTCGACATCAATCTCCCTGCCGTCCTGACAAATGAACTTTACTTCCATCCAGGGGACACTCTCCCCCTTTTCCTGCATTTTCCGGAAGCGTTCGGCAACTATCCGGCGGTGATCGCAGTGAACAAAATCAAACACGGATCTGCCGAGGAAATCATCGAAACTTTCCCCGGCAAGAATCCGGATTCCGGAGGGGTTCATGAACAGAAACCTGAATTCGGAGGTGATAATAATTCCGTCCGGAGACAATTCCACCAGTCTGCGGTATCGCTCCTCACTCTCTCGGACGGCATCGAAAATCCGTTTCTTCTTGTCCACGGGCCGCTACCTTTCCGGTAACCTCACGGAATCACATAAAACGGTTCGATATTCCAGCAACATTTCTACAGCAGGTCGCAAAGGGTGGCACCGCGGGCTGCAAGTCCACGGTGCCATCACTCCGAAAACGATCACTCAGCATATTTCATCAATAAAACCGTTCCAGTTCCTTAGCGGAGCGGGGTCATGGTCATGATCTTCCGCGCCATATCGGGATATTTTGCGATGAAGCGCAGCTCATCTTCAACCAGGGGCTTCTGGGTATGTACGTTCGCGTAGCGTACCAGTTCCAGAATGTCATTTGCTTCCTTGTCATTGTGGAATTCTATCTCCAACTGGTCGTAAACATTGCGGAATCCTTTGATGCCACTGTATTCGCCCGCAGTAATCTCCCGTCCGGTATCGATGATTTCCGGCTCGCCCCGCCCAAGTTCCTCGAAATCATAGAGCTCGTAATTCCGGCGATTCTTCAAAGCCCCGTCGGCATGAATCCCCGATTCATGGGCAAAAGCATTGGCGCCGACGCCCACCTGGTTCATGGGAATCGGCACTCCGAAGGCATAGGACGCGTACTTGGCGATCTTCCAGGCCTTGGTCAGGTCCACCTGCTCGTCGAGCAGATATTTTCCCGCCAGCCCGCTTGCTTTCTTCAAAGCCAGAATTACCGAGACCAGGTCCGCGTTGCCGGCCCGCTCACCCATGGAATTGATGGCGGTGTTGATATAAGCATCGACGCCGCCGTCAATGGCGGCCTTGGCACCGGCGACGGAGCAGGCCACGCCAAGTCCCAGATCGTTGTGGCAGTGCAGTTCGATCGGCATCTTCACTTCCTCGGCCAGCATCCGCACCCGCCGGTAGATGGTAAACGGGTCATCATAGCCAAGGGTATCGCAGTAGCGGAATCGGTCGGCACCCGCCTCCTTGGCGCGGAGCGCGAAACGGACCAGGTATTCATCGTCGGTGCGGGAGGCATCCTCGGCATTCACCCCGACTATCACCGCGCCGAGGCTTTTTGCCAGCTGCACATTTTCCGTCATGATATCGAGGAGATTGGGCACAGCAGGATTTTCTTCCGGATTTCTGACGATCCGGCCGCTGAACTTTCCTTCAGTCATCATTTGCGAGGTGGAAATGGAGAGGTTCACGTTCTTCAGCTTACCGCTTTTGAATGACTCCTTGATCTCCACACCCCGCATCGGGCACCAGCCGCTCAGTGTGATCGGCTGCAGAACTCCCATTCCCGCCAATTCCAGATTTGCCTCGATATAGTTTTTCTCGTGATGGGTAAAGGGAAAACCGAACTCACTCTGGTGAATCCCCATCTCATTGAGATACATGTTGATCATGGTTTTTTCCAGCTTGGCCAGGCCCAGGCGCGAGGTCTGCACCCCGTCCCGGTTTGTCACGTCAACGATATAAATTTTCGGCATATTGTGATTCCTTTCTCGGTTACAACATGGAATGTATTCATAGCAGCCCGTTTAGCAGCCAGGGAAAAAGGCACGGTGCGCTTGAATGTATAAGTCTAAAGTCAAATCCCTCTAAAGGCAAGCAAAGAAATTTCAGGGACTTCGGTGAACCTGAGACGATGGAACAAGGGTTTTGGTGTACGGGAAGGGTGAGAAATGTTCCACTGAAAACCAATGGACGTCCAAGTGCTGTACAAGGAGGATCCAATGAATTGTGCGCAGAAATGCCCGGGGTTGCTTGCGGTTTTCCTGCTCCTTGCCGCGACCGGAACAATGAAGCGTTGAAAGGAGGGAAAAACGCTCCGAGATTCTACGCGTAGTTCCAGGCTCTGTCAGTGCAGCTCTTCGCCGGTGGTGGTCATGACCAGCTTACCATGCTTCACACCCTTGACCCCGATCAGTTCGTCGGCGATCTTCTTCACCTCGCTGGCCTTACCCCGCACCACCAGCACTTCAAGGCAGTTGTGGGCATCAAGGTGCACATGGAGGGAAGAGACGATCTGGTCATGGTGGGCATGCTGCTGTTCGGTAAGCTTGTCGGCAAGGTCATGCACATGGTGATCATAGACCAGTGTAACCGTACCCACGGTATCTTCATCGCCATTTTCCCATTTCAATTCCACCAACGACGCCCGGATCAGGTCGCGAATCGCCTCCGAGCGGTTCAGATAGCCCTTTTCCTCGATGAGATGGTCAAAATTTTTCAGCAATTTATCGTCGATGGAAATGCCGAAACGGATTGTTTCACCCATGTATGTCTCCTGGCTACTCTTTATCAGTACGTTAAATTAATTCTGCAATCCATGTCTTCAATACTTTATCTAAATCTCCTCCCCTTAGCGTAAGGGGAGGCTGGGAGGGGGATAGGTTCTACAGCATCTTGCGCAAAAACTGCCCGGTATAGGAGCGCGTCACCGCCGCAACCTCCTCCGGCGTACCGGTGGCGATCACCTCGCCGCCCCGGTCGCCCCCTTCGGGGCCCAGGTCGATCAGGTAGTCGGCGGTCTTGATCACGTCCAGATTGTGCTCGATGATAACGATGGTGTTGCCCGCCTCAACCAGACGCTCCAGGACCTCCAGCAGCTTGGCGATGTCGTGGAAATGCAGGCCGGTGGTCGGTTCGTCGAGAATATAGATGGTCCGGCCGGTGGCCCGCTTGGAAAGCTCCTTGGCCAGCTTCACCCGCTGGGCCTCGCCCCCGGACAGGGTGGTGGCTGACTGGCCGAGCTTGATGTAGCCGAGGCCGACGTTTTCCAGGGTTACCAGCTTGTTTTTGATCCGCGGGATGTTTTCCATGAACTGCACCGCCTGGGAAACAGTCATGTCCAGCACCTCGGCGATGGATTTGCCCTTGTACTTCACCTCGAGAGTTTCGCGGTTGTAGCGGGCGCCCTTGCAGACCTCGCATTGGACATAAACATCCGGCAGGAAATGCATTTCGATCTTGATGATGCCGTCGCCGGAACAGGCCTCACAGCGGCCGCCCTTGACGTTGAAGGAGTAGCGGCCCGGCTTGTAGCCGCGCAGTTTCGATTCCGGCAGTCCGGCAAACAGATCGCGGATTTCGGTGAAGACCCCGGTGTAGGTGGCAGGATTGGAGCGCGGTGTGCGGCCAATCGGCGACTGGTCGATATTGATCACCTTGTCCAGGGTTTCCAGCCCCTGGATCTCCCGGACCGCGCCGGCCTTTTCCCGGCTCCGGTACAACCGCTGGGAAAGAACCTTGAAGAGGGTATCGATGATCAGCGAAGATTTTCCCGAGCCGGACACTCCGGTAACGCAGGTCATGACCCCCAGAGGAATGGCCACATCAACATCCTTGAGATTATTCTCCGTTGCGCCGACAATGCGCAGGAAACGTTCCACTTGCCGCCGCTTCCTGGGGACCGGGATGAGAAGTTCGCCGGAAAGGTAGCGGCCGGTGAGAGAGTGGGGATTGGCCATCACCTCAGCCGGAGTCCCCTGGGCCACCACCTCGCCTCCATGCACCCCGGCCCCCGGACCCATGTCGATCACATGGTCCGCCTCGAGGATGGTCTCTTCGTCATGCTCGACCACCAGTACGGTATTGCCCAGGTCGCGCAGGCGCATCAGGGTTTTCAGCAGGCGGGCATTGTCGCGCTGGTGGAGCCCGATGGAGGGCTCGTCGAGGATATAGAGGACCCCGACAAGGCTGGAACCGATCTGAGTGGCCAGTCGGATCCGCTGCCCCTCCCCTCCGGACAGGGTGCCGGACGAGCGGTCGAGCGAGAGGTATTCAAGCCCCACATTGACCAGGAAGTTGAGCCGTTCGCGCAGCTCCTTGAGAATCCGCCGGGCAATCTCGGTCTCCTTTTCCGACAGGCTGAGCGACTCGAAAAAGGCCAGGGCGTCAGCGATGGAAAAGGCCGAGATCTCACAGATGTTCCGCCCCCCGACCCGGACAAAGAGCGCCTCCTTTTTCAGACGGGCGCCCTCGCAGGTGGGACAGGGCATCACATTCATGTACTTTTCCAGGTCTTCCCGCACCTGCTCCGAATCGGTTTCCCGGTAGCGTCGCTCGAGATTGTTGAGCACCCCTTCGAATTCCTTGTAGTAGGTATGGCGGCGGCCGCCGTCCTCCTCCCACCAGAACTGGATTTTTTCTCCGCCGGAGCCATAAAGAATGATCCGTCGGGCTTCCTCGGAAAGCTGGGCAAATGGTGTGCGGATATCAAAGGAATACGCCTTGGCCAAGGCCTCGAGAATCTGGTGAAACCAGCCGGAAAGCCGCTTCTCCCATGGAGCGATCGCCCCTTCCCGCAGCGACAGTTCCGGGTTGGGCACCACCAGCTCCGGGTCGAAATACATCCGCGTGCCGAGTCCGGTGCATTCGGGACAGGCGCCATAGGGATTGTTGAAGGAGAACATGCGCGGGGTCATCTCCGGATAGGAAATGCCGCAATCGATGCAGGCCAGGGACTCGGAAAACAGCAGGGTTTCTCCGTCGACAATCTGCACCTTGGCGATTCCTTCCGCATGGTGCAGTGCCGTTTCCAGTGAATCGGCCAGCCGACGCTGAATCCCTTCCTTGACAATCAGCCGGTCCACGACAATGTCGATGTCGTGTTTTTTCTTCTTGTCGAGGGTAATCTCTTCGGCCAGGTCATGGGGCTGACCGTCGATTACCACCCGGGCAAAGCCCTCCTTGCGCAGCTGGAGCAGTTCCTTGCGGTACTCCCCCTTGCGGCCGCGAATCAGCGGCGAAAGGAGGGTGATTTTCGTCCCTTCCGCCAGGGCCATGATCTGGTCGACCATCTGCGAGACCGTTTGGGAGGCGATCTCTTTGCCGCAGCTGTAGCAGAACGGGTGGCCGACCCGGGCAAACAGCAGACGCAGGTAGTCGTAGATCTCCGTCACCGTGCCGACCGTGGAACGGGGGTTCTTGCTGGTGGTCTTCTGCTCGATGGAAATTGCCGGGGACAGACCCTCGATCGATTCCACATCCGGCTTTTCCATCTGCTCCAAAAACTGCCGGGCATAGGCCGAGAGTGATTCCACGTAGCGGCGCTGGCCCTCGGCATAGATGGTATCGAAGGCCAGGGTGGACTTGCCCGATCCGGAAATGCCGGTGATCACCACCAGTTTGTCGCGGGGAATTTCCACGTCGATGCATTTCAGGTTATGTTCGCAGGCCCCTTTTATGATGATTTTATCGTGTGCCATGGGTGCATTCCATTCTTTCTCATAGTGCCCGCAATGAACGCTATTCGGTTCAGAGACCGGCAATTTCCCGTCCGGCCCGGAGCAGTTCCTCCACCAGGTCAGGAGTGCCCGCTTCGCTGTAGAGACGGAGGACCGGTTCGGTGCCGGACGGCCGGATGAGCAGCCAGGAGCCGTCCGCGAAGATATACTTGAAACCATCCCGGAAGTTTTCCTTTGCCACCAGCCGGGAAGCGATGGTCCGGACGCCGCCGGCCCTGAGCTTCGTAATGAGCCGTTCCTTGGCCTCACGATCAATGGGGAGATCGATCCGGCGGTAGTAGAAATGGCCGATCTCGTCCATGGTATCGTTGAGAAGCTGCCGCAGGCCCTTTCCGGTTACGGCCATGGCTTCCAGCAGGAGCAGCCCGAGGAGAATGCCGTCGCGCTCCGGGATATGACCCTTGACGCCGAGACCGCCCGATTCCTCGCCGCCCATGAGAATGTCGTGATCCAGCATCAGTTCGCAGATATGCTTGAAGCCGATCGGCGTTTCAAACAGCTCCAGATCGTATTTCTCGCAGAGGAGGTCCACCATCCGGGTGGCGGAGACGGTTTTCGCCACCGCCCCACGCAGTCCCCGCTGCTCCAGGAGATGACGCAGGATCACGGTGAAAATCATATGCGCGGAGAAGAACTCTCCGTTCTCGTCCACCGCGCCGATCCGGTCGGCATCGCCATCCAGGGCAAGGCCCACTCCCAGGTTTCTTTCCCTCACCAGGGCGGACAGCTCCGCCAGATGTTCGGAAGCCGGCTCGGGCGGGATTCCGCCGAAGCCGGGATTTTCCTCGCTGTGGAGTTCAATCGCGCCCGGAATCAGCTCCGGGATAAAGCCGGTCCCGGCGCCATACATGGGATCCACCGCCAACGGGATCCCGGCGGCACGAATCCGCTCCAGATCGACATAGCGGGACAGCTGCCGCCGGTAGGGCGCTCCGGCATCAAAAAGCTGCACCTGTCCGCCGCGGAGAGCCTCGGCCAGCGGCAGCTTCCGGACCTCCCGCCCGTTTGCGATGTTGGCGGCAACGATCTCCTCCACCACTCTGGTCGTGGACGGACGAGCCGAACCGCCGAAATTCTCCTTGATTTTGAAGCCGTTGTATTCCGGCGGATTGTGACTGGCGGTAATCATGATCCCGCCGCCCGCTCCCGATTCATGGACGGCCCAGGAAACCGCCGGGGTCGGCGTGAAGCTGTCGCTCAGACGCACCCGCAGGCCGTTGCCCGCCGCCACCTCGGCCACCCGCTCGGCAAAGCGCCGTGAAAGGAAGCGCCGGTCGTAGCCGATCACTAACCCGGCGTCCGCCAGGCCCTGCGCGATGAAATAGTCCATGGTCGCCTGAGCAACAATGGAAAGATTTGCAAAGGTAAACTCGCGGGCAATAACACCCCGCCAGCCGTCAGTACCAAACCTGATCTGCATGAATCACCCTTTCCCGAGTGAGTATAGGTAGTATTTCGAAGCACAAAAGGGCCCTCAAAGAAAAACACGGCCCAGACCATGAATTTTCAACCATGGAGGGCCGTGTTGTCAATGCATTTGATGACGGTTTTCACCTGGATCCGTCAGGGAGCGGGTACGATACCCCGAAGAACCTTTTCCACCGCAGGTTGGGCAGTTCCTGATTTCTTGGCCGTGTCAGCGCCCTGCCCCTCCTTTAACCAACGATCGAGCATTTCCCGCATCGCTTCCAGGGTAAAAGGTTTGGAAAGGTAATCATCCATGCCCTTTTCCAGGCACTGTTCCCGGTCACCCTCCATTGCCCGGGCCGTAAGTGCGACAATCGTGGTATGCATACCCCTTTCCCGGTCGAGCATGCGGATTCGACGGGTTGCCTCGATGCCATCCATCACCGGCATCTGGAAATCCATCAAAATCAAATCATAGGTACTTCTGCCACGTGCCTCCACGGCTTCCTGGCCATTCGAAACGATATCTACACGGTAACCGAGGTAACTGATAATCTCTGCACAAACATCCTGGTTCACCCTGTTGTCCTCCGCCAGGAGAATCCGGCCCAGAAACTTTTTTTCTGTCTCTCCGGGAAGCGCCGGACCCGGTTCCGGTTTGCCCGTTTCAACAACAGGGGCAAGGTCGGAAACTGTTATGTCTGAAAATTTCCGGAGCGGAAAAGTGACACGGAAAACGGCGCCAGCCCCCTGTTCGCTTTCGACACTGAGACACCCGCACATCATTTCCACCAACTGCCGGGCAATGGTCAGCCCCAGGCCGGTGCCGCCGAACTTTCTGGTGGTTGACCCGTCACCTTGAGAAAAACAATCGAAGATATGATTCAAGGAATCCGGCGAAATCCCTATTCCGGTATCCCGTACCTCAATCGTTACAGTTGCGCATTCTCCGCAACTATCAATGGCTGAGACACGAATGGAAACGCTCCCCTGTTCGGTGAACTTGACGGCATTACCCACCAGGTTGACCAGAATCTGCCGCAGGCGTCCCGGGTCGCCTTCCACCTGCACAGGAACATTCTCTTCCAGGTACAGCTCCAGAGAAATCCCTTTCTTCCGGGCTTGTTCGGAAAACAATTCGACGCCATCCTCGACGGTTTTCACCAGATCGAAGGGAATCAGGTCCAGTTCCAGCTTGCCCGCCTCTATTTTCGAGAAATCCAGAATATCATTGATTACATTGAGCAGAGAATCGGCGGAACGGTAGGATGATTCGGCAAACTTCTTTTGCTTCTCCGTCAGTTTCGTATGCAAGAGCAGCTCGGTCATGCCCAGAACGCCATTCATGGGGGTCCGGATTTCATGGCTCATGTTGGCCAAAAATTGTGATTTTGCCTTATTCGCCGCCTCAGCAGCATCTTTGGCCTTTCTCAAATCAATGATCATCCCGCTGAGCTTCGCGTTTGTTCGGGATAATTCCGCGGTCCGCGCCGTTACCTTTTCCTCCAGTTCTTCATTGTAGTGCTCCAGCTTTTCATCCCGTTCTTCGATCTGGCTGAGCATTTCGTTAAAGCCATTCAGCAAAATCCCGATCTCGTCATTACTTTCATTTTCAATCCGCAGGGAGTAATCTTTCGCCGTCGAAACAGACTTCATCACTCCGGCAAGCCGCAGAATCGGTTCCGAGATTACCTTCTGCAGTTTTCTGGAAACGAAGAAGGCAACCAGCGCAGCGCCGGACATGATTGCCAAGACCATGACAACATACCAGAGCAGCTTGATTGCCAGGACCTTCGCATCGTACAGGATAACGACCGTTCCGATCTTGCGCCCGTCAACAATGACCGGAGCTGTCGCCTCGATATCACCGTCAAAACCCCAGAAAGAATCCATTGTCGCGTCAAACCGCGCCAGATCGGACTCGGAGAGCCGCAATTCCTTGCTGCCGTTCAACATCGCGGCATGGCACAACATGCCGCAGTTTTGGCTGCGCCTGAAATCCAGATTGTTTCTTTCGAGGGCCAGGCGTTTATTGTGCACCTCCTTGGAAATGTAGGAGCTGAAGATTTCGCCATTGTGGCTGACAAGAAATCCCGCGAGGATATTGGGTTTCAGGGAGAGTGTTTCCAGGGTTTCCGCTGCAGACGTCCGGTCTCCGAAGAGCAGGGCGGCAGAAACATTCTTCCCTATAATTTCAGCCAGGGAGGTGAGCTCCTGGCGGGTCGTAATCCGGAAGGAAATAAGTTCATTGACGGAAAAAGCCAGCGAGGCAATCAGGAGTACGATACCGCTCGTCAGCATGAGAATTGCCATCAATTTGTTCTTGATTGATAGATTTCGAAAGGCATTCTGCAAGGACATCGCTTCACTCCAGCTTATTTACTCTATTACCGGGTCAGTTCCCCTGCCAGAGCTAACAGCAGGGTACGAAGTTTCATCAGAACCGCCAAGTGGCCTTCACCCGGAAGGTCCTGCCATCCTGTTCAATGCTGTCCTGAAAATGCTCACCGCCCGCGGGAACGAAATATTTACTGTTGAACAGGTTATAGACACTCCCCGATAGTTCCAGGTTTTTCAGCAGATTGCGGCCGAAGAGGGTAACGTTAGTGATGAAGAAATCACCGGTCTGATTCCCGGCCAGGGTCTTTTTCCGGCTGGTGTACTGCTCCTCGACCCCGAGAAAGACCTTCTCCTCGACCAGGGGGAGCAACAGGTTGAGCTTGACCAGGTGCCGCGCCGAATTGGGCAGTCGCTCCCCGGCCATGAGATCCCGTGTTTCCTGAAAGCTGTAACTGAGCCTGCCGTTACTACCGCACTCCCACTTCTTGTCCAGCTCCAGTTCCACGCCCCTCAGTTCCGCCCTGCCGATATTGCGGAAGACCAGTAGATCATCAGCCGGATCTTCAACAAGGGTGATCAGGTTTCTGATCCGGGTATAGTAGCCGGACAGCGTTCCGCGAAATCGTTTGCCGAGATTCTGCTCCAGAATCAGTTCATAGTTCGTGCTCGATTCCTCATGGAGGTCCGGGTTGGTTTTCTGGGTGGAACCATCGCTGTAGTACAGCTCGTAGCCGTTCGGCGGGCGGAAGGCGGTACCGAACAGGAACTTGACGGTGGTTCGGGAAAACGGTGAGTAGATCAGGGCGACGCGGGGATTTAGCGTGCCGCCGAAGCTTTCGAAATAATCGTAGCGGATTCCGGCGGTGAGAATCAGACTGTCCAGGATACGGTACTCGTCCTGCAGATAAAACCCGGCATTCCAGGTAGATCGCCGGTCATCCAGATACAGCGCCTCGGCAAAATTTTGCTGATCAAAATTCTGCTGATCCAGGCGCAAGGCATTTCGGAATTCAATGCCGCCGATCAGCCGGTGCTGCTGCAGCAGTTCCTTGCTGACCTGGATCTCACCCATGAGCCAGGAACTGCGAACTTTGTCGATGTTGTCGAACAGCAGCGGCGGCTCAGCCTGATCATAAACATAGCGGCCATCGTAGTTGTATTGATTCCAGGAAAAACGGCTCATCAGGTCTGTGCCGTTTTCAAAGGAGTGCTGGTATTTCAGGTCCACGAACAGGCTGCTGTCGGTGGCTTCCGTGCCGGGATTATTGAAAACCGTGCCCCAGGGGGCGGTGGGCAGGCCTTTATCCCGCTTCACATAGCCCGCCTCCAGCGTCAGATCCCGGTATGCCATTTTGAGGAAGGCGCTGCCGGCTTGTTCCCGATCGCAATCCCGGGCCCAGCCGAAGTTGCTGGCAGGTGAAGCGAATTCCGGATAATAGAGGTCCTGGCCTTGACTGTGGAAGAACGTGCCGGACAGCAGCATTTCCGTTGTATCGCCAAAACGCGAGCCATAGCTCATTCTCCCCCGGTAGCTGTCAAAGCTGCCCGCTTCTCCCGAAGCCTCAAAGCCGTTCAGGTCTCCACCCCGCCTGGTGACAATGTTAATCACCGCCATCAGCGCGTTGGCGCCATACAGGGTATGGCCCGGCCCGCGGATAATCTCGACCCGCTCAATGAGATCGGTGTCCACGACCAATTCATTGCCGATAAATACGGAATTGTAGACCGGATCATTCTGCCGGACGCCGTCCACCATGAGCAGCACCCGGGTGCCGTAATCTCCGGGCAGACCGAAACCCCTGATCCCGGAATACTGGTAATTCCGGTCATTGGTCACGGAAAAACCGGGAACGCTTTGCAGGATGTCCGCAAGGTTCCGGTAGCCGAATTTTTTGATCTGATCCGCGGTAACGATGCTCACCGAAGCCGGAGCCTCGCTGACCGGCTGTTCATAGCGAGAGGCTCCGGAAACTGTTTCAACCTCGATTCCCATCAATTGCTCGATCGTTAAGGTTGTCAGGTCCGGTGGTGCAGGTTCCGGTTGGCCGTCGCTTTCGGCGTGGGACACCGATATCTGCAGAATGACGAGGAAAACGAGGCAAAGCAGCAGCAATCGCGTCAGCATTGCCAGGAAGGAACGAATAGGTCCGAAATCATTCGTCATTCGATCACCTCCTGTGCCAGTTTCAGCAGATTGGAACTGATCTGCAGGCCGTCTCGTTGCGCAGCGGCAAGATTGATTTCAAAGCCGACCCGTTTCTGCAACAGCAGGAGATTGATCATCACACCTGAGCGGCCGAAGTCCTTTGAATCTCCAACCGTAAGGATGGAATTCCCCCTGATCGTTTTCAGAATGCGCGGGAGCTCCCGCTTTTCCGAGGCGCTGATGAAAAGAATATCAGCCTCTCGGGATTCATCGGGATCTTGATACCTTCTGACAACCACGCGCTTTCCTCTGACCGTTTTCCCGGACAGGGAATCAAGGGCACTGTCAAAGGGATCCCGGCCGAGAATACCGATGGTAAAGGTCTCTTTGACATGGCCGGCCGGCCACTCGACAAATTTGGCGAAATTCAGGAGAAAAGCAGCTTTCACCTGGTATTCTCCGGCTTGAACAGGGCCGGCATGGAGCTCACGGGGAGTGGCAAGGGAAAGGCAAAGCATGAGGACGAGCAGAAACAGGCCGGAGAAGCGCATTTTTTTCCGCATGGCAGACGTGCAGTGCAGGTATCCCTGAGGATCGGAATCCCGGTCAATTGCATCTGCCCGGATCAGAAATGCCATGAATAATGCTCCGTATACCTGTTGCTACACGTCAGTAGGCATGATGGCGATAATCTCGTATACTCAGGAAGGTAAGGGATATCATCGACTCTGCAAGGAAAAGACACTCTACTGTATATCGGTGCCTTTCGTCAAAACTTGAATTTATCGTCTATTTTCCCGGAAGCTTGACCGGCCGAGGCACATGACATATAAAGGAAAGATTCTGTTTTCACACCAATCGGAGCGCTGCGCCCCATGTCCAGGAGGATGCACCATGAGAAAATCTTTCTTCCCGATGCTCGCAACTTTCACCCTCACTACCGCCTTGATCCTTCCCCTTCCGTCCACGGCTTCAGCCGCAGACACGGGAACCACCTCCACCCTCAAAGACCAGACTGGTGTGGCTCTGACCGTGTATAACGACAACCTCGGCCTGGTCAAGGACCTGCGGGAAATCACCCTGACAAAGGGTGTCGGCGAGCTGCAATTCATGGATGTGGCTGCGGGAATCATCCCGGCCAGCGTTTCAATCAAGAGCCTGTCCGGCTCCGGCAGCTTCCGCATCCTGGAACAGAACTACGAGTACGATCTCCTCAACCCCCAGAAGCTGCTGGACAAATATGTCGGAAAAGAGCTGAAGCTCTATCAGAAAAATCCCAACACGGAACGGGAAGAGATCGTCACCGCCACGCTCCTCTCCACGAACGGCGGAGCGATTTACCGCATCGGCGACGGCATTACCTATGGTCACCCCGGCCGGGTTATTCTTCCCGGAGTCCCGGAAAACCTAATCTCCCAGCCTACCCTGGTCTGGCTGGTGGACAGCGACCAGTCAGCGACCCGGAAGATTGAGACCTCCTACCTGACCAGCGGGATTTCCTGGCGGGCGGATTACGTCCTGACCCTGAACGAGAAGGACAGCCGGGCCGACCTGACCGGCTGGGTCACCATCGACAACAGAAGCGGTGCTATTTTCCGCAATGCCACGCTGAAACTGGTTGCGGGTGATGTCAACCGGGTCCGCGATGCCGCACCCTACCAGGACCGGATGTTGAAGACGGCCATGGCCGAAGCCGCACCCGAGTTCCGCGAAGAGGGCTTTTTCGAATACCATATCTATACCCTGGAGCGTCCTTCCACCATCAAGGACAACCAGACCAAGCAGATTCGTCTACTCCAGGCCGCAGGTATTCCGGTGAAGAAGGAGCTGCAGCTCAGTGGCGACCGCCGTTATTTCTATGCCCCCTCCGGAGAGCAGGACAACAGCCGTAAGGTCGGTGTCTACCTGGAATTCGAAAACCGCAAATCGAGCAGCCTCGGCCTGCCGCTGCCCAAGGGTACGGTCCGGGTTTACAAACAGGATAGTGACGGCAGCCTGCAGTTCACCGGTGAAGACGCCATCGAGCACACCCCGAAGGACGAAAAGCTGCGGATCAAGCTGGGCGAAGCCTTTGACCTGACGGCAAACCGCAAGCAGACCGACTGGAAAAAGATCGCTTCCGACACCTACGAGGCGGCCTTCGAAATAACCCTGCGCAACCACAAAACGGAAAATGTGATCGTCAAGGTGGTGGAACCGGTTCCGGGCGACTGGACCATGCTTTCCGCCTCCCACCCCTGGACGAAAGGCGAAGCCTTTTCCGCCGAGTTCGCCATCCCGGTGCTGAAGGACTCGGAGTCGAAATTGATTTACCGGGTGAGGATGAGGTACTGAAGCAGGGTACAGGGTACAGTGGACAGGGGACAGGGGACAGGGTAAGAGCCAGGAACCGGGAACTATGAACTAAACGATTCTCACGGGTTCCGCAATCATCAGGAGACCACTATCAGCGAATACAGCCGACTTTATGCGTACCTGCGGTCCCTCCGGGGAACCTATCTCAGTGGGCTCATCCTTCTGGCCGGAGCCAACGGCCTCGCCCTGCTGATTCCCTGGCTCCTGAAGAGTGCGGTGGAGAGCCTTCAGTTCCCCGGACGCAGCGCCTATACGCCCGCCCAGTTCGGCCTTATTATCATGGCGGTCGCCGTTGCCCACGGTATCGTCAGGATTTTCTCGCGGACCACCCTGCTCCATGCCGGCCGCCAGATCGAATACCGGATCCGGGAAGACCTCTATAAAAGCCTCCTCTCCCTGGATCTGCCCTATTTTTCCCGCGGACGCACCGGCGATATCCTGTCGCGTTTTTCCAATGACCTGACCAATGTCCGGATGCTGCTTGGTTTCGGCATCCTCAATGTCATCAACACCGTGATCGTCTATGTCGCGGCGATCTACCTCATGGCACGCATCAATCCGTTCCTGACCCTCTGCGCGGTGCTGCCCTTCCCCCTGATGATCCTGCTGGTGAAACAGGTCAGCCGGCGCATCTTCCACCACTCGAAACGGGCCCAGGAGCAACTTGCCGCCCTGACCAGCCATGCGGAGGAAAGCATCACCGCCTCGGTCGTGGTCAAGGCTTACTGTCGCGAAGAGCACCGGATCGAGACCTTCCGCGAACTGGCGGCACGCTACCTGGACAGCAGCATGAAAATGGCCAACCTGCGGGGGATCGTCATCCCCTTTATGGCCTCCATGAGCGGCATCAGCACCCTGATCGTCCTGTTCGTCGGCGGCAGCCGGGTAATCAGCGGAGCCATGACCCTGGGAGATTTCGTCGCCTTTACCAGCTACCTGGCGATGCTGATCTGGCCGACCGTGGTGATGGGCTGGATCATCAATCTCCTGCAACGGGGCGCCGCCTCCATGGCCCGCCTCAACGCAGTGCTCGACGCCAAACCGGAGATCACCGAGCCGAAACAGCCCGTAGAAATAACGAAACCAGCCGGAGAGATCGAGTTCCGTCACCTCTCCTTCGGCTATGCCGATGAGCCGCTCCTGAAAGACATCTCCCTTCGGATCAGCCCGGGCATGAAGCTGGGCATTGTCGGTCCGGTCGGCTGCGGCAAGACATCCCTCGTCCGGCTCATCGCGCGTCTCTACCCGGTCCCGGACGGCATGCTCTTCCTTGACGGCACGGATATCAACCGGCTCGCCTTGAAAGATCTCCGGGATGCCGTCGGCTTCGTCCCCCAGGAAAGTTTTCTCTTCTCCCGCACCATCGAGAATAATATCGCCTACGGCCGGGAAGGAGCCTCGCCGGAGGAGGTGGCGGCAGCGATCCGTCTGGCCCAGCTGGACAGCGACCTGGCGGGTTTTCCCCAGGGCATCGAGACCCTGGTGGGAGAGCGGGGCGTCACCCTTTCCGGCGGCCAGAAACAGCGCACCGCCATCGCCCGAGCTCTACTGAAAAACCCCTCCATCCTGATCCTCGACGATCCCCTTTCGGCGGTGGATGCCCGGACCGAGGAAGAAATCCTGAACGGCCTGGCCCGCTACTACGGGAAACGCACCGTCCTGATCGTCTCGCACCGCCTGTCGGCGCTGCGGAACTGTGACCGGATCATCGTCCTGGAAGAGGGAACCATTGTCGAACAGGGAAGCCACGACGAACTGCTGGCCCTGGATGGCCGCTATGCGGCTATCCACCGGGAACAGAATCTGCGCGAAGAACTAGAGAGACTATAACCAGACCTGCCAGGTTTTGAAAACCTGGCAGGTCTCTCCGGATAGAAGGTTTTCTTATGCATTTCGGCGGTATCTACGAAGACGAAATAGTCGGCAAGGCCTATGACCGGAAACTTCTGGGCAGATTTATCCGCTATCTGCGTCCCTATCGGATGCTGGTGGTCTGGAGTCTGCTGCTCCTGCCCCTGATCGCGGCGGCCAAACTCGCTCAGCCCTGGCTGATCAAGATTGCCATCGACAGCCATATCACCGCCGGCAAGATGGAAGGGCTTCCGCTGCTGTCGTTCTGGTATTTTTCCCTGATCATCGTGGACGGCCTCCTGACCTATCTGGAAATCTACCTCCTCCAACTGCTGGGGCAGAAGATCATGTTCGATCTTCGCATGGACATTTTCTCACACATCCAGGGCCTGTCCTCCTCTTTCATGGACCACACCCCCACCGGCAGCCTGGTGACGCGGGTCACGAGCGATGTGGAGGTCCTGGGAGAAATGTTCACCGCCGGCATCATCTCCATCATCGGCGACATTCTGGTCCTGATCGGCATCGTCGGGATCATGCTCTGGATGAACCTGAAGCTGTCCCTGGTCACCTTCAGCGTACTGCCGATGCTTCTCTATATCGTCTTCACCTTTCGCCTCAGGATGCGCAAATCCTTCCGCGAGGTGCGGGCACGCCTCTCCAACCTCAACTCGTTCCTGGCCGAAAGCATCGGCGGCATGGCGGTGGTGCAGCTTTTCAACCGCCAGAAGACCGAGCAGCAGGAATTCACCAGGCTCAACGCCTCCTACCGGGATGCCAATCTGCCGGTCATCACCTGGGACGCGGCGCTTTTTGCCGGGGTGGAGGCGCTGTCGTCGATTGCGGTCGGCCTGATCATCTGGTACGGCGGCGGGGAGATCGTCCGCGGCGCTCTGACTTTCGGCGCCCTGGTGGCCTTCATTCAGTACATGGAAAAGTTTTTCGCGCCGATCCGCGATCTGTCCGCCAAGTACTCCATCATGCAGGGGGCGATGGCGGCACTGGAGCGGATCTTCGGGCTGCTGGACATGGAGAAAAAGGAAGAGATTGTTCAACGAAACGAAGACCTGCCAGGTTTTGAAAACCTGGCAGGTCTGGATTCTTCCATCGAAACGATTGAATTCCGCGATGTCTGGTTCGCCTATCAAAATGAAGAGTACGTGCTGAAGGGTTTCAACCTGACCATCCGGCGCGGCGAAAAGATTGCCCTGGTCGGAGAAACGGGCGGTGGCAAAACCACCGTAACCCGGCTCCTGTCGAGATTCTATGAGGTGAAACGAGGCAACATCTTCATCAACGGCCGTGAAATCCACCAGATTCCACTTGCCGAACTGCGGAGCAGGATCGGCGTGGTGCTTCAGGAACCATTCCTGTTCTCCGGTTCCCTGGAACACAATATCACCCTCGGCGACGAGGGAGCGCAACAGCGGATGGAAGAGGCAGCGGCACTGGTCGGCGCGGATCGTTTCATCAGTCACCTGCCGAATGGTTTCGCGGAAGAGGTCCGGGAGAGGGGGGTGAATTTTTCGGTGGGCGAACGGCAGCTCATCTCATTTGCCCGGGCAGTGGCTTTCGATCCGGAGGTCCTGGTGCTCGACGAAGCCACCTCCAGCGTCGACACCGCCAGCGAACGGTTGATCCAGGAAGGCCTGCAAGGGTTGCTGACCGGGCGAACCTCGCTGGTGGTTGCCCACCGGCTCTCCACGGTACGGGACGCTGACCGGATCGTAGTGATCCATAAAGGGGAAAAGGCCGAAGAGGGGAGTCATGAGGAATTGATGGAGCGTCAGGGGCTTTACTACCGGCTCTATCAACTACAGTTCAAGGATTGACGGATTCTCATGCAAATACAAAAAGAGCTCTCCCACACCTGCGCAGTGGAAACAAGCTCTCCTGTTGTCCAAGCATCACGCTCCCGTAAGGCACGGAAGCGATAACGCCGTGAAGTGTTTGCTAGCTTTTGAATGTCTCGAAGGCCTCAAGATAATTGCGCAGCACGCGGCTGCCCTCGCCATCGAATTCCAGAAACTCGATTCCGGCGCTGAAGGTCTTGTCATCCCGTGCCTCCGCATGCTTGACCAAGCCTGTGAAGTCCACCAGGTCCTCCTCCAGTCCGATGGTGATCCGCAGGATCTGGCCCGGATCGAATTTTATATGGGTTTCCAGCAGGATTCCTTTTTCGCTGATATTGAGAGTCCTGCCCATGGCGCGGGTCACGATCTCTCCCTTTTCATCAACGAGAACATAATCGAGCAGGTTCAGAGACTCCATCCGTACATAGCGTCGCTCGCTGTTGCTCATCCTTTCCCCCTCTACGGTAAACCGAAGTATTCGGTTAACATGCCCATGGCCTGCAGCCGATGCCAGTCGTACTAGAAAAATCCCGAATAACCGACGAACATGATACGTGAAGCTTCAAATTCATATACCACACTTTTTCCTGCCTCACCATATGTAATCCTTGGCGATTTCCCTTTTGTCATTTCCGAATAGGACATGAAACACCCGCAGCTTCTTCAGTTTCTGCGGGGAGAGGGAACCGAGCGGCAGATAGACGATCCTTTTCCCCATTCTGGCGGCAAGCTGCCGGAAGCTGCTCCGGGGCGGGCGGGCCGCCACATAGACAACATGTTTTTCCCGTGAGTAGTCCAAGGCGGCCAGCAGCAACACCTCCGCTTTGCCCCGGGCAAAAGAATAGTCGCTGTCCTCCCAGACATCGAACAGGCGGCGGGGAGGGTAGGAGAGCAGGAAACCGCCGTATTCGCAACGGCAGATCCCCGGACCCGCCACGTTGTCGCCCGGTTCGGTGCCGTAAAAGGCCATGTCCGACTCCTGATCGTGCTCACCGAGCCAGGTGGTCAGGTAGGGGAATTTCTTGCCACCACGATCCTCGTCAAAGATCACGACCAGGCTGCCCACGCCGCCCTGGACCCGGAGGTTTTCCCGCACATAGATCTTACCCTCATGGTAGTTGCGCAGGGTCTCGCGCATGTCGATGCCGTCCAGCAGCGATGAAGTAAATGGCTGGACGCGGCGCTGCTCCTCGGAGAGCTGCTTCGCGCCCTTTTTCTTGAGAAAGCGTCCATACTCCTCAATGATCAGATCTTCCGGGGGATACGAACAGATGGAGGGATTGTCGAATCCTTCCAGCCATTCTCCGGGCCGTTTTTCCCGCTTCCTCTTCAGAAACTGGAGCGGCGAGAGCCCCTTGCCCGTCTGCCGGGAACGGGGCCGAAAACGGATCCGCCTGCTGCCCCCGGAGAGATCTTCCGGCCGCAGGCTGATGGTAGGCAGATCCGCATCGGACTTCTGCCACGGATAGAAGGTGGCCAGACGGAAAAAGGCGTAGGCAAAATTGTCGTCAAGGCAGCCGCGGGCCGCAGCCAGCATCTGGAAGAGATCGGGAAGCAGCCGGCCCGTTACCAGCGCATAATTGCGGGTAAAGCGGAAAAAGGCCCGCTTTTGCCAGAGATGGACCGGCTCGCCGGTTTCCTGTCGATAGTGACGGGAAGCCTCCCGGAAAAGACGCAAAACCGCCCGCTGCCGATCCAGTCCTTCCCCGGCCCGACCCACATGGTGAGCGCTGCGCAGCTGCGCCTGGAAGAGGATTTCTTCTTCCGGCACCTCCTGCTTGCCACCGGCAATCAATTCGAAAGCATTCCAGCTTTTCCGGAGGGTCGCTCCCGTCTCGGACGGTTCCGGCGGCAGCGGGCCGCGCCGCATTTCGTAGAGAGCAGAGAGGAAGGCATATTCCGCCAGGACCTCACGGCACGACTCGGGATGCAGATTGTAGAGGGAAATTCCCGATCTTTTCACCCTTTCCAGGGGGGCCGCCTGGGGCAGGGCAAAATTTTCCTTCAGCCGCTCCAGGTGGGCCATTCCGCAAACCAGGAGAATCCGCTCGAAACGCTGCGCCAACTGCTGGAGACGGAAGGCCATGCCTTTCTCGCGCAGCAGATCCTCACGTCCCGGCGCGGAATTTCCGAACACCTTGCGGTATTCAGCGTAATAGGAAGCGAGTCCGATGCGCCGGACGGCATAGGAATCGGGAAACGGCTCTTCGTGGCAAGGATAGCCTTCCACATCCACATCGATACAGTGGAGCGGGATTTCCCGTTCTCCGGCCAGACGGGCCGCTTCCACCAGCGGATCGGCCGGCTCGATGAAGAGGAAGACCGTTTCGCCCGCGGCAGCGGACTTTTTGCCGGAGCGAAAAAGTTCGTACCTGAGGACCGAGATTTCCGGCAGCCGCCGCACCCCCCGCAGAAAATGGGCCTGGAGAGTCGGCGGGAGTTCGATGGCGATACAGTCCGGCTGCAGCCGCTCCACCGCCTGGCGCACGAGGGTCGCAAACTCCATCTTGTAATGGAGAACCGGAAGTGCGTGGACCGGGCCGAATTTTTCCAGGTAAGGTTTCTGGGGCATGGGGTCGATAAATTCCTCAGACGATGTAGTGCACAATATTTATAGGGTGTTTTCCTCGATTACGGGCAAACAGCATCATTCCCCCTTACGGCGCAAGCAGAAAATCGAAATCTTCCTTGGAGAGGGCCGCCCCGCCGGCACCGGCTGCGTCTTCCAGGAGCGCCTTGTAGAGCTTCAGTTTACGTTCTTTGAGCGCCATCATCTTCTCCTCCACCGTGTGACGCATGAGCAGCCGAGTGACGGTGACCTTGGCGGTCTGGCCGATGCGGTGGGCCCGGTCGGAGGCCTGGTTCTCCACCGCCGGGTTCCACCAGGGGTCGAGATGGTAGACGTAGGTGGCGCGCGTGAGGTTGAGCCCCTTGCCACCGGCCTTGAGGCTGATGAGAAATACCAGGGGCTGGTCGCTTTTCTGGAAGCGGGTGACCAGTTCCTTCCGTTGGGGAACCGGCGTTGAGCCGTCAAGGCGCAGATAGGGGAGTTTGTGGCGTTTCAACCCCTCCTCGATGATGTCCAGGTAGCTGGTGAACTGGGAAAAGGCGAGCACCGAGTGCCCTTCCTCCCGAAGTTCGGCCAGCTGTTCCGTCAGACACTCCAGCTTGGGAGAGTCGGCCCGGGCGCCGGGACTAACCAGAGACGGGCAGAGGCAGATCTGCCGCAGCCTGAGGATGGCAGTCAGAGCGATCATGCGCGCCTGGCCGGGGTTCTTTTCCAGGAAGGCCTCGTTCACCGCCTTTTTCACCTCCTCAACGGTCCTTTGATAGAGAGCCCGCTGTTTCGGGTTCATTTCCAGGTAAAGGTCGGCCTCGACGCGGGGGGGCAGTTCGTCGGCAATCATCTGCTTGCTGCGGCGCAGGATGAAGGGCCGGGTGCGGCGTACCAAGGTGTCTATTCCGCCGAAACCCCGGATGTCGATGCGTCGCCGGAACTCTTCATAGCTCCCTAAAAGACCCGGAACACAGAGGTCCATGATCGAAAAATATTCTCCCAAGTGGTTTTCCATCGGCGTGCCGGTGAGGGCCAGCTTGAAGCGGGCCGAAATGCGCCGGGCCGCTCCGGTAGTGGCGGCGTTTATATTCTTCACCTGCTGGGCCTCGTCAAAGACCGCCACCTGGAACGGTATGGCGGCAAAGATTTCGGCGTCCCGCTGAAGGATGCCGTAGCTGGTCAGGACGATGTCGGCAGTGGCAAAATCGGCGCTCCGCCGCGGCCCGGAGTAGGTGACGACGCGGAAGGCGGGGTAGAATCGCTCGATCTCGCTCTCCCAGTTGAACAAGAGGGAAGGGGGTACGACGATGAGATGGGGAAGTGCCGCTTCACCCGACGGAATGATCCCCTCGGCCAGTCCGGCCAGGAAGGTAATGGCCTGTACGGTCTTGCCGAGCCCCATGTCATCGGCCAGGCAGGCACCGAAGCGGTGCTGATGGAGAAAGGCCAGCCACTCGAAGCCCTCCTGCTGGTACGGCCGCAACCGGGCATTGAGTCTCTCCGGCAGCGGGCATTCCGGAATTTTTTCCAACCGGGTGAGGCCTGCCAGGAGTTTTTCCTCCTCCGGCGGAAGACGCAAGGTAACCCCGCGAGAGCGTAGCTCCAGCCAATCGAGGATCCGCAGCCGCGGGATCCGGACTATCTCCGCCTTTTTCTTTCGTTTCCCCTTGCCGTCCCCACCCCCGGTGAGGAGTTCCAGAATGCCGCGCTGCTCATCACCAAGCAGATAGCAGTTGTTCCCCTGCCGTAACACGCCCTCTTTGAGCAGCCGATGAATTTCTTCCACTTCGAGCAGTTCGCCATTGCAGCGGATCTCCGGCCTGAGTTCGAACCAGTCGATCCCTTCGGCAGCGGCGGTAACGGTGAAATCCCACAGCCCCGGGGTCAGGCGCTCCCGGCCGAGAAAAAGACCAAAGTCCTCATCCCCCAGGGCAGCAGCCAGCTCTTCCAGTCCGGGCAGAAAAGTCGCGCGGTCCAGTTCCACGGTGCACGGCCACTCACCATCGACAAAGGCGTTGATGCCATAGTGACGATACAGCAGGCTGACCAGTCGCACCTGCGCAGAGCGATCCTCATCGCCGAAATTCCAGCCCTCGGCGGTGGCGAAGACGAGCAGCGTTTCCTGTTCGCACCTCCGGACAAATTCAGTCACCATCCGTCTGGCCTCGGACTTGACGGAGCGTTTCGCGAAATCAGGCCCAGCAAGGCCTGCCCGCAGGATCCGGTTATGGGCCGTTTTGTTTACAGCCTCCAGCAGAGCGAAACCGGTTTCGATCATGGCTGATACGCGCTTTTTCGCCCGGAGCGGCTGCGGCAGAGATTCGCGGAAGCTTGGGATAAACAGCTGAAAGAGCGGGGGAAAGAGCGGGAAAAAAATTCCGGACAGCTCGCCTTGCGGCATCAGGCTGATGGTCTCCCGGTCAAGATCGTCATCAATTTCAAGGAGATACGAGGGGTCATGCCGAAGCGAAAGATCGGCCGTTTCGCCGTTAGAAATGAAGCGTATCCGGTCCCCGGCCTTCTTCACCAGGTCCGAGCTCACCCGAAATGCGAGAAAATTGAAGGACTGGGCGCTGGTAGTGAGAGTCGCCCCATCCAGCTCGTAACCCTGTTCGTCGAAAAATTCGTACAGCAGCTCAAGGCCCTCGCAGACCGAATCCCAGAGCTGCCAGGGCGTCAGGTCGGAAACAGGACAAATCGACTTCTCCGCCAGATCAAAGAGACATTCGCCGGCAACAAACGACTCGGCCGGAAGCGGCGAACCATCGGACCGGCATTTGCTGATCCGGACAGAATCCCCCTCAAGGGAAAAGGTAACCCCTGCCCGCAAAGTCCCGTCGTTGCAAAAGGCCAGAGTCAGTTCCTGGCCGTTGTTCTGGCGCAAAACCGCAGGATACCCCCCCGGCAACCCCGAAAAATCCTTGAAATAGTCTCTGCTGGGCACAAAATAGTAGTGCTTCGCCATGAATTGCCGCAGATCGACCGGCAGCCTCTCCCAATCGTAGCGATGGAGTTGTTCGTCACCCGCCTGGATCGTTCCGGAAAGATACCCTGCCCTCATTTCCAGAACCAGGCGGATCCGGCCTTTTCCCGTTTTCTGCCCGATCGATTTCGTGGCAAGCTCCTCTTTTCGCAACGCCCGTGCCCGTTCGAGACGCTCCAGCAACAGGTTGCGGCCTGGCAGTTCAGCCCCTTCCGCAGCCCCCTCCGGCTCCTTCAGTCCCAGCAGAATCTCCAGGGCTGCCAGCGACCGGTCATCAAATCGGACAGCTGTCATGCTTTCCGGCGATACGATTTTCTTCAGCAGCGCCCAACAGGTCACCACGTGGACACCGTGCCGGCCGGTCTCCTGATCGCAGCTACTGCTCTCCGTCAGCAAATTGGCCCCATCGGCAGCAAACGTGACGCGAGGACCGGAACGGAGCGTGAGGGTCAGGACACACCGGTCACTACTCCATTCAGCAGCGGTCACGCTGGCGCTCCGGCAGGCCTCCAACCCCCGCAAGAGGTTGTTTTTCGAAGCCAGGCCGTACAGTGCCCCGGCCGGCAGTTCGCGCAGGAGCTTCAGTGGAAGTGGAAGCTCGGCTGATTGTGGTGGAGCGGTCGACATAACAATCTCCAGCCGGAATCATGCATTCAGGCCATCAGGTCAGATAGTGGAGCGCCTCATCACCGAGGATTCGCAGCACCGCCAGGGGCAAGACCTCCTCCCGCTCACCGCCGGAGGCCTTGATCATCTTCAAGGCATAGCGGGCGATGTTGATTCCGTCACGAACCGAATAGAGCTCATCGGCGGCATGGGCGCGCTGGAGGAAATTCACCACATAGGCAAGGATGGCATCATCGGCAAAGGGCAGGTTTTCCCGGAGGATCAGCAGTTCCTCGTCAGCCTCGGGAAAGTCGATGTAGATCTGCGGTTGGAGACGGGAATGGATGTATTCGGGAATTTCGAAGGTGGAGGCGTCCTCGTTCATGGTCACCACGATCCGGAAGTCCCGGTGCGCACGAATCGTCAGGCCGGTGATGATGGACTCCACGTAGCGCCGATCATCCAGGAGTGGTGCCAGGGAAGCCCAGGCTTTTTCGCTCATCCGGTTCCCTTCGTCGAGGATCAGCACGCCACCCCGAAGCATGGCGGTAACGAGGGAAGAGGCGGCATACTGAATCCGGTTGTCCGGCCCGACCACCGGCGTGACGATCAGATCCTCCGGCCGGGTATCCATGGTGGCCTGGAACAGGAACACCTCGCGGCCGAGCTTTTTCGCCGCCGCATAGGCCAGGGTGGTCTTGCCGACGCCCGGCTTGCCGATCAGGCGCGGGTTAAAAGGGATATCCCGGTCATCGATAACCATCCAGGCAGCCAGCAGCTGCTGGAGAATTTCCTCCTGCCCGATCCATTTCAGCGGCAGCTCGACCGCGTGGGCCAGAGAAAGGGAAATATCGTCAATCGTTACACGTTCCATGGTACCTCCTTAGTTTCCATCCGGAATCTTCCGGATGTAAAACTAGTGGTTTTCAATTCGGAAACGAGGAATTTTTCGTCTTGGCAAGGAGATCAAGGGCTTGCGCGGAGGCGTACACCGGTACGCCGCACAAGCAAACCCGCAGATTGACACAGCCAGGGCGGAAAAGAACTGTTTCGGGATGAAAACTTCTTCGGTGAGGAATCTGTTGTAGCACACCGGGCTGAAAAATTGCAATCGCTGCGGTTTGACCGTATACTTGCTGCAACTTTTCCCGACTCAGCCCATGCTGCTCAAGGAACAGAGCATCTGGAACTTCTCATGATTTGTACCAGGAGACACCCATGGTTACCATCGACGAACTGAAGCGGCATTACCTTTTTTCCGACAAAGATGCCGAACTGCTGACCTCATTTCTCCCCCATGCGGAGGCCAATAAAGTCAAACTGGCCGATGATCTCTATGATTATCTCCTCGGCATCCCGGAAACAGCCAAATTTCTTCAGGATGAAGCCGTGTTGCAGCGCCTGAAGAAAACCCATCAAGACTGGTTCATGGACCTATTTTCCGGGAAGTACGACAACCACTACCTGCGCAAGCTGGAAAAAATCGGTCTTGCCCATGTCCGGATCGGTCTCAACGCTCACTTCGTCAACTGTGCCATGAATTTCGTCCGGCAGGCAGTGACGAATCTCATTCGGGACACCTACCCTGACAGAGATACACGTCGCAGGCTCACTGACTCCACCGAAAAGATTCTCGATGCCAATCTGGACATCATGAGCGCTTCCTACCTGGAGGAGGAACTGAAAAAAGAGTTCGTGTCCCACCGATTGGAATCAAAGTTGATCCAGGCCACGGAACGCTTCACTTACGGTTTGAACCTGATCCTGGTGGTTGCACTGGCAGGGGTATCGATCTCCGTAGTTGCCCTGTTCGTCTGGGATCTCCTTCACATCTTCCGGGGCAACATAGAAAAGGGTATCCTGAGCGCACTCGGCACCCTGCTGATTCTCTGGATGATGATCGAATTGCTCGGAAACGAGATCAAGAATCTGAAAGGGGGGAAGTTCAATATCCTGGTCTTTATCGGGGTCATCATAATCGCCCTGATCCGGGAGATTCTCATCTCCACCCTGCGCCACGATGCCCTGGAAACCCAGGCATTTCTGGCCGGAACCCTTTTGATCCTGGGGATAGTCTACTTCCTGGTGGCAAGAAGTCAGCATGATAGCCTGACTCACTGAAGGAGCCTGCTGGAGAGACAGCACCCGTCCGCCACTCAGACAGATCTGGGAAAGGGCAGGCACGGGCTTGTGTGACGAAGCGCTCCAGCGCGCAGGCGGGAGGCCTGCCCCTACTCAGCCGTCCGCACCAGATCGGCCAGACAATCGATAAACAGAGGGGAGGTATTGAGGGAGGGGGCACGATGGAACCGCGCAATTCCATTCTCCCGCGCCAAAGCGGCATAGGTTACGTCGATCTCATACAAGGTTTCGATATGGTCGCAGACAAATGATACCGGCACCACCAGAAGGTTCCGGCAACCCTCGTTTGCCAGCCGGGTAATGCTTTCTTCAGTGGCCGGCTCCAGCCACTTCACCGGCCCGGCCTTCGATTGGAAAGCCAGCTGATGTCGGTAGTTCGGGAAGCGCTGCATCACCAACCGCAACGTCTCTTCCACGTGGGAAAGGTACGGATCGCCGCTTTCGATGAAGGAAACCGGCAGGGAGTGGGCGGAAAAGAGCAAGGTGACCTCTTCCCCCTCGGGGAACAGTTTCATCCCTTCTGCAAGAGTGCAGGCCAGTGCCTCGATGTACTGGGGATGGTCGTAAAAACTCTCGATGGTTGAAAGACTGAATTCCGCACCGGACAGGGCCAGCACACGCCGCAGCTCATTGAAGCTGGAACCGGTCGTGGCCCGGGAATAATGGGGGTAAAGGGGCAGGGCGACCAGGCGGGAAATGCCGGCCTTTTTCACCGCGGCCAGCGTCTCGATGGTCGAAGGCCGCCAGTAGCGCATGGCCGGGAAGCAGCGAAATCCCTGGCCGAGCTGTTCCTCCAGGGCACGCGCCTGGGCTTCCGTCAGCTCCCGGATCGGGGAGCGGCCGCCGATCTTTTCATATTGGGCTTCCACCTTCGGCGCCCGGCGGCGGGCGATCCAACGGGCCAGGACCGGCTGCAGAAAACCCGGCCCGAGCCGGATAATGTCCCGATCGGAAAAGAGATTCAGAAGAAAGGGTTCCACGGCATCGAGGGAATCCGGTCCCCCCATCTGCAGCATAAGAACAGCGGTTTTGTCGGTCATGGCAACTTCTTCTCCGCAAACATCAGCATCCCCGGCACCACCTGAACCAGGTAAGGAAACCGGGGTCATCAGGTCCCCATTCAGAAAGTATGCAGGAATCCTCCCGGCGAATCAGGACTGCTGCGAGAGGCGGTGGACGCATTCCACCATGTGGATGGCGTTTTCCGGCGGGACCGTGGGCAGGATTCCGTGTCCCAGGTTGAAAATATGACCGGGCCGGCCGGCGTTTTCGTCGAGGACCCTCTTCACTTCCGCCTCAATGAGCGGCTTCGTCCCGAACAGCACCGTGGGATCCAGGTTGCCCTGCACGGCAATGCCGGGGCCGAGTTCATCCCGCGCAGCGCCCAGATTGACATGCCAGTCGAGCCCCAGTACGTCGCCCCCCGCCTTCCGGACACTCCGCAGCATGGTCCCGGCGCCTTTCACAAAGTGAATCACCGGTACCTCCGTGCCAAGAGCGGCAATCACCCGTGTGGTATAGGGCAGCACGTATTTTTCATAATCGCTCGGCGAAGGAATCCCGCCCCAGGTGTCGAAGACCTGGATCGCCTGGGCACCGGCGGTAATCTGCGCCTTCAGATAGGCAATGAGCATATCCGCTATTTTGTCCATCAGCGCGGCATAGACCTCAGGCGCGCAATACATCATCTTCTTGATGGCGGCGAAATCCTTGGAACCTTTGCCCTCGACCATGTAGCAGGCCAGGGTAAAGGGCGCGCCGCCGAAGCCGATCAGTGGCACGCGCCCCGCGAGTTCCCGGCGGAGGATGCGGATGGTTTCCAGAACGTAGGGAACATCCTCCTCCATCTCCGGGATACGGAGAGCCGCCACATCGGCCATGCTGCGCACCGGATTTTCAAACACCGGTCCCGGGACGAAGTCGAGCTTAAGGCCCATCGGTTCCACCGGTGTCAGGATGTCGGAAAAAAGTATCGCGGCATCCACACCGAGAATGTCGATCGGCTGAATCGTCACTTCAGCGGCCAGTTCCGGAGTCTTGCAGAGCTGCAGGAAGGTGCACTTCTCCCGCACTTTCATATATTGGGGAAGATAACGGCCTGCCTGGCGCATCAGCCAGACCGGTGTCCGGTCCACCGGCAGGCCCCGGCAGGCATCGAGAAAACGGGTATTCATCAAGGCAACTCCTTTTCGCGTGGGACAGACCTGCCAGGTTTTGAAAACCTGGCAGGTCTCGATTGGTCAGTACGTTCAAAGTTTAAATCCTGGCCGGTCTCAGGGTTTCCGTGTTCTTACCGGCACGTAGTTGCAAAACGGCTCCTCGGCCATGTAGTCACCGTGCACCGCATCGGCCCGAGCCCGGCAGCCGCCGCAGACATTGAGGAACTCACACTCGCCGCACTTGCCTTTGTAGCTCTTGAAATCTCGCAACTCGTTGAAAAGAGTAGAGTTTTCCCAGATTTCCCGGAACGGGGTCTCTTTTATGTTGCCGGCGGCGCGGGGGAAGTAGGAACAGGGCTTGACGTTGCCGAAACAATCGATCAGGCAGATGGACTGGGCGGCGATGCAGCCTTTGCCGCCGCCGGTGGAAAAGCTCAGGGAACGGCGCTCGAAGGTCACCCCTTCGGCCTTGGCCCGCTGGGGCGCAACCCGGTAATAGTGGGGAGCGCAGGTCGGGCGCATCAGGATCGCATCCTCATCTTTTTCCTGCTGGTAGTGCCACTCCAGGATCTCTTCGTAATCTTCCTTGGAGATCAACTCGCTCATGATCTCCTCGCCGCGACCAGTTGGCACGATCATGAACATATACCAGGCAGTGGCGCCAAGGGATTTGGCCAGGTGATAGACCTTGGGAATGTCAACCTGGTTCCTTTTCGTGAAGGAGGAATTGATCAGAAATTTCTGGCCGTTGCGCCGAAAGGTTTCTGCGGCCCGGATGACACCGTCAAAGGCACCGGGGCATTGACGAAAATCATCATGAATCGCCGCACTGCTGCCATCCAGCGAGAGTGACACCATCTTGATATCAACCTCGCGCATCTTCCGGCAGATCTCGTCGTCCACCAGCGCCCCGTTGGTGGCCATGCACATGCGCAGCCCCAGGGATGAGCCGAAATCCGCCAGTTCGAAGATATCCTTGCGCAGCAGCGGCTCTCCGCCGGAAAGAACCACGACCGGCTTGGAAAACTGGGCTATCTCGGTCAGAAGTTTTTTCCCCTCGGCTGTAGTAAAATCCCCTTCCGATGAGGCCTCATCAGAGGAACAGCGGCAGTGGACACATTTCAGATTGCATTTCTGGGTAACTTCCCAGGCGATCCATTTGGGAACGAATTCTTCCTTCATTCTCTCTCCGCTGGTGAAATTCCGGGAAGAACGGTGCTCCCGCGGTTGGTTTTACAGTGTACCACAAATAAATAAAAAAATGGCAGTATGAGGATTTCTGAATATAGGAGCCTGAAACTGTCAATTATGGAATTGTCCCTCTGGAGACAAGGGGCTCTCCTCTGAGGTTGCCACATCAGGAATTATTCTCCCTGCGAGCAGCCGGCCATTTCCCGCGCCCGCCTGATGATTTCACTCAAAGCCTGCCGGTCAGCCGGTTCTTCGGCGAGATGAGCCTTACACCCTTGGAGCAGTTCCTCGGCCAGACCATCCAGGGCCATCCAGCGCTCCAGAGGCATAACCGGCATACCATCCACCAGATCGCTCCCCAGCCACTCGGCGATCCCTCCCAGAACCTGTCCGGCCGCCTCCGTGCCGCCCGCTGCCTCGGCACGCAGAAACCGCTCAGCCCAGTCGGCAATATCTTCCGCCAGAAGCGAAAACAGCTCGTTACTCTTTTTCTCTGGGCAAACCATGCCTGCTACTCCTCGATCTTCCGGTTGAAAACCCAGACGGCAAGAGCAAAGGACACGGCGGCCGTCACCAGCAGGGTAAGGCAGAACTGGGTATCCACGTGTCCCTGCAGCAGCGCCAGCCGCGCGCCCTCGAAGATGGCTGTCGTGGGCAGAGCCCTGACAAAGGGCAACGCTGTCTCCGGATAGGAGGACAGGGGGAAGAAGATTCCGGACATGAAGATCAGCGGAACGATTACCACACCCTGGACCCGGCCGATATTTTCCGGCTTCTCGATCAGCGTGCCGCAGATGGTGCCGACACAGGAAAAAATCATCGAGCCGAGCGCGATAAAAAGCAGGTAGGTGAGAAAATGGGCGAAAGGAAAACGAAAGGGGGTCAAGAGAAAGATGACCCCGGCCACGGCAATCCCCTTGATCGCTCCGAGGGAAAAACCGGACATGATCTTGCCGATGACGATGTCATAGACCGTGATCGGCGTGACCCGGTACTCCTCGATGGTCCGCTGCACCTTGCGGTGAAACCACATGCTCCATGAACCCTCATCAAAAGCGGCGCTGACCGCCGTCATGGATATGAGCCCCGGGGCAATGAACAGGGCATAGGGGATACCCTCCACATCGGCGATGTAGCCCCGCAGTCCTACACCGAACGCCAGGTAGAGGGTAATGGGATAGGCAATGACCGCCACGAGTTCGGAAAAGACACTCCTGCGCAGCACCCACATATCCCGTCCCCAGATGGTAAAGGCACCTCGAAACATTACACCACCATATCTTTTCCGTATATGCTCCGCCCCTGTCCGGCGTATGAGTCATATACATGCTGGTTAAATTTAGCAAAGAGACAAACCACCGGTAAATCGAGACGTGCCACCGGCACGTCTCTACAATCTTGATTCCACCCCGCTCATTCCCGCACTTTCCTGCCGGTCAGTTCCAGAAAAACCTCTTCCAGCGATGGCTCCCGCAGGCAGATCTTCTTGATGTCGCCGCTGCCGATGCTGTCCATCAGCGGTTTCAGATACTCCTCACCCGGTAACGAGAGCCGGAATACTCCCCCCCTGCGCTCCAACGACTCGATGAAGGGCAGCGAACGGATCAGCTCCTCATAGCGGTCGCCGTCGGCCCGGAATTCCAATTCATAGACATGGGAGTGGGCAAAGGCCTCCTTGAGCTGCTCGGAAGTTCCGTCAACCAGGATCTTGCCATGATCCATGATCACGATGCGCTCGCAGAGCTCTTCCGCCTCATCCATATAGTGGGTGGTGAGAAAGATCGTCATCTTCGACCGCAGTGACAGGATGTAGTCCCACAGAGCCCGCCGCGACTGGGGATCGAGTCCGGCCGTCGGCTCGTCCAGGAACAGGACATGGGGGTTGTGGACCAGCGCCCGGGCCACCACCACGCGCCGCTGCATGCCGCCGGAAAAGGTGTCGGGAAAATCGTGCTGCCGCCCGCTGAGCCCGGTAAGTTCCAGCAATTCGTCAATGCGGGGATTGAAGTCCCGGCGGTGCATGCCGTGCATCCGGGCATGGAGCGTCAGATTTTCGCGGGCGGTCAGGTAGCGGTCGAGATTGTTCTCCTGGGGGACAACACCGATCAGCCTGCGCACCGCCTTGCCCTGCGTCTGGATGTCATGCCCCTCTACCGAGGCAGAACCGGAGGTGGGGCGCATGAGGGTGGTCAGGATCTTGATCAGGGTAGTCTTTCCCGCACCGTTCGGGCCGAGAAGGCCGAAGATCGTACCGGCCTGGACCTCGAGGGAAACATCGTCCACTGCCCGCAGGCCGTTGTACTCTTTAGCTATTTTCTGAATCGAGATGGCAATTTCCATGGTCTGGTTCCGGGTGATCGGTGATTGGTTACGGTTACGGCAGTGTGAAATAAAAGGTGGCGCCCTTGCCGGCTTCACCCTCGCCCCAGAGCTTTCCGCCATGGCCTTCCACGATTCGTTTCACCGTGGCGAGTCCGATGCCGTGTCCGGGGAACTCCTCCTTGGAATGAAGCCGCCCGAAGGGTATAAACAGTGAGTCGGCATGCTGCATGGAAAAACCGACGCCGTTGTCTCGAACGAAGTAGACCTGCTCACCGTTTTTATTCTGACAACCGAACTCGATGACGGCCGCTGGGGTTTTCGAGGTATATTTCCAGGCATTGGAAAGAAGATTCTCCACGGCTATTTTCAGGAGCTTTTTATCACCGTACACGAAAAGGTCCGGCTGAATGGTGATTTCCACCGGGCGCTCCGGTTCTCTCTGCCTCAAATCGGTTGCCAGGAGCAGCACCGTACTGCTGAGAGACACCTTTTCCCGCTGGATGGTGCTGCGGGACAGGGTGGAAAGCCGGAGAATGGCGTCTATCAAGCCCTCCATCCGTCTGCCGGCGGACTGGATCCGCTCCAGGTAATAGCGCCCGTTTTCATCCAGCTGGTCAGCGTAACGGTTAATCAGCTCGCGGGAAAACCCTTCCAGGATCATGAGCGGCGAGTGCAGGTCATGGGACACGGAATAATTGAAGGCCTCCAGTTCGCGATTGGCAACCTCCAGTTCGGCGGTTCGTTCAGCTACGCGCTTTTCCAGCTCGGCATTCAAGAGGCGGATGTCCTCTTCCGCCCGCTTACGCTTTTCCTCGATACTGATTGCACCGGCAATTATGCCCAGCAGCTGTTTCTCGTTTTCACTGGGATGATAGTCCTGCTGGTAGACGACACAGAGCGTGCCGATATTTACCCCGCCGAAAGATACCGCTTTGCCGATATAGGTTTTGAGGCCATAGCGCATGACATTCGGATCGGTTTCGGCATAGGAGGTCGCGGGGAGATCCCGCAGCACCCAGATTGACTCGGAATTCCCTTGCATCACGTCATGGCAGATATGGCCCTCCGGCTTGTCCTGCGGGGGGAAGTCCGGCGGGGTGTGCCATTGACCGACCGCTTTGAGCCAGCCGTTATCCAGCCGGTTGTAGAGAGCACAGCCGGCGTGCAGTTGTTCACCGCAGAGGGCCACCAGGCGATTGATATTTTCATCCGCATCGGCGCCGAAGCCGAGAAACACCTCGTTGATTTTTGCCAGCCGCTCCTCGGAACTCTTCCGTTCGGAAATGTCCCGGATATGCTCGATGACCAGCACAACCTCCCCGGAATCGTCGAACACCGGATAGGCATGGGCTTCAACGTGACCAACCCGTGGATTGATTTTTTCCAGGAAAACCGTCTTGCCGGTCCGGAATGCCTCCAGGACGTGACATGGTTCGCAAGGTTTCCCGGTTCCTGGATAATAGGCGTCATAACAGAAGGAATGTCCCTTCCGATGTTCCGGAGAAACATAGCCGTACCCGCCGTGCCAGTTGCTGTAGAGAATCTGCAGGTCCCGGTTCTGCACCGACAGCAGGTCGGGAATCGCGTCAAAAACCCGCTGCAACAACTCCTCCGACCTGCTGAGGGAGGTTTCGACCCTTTTTCTGTCGCTGACATCAACCAGGACACCGGCAATCCCGGTAATCGAACCCATTTTGTTCCGCACCGGTTCCGCGGACAACTCGAAGAAGAAATCCTCTCCGTCATGGGCAAGGGACAGCTCCTCTTTGATGAGTGTCTCCCCCCGGAGCGCCCGCTTCTTCAGTCCGGTCAGGCGGGCAGCGTTCTCTGGAGAGAAGAGATCCTCATCAGTTTTGTCGAGAACATCCGCTCCCTCCATTCCCGGCAAGGGATTGCAGATCCTCGTGTAGCGCAATTCGTCGTTTTGAAAGAAAATGGAGAGCGGGGAATTTCTGATTGGCCGCAGTAGCTTTTCTTCCTCGTCCCGAAAGTTCTTCTTTTCAACACGATGACTTTTCATGCCGCCCCCGTAATTTTCACCAGAAATCAGGCTCCCCTCTGCTCCACCCGAACCAGCGGGAACAGAACCGTAAAGACACTCCCTTTTCCAAGATCGCTTTCGGCCCACAGCAACCCGCCATGAGCGTCCATGACCTTACGGCAGAAGGCGAGTCCGAGACCGGTTCCCTTGATCTTCCCCTCCCTGCGGTTTCGTGCCTGGACGAATTTGTCGAAAATACTGCCAAGGGCATCCCGGGGAATGCCGACGCCGGTGTCACGCACTTCTATCATGACATAACTCCCACTGTCCGGAAGCTGTTCCGACTGATAGGTTCCCGGCGGAATCCGGCCGAGAGCTTCCCTCAGATCAGGTAGCAAACCTGCGGTAATTACGACCTTTCCCCCTTCCTCGGTAAATTTGAAGGCATTACTGAGGAGGTTCCCGAACAGGCGCCCGACCTTGGTGCGGTCCAGCCGCAGGTAGGGGAGGTCGTCCGGTATTGCCGCGGAAAGAGTAATTTCGGAACGTTCGGCAAGTGGCCGGAACGAGGAAAGGGCCTTGCGAAGAATTGCGCCCAGATCCTCTTCGGTAAAAGCCAGAGACATTTTCCCGGACTCGAACCGGTAGACATCGAGCAGGGTATCGATCATTTCCACTATCTCACCGCAACTCTCGGTGGCGGAATCAAGATATTCCTTCTGTTCCTCGTTAATGGGTCCCAGGCGGCTTTCACGCACCAGATCAACCGATCCCATGACCGCCGTCAGGGGGGTCTTCAGGTCATGGGTAAGCATGCTGACGAATTCTTCCCGCTCGCGCTCCAACGCCTTGAGGTGAGAAATGTCGCGGAGAATTTCCACGCTGCCGGCCAGTTTTCCGGAGACGGCAAAGAGCGGTGTTGCGCTGGAGAGAACCGGAATAATCCGGTCACGGGCATGCAGCGAATGGCTGACATCAAGGCAGGAGGAAAGGGTCCGCAGCACCACCTTGCAGGGCAGGCGGGCGGGCGGAAGGTCAGAGGTCAAAAGTTCCTCAACCGGCATCCCGAGCGGGGACTCGACAGAGATCCCGAGGGCATTCGCTGTTGCCTGGTTAATGCTGATGACGCGGCCGTCACTGTCGGTCGCCACCATCATGTCGGCCATGCCGGCGAGAATTGCCGCCATCTTTTTTCTTTCTTCCTCCAATTGCTGCTGCAGAAGAAGATTTTCTTTCCGGGTCTTGTTGAATTCGAGGGCCCTGCCGACCTTCTTCAACAGATCTTCGGCCGAAAAGGGCTTGGAAATGTAGTCGAGAGCGCCCATCTTCATGCTCTCCACGGCAAGATCTTCGCTGCCGTGGGCCGTCATCATCACCACCGCCATCTCCTGGAGGGCCGGGCCAAGCCGCTCAAGCACCTGGATGCCGTCAAGCTTCGGCAGTTTGATATCCAGGAGGACCAGCGAGAACTCTTCGCGGTGCAGCAGCTCGAGGGCTTCCCCTCCGTCCTTGGCCCGGAGTGTCTCAAACCCGGCATCTTCCAGCTGAAGTTTCAGAATCAAGGCAATATCCGCCTCATCATCGACGATAAGTATTCTCTCGCGTGTCATAGTTTCTCCCTGCAGACCGGTACGGTAAAACTGAATATATTCCCCCCGTCCTTTCCCGCTTGATAACTGATCCGGCCATGATGACGTTCAATGATTTCCTTGCAGATGGCCAGCCCCAGTCCGGTCCCCCCGAACTCCCTGGCCTGACTGCCGCGCAACTGGGGAAATTTATGGAAGAGTTTATCACGGTCAGACCGTTCGATCGTTTTTCCTTCATCTATCACGGAAACTTCAACGAAGTCGCCATCTTGCCGGGCGGTTACAGTTACCGTCATGCCCGGAGTTGAAAACTTGATGGCATTGGAAAGCAGGTTCGTCAAAACCTGGATCAGCCGGTCATGATCACCCAGAACAGGGTCACCCTCGCCCGGTACGCTGTTTACCAACAGTATGCCATTTTCCCGGGCAAAAACAGCGATTTCCTCAAGAGAATAGGCAACAATCCGGCCAATTGACTCCGTCTTCAGGTTGAGATCGACCCTCCCGGTTTCAATTTTGGAAATATCGAGGATATCATTGATCAGGCGGATCAGCCGGTCGGTATTCCGGTGACAGACCCTGATCAGCTCCCGTTCCGTCTCCGTCAAACCTTCGCCTTTGCCCAGGATAAGCTGAAGGGAGCCCTTCATGGAGGTCAGGGGCGTCTTTAACTCGTGGGAGACCGTTGAAATGAACTCCGTTTTCATCCGGTCAACCTCCTCTTCATGGGTTACGTCACGAATCGACATGACCACGCCGGCAAACTCCAGCGCTTGATCAAGGAAAGGGGAAAGGGCGACCCGCAGTTTTTTCTTCCCGACCTGCACCTCTTTTTCTTTCCCGACCAGCAGATCTTCGCTTTTTACTTCGCGCAGCCCTTGGATCAACTGATGGAACTCGCCCTTCACGTCGATGTCCTCCACGTGCCGGCCGATCATTTTGTAGGGAGCGACCCCGAAAATCCGCTGCGCGGCGGAATTAAACAGGATCACCCGGTTATTTCCGTCCGTTACCACAACCCCTTCTGCCATGCTGGCCAGGATCGCTTCAAGCCGGCCTTTTTCCATCTCGAGTTCCGCAGTCCGCTCCTTGACATTCGATTCCAGGAGTTCGTTCATTTCATAGAGACAACGGTTGAGCATTTCCAGATCAAAGGTTTTGTTCCTGATCGTTGTGTCCCTTTCACGCAGTGCATCGGCCATTCTGTTGAAGGAATCCGCAAGCTTTTCAAACTCTTCACTGGCTTTAATGGCAACACGGAAATCAAGATTACCTGTTTCAATGCACTGGACCCCCTTGGACAACTCTTTCAACGGAGACGCCAGCAACCGCGAGGAGAAATAGGCAATGAGAAAGGCCAGCAGGGTTGCAAAGATCGCCGAAGCCATGGTGCCGCCGAAATAGTCGCGACGCATGGTGTTGAAATGTTCTTTCGAAAGGGCGACGGTGAGGGCGCCGATGAACTTTCCTTGGGAGTTTGTAATCGGTTCAAAGGCGGTGTTATACAGCGTCGTGCCAAAGGTAACTTCTCCCCGGTAGGCTTTACCCTTGAGCAGAAAGGGCAGAATTACCTTTGCGGACGCAGCGGGAATTTCAATCTCCCCGTCCGAACTTTTGAGAACCTTGAGGTCCTTGAGGGTAAGGCCGGTTTCCAGGTCCTGCCCCAACGCGTCCTCCATCTGGTTGGGGACAATGTTGCCGATATTGACCGGAACCGCGGCAGCCAGAGTTCCAAGCATCACGCCGGTTTCATCCAGAATCGGAAAAGCTACCGAGGCTGCAAGCAGCGGGTCACCGGGTTGTCGGGAAGTGCAAGGCTCCCCTTCCCGGCAGAACATCTTCGAGTCAATCAACTCAAAGGATAGAACCGCTTCCCGCTTCCTGAAGGCCGTTTTCACCAGCCCTTCCAGTTCGAAGGTGCCGGTTGCACGGTTGTCCAGGCTGGCAATGACCTTTCCACGCGGGTCGACAAAGGCTGCGAAATTGAGAAATGGCAGTGTTTTGTGAATACTTTGCAGAACTCCGGAAAGCTCTTCCTCGTTTTGCTGCCGCAGGTACGTTTTTACTAGAGGACGTGTAGAGGGAAAGAGAAGGACGTGACGAAGCTGGTTCGCCCCGGTAAAAAGCTGGTAGCGGATGAAACGGAGATTCGTGTCAAGTTCTCGGGCGATTCTGTTTTCAAAGGTGTTTTCTATGCTGCGGATGATGAGGAAAAGCAGGATCGTGTAGGAAACAAGAATGGCCAGCAGAATGGAAAGAAATAGTTTCACGCGTATGGAAAGGTGAAATTTCATGGTCTGCCGGCCTTGGTGAAGGGACATGAGATCCCCTCACCGGTAATTTAACAGGATTTCTCGAATTCCATTCCTTCCGCCTTCAGACCGCGGTTCATCAGCTCCATCATCGCCTGCCGGGGTGTTTTATCTTCATAGAGAACCTGGTAGACCTGCTCGGTTATGGGCATCTCCACCCCGAGTTTTCGTGCCAGGTGATAGGTAGACTCCGTTGTTTTTACGCCTTCAGCCACCATGTGCATCCCGGCAAGGATCTCTTTCAGTTTCTTCCCCTCACCAAGCTGCATGCCGACCGTCCGGTTCCGCGACAGGTCACCGGTGCAGGTCAGCACCAGATCGCCCATCCCGGCCAGACCGGCAAACGTGGCCGACTGGCCGCCCATTGCCAGCCCCAGGCGGGCAATTTCCGCAAGTCCCCGGGTAATCAGGGCAGCGCGCGGATTGTACCCAAGGCCCATGCCATCGGAAATGCCGGCGGCAATAGCGATGACATTCTTGATCGACCCGCCGAGCTCCACACCCACCATGTCGCTGTTGGTATAGACGCGGAACAACGGGGTGGAAAAAGCCTCCTGAATCTTTCGGGCAACAGCGGCATCAGGGGCCGCGGCAACAACCGCCGTCGGCATTTCAAGCGCAACCTCCCGGGCGAAGCTGGGGCCTGAAAGGACGGAAAAATTCGCATAAATGCTCGGCGGAAGCAGTTCGGCGCTAATCTGGGAAATCGTCATCAGGGTATCCAGCTCGATCCCTTTGGCCGCATTCACCAGCAATGTCCCCTCCGCAATGTGGGGCAATACTCCGCTGATGACACGACGGAAAACCTGGGTCGGAGCGACACAAAGGATAATATCCTTGCCTGTCGCCACCTCCTGTAGTGAGTTGGTAAAGCGTAAGCGGGAGGAAAGCTTGATTCCCGGGAGAAAGGCGGTATTGACTCCGGTAGCGGCCATTTCCTTCACCAGGTCTGCTTCATAGGCCCAGAGGATAACCTCATGACCTTTTTTTGCGAGCAGGTCAGCAAGGGTGGTTCCCCAGCTTCCGGCACCAATGACTCCTATGTTACTCATATCTTCCTCCTCCTGCCTCGCAACACCGGGAATCGGTGCCCGGGACTGTTGCCTTCATTATCGCTGAGTTATACCAATTCCAGAACGAGGATGATCTCGAGGCGGCAAAGCGTACTGAAGAGTACCTCGAGCAGCCGAAGACGAGCCAAAGCAGCGAAAGCCTTGATAGGGAATTGGTATTAATCCCACAGTTCTTCATCATCCCATTCCTGCTCGATCTGCCGCGGGTCATAGCCTTGCTCCATGGCATCACGGGCAAAGTAGAGGCTGTCCAGGGCAAAGCGGCGCAGAAAGGGATTTTTCAGGTAGGGAATCTTGCCATTGGTAAGATGCAGCGCCGCGGCAAGAATTCTTTCGACCAACTGCCGTTCTTTCCCGGTCCTCAGCATGAGATCCGCGATCAGATAAAGCCGGCGTGCGATCCTGGATTTCTCCGGGGTTATGACTTCCTGCATGAACTGCTGCAGCAAGACGGCAAGCCGCTTCTCGGACAGGCCGGAAGTATCTTTTCCCGGCAGCACCGCTAATTCGTCAGCGAGATCAAAAACTTTTCCTGTTGAGGGAAACCAGCCGGCAAAACATTCCTCGTCAAGGAGCGTGTCACCTGTTTCCAGGAGAAAGGCTGATGCCGCGATATCGGCAAGATTGAACGTGGAAAAATCCGGGAGATAGGGTTCAGGATCCGTCTCGCCGGTCCGCAGAATCCTGCGCCAGACGTAGAACTCCGGAGGTACCGGGAAACCTTTTTCAGCGTTCAGATGCAGAGCGTCCCGCACCAGGACATGTGCATAGTCGGAAGAAATCTCCAGCAGTCTCTCTTCAGAGACAGCCTCCCGAAAAAGTTCATCGTGCCCGGCGGGAGTCAGATCGCCATAACCGGCAGCATCGCTGATGCCACAGGATTCATGGGTCTGCAGAACGAGAACATCAAGCCCGCCCTTGCCGTTCCAGCGGGAAAACCAGAGCGAACGAAAACCACTCACTTCAATGGAGCTTGCCGCGGCCAGGCGAGAAAAGGTTTCGGCCAGCGGCAGGTCCTCCGGCTCCGGATGGATACCCAGGAACGAGAGTCTTTTTAAACTTCGCTCCGCAAGCTCCCGTAATTCCCCGTCTCCCTGCCGCAGAAAGCGGACGAGAACCTGTGCGGCGCTCGACCGTCTGATTCTGCCGAGGGCATGAAGGGCTTCCGTGACTATTTCGCGATCAGAATAGCCCAGCAGGATTTCCAGGAGTTCTTCAGCGACAGGAGTACTCCTGGTTGCCAGAACCCTGACCAAAGCAACCTGCGCTTCGCTGGAATACCCGACAAAGTCCTCCATAAAGGAGACGAAGCCGGCCTCACCCCGGTCCAGGAGGGCCTCCAACCCAGTTTGGGAAGTGCTGCCCACTTCTTCCAGAAGCCGGGAAAAGGGCAGTTCCTCGATATCTATTCCGGAACGCTCCAACCCGGCCAATAAAACCGTCTTGGCGTCGACTTTCAAGTCTTTACGTTTCAGGGTTATCCGTACCAGCTCATCAAGCCAATTGTCATCTTCGAAAAAATCCAGAAGATAGAGATAGCGGGCGATGACGGAGCTGCTCGTCGCTTTCCTCAAGCGCCGCAGCAGCGGCGGCAGGGCCGGCCGCCCGGCCTTTTCGACCACGGCGGCGATCTTCTCCATCTCTTCATGGGAGAGGTCTTCCCTTTCCAGGGTATGGAAAAGCCGTACCAGGTCGCTTCGTTGCGGAAGACTGGTATCAATTCGAGCGAATCTCGCCATGAAGTGTCCTTGGGATCAGCGCTGAAGAAACGAAAGCACTGTACCGCCAGCTGCAGCGATAGTCAGTTATTCCAATTCCCTATCAAGGCCCTCTCTGCGTTGGCTCGTCTTTGGCTGCTCAACGTACATTTCAGTTCGCCTCACAGCCTCAATACTCGCCGCCTTGAGATCATCCTCGATCTGGAATTGGTATTATTCGCTGATATCGGTCTCGGATTCCATATTTTCCGTCACTTCTTCATCCAGCAATTCGGGCTCATCGCCCTCATCCTTTTCGGCAAGCCGTGCCACAGCAACAATCCTTTCATTCTCTTCGGTGACCATCAGCCGCACACCTTGGGTATTACGGCCAATCACTGAAAAACCTGCCACCGGCATACGAATGATCTTGCCCTGGTCGGTAATAAGCATCAGGTCATTTTCATCGGTTACCTGCTTAATGTCAACCACGCAGCCGTTTCGCTCGGTGGTTTTGATGGTGATGATACCTTTGCCCCCACGGCTTTGCAAGCGGTATTCGTCCAGAGGGGTCTGCTTGCCGAAGCCGTTTTCGGTCACAGTGAAGATCGTGGAGGAAACGGTATTCGGATTGATAATCTCCATGCCGATCACCACGTCATCGTCCACCAGGGTCATACCCCGTACGCCACGGGATACACGTCCCATCGGGCGGGCATCCTGCTCGTGGAAGCGGATGGATTTGCCGTTCCGGGAAGCCAGCAGCACATCCTGCCGCCCATCGGTAATGGCGACACCGATCAGCCGGTCTTCCTCGTCCAGGTTGACGGCAATGATGCCGCCGGTTCTGATGTTGGCGTAGGTCTTGATCGGGCTCTTCTTCACCACCCCGTGCCGGGTCGCCATGATCAGATTGCGGTCGTCATCAAAACATTTCAGCGAAAGAATGGCGGCGATCTTCTCTCCTGCCTGGAGATTCAGCAGGTTGACAATCGCCTTGCCGCGGGTTGCCCGGCCCCCTTCGGGGATCTCGTAGACCTTGAGCACATAGACGCGACCCGTGTCGGTGAAAAACATCATGAAGTCCTTGCTCGAGGCGACGAACAGGTGCTCGACAAAGTCCTCTTCCTTGGTCTTCATGCCCGACTTGCCCTTGCCCCCCCGGCGCTGGGCCCGGTACATGGAAACCGCGGTCCGCTTTATGTAGCCGGTATGGGAAACGGTGACCACCACGTCTTCCTCGACGATAGTGTCCTCCAGGGAAATATCGGCGGTCTGGTCGACGATCTCGGTACGCCGTTCATCGCCGAATTTCTCCTTAAGCTCGGTCAGTTCACCGACGATGATCTTCAGGATCTCCGCCTCCGAGGCGAGAATTTCCTTCAAACGGGCGATTAACCTCAGGAGTTCTGCGTACTCCTGGAGGATTTTTTCCCGTTCCAGACCGGTCAGCCGCTGCAAGCGCATTTCCAGAATTGCCTGGGCCTGTTTGTCCGAAAGACTCATGCTGGTGTTGAATACCGAGTCAGGAATATCGAGCTTGCGCAGGTACTCAGGATCAGAGAAGTTTCCGGCCATCAGGCCGGCCTTTGCTTCCTCGGGGTTTTTAGAGGCACGTATCAGTTCGATCACTGCATCGAGCCAATCCAGGGCAATCTTGAGGCCTTCCAGAATATGGGCGCGGGCCTCGGCTTTTTTCAGTTCGAAGATGGTGCGGCGGGTTACGATCTCCCGACGGTGATCGATGAAGTGCAGGATGGCATCCCGCAGCGTCAAGACCTTCGGCCTGCCGCCGGCAATGGCGAGCATGTTGATACCGAAAGAACACTGCATCTGGGTTTGCTTGTAGAGATGATTGAGGATTACCTGGGGGTTCTCGTCTCTTTTCAGGTCAATGACAATTCTCATCCCGTCACGGTCCGACTCGTCCCTGAGGTCGGCAATCCCCTCCAGCTTCTTCTCCCGCACCAGTTCGGCAATCTTGATCACCAGATTTGCCTTGTTCACCTGGTAGGGAATCTCGGTAACAATGATCGACTGCCGCTCGGTCTTTTTCTGGGTTTCAATAAATGCCCGTGCCCGCATCTGTACGATGCCGCGACCGGTCTTGTAACCCGAGATAATGCCCTCGCGACCATAAATGAATCCACCGGTGGGGAAGTCAGGACCGGGTATTATCTGGATCAACTCTTCGAAGGAGAGCTGAGGATTGCCGATCAGGGCGATTATACCGTCGATTACCTCCGAAAGATTGTGAGGAGGGATATTCGTGGCCATGCCGACCGCGATTCCGGAGGAACCGTTTACCAGAAGGTTCGGGAATTTGGCCGGGAGCACCAACGGCTCATGGAGGGAACCGTCGTAGTTGGCTCCGGTTTCCACAGTCTCTTTATCCAGATCTTCCAGAAGTTCGTGGGCAAGCCTGGACATACGGATCTCGGTGTAACGCATCGCCGCAGGAGAATCGCCGTCCACCGAGCCGAAATTCCCTTGACCATCCACCAGCGGATAGCGGAGAGAAAAACTCTGGGCCATGCGGACGATGGTGTCGTAGGCAGCCGTGTCACCGTGAGGATGATACTTACCGATCACGTCACCGACAACACGGGCCGACTTCTTGTACGGCTTGTTCCAATCGTTGCTCATGTCATACATGGCATACAGGCAGCGCCGGTGCACCGGCTTCAGACCGTCCCGCACGTCGGGGAGGGCTCGGCCGATGATGACACTCATGGCATAGTCCATGTATGAGCGCTTCATTTCGTCTTCGATGTTGACAGAGGTCTTGTTGATTGTTTCGAGCATTGCTACCTCATGAATCAAGGCTACAGGGGGGAATTAAATTCAGGGGTTTTAATAAATCTCCCTTTTTACCTGCCCCGGACCCTGTGCCGTTTTTTTTTTAAATATCCAGATTTGAAACGTTCAAGGCATTCTTTTCGATGAAATCCCGCCGCGGCTCCACCTGGTCTCCCATCAAGACGGTGAAGACGCTGTCCGCCTCCACGGCGTCCTCGATCTTCACCTGGAGCAGGGTGCGGTTGGTCGGTTCCATGGTCGTCTCCCAAAGCTGGTCCGGATTCATCTCGCCGAGACCTTTGTAGCGCTGGATATTGAGACCCTTCTTGGCGCTCTCCATGAAGAAGGAGAGCAGTTCCAGACCGATGGTGGTGGAGAAAAGTTCTTTTCCCTCACTGGAAACCACGGCCCGGCCTTTGGCAAAGATATCCCGGACCCTGCGAAAACTGTCGGCCAGAAGCCGATACTCATAAGAATCGATGAGATCTACCGTGTGATTGTCCAGGGCGATGCGCAGATTGCCCAGCCTGACGATGATGCGACCGTCAGGCATGACCGTAGCTTCCGCGCCTTCATAGACGCTGGCAATGCTTTCCATCCGGGGAGCAAGTTTTTCCAGGTCCTCGATTCCTCCCCTGATACCGAGACGCAGCAGTACCCTTACCAGGTCTTCATTGATGCCCTTTCTGACGAACTTGTCAAGCAGTCCCCGGTATTCGACCAGTTGCTTGACCAGAGGGATTATCTGTTTCCCGACGTAGGTCTTGCTGCCGTTTTCCAGAAAGAGGGTCATCTCATCGGTCCCCTCCTCAAGGAGATAATTCTGCATTGCCGCCTCATTGCGCAGATACAGCTCCTTCTTGCCCCGCTTCACCTTGTACAGGGGCGGCTGGGCGATGTAGAGGTGACCGCGCTCCACGATCTCCGGCATCTGGCGAAAGAAAAAGGTCAGCAGCAAGGTAAGGATGTGGGAGCCGTCCACGTCGGCATCGGTCATAACGATGATCCGGTGGTAGCGCAGTTTTGCCACGTCGAAGTCGTCTTTCCCGATGCCGGTGCCGAGCGCCGTAATCAGGGTGCCTATTTCCTGGGAGGAAAGCATTTTGTCGAAACGGGCCTTTTCCACGTTCAGGATCTTGCCTTTGAGCGGCAGGATCGCCTGGAATTTGCGGTCACGTCCCTGTTTTGCGGAACCGCCGGCGGAATCGCCCTCCACCAGGTAGATTTCGCAGAGGGCCGGATCACGTTCCTGACAATCGGCAAGTTTCCCCGGAAGGTTGGAGATGTCGAGAGCCCCTTTGCGCCGGGTAAGTTCCCGTGCCCTGCGGGCTGCTTCCCGTGCTCGGGCCGCATCAATCGATTTCTCGAGAATCTTCTTGGCTACAGCAGGATTCTCCTCCAGGAAAACAGCAAGCTTTTCGTTCATCATCGATTCGACGATGCCCTTTACCTCCGAATTTCCCAGTTTGGTCTTGGTCTGCCCTTCAAACTGGGGTTGGGGTATCTTCACCGAAATCACTGCAGTGAGTCCTTCCCGCAAGTCCTCGCCGGAGATGGAGACCTTGACGTTCTTGAGCAGATTGTTGGTTACGGCGTAGTTGTTCATGGTCCTGGTCAGTGCGGCACGGAAGCCGACCAGGTGAGTACCGCCTTCGTGGGTATTTATGTTGTTGGCAAAAGTGAATATCTTCTCATCATAGGAATCGTTATAGTGCATGGCGATTTCTATATCGATCCCGGACTTTTCTCCCTTGAAAAAGATCGGTTTCGGGTGGAGGCAATTCTTGTTTCGATTCAGGTACTCGACGAAGGAAACAATTCCTCCTTCGTAGTGGAAATCATGTTGTTTTCCATCTTCCCGCTCATCAACGATGGTGATCCGTACTCCGGCATTGAGGAAGGCAAGCTCCCTGAGCCGCTGGGAAAGAATATCGAAGGAAAATTCCGTTGTTTCGAAGATGGTGTCGTCGGGAAGAAAGGTGATCTTGGTGCCCCGCTTCTTGGTATCACCAACGATGGTCAGGGGTGCCTGGGGTACTCCCTTACGGTAGGATTGTTGAAACAGCTTCCCGTCCCTTCGGATCTCCAGTTCCAGTTTGCTGGAAAGGGCATTCACCACCGATACTCCCACCCCATGGAGACCACCGGAGACCTTGTAGGAAGTGTTGTCGAACTTGCCGCCGGCATGGAGAACGGTAAGAACCACTTCGGCGGCAGATCTTCCCTCGGTGCGATGGATATCGGTCGGGATGCCCCGGCCGTTGTCCACTACCGTAACGGAATTGTCCATGTGAATGATGACATTCACTTCATTGCAGTGGCCTGCCAAGGCCTCGTCAATCGAGTTGTCAACTATTTCGTAGACCAGATGATGGAGTCCGGAAGAAGATGTTGAGCCGATGTACATGGCGGGACGTTTCCGCACCGCTGAGAGTCCTTCCAGAACCGTGATCTTGTCAGCTCCGTAATCGTTAATGACAGTATCAGACATTCGTTACCTCAGATAATACCTTCCCATCATGGACCGGAAAGGTGGAATAGTTGCTGATTCCCGCGAGATTGATCGTATCAAGGCTCGTGGTTGTGATGAAAACCTGCATGTCTTTTTCTTTTAAAAAACCCATCAGGTTGCCACTGCGATTTCGGTCAAGTTCGGATGTCATGTCATCCAGCAGCAGAACCGGCGGGTTGCCCCAGCGTTTTCTCAGATATTCGATTTCCGCCATCTTGAGCGCCAGAATGAAGCTTCTTTGTTCTCCCTGTGAACCGTGGTGATTGAGCGGCTTGTCATTCAGCCTGCATTCGAGGTCATCCCGATGGGGACCGAAAAGTGTCGTTCCCCGTCGCAGTTCCTCAGCATAATTCTTCAGCAGGGCCTGGCAGAGCGCATCACAGAGCGCGGCGCGGGAACGGTTTTTCTCGGTAATGCGCGAATGATAGCGCAAAAAGGCACGTTCTTCCAGGCCGGCAATGCCGCGGTAGAATTCCTTGAACAGATCCTGGATTTCCTCGATGAAGGATTCTCTTTTTTCCATCATGCGAGCACCGGCATCGGCCAGCCGTTCCGTCCAGACATCAAGTCCGTCACTGGTTCCGCTTTTCAGAAGTGCATTCCTATTTTTCAGAATCTTGAAGTACTCGTGATGAATCGAAAGATACCCGGTATCGCCACTGAAGATTGCCCTGTCGAGGTACCTCCTGCGCATTTCCGGAAGTCCACGAACCATGGCGATATCTTCCGGGGAAAAAACCACCGTATTTATGGTACCAAAAAAATCAGCCGGCCGGACAACCGGCTTCTGATCAACAAATGCTTTCTTTCCGGAACTGCTGATGGAAAGGGCAATCTCCCGGACAACGCCGTCACGAACTCCCCATCCCTTCACCAGCGCATAAGGAAAGTTGTAGGTGATCAGGTCGGCGTTCTTTACCAAACGGAACGATTTCATGGTGCCGAGGAGGAAGATCGCTTCCAGGATGTTTGTCTTACCCTGGGCATTGTTGCCGAAAATGATATTGAATCTTTCCCCGGGAACCAATTCGGCGTTCACGATGTTTCTGAATGAATGGATCTGAATTCTTTGTATTTTCATGGATGCGCCACGGCAGAAAAGGGCTGTTCTGAAAACGAGATGCTTTTCCGCGGTTTTGCACGCGACAGCCTGACCAGATCTAGACTCGCATCGGCATGATTACCGTCAGAAAATCTTCCGTCTGGTAGGGTTTTAATACAGCCGGTGAAAGTTCATCTTTCAATGCAAGAGTGACTAATTCCTGCCCCATAACCGACAAGGAATCGAGCAGATAGCGGGCATTGAAGCGAATGGCCAGATCAGGGCCTTCGTAATTCACTTCCAGTGTTTCCCGTGCGTCACCCAGTTCAGGATTACTGGCGGAGATCTCCATGATCCCATTTTTTAATTCCATCATGATGCCCTTGAACTTTTCACTGGAGAGGATCGCCATTCTGCGCAGGGAATGGATGAAATCTTCGCGTCTGATGGTGGCCAGCTTATCGTTATCGGCCGGCATGACCCGGGTGTAATCGGGGAAGTAACCATCCACCAGCCTCATGACCACGACCGTATCGTTCTTCTTCACGACGGCGCTGTTATCCAGGAAGGAAAGCATGAGTTCACTGTCGTCGTCATCAGTCATCTTTTTCAGTTCGAAAATGCCTTTTTTGGGAAAAATAACCCCATTTTTCAAGTCGGAAGATACTACCGAAGCTATTTCCTTTTCAGCCATTGCCAGGCGGTGTCCGTCGGTGGCGACCATCCGCAGCAGGGTTTTGCCCTCTTCTTCCAGGGCTTTGATGAAAATACCGTTCAGATTGTATTTGGTTTCGTCGTGGCAGATGGCAAATGCCGTCATTTCTACCAGTTCCCGAATAAGGGAACCTTTGATCGTCAGGAAGGTACTGTCATTTACTGCGGGAAAAAAGGGAAATTCTTCCGGTGAAAGCCCGACGAGATTGAAATGCGCCTTTCCGCAACGCAGGTCTACCCAGTCGTTTTCCCGTGTCGAAAAATGTATCTCTTCTTCCGGTAACTCTTTGATGATTTCATACAGTTTTTTTGCGGAGACCGTTATTTTTCCGGCTTTGGTAACGTCTGCCGGAAACGAGCTTTTCATGCCCACTTCAAGGTCGGTGGCAATGATTTCGATTTTCTCCGGTTGGGCACTAATCAGCACGTTGGAGAGTATCGGCATGGTTTTCCGGTTTTCAATGATTCCTTGAACACGCTGCAAAGCCTTCAAAAAGGATTCCTTTGCAATGGCAAATTCCATGGTTCCTCCAGTATGCACAGGTTTAACGACTTATGGTTTTTAAAAGAAGTTCAGTAGTAAGCAGTAGTTGCCTGTTGATTTGTTGATAAGAGGTCTAAAGCGTTTTGCTGCGCGGTTTTCCGGCTGTTGAAAAAACCTGCTCTACGTGTGCTTTCTACCCTGCTTATCAACAGGACTTTTATTTTCCCACAGGGATGAACAAGTTACGAACAGCTTATCCCCTTTATTCCAACAAGCCCCTTTTCAGGGTTTCCACGGTATTTTTCAACTCGTTATCCGAGCTGATGAGCCGCGCAATTTTCTTGAAAGAGTGGATGATGGTTGAATGGTCTTTCCCGCCGAACTTCTCTCCGATTTCCGGATAGGATGATTTTGTCAGTTCCCGGCAGAGATAAATGGCGATCTGTCGTGGAATAACAAGAGTTTTCAGCCTTTTATCTGATTTCAGGTCCGATATTTTGATGGAAAAGAACTCGGCAACGAATTTTTGAATCATTTCGACCGAGATATCCCGGTTCTTTTCCACAATGATGTCTTTCAGTACCTCCCTGGCCATGGACAGGGTTATTTTGCTCCCGGTAAGGCTGGCAAAGGCACCGAGGCGAATCAGCATTCCTTCCAATTCGCGCACGTTGCTGGTGGAGCTGGAGGCAAGAAACAGGGCAACGTCGTCGGGAAGGGCGATGGCGTCGGTTTCCGATTTTCTTTTCAAAATGGCAACCTTGGTTTCGATGTCAGGCGGTTGAATATCGGCTATCAGTCCCCACTCGAAACGCGAACGGAGCCGCTGTTCCAGCCCGGCCATGTCCTTGGGAAACTTATCTGACGAGACAACTATCTGCTTATGGGATTCATGGAGTGAGTTGAAGGTATGAAAAAACTCCTCCTGGGTGGCTTCCTTACCGGCCATAAACTGGATGTCGTCAATGAGGAGAATATCCATGCTTCTGAATTTGTTTCTGAATTCCTCCATTTTCTTATAACGGATACAGTTGATCATTTCGTTCATGAACTTTTCCGAGGTATAGAGACAAATACGCGCCGAACTGTTCACGCTGAGAACATGATTGCCGATGGCCGTCAACAGATGGGTCTTGCCGAGGCCGACCCCGCCGTAGATAAAAAGAGGATTGTAATTGGTACCCGGTTTGTTTGCCACGGCCTGAGCCGCGGCATAGGCAAACTGGTTTCCCGCACCGCAGACAAAGGTATCAAAGGTATATTTGGGGTTGAGATTCGAGAAAAATTCCGGGGTACCCCTGGAGTCAGTGGGCAGGGAAAATTCTTTTTCCGCTGGAATGATCACCGGTTCTGCGGGAGGATCCTGTGGCGTTATGGTAGAAAGACGCAGTTCCACAACTATTTTCGTTCCACTGAGGGCGGATACTGCCTCTTCAATCATGGAGAGATAGTTTTCCTTGACCATTTCGCGGAAAAAATTATTAGGGGATTCCAGATATAATATATTCCCCTGTACATCTAGATATCGCAGTGGCTGGATCCACGTGGTGAAGGTATGGGAGGTAAGGACCTTCTCCATATTGGAAAGTACTTCGTGCCAGACCTTTTCCATAAAAAATATACTCGCGTCAAGGGGTTTTTAAACAGGTTTATCAACACGTGTTGATAAAGCAAAAATACTAATTATATTGGCAGGTTATAGCTAAATTTTGGTTTCAGGAAAGGTGAAATCAGACCCTTTTTCGGGAGTCTTGAACACTAACAGAGAAGACCTTAATTTGCAAGGCTAATTTTTGAGGCAAAAGTAAAAATAGTCTTGACAAACCATAGCGTTTGCGGATAAAAATTACATTTTGCCTAACTGTGCGAGTAACCCTTAAGAAGGAGTTGAAGATATGAAAAGAACATTTCAGCCAAGTAATACATCCCGTAAAAGGACCCATGGTTTCCGGGTCCGTATGTCCACCAAGAACGGTAGACTGGTCATCAAGCGTCGTCGTGCCAAAGGCCGGAAGAATCTTTCCGTCCAGATTGCGAGCAAGTAAAGCTCGTGGGTGCTTCCCTTTGCAGGGATGAAAAAATCCTGAAGCGGGCGGAGTATCTTCGTCTGTCCGCTTCAGGAAAGAAGTTGCATACGCACCACTTCATCATTCTCTGGTCTGAAAATGACAAGGAACGAGCAAGGCTTGGAATTACAGCAAGTCGCAAGTTGGGTAATGCTGTAGCACGAAATCATGTGAAGAGACGGGTTCGTGAGTACTTCAGGCTCTGCAAAGATCAGTTTGTTGCCGCCGATTTCAATTTCATCGCGAAAAAAGGCGCCGATACGCTCACGTTTCAGGAAGTGTGCCGAGAGCTACAAAAGGCGATGCTCTGCATCCGGAATTTGAAATGCTCAAACGGTTGCTCATAACATTCATTGTTTTCTATCAGAAGTTTGTCTCCCCCTTTCTGGTGAATACCTGCCGTTTTTATCCCACCTGTTCGCAGTATTCCAAGCACTCACTGGAAAAACACGGCCTTCTTAAGGGTGTCGTCCTCACCTGCGTGAGGCTTCTTAAATGTCACCCTTTTCATCCGGGAGGATACGATCCGGTACCCTAGTCCGCAGGAGTTTTCATGGAAAAACGCGCTATAATTGCAGTTGTACTCTCGCTGGCTTTTTATTACGGCTATACTCTCTTGTTTCCGCCACCGGTTAAATTCGAGGCTCCAAACCCCGTTCCGGTTCAGGCTGCGGCCACATCCTCTCAGATTACGCAGAGCCTCCCGCTTCCTGTCGTACAACAACCGTTGCCGAAAGCTGTTGCCGTTCGAGACATCCAGGTTGATACGGATATGTTTACGGCGGTCTTCAGCAATCATGGCGGGACGCTGAAAAAACTGACCTTGAAAAAATACCGTGAGACTTCCGCCCGCGATGGGGAAGCGGTTTCCCTTGTCTCGGCAATCAATCCGGAAGGATATGCTCTCGGCACTGAATCTGCGGCTTTCGGCCTGCAAGCGGCCGCGCTCTATACTTCCAGTGCCGCGTCCCTGAAAATCTCCGGAGCGGAGACGAAAAAGCTCGAGTTTTCCTGGACCTCACCCCAGGGAATTTCCGTCAAGAAGATCTACACGTTTTCCGGTGACGGTTATGCCATTACCTTGGACAACCAGATAAGCAATCTCGGTTCGAACAAGGTAGCTGGAAATCTGAATCTTCTCCTGCCCGTTCCTGCCCAACCCAAGGCCGGCTTGAGTCGTTTCGAAACGCACGATGTGGTAACGCTTGATGACGGGGCTTTTTCCAAGGAAGAGGTCAAGGAAATTGACAAAGAGCCGCTTCAGTATTCCGCAAACATCGACTGGACCGGTTATGCGGACAAATACTTTCTGAGCGCGGTTCTCTCCAAGGATAACAGCATAGCATCGGCTAAAATTACCAAGGGAGCAGCTTCTTACGTTGATACGACGGTAACGTCGCCTTCCTTTGAACTGCAGCCCGGTCAAACACATAAAGTCGAGTATCGGCTCTTTTTCGGGCCCAAAGGTCTGGATATCTTGAAGGCACAGGGACAAGGCCTGGAAAAGGCACTCGATCTCGGCTGGTTTGCACCCCTTGCCAAACCGCTGCTCTATATCCTGCAATACTTTTATAACTATACCCACAACTACGGTTTTGCGATCATCATCATCACCGTGATTATCAAGATCCTCTTTTTCCCGCTCACCCACAAGAGCTACAAGTCCATGAAGGACATGCAGAAGCTTCAGCCGAAAATGGCTGAGTTGAAAGAGAAGCACAAGGATGATCGCGATGCCTTGAATCGTTCGATCATGGAGATGTATCGCACCCATAAGGTTAATCCCCTTGGTGGCTGCCTGCCGATGATTGTGCAGATACCGGTATTCTTTGCCCTGTACAAGGCGCTGATGTTTTCCATTGAACTTCGTCACGCACCGTTCATGCTCTGGATCACCGATCTGTCCGCCAAGGACCCGTACTATGTCACCCCCATCATCATGGGCGCCACGATGTTTATTCAGCAGAAGATGACGCCAACAAGTATGGATCCGATACAGGCGAAGATGATGCTTGCCTTACCGATAGTCTTTACCTTCATGTTCCTGAATTTCCCGTCCGGTCTGGTTATTTACTGGCTGGTCAATAACGTGCTGACCATCGCACAACAGGCTTATATCAACAGAACGCTCAAGGACGCCTAACGAAGGGTAGGAGAGAGTTGATGTATCTGAAGGATACGATTGCCGCCATTAGTACCCCCCTCGGTGAGGGGGGTATAGGAATCGTTCGAATAAGCGGCGGAGCCGCTGAGGGAATCGCCCGAAAGATTTTTTCCCGAATACCAAGCGGTGGCTTACAGAGCCACCGCTTTTATTATGGGGAACTACGCGAACCGGACACGGAAGAAATCGTTGACGAGATTCTGCTGGTGCTGATGCAGGCACCACGTTCCTATACCTGTGAGGATGTGGTGGAAATACACTGTCATGGCGGGTATCTCATCGTGCAGCGAGTCCTGCAGCTGGTGCTTGGTGCCGGGGCGCGGCTTGCCGAGCCGGGTGAATTTACCAAGCGGGCCTTTCTCAATGGCCGTATCGACCTCCTGCAGGCTGAGGCGGTGATCGAACTGATCAGGGGGAAAACGGAAGCAGCTCTGGCGTTGGCTCAACACCAGCGGGAAGGTCTTCTTTCGCAAAGAATCGCAGCCGTCAAGGAGAGAATAGTCACGTCCCTGGCCTTCATCGAGGCGTACCTGGATTTTCCCGAAGAAGATATCGATCTGCCCGGAATCCGCGAAATAGAATCGGCAGTGCACATTTCCCTGGAGTTAATTGAGGGTCTGTTGCAAGGCTTTCAGCAGGGTAAGGTGCTTCGAGAGGGCGTTTCGGTACTGATCGTCGGGAAGCCGAATGTCGGTAAGTCGAGTCTGTTGAATACCCTTCTGAAGGAAAAAAGGGCAATTGTCACCTCCATTCCCGGTACGACCCGCGACATCATTGAAGAAGTTGTCAACATCAAAGGTCTTCCCGTCAATTTGCTGGATTCTGCCGGAATCCGTGATACGGGTGATGAAATTGAACAGGAAGGTATGAAGCTGACCATGGAAAAGATCCCCCTTGCGGATCTGATCCTGTTCGTCGTGGATTCCTCACGACCCTTTGAAAATGAAGACAAGCTAATAGTTGACGCCATCCTTGGGCGAGAAGTATTGGTCGTGTCTAATAAAAACGATCTTCCACCGCTGCTGGTGCTTCCTCAGGAAATTGAATCGCTGCCGCTAATCAAGATAGCGGCGCGTGACGGTGAGGGTATCGAGGATTTGCGTGAAGCGATCTTTTCCCGGTTCATCCACGGGGTAGCTCTTGATGGTCGTGATTTCACCGCCCTTTCCCAGGCGCGTCACCGTGATGCTTTGGATAAGGCAAAAGCTGGCTTGCTTTCTTTTCAGGAAAGTTTCGCCGCCAGGATGCCCCTGGAAATTGTTTCTCTCGATCTGCGTGAGGCTCTGAGTGCCTTGGGTGAGGTCACCGGCGAAACAACGCCGGATGATATTCTTGATCAGATATTTGCCCGGTTCTGTATCGGGAAATAAGATATGTTCCACGTGAAACATATCCTCTTAACGCCCTGTTTAGAGAGTTCTGCCAGGCCCAGAAGAAACAACAAGAGAATATGCCGACGTGTGAAAGGCTTACCATGGTGAGAGTACGAGGCTCTGTCGGCTCGTTTCACGCTGGAGCAATTCTGCCATTTGATTAAGGAACTATCGTGGTTGTCTACGAAAAACATTTTGACATAATTGTGGTCGGTGCAGGTCATGCCGGTTGTGAGGCAGCTTTGGCTGGGGCGCGAATGGGGTGCTCCACGCTCCTGTTCTCGATAAATCTCGATGCAATTGCCCTGATGTCCTGTAATCCGGCAATTGGCGGATTGGCAAAAGGTCATCTGGTGCGGGAGATTGATGCGCTGGGCGGAGAGATGGGCAAGAACATCGATGCCACTGGAATCCAGTTCCGGACCTTGAATACTAGGAAGGGACCCGCGGTGCGCGCCTCTCGCGCCCAGGCAGACAAGCAGCAGTATCGTATGCGCATGAAGAATGTTTTAGAGCATACGGACAATCTGTCCCTTAAGCAGGGCGAAGTCACATCGTTGTTTGTGGAGGATGGAGTAATCCTGGGCGTGGACACGCGGGATGGGGTTCGTTACCGGGCAAGAACGATCATTCTGACAACCGGCACTTTTCTCCGTGGTCTGATCCATGTGGGGCTGACCAGTTATGCGGGAGGGCGAGCAGGAGATTTGCCCGCGATGGGACTTTCGGACTCTCTGGGGCAGTTCGGGTTTGAGATCGGCAGGCTGAAGACAGGAACCCCGGCACGACTCGATGCCCGGACCATCGATTTCTCGAAGCTTGAGCCCCAGTATGGCGATGAGCCGCCGATTCCCTTCTCGTTCTCCACGGAGCGAATCGAGCTGCCGCAAATGCCCTGCCATATTGCTTACACCAATGAACGAACACACGAGATCATTCGGGCAAATCTCGATCGCTCACCGCTCTATGGAGGCTTGATCGAAGGCATCGGACCACGTTACTGTCCCTCCATCGAAGATAAGGTCGTGCGATTTCCGGATAAAACCCGGCATCAAAGTTTCATAGAACCGGAAGGGCGGGATACGATAGAGATGTATCCCAGCGGACTCTCCACTTCCTTGCCGATTGATGTGCAGATTGCGCTTTACCGCTCCATTGAAGGACTTGAAGCGGTGGAAATCATGCGGCCAGCCTATGCCATTGAATACGATTATGTGGACCCGATCCAGATTCATGCCTCGCTGGAAACGAAGAAGGTGAGAAATCTCTACCATGCCGGTCAGATTAATGGTACCTCCGGCTATGAAGAAGCAGCAGCACAGGGTTTGATGGCCGGTATCAATGCCGCACTGCGGATCAAGGGGAAGGAGCCTCTCGTGCTGGGCAGGGGAGAGGCGTATATCGGGGTCCTGATAGATGATCTTATCACGCTGGGAACCAAAGAGCCGTACCGAATGTTTACCTCCCGCGCAGAATACCGGCTCCTCCTTCGCGAGGATAATGCAGACCAGCGTCTACGGGAAAAGGGCTATGCGGTTGGGCTGGTCCGGGAAGATGAGTACCGGGCATTTCAGCGGAAGATGGAAATGGTCCAAGCTGAATTGGCAAGACTGCGGGAAACACGGCTGGTTCCTGCGGAAACTGACGAAGCATTTCTGCAGGAGCACAATCTGCTGGATTTGCAGAATGCCGTAACCTATGAGCAGCTCATGCGCAGGCCAGAATTTGACTACCGGGAACTGCAGAGAATCGACATAGATTGTTTGGAACTGCCGCCGGTCGTGAAAGAACAGGTGGAAATACAGATTAAATACCAGGGCTACATAGATCGACAGCGGCAGCAGATTGCCAGTAGTGATAAACTGGAGACAACCAGGATTCCCGCCGATTTTGATTACGCGGCTGTCTCAGGCTTTTCCATTGAGGCTCGGGAAAAACTCCAGCGTTTTCGACCGGACACACTTGGACAGGCGTCGCGTATCAGCGGGATTACCCCTGCGGCCATCTCTATTTTAGCTATTGCACTGAAAACAGGTAAGGGCAGATGAATAAAGAGTCTTTGGAACTTCTGCGCTTCTGTGCTGGCGCATTTGCTCTCGAACTATCCGCAAAGGAGCTGGGTCTTTTCGATCACTTTGCCGAAGAGCTGAAAAAGTGGAATCGGAAGATTAACCTTACCGCCATAAAAGATGATCAGGAGATAGTAATAAAGCATTTTGTTGATTCACTGTCTCTGCTTGGTTGTCTAAAAAAAAACGGAAAACTTCTCGATATCGGTTCGGGTGGCGGTTTTCCCGCCATACCGCTCAAGATCCTGCTTCCGGAACTCCCGCTAGTCTCCGTCGACGCGGTGGAGAAGAAAATACTTTTTCAACGTCACGTTGCCCGAATCCTGCAGTTGCAGGAATTTACCGCGCTTCATGCCCGCGTCGAAGATTTATCGAAATCTCATGCCGCTCAGTTTGAGACGATCGTGTCCCGGGCCTTTGCGGATTTGCCCTTATTCATCAGCCTAGCGCTACCTCTTTTGAAACCCATGGGGCAGATCATTGCGATGAAGGGGAAGGAGGGCAGGGAAGAAGCCCTTGCTGCCAAAAAAAGTCTAGCCGGCCTGGGTGCAAAAATCGTTGATTGCATCCATTTGCGACTTCCCTCGAGCGGAGCGGAGCGGTTTCTGGTTGTAGTGGAAAAAACTGAGACGAAATAGGTCGGTGAAATATTCAATAAAATATATTTTGGCAATAATGCGTCAAAATAAGCTTCTCGGCTTTTTGGGGTACAAAGAAAACCTGTGACCCTGCCTTCCTGAAAAAAACCCCGTAGAAGCGAAATCTGGAAGCCTAAATTTTGGGCAATTTTCTAAAAAGTCCTCTGAGAATTTGCCTTTCTCCTTTCCTCACAAAAATTAATCTGCCATTAAAACAAAACTTAAATTCCACCCGAAAAATTCTATCTGTTGATTTTGTAAAATAGCAGGCACAGCTTCCGAAAAAGTACTGAGACCTGAAAAGAATTCCCATCGGGAGTCGAAGTGCCAGCGATACGCCTCATGGGAAGGAAGCAGATACTTTAAAACACTACCTTTGCTTAGCGTCAAGTCGGCCTTGAAAAAGTGAATCAAGTAAGAAATTAAAATCTGGTTAGGTGACTCGGGAATTAGACGGAATTCCAAAAGGTGCTGAAGGAAAAACGAACCAAGGTAGAGGCGAAAAATACTGCTATAATCATTGACAACCCTGGTGGCCTCCCGCATATTCAGACAAAGCTCTGGTCAATTGGTGGTTACTTTTGCAATTGGAGGGATATATCCATGAATATGCCGGTCACAACAACCTTTACCATCGAAGGCTATCGAATCAAGGAGTATAAGGGTATTGCTCGCGGGATCATCGTTCGCGCACCGACAATCGCGCAAGGCATCATTGGCGGGCTCAAAAATATCATCGGAGGACGGATCGGAGCCTATACCGAAATGTGTGAGCAGGCAAGGCTGCAAGCTTATGAAATACTGGTTGACCATGCGCGTGAGATGGGGGCAAATGCCATCGTAGGGCTACGCTACGATGCTTCAGAAGTTGTCAGTAAAGGCTCGGCAACAGAAGTTCTCTGTTACGGAACCGCGGTCGTTATAGAAAAAGAGAGCTGAGAAATCTCGCTGAAACACTGGCCACAATAATCAGCGTGTATAATCGGTAACAGTGTTGGTCGTACTTGTCTGTATCCCATACAGCACCTGACCAGGCAGTTTTATGGGAAGAGCCAGAGCATAACGATGCTGACGAGGCGGTACGTACTATAATGCTGAGGGAGCCTGCTCCCAACTCTTGCGTGTGTCCGAGATCCAGGCGGGTATGATCGATCTGAAATGAGGCAGCCCATGACGAAACTTGAGACAGTGCTAGCGTATCACCTTCAGACAAAACATCGCTTTGAAAGGTACGCCCGTGGACCGGGGAAGATGGATTGGGCCACGCAACCCAATCTCTTTCGCCGCTATCATGGGGCCAAGCTGCTACAGCTGGAAATTACCGAGCCGGGAAATGAGCCAAACTATTCTGCGGTATTTGGGGCTGAAAGCAATATCCCGAGCGCTTCCCTGCATTTTCGGAGTATCTCGCAACTTTTTTTCGACAGCATGGCCCTCTCGGCCTGGAAGTCGGTTGGAGAGGTCAGCTGGCCATTACGGGTCAATCCGTCGAGCGGCAATCTGCATCCGACCGAATGTTATCTTCTCTGTGGCGCTGTTCCAGAACTCTCTACGCAACCGCTGGTGAGTCACTATGCCGCGAAGGAGCATGGGCTGGAAATCCGTGCCGAAATACCCGGAAAAATCTGGGAAGAGCTCACCGCCGGGTTGCCTCTAGGAACAGTACTCCTCGGCTTCAGCTCGATCCATTGGCGAGAATCCTGGAAGTACGGTGAGAGAGCCTATCGCTACTGTCAGCTGGATGTGGGGCATGCTCTTGCAGCGGTTGCACTCGCAGCCGCAGCTCTCGGTTGGGAGACGCAACTCCTCGACTGTACCGGGAGCGAGCAAGTTGGACAACTCCTCGGAATTGCCAGGCAGAAGGGCGCGGATGCGGAAGAGCCTGACTGTCTGCTGGCAATATTCCCACGAGGCAGCACGAAGAGCCAGCTAACGTTAAATCCGGGAATAGTACCTGCCTTTGAATCGCTGGATTGGCAAGGAACTCCCAACAGGTTGAGCTCTTCGTTCAGAGAGTGGAAAATCATCGACGAAGTGGCAGAAGCCTCCCGTAAACCTGATCAGCGGCAGGTATACCAGCCGTTGCCGCCGACGCTTCCAGACGTCAGCCATGCTTCTTTCACCGGTTCATTTCGGAAGCTCGTCCGCCAACGTCGCAGTGCCGTGGCCATGGATGGCGTCAGCAGCATGTCGCCAGCATCGTTTTTTGCTCTGCTGGAGCGAACCGTGTCCCGGGTGAAAATTCCTCCTTTCAGCCTGCTGCCCTGGCCGTCGTGCGTCGATCTCGTCCTGTTCGTTCACGAGGTTGACGGACTTCATCCCGGTCTCTACCTGCTGCTCAGGAACCGTGAGCACCTGCACGAAATGCGGGAACTGCTGGATGTGGAGTTTCTCTGGGAAAAGCCGGCGGGTTGTCCGGCCGGGCTGGATCTGTACTTGCTCAGCGCAGGTGATGCGCGGAACACGGCAATGGAAATTTCCTGCGGCCAGGACATTGCCGCGGAGGGCTGCTTCAGTCTCGGCATGTTGGCCCGGTTTTCCGGTAATTTGGAAGATATCGGCCCCTGGTTCTATCCACGCTTGTTCTGGGAATGCGGCATGATCGGCCAAGTGCTGTACCTGGAGGCAGAGGCGCTGGAATTGAGAGGCACCGGGATCGGCTGTTTCTTTGATGACCCGCTGCACGAACTGCTTGGGATAACCGGCATTCTTTACCAGGATCTCTATCATTTTACGGTGGGCGGACCGGTGGAGGACCGGCGCCTCGCGACCATGTCTGCCTATCCGGAAAAGAAAATAACTAACGATTACAGTTAGTTACGGTTTAGTTTTGCGGCAAACAGCCTGATGAAAGGTCGTGAAAAGGAGAGCTTCATGGATGAATTTCTGGCAGCAGCAATTGAGGAAGCCAGGAAAGGCCTGGCGGAGGGCGGTATTCCGATCGGCTCGGTCCTGGTGATAGACGGTCGAATCGTCGGCCGGGGTCACAATCGGCGGGTCCAGAAGGGGAGTGCCGTTCTGCACGCCGAGATGGATTGTCTGGAAAACGCTGGTCGTCTGCAAGCAGCCGAGTACCGTCGAGCAACCCTCTACTCGACACTGTCTCCGTGCGACATGTGCAGTGGTGCGGTCCTCCTCTATGGAATTCCTCGAGTGGTTATTGGCGAGAACCGCACCTTTCAGGGGCCGGAAGACTACCTGCGCTCCCGGGGGGTGGAACTTGAACTTGTGGATGACAGCGCCTGCAGAGAGCTGATGGAAAATTTCATCAGCACCTCACCCTCTCTCTGGAAGGAAGATATCGGCGAGTGAACGCAGCGAGCTTGACAGCGTATGAGCCACTGGAGTTTGTCACTGCAGATCGCTGATTCCTGCTTTCTTTTTGACAGCAGGAATCTGGTGTGATAGGGAAAACCTGATTGCTCAGGCAGGCGTCGGCATTCTGAAGCCGATTCCGTGAGAAAGCTTGATCAGCCAGGAAAGGGGAACCATGGAATTCCGAATTTATTACGAAGACACGGATGCCGGCGGCGTTGTCTACCATGCAAACTACCTCGGCTTCTTCGAACGGGGACGCACGGAATATTTCCGGGAAAGGGGCCTCAACGTGGCGGAACTTGCCCGCAACGGGCAGATTTTTCCGGTAGTCAGGCTGGAAGTCGATTACCGATTTCCGGCGGTACTCGATGATCTGATTCGGGTTGAGACCGAAGTTCTGGAGATCGGCAAAACTTCCTTCACTCTCGGACAGCAAGCGCTTCGCGTTTTCGACGGGAAACTTCTGGCCTGCGGAAAGGTGACGCTGGTCTGCGTCAGTCCAGCCATGAAAGCCAAGCGGCTTCCGCAAGAGCTGCTGCAAGTTCTGGAAGGGTAGCGGGGCATTGCGAATTCAGTTGAATTTGCTGTGACGGAAAGCTTTCCGCTGGTGCTGAAAGGGGGATTCGCTTGAATCTGAACCATGCAGAGCTGCATGCCGCCTGTTATGAAGCAGCGCAGAGAACAATGATGGATGCACGTCCGGTGGATGTGCAGCGGATTCAAAAACTTGCCGACACCTTTTATGCCTTCTGTCTGGAACACATCAGCCGGGTAAAAGCGTTGGGTCGTGACCCGAATATTGTTGTTCGGGCCGTCAAATACCTTGCCGCTACCCATGCGATTCAACCGATGCATGACAGTACCGAGTGGTTTTTTTTCATGTTGCGGGCGCTGCTTGAACTGGCTTGCCCGGAGAAGGTTACACAGGGGCATTCGCTGGAATTCCTCAGTGATATCGAGGAAGGGCTAGCTCTGGCCCGGCTCCAGGGACATGTCGTTAGGACCCTGTCGGACTTAGGGTAAATCTGCTGCAAACCCGTCTGAATGGTCCATATTTCGCCGCTTTTTTGGGTAATAGAACAACTATTACCCAGCAAAACCGACAAAATCTGTCCTCGCCCAGCCGAATTTTCGCTTCGATTTCCTAAATCCGACGGGCTCCTAGCGCGGAATAAAAAAGAGCCCGGGACAATCGCTACCTGCTTTACAGCGGTATGGTTGCCACGGGCTCTGATCAGTCAGATTTTAGCCGGGAGACATTATCAATGATGATAGCGGCCTGTGCGACCTTTATGAGAGGGTGTCGGGGTGTTGTGGCACTCGAAACATTTTTCGTCCGTTGTCTTGCGAACCTCTAGAACGGAAGCCGGCTTATCAACGTGCGGAAGGTTGTATTTTTCGCTCTGGAAGTATTTCCGGTCCTTTTCGTCACTGAGTGCCGGTGCCTGATAGGCTACATGCCAATTGTTATTGATCGGTTTGGTATGACACTGATCACATCCTCCCGGTGGGGGAATTGCCTTCCAAGCCGTAAACATGGTGCAGCCGGCAGCGAGCGCGAGAACTGCTGCGCAGGCAAAAATAGTGAGTGTTTTCATGATAGTTCCCCCGAGGTTGGATTATGATGGGTCTTCATTGACGCTGTAATTTCTGAAAGCATAACATAAAGATTCACAAAACAAAATCAAACTTGCGGGAAACCGGGCCGGTTGGTGCAGACACCGTGAGACGTCAGTAGACACAGGGCGGCCAGACTGTCCAGGGGACCCGTTCAAGGAGAATTTCCGCAATGGAAATACGCGAGAGAAAAATTCTGTTTCAGGGGTTGGTGGTGGATCTGGAACAGATGGAAGTAAAGATCGGCGAGAAGGGCTGGCACCTGTTTCAGATTGTACGCCATCCGGGAGGAGTCGGCGTTCTTCCGCTTCATGATGACGGCACGGTTACGCTCATCAGACAACTTCGTCCGGCGGTGAATAGCCGGATGCTCGAAATCCCGGCCGGCCGCCTCGATCCGGGGGAAGACCCGGCTGCCTGCGGGGCAAGGGAGCTTTTCGAAGAAACGGGACTTGTTGCGGCGAATCTTGAACCTCTGGGGCTGCTCTACTCATCACCGGGGGTTTTTGACGAGGCCATTCATCTTTTTCTGGCGACCGGGTTGGAACAGCAGGAGGCCGAACCGGAGCACTATGAGGATATCGAAACGGTGCGGATTCCGCTGCAAGATGCTCTGGTAATGGCGGCGCGTGGCGAGATCTCCGATGGAAAAACTGCTGTGGCGCTCTTTCGCGCCGCTCATCATCAGGGATAGATATTCAGTTAGGAATGCAGCTGGAGTGCCAATCTCAGAGCTTTTTCCAACGCGAAAATTTATCCCTTCATAAAATTTTCGCTATTTGCTAGTATACAAAAAGATTACAATATTCTCCTCGACGTCCCATCATCCGGCTTGATGTCCTTAGTTTTCCTAACATGGCGGAATTATGCACGAATTATCCCTGACTCAGGGCGTGGTTGAAATCTGTGAAAGCAACTCCGGGGGGCGGCGCGTTACCGCGGTGGTCCTTGAGGTTGGCGAATTGAGTAGTGTTGTCCCGGAAGCGTTGGAGTTCTGTTTCGAAGCCTGCTCCAAGGGGACACTTCTGGAAGGGGCACGATTGACTATTGAACGGATTCCCGCAATGGGGAAGTGCCACGATTGTTCGAAAGAGTTCCACCTGCGATCCTACTATAACAGCTGTCCTTCCTGTGGCAGTCACCAGGTAACCATCAAATCCGGTGAAGAGCTGCGGGTGAAAGAAATGGAGGTTGACTGAATCCATGTGTACCGTATGCGGTTGTCCTGAAGACCATCACCACGATCATAACCACGACCATGAACACGACCACGACCATGAACACGGTCACGATCATAAGCACGATCACGATCATCATGGGCACTCCCACAGCCAAAGTGAGACGGAAAATGCCAGGAAAATTGCCGTCGAAACCGATATCCTCTCAAAGAACAACCGTCTGGCACGGGAAAACCGGAACCTCTTTTTCCGCAAGGGTGTTTTTGTCCTGAATCTGGTCAGTTCTCCCGGCTCCGGCAAAACCACCATCCTTGAGCGCACCCTGCATGACCTGCGGCAGAAATTCCATTTTGCCGTCGTCGAGGGCGATCAGCAAACGGACAACGACGCGGTGCGGATTGCCGCAACCGGAGTTCCGGTTCGGCAGGTCAACACCGGTGCCGGCTGCCACCTGGATGCCCATATGGTCGGCCACGCCATCGAGAATTTTGATCTCGAGAACCTGGATGTTCTCCTGATCGAGAATGTGGGCAATCTGGTCTGTCCGGCTTCGTTCGATCTGGGTGAAAACCACAAGGTTGTCGTTCTGAGCGTCACCGAGGGTGAGGACAAGCCACTCAAATATCCGGCCATGTTTCACAATGCCGATGTCATGCTCCTCAATAAGGTTGATCTATTGCCCCATGTTGATTTCGATATGGAAAAGTGCAAGGAAATGGCCCGGAAGGTGAACCCCGAGATTCTCATATTTGACGTTTCCAGCAAAACCGGCGAGGGTATGAATGCCTGGTACGAATGGTTGGCTGCCGGAATCAGGCCGCGCTGACCAGGACTTATCATTTTCATCCTCTAGTACAATGTAGCACCTAAAATCAACCCCCCTCAATCCCGCCTTGACAGTGGGGAAGCCTTTAAGTCTCCGCTGTCAAGGGGAGGCTTGGAGGGGTTGCATACGAAAAAACAAGTGTTACATGGTACTAGACCCTTGGGGATTTTGCCGTAAACCCTGTGATACAAATACGGAGTCAGGCCACGAGTAAAAGATTTTCAGTGACAATTCAGGGCATCGTCCAGGGCGTCGGCTTCCGGCCCTTTGTCTATCGTCTGGCGGTGGACGCCGGGTTGACCGGCTGGGTGCGGAATACGCCCTCCGGAGTTTTTCTTGAAGTTCAGGGAGCAGAAGAGCAGCTGAATTCTTTCTTGGCAGATCTGTCTAAAAAGACACCCCCGTTGGCGGTTATTTCCTCCATCGCATCGGCAGAGATTCCCACGGTGAAAGAGTCCGCTTTTCTCATCCTGAAAAGCGGCGGCGGAGAAAACAGTATCCAGATCGCTCCTGACGGCGATGTCTGTCCTGATTGTCTCGGGGAGCTTTTCGACCCGTCAGACCGGCGTTACCGCTATCCGTTCATCAACTGCACCAACTGCGGCCCGCGCTATACGATTATTACCGGTGTCCCCTATGACCGGCCGTTTACCACCATGGCCTCTTTTCCCCTTTGTCCCCAGTGCCGGGCCGAATACGAAAATCCGCTGGACCGGCGCTTCCATGCCCAACCGGTGGCCTGTCCGGTCTGCGGTCCACGTCTGGAGCTTCTGGACGCTGGGGGGCGGGCGGTTGCCGCTGATCCCCTGGAAACGGCCATCTCTTTGCTTCGGGAAGGGAAGATACTGGCGATCAAGGGGTTGGGCGGCTACCATCTCGCGGTTGATGCCTGCAATGCCGAGGCGGTTCGGGAACTCCGGACTCGGAAGAAACGCGATGAAAAGCCCTTTGCCATCATGTCTTCCGACCTGGCGGAGGTCGCCGGCTATGCCGAATTTGATCAGACCGAGCAGCGGCTTCTGGAAGGTGTCGAAAAACCGATCGTTCTGCTGCGCAAGCGGCCGGGGAACAGGATCGCACCTCTGGTCGCTCCGGCCAATGGCTATTTCGGCGTCATGCTGCCTTCGACACCGCTCCATCACCTGCTGCTCAAAGATACTTTTCATGCTTTGGTGATGACGAGCGGCAATCTTTCCGATGAACCAATCGCCTACCGGGACGAGGATGCCCGCGAGCGCCTGCAGGGAATCGCCGATTATTATCTCATACATGACCGGGGGATCCATACCCGCACCGATGATTCGGTGATCAGGGTCTTTCAGGGGAACACGATCTTTCTCCGCCGCTCGCGCGGCTATGTGCCGCGGGCCATTGTCCTGCCGTCCTCCCAGAAGAGCGTCCTGGCGGTGGGCGCCGAGCTGAAGGGCGCCGTCTGTCTGACCAGGACTGACCAGGCCTTTCTCAGCCAGCATATCGGAGATCTGCGAAACGACGCGGTCCTCCGCTCCCTCGAGGAGACCGTAGCTCACCTGGAACAGATCCTCGCGATCCGTCCCGATGTTGTGGCCCACGACCTGCACCCCGATTACCTTTCCACGGTGTATGCGCAGGGTCTTGAAGATCTTCCGCGGATTCCGGTGCAGCACCATCATGCCCACCTGGCCTCCTGCATGGCCGAGAACCGCCTGGAAGGGGAGACCATCGGGGTCATCTTCGATGGGACCGGCTATGGTAGCGACGGAACCATCTGGGGCGGAGAATTCCTCGTCGGCGGCTACCAATCTTTCCGTCGCTGGGGGCATTTCCGGCAGGTGCCGATGCCGGGAGGGGATGCGGCGGTCCGGGAACCTTTCCGGATGGCCTTTGCCTATCTTCATGCAGCTTTCGGGGCGGGGCTCTATGATCTGCCGCTGCCGTTTCTTGACGAGATTCCCGCGGAGCACCGGAAATTGTTCCTTTCCATGGTGGAAAGGCGGATCAACTCACCCCTCACCTCCAGCTGCGGCCGGCTCTTTGATGCGGCTGCCGCTCTCGTCGGTCTGCGGAACAGGGTTTCCTATGAAGGGCAGGCGGCGATCGAACTGGAGGCCCTGGCCGAGGAGAGTGAGACCTGCCACGTTTACCCCTTTGACATCCACCAGGAGGGGGAAGGTACGACAATTGATTTTGGCCCGCTGTTCCGGGCATTGGTCCGGGAGAGTGCCGAGGGCCGGGAGCGTGCGGCACTGGCCCGTGCCTTCCACAACACACTTGCCGCGGCCAGCGCGGCGGTTTGCGACAGCATTCGAAAGGAAACCGGCCTGGAACGGGTGGTCCTGTCGGGCGGTGTCTTTCAGAACAAGCTGCTGACAGAGGGAATCCTCTCTCTGCTCACGGCAGAGGGTTTTCAGGTGTACCTCCAGCGGCTCGCACCTCCCAATGATGGGGGACTGGCCCTGGGACAGGCAATCATAGCAGGAAGGAGTATCTAACATGTGCCTTGCGGTTCCGATGCAGATAACAAGTAGAGACGGTGATCAGATCGTCGCGGAGATTGATGGGGTTAGCCGGGAGGCGAGCCTGATGATGCTTGGTGAAGACGTGCAGGTGGGCGATTATGTCCTGATCCATGCCGGCTTTGCCATCAGCCGCCTTGATGAGGCAGAGGCCCTGGAGACTCTGTCCCTGATGCGGGAATGTCTCGAATTGCAGGCGCCGGCATGAACCGGGCCATCCTTGACGAATTTCGCAATCGGGAGATCGTTCAGGCCCTGGCGCAGCAGATCGCCCGCCTTGCCGAAGGGCTGATAACTCCGCTGACTTTCATGGAGGTCTGCGGCACCCATACCATGTCCATCTATCAGTACGGCATCAGGAGCCTGCTGCCCCCCGGCGTACGGCTCATTTCCGGACCCGGCTGTCCGGTCTGCGTCACGCCGGTCAGCTATGTGGACAGTGCCGTTGCCTTTGCCCGGCAGCCGAATACCATTGTTGCCACCTTTGGCGACATGGTGCGCGTTCCCGGTTCCACCTCCAGCCTGATGCAGGAGCGGGCCAAGGGAGCCGACATCCGGATCGTCTATTCGCCCTTGGACGCCTTGGCTTTGGCCGGGAAGAATCCGGAAAAGCGGGTTATTTTCCTGGGCGTCGGTTTCGAGACCACGGCACCGACCATTGCCGGCACGATCCTTTCCGCCGCTTCCCGCGGGAGTGAAAATTTTTTCGTCCTGGCTGCCCATAAGACGATCCCCATTCCCATGAGTATCCTTTCGGACGATCCCGACCTTGCCATTGACGGCTATCTCTGCCCGGCCCATGTGAGTACCATCATCGGCACGGAGGCCTACCGCTTCCTGGCCGAGGAGCATGGCGTGCCCTGCGTGGTAACCGGCTTCGAACCGGCCGACATCATGCAAGGGGTGGAAATGCTGGTCAAGCAGGTTGTCGAAGGCCGAAGCACAGTGGAGAACCAGTATCGCCGTTTTGTCCTGCCGGAAGGGAATACGAAGGCCAGGGAACTCCTCTCCCGGGTCTTTGTTCCTGCCGACGCAGCCTGGCGAGGCCTGGGTGTGATTCCGGGAAGTGGTCTCGATATCGCACCGGAATTTGCCCGCTTTGATGCGCTGAAAGCGCTGCCGGTGACGGTGGAGGAACCGCGGGAACCGGAAGGCTGCTGCTGCGGCGAGGTGCTGAAAGGCAAAATCGCGCCGATCGACTGCCCCCTTTTCCGGACCGCCTGCACGCCGGAGCAACCGGTCGGAGCCTGCATGGTTTCCTCGGAAGGGAGCTGTGCCGCGGCATATAAGTATGGAGAGGCAGGTACAAGGTAGAAGGCTGAAGAATGAAGGTTGAAGGAAAAGAGCTCAAAGAATACCTTTGGTCTTCAGTCTTCAGCATTACCACCTGAATACAAAGGAGTACACAGTGGATAACGACCTGATACTGCTCGGACACGGCAGTGGCGGCAGGCTTTCCCATCAACTGCTGGATGAGCTTATCATTCCCACCCTGTCGGGAATTCCGATTGCGGGACAGAACGATGCGGCGATCCTGCGTCATGGCGGGCGTCGGCTTGCCTTTACCACCGACTCGTACGTGGTGGACCCCATTTTTTTCCCCGGCGGAAACATCGGGCACCTGGCTGTCAACGGCACGGTCAACGATCTGGCCATGGTCGGGGCGCAGCCAATTGCCATCACGGTCGGACTCATCATGGAAGAGGGTTTCAGCCGCGCTGAGCTTGCCGAAATTCTCCGCTCCATGCGGGAGGCGGCTGATCTGGCCGGTGTGGTCATTGTCGCCGGTGACACCAAGGTTGTCCCGCGCGGCAAGGCTGACCGGATTTTTATCAATACTTCCGGGATCGGTTTTTTCCGGCATAAGTTGAAAATCGGCGGGGCCAATGCCCGGGTAGGGGACAAGATCCTGATCAACGGCACCATCGGTGATCATGGGGTTGCCGTTATGGCGAAACGCGAGGGGCTGGATCTGGATACCGATATCCTCAGTGATTGCGCTCCCCTGAATGGCCTTGTGGAGAGTCTGCTGGAGGAAGGTCAGGCGATCCATGTTCTGCGTGACCCGACCCGCGGCGGTGTCGCCACGACCCTCAAGGAGATCGCGATCCAGTCAGAGGTAACCATTAATCTCGATGAAGCATCGTTGCCCCTGAAGGGAGCGGTGCGCGGAGTCTGTGCGGTGCTGGGACTCGACCCGCTTTATGTGGCCAATGAAGGGAAGATGCTCGTGATCGTTGCCGCGGACGCTGCGGACCGGGTCCTGGAAAGGATGAAGGCGCACCCTCTTGGACGGGATGCGGCAATTATCGGTGAGGTCTGCGCTGGAAGCGGCGGCAAGGTCCGGCTGGAAACCCTGGTCGGGGGAACGCGCGCCGTTGAGATGTTGGCCGGTGAGCAGCTGCCTCGCATCTGTTAGTAGAATCGTCAGGAAAGCTACAATCCCACAATAACACCAATGAAAGGAGCAGATTATGGCGGTATGGAAATGTAAGAGTTGCGGATTTACAAAGGAAGGCCGTTGTAAGCCCCAAAAATGTCCTCAGTGCCAGGAAAAAGGCAACTTTCAGAAAGAGGAATAATCATTAGTTGCTGTTGCATGTCCCACCTGTAATAGAATAAATTCAAGTTTTGCTCAGTTTCGGCGAAGAGAATGAAGGACACCATCTTCCCCACGAGTGTTGTTGGGGGAGGTGGTGTTTCCGCTGGATTCGTCCGTGCTGACGGAGTAAAATTGCCTGCCAAACGCGCTGGCACAATTTCATGGATGGGCACGCACGTCGTGAAGGAAAAGTCCGCGAAAGGATAGTTGGAATGGAGGCACACGTCACTGCTGCCGAGGTACGACAGAGGATTCTTCTGCTGAGAGAAATTCCTCCGATGCCCCTCATTGCCCAGAAAATACTCTGTATGTCGCCCGATGCGGATATTACGGAACTGGCTGAAACGATTGAAAAGGCTCCTGACATTGCCGCACGGCTCCTCGGCATGGCAAATGCGGCTTATTTCGGCTGGCCGGGTGGGGTACGAACCATCTACGATGCCATCCATAAGGTCCTCGGCATCAAGCTGGTGAAGAGTTTTGTCATGGGACTTGCCTTCAGCGAAGTTTTTGAAGTGAAAAAGTGCAGCGGATTCCGGGCGGACCAGTTCTGGTTTTCCGCCATGGTAACTGCCCAGATCTCGCAGTCGCTGCTTCCCGCGCTCGATTCTTCCCTGCGCCAGGAAATTGACAATATCCATCTCAACGGATTGCTCCATAATCTTGGCGTTACCGTGCTGGCGCATCTGTTTCCCGCGGAACTCTCCCGGGCCTTTTCTCTCCCCTTTGATGAGGAGAATCCCTCGGTCAGCGATAAAATACGCACTGTGCTCGGCATGGATCAGGCACAGGCCGGGGGCTGGCTTGCCCGGAAGTGGCACTTGCCGAGAGATATTGTCTGTGTCATGGAGCATCACAAACAACCGGATTACCGCGGCGATTTCTGGCCGATTGTGCTCCTGGTCGGTTATGCCGAACGCCAGGCCGTACGGCTTTTTAGCGAAGGAGCGGCAGCGCGGGAACCGGAATTCGAGTCGCTGCTGGGAATCGGCGAGCCCGTGCTGGAAAAAATGTATCTGACCCTGGATGGACAACTGGAAGATCTCCACACCATGGCTGCGTTGATGGCAACGGGAGAATGAAATGGATAGCTGTTTGACGGACAGGGCATTTACCGAGTTGAACGATCAGATCATCAATCTGCTCGATTCTTTCTCCGCTCTGAGCACACTCAGTTCCCTCGACATCCGTTATCCCAATCTCGATACCATCCTGCGCAAGGCCCTGCGGGGGTTGATGGAAAACCTGGACATGGAGCGCTGCTCGATTTTTCTCCTCCAGAAAGACCAGCTTGTCAACTGTGTCGGCCTTGACTGGGATGATATCCTCCTCGATATTCCTGAAAACGCCCTGACCCGGCGTTCCGTTTCCCTCGATGCCTCAACGGGTGAAGGGATCATGGGGCTTGCGGTCCAGACCAAGAAGCTCCAGCATTGTCGCGATTGCTCTTCCGATGAACGTTTCAAAGCGGTTCCCGGTCAGGCGATAGGTTCCCTCATCAGTGTCCCGATTTTTCAGCCCGGTGGCGAAGTCCTCGGTGTGCTGAATATTTCCCATCCCCGATCATTTTTTTTCACGGAATGGCATGAGCGGCTTCTGGTCGTTTACTGCAACTGTCTCGGCCAGCTGATCATCAATCACCGCCTGGTGTCCGATATGGACCGGGAAATCGAAAAGAGAACCAGCCTGCTGACGCGGACCCTCGAAGAGGTTCAATCGGCGGAGAAGGGCCTCCGGGAAAGTGAAGAGCAATTGAACCTTGTTCTGGAGGGGAGTAACGACGGTTTCTGGGACTGGTCACTGGTAACTGGTGAGGTCAAGCTGAGTCATCGCTGGGCCGAGATCCTCGGTTATTCCCTCTCCGAGGTAATCCGCTGTTTTCAGGACGGTTTCCAGCTGATTCACCCGGAGGATGCCTTTGGCGTCCGGACCAAAATAGCCATGCATCTGCTTGGTTCCGTTCCCCATTATTCCATCGAGTACCGGATGCAGACGCGCAATGGCGGGTGGAAATGGATACTGGATCGCGGCAAGGTTGTGGAATGGGATGAGTCGGGCAAGCCGCTCCGCATGACCGGGACAACCACTGACGTCAGCGATCGCAGGTGGGCGGAGGAGGAGAAGCGCCGCCTGGAAAATCAGTTGAATCACTCTCAGAAAATGGAGGCGATCGGGCAGTTGGCCGGGGGCGTGGCCCATGAATTCAACAATATCATGACGGCCATCATCGGCTATGGCCACCTCCTGGTGATGAAGACCGAGGAGCATAGTCCCTTGCGGCATTTTGCCGCCCAGATACTTACCTCGGCCGAGCGAGCTTCGGGACTGACCCGGAGTCTCCTGACCTTCAGCCGCAAACAAATTTCGAATCCGCACCAGGTGAATGTCAACGATGCCATCGAGAAAATGGGTAAGCTGATGTCCCGGCTGATCAGGGAGGATATTGAATTCAGGACGGAGCTTGCCGATCGGCCGCTGATCATCCTGGCCGATGATGGTCAGCTTGAACAGGTTCTGATGAATCTCGTCACCAATGCCCGTGATGCCATGCCATCAGGGGGGCTGGTCTTTATCAGCACAGGCCTGGAAGAGCTGGACGCGGAGTCTGATCATTCTTTCGGCTCCGAACAGAGCGGGACTTTTGTCCGCATCTCGGTGACGGACACCGGAATCGGCATGGATGAAAATACCCGGGAAAAAATCTTCGAGCCTTTCTTCACGACCAAGGAACCGGGCAAGGGGACCGGTCTCGGGCTCGCCATTGTCTATGGGATCATCAAGCAGCAGAACGGCTGTATCCGGGTTTCCAGCAAGCCGGGACAAGGGACCGATGTATCCCTCTACTTTCCGCTGGTGCCGGGAGAGGAGACGCGGAGCGATGCAACCTGCTCCTGCCCGATGAAAACAGGGACGGAAACCATCCTCATTGCCGAGGATGATGACGATTTGCGCAGGCTGAACAGGGAGCTTTTCGAGGAGTGCGGATACAGCGTAATCGAGGCTGCCAACGGCAGGGAGGCACTGGAGCTTTTTCAGGAATATCAGGACGTGATAGATCTGCTGGTGTTGGACGTGATCATGCCGAAGATGAATGGCAAGGAGGCTTTTGCAGGAATCCGGGCAATCCGTCCCGATATCAGGGTACTTTTTACCAGCGGCTATACTGGCGATATCCTCAACGGCTCCAGCGGAATTGGCAGCGAACATGATTTCATCGCCAAACCGCAGCCGCCGGATGAGCTCATGGCCAAGGTCCGGGAAATCCTCGACCGGACCAGGAACTGAAGAAACCCATTACTTCGCCGTTTTTATTACCTTTCCGGCACTTCTTCCAAACCGAGGAAGGCCATCAGCCTCTTGTACGAGGAGTTCGCAACCTGTTCGCTGCGAATCCCCGCCTTTTCCAGAACCGCAAGCGCATTGCCGAATTCGCCCACGCCCTGGGCGATGTGCGCATCACTTCCCACCACAACCATAGCCCCGGCACGGGCAATCAGCAGCGCCAGTTGTTCGCAATAGGGTCTGCTGCCTGTCCGGCTCAGGGCGAAGGAAGAGTTATTGATCTCCAGCGCCGTTCCTGTTTCGACTGCGCCCTGAACGAGCTTTTCCAGATCGACCGGAAAGGTCGGGTTACCGGAATGGGCAATGGCCTTGATCCGTGGATTCCGCATGGCCCGGAGGACCGCCTCGGTATTACGCTCAATGCCCTGTTTGTCGAAACCGCAATCTTCATGAAAGGCAGCCATGACAAAATCGAGCTTGGCCAGGTAGCTGTCCGGCATGTCCAGAGCGCCCTCGCGGTCAATGATATTTGCCTCGACTCCGCGCAGGATCCGGACTCCGGCAATCCAGGCGGGAATGAACCGCATGGCGCCGAAATGGTACAGGTGCGGGCCGCCCGGCAGGGCCGGTCCATGATCGGTCAGGGCGAGGGCCTGCAGTCCTTTGCGGCTCGCCTCCTGGGCCATCTCGTTGACCGTGGAGTAGGCATGGCCGGAGGCCACGGTGTGGGTGTGCAGATCGGCAATGATTTTCATTGGGCCATGATTCCACAGCCTGCGGGAAAAGTCAACGTACGGAGGCTGGATTCACCTTGCAATGCCGGTAAAATGAGCCTATTTGTAGGAAGCAACGAGCATGCTGAGCAGTTGATTCCCAATTCGAGGTGGCTACCATGACCGGCTGGTTTCCCTTTGCGCTGGCCGCTCTGCTGTTGATGGGCATCCAGCGGTTTTTTTATAAAGTCGCCGCGGAAAAATCCTGCGATACCGCTCTGACCACCCTGTCCTTCATGGCCACGGTTACCGTCATCAGTGTCGCAGTATTTTTTTTCGGGGCTGGGGCGGTTCCGGATCTTCCCTTCCTGCTGCTGATCGGTCTTGCCAACAGCCTGGCTTTTCTCCTGGCCACGGTTACCCACATGGAAGCTCTGAAAACTCTCCCCGCCCGCATTGCTTACCCGCTGATCAGACTTGATGCGGTTCTCGTGGTGGTGATCTCTTTCATCTTTTTCCATGAGCAGATCAGTGGCAGTCAGCAGCTCGGCCTGGTACTGGCCCTGGCCGCGGTGCTCATTATTGCCCGCGAACGGGGCGGGGATGGTAAGCCTGCCGGCAAATCGACGCGGGGATTGCTTTACGTGGCTGCGGCAATTCTGGCCGGGGCAGGGGCGGCCGTTTCCAGTCGCTATGCCGCACTCGGAACCGACAAGGTCGCCTTCATGGCGGTGTCCTATGGACTTTCCACCCTGTTTGCCGCCGGAATGGGCGTGCCGGCGAGACGACGGGGTCAGGTCGTGGCCGGAAGCGCTACCGCACTACGCATCGGTTGCGGCATGGGAATTCTCAATGTGGTGGGCTACTATTCCTACCTGGAGGCCCTTTCACGGGGGCCCCTGTCCCTGGTGACGGTCATCACCAGCATGCACTTCGTGGTCGCCGTGGTCCTGTCGATTATTCTCTACCGGGAACGTCCAACAGTTCTCGGTATTTGCGGTATTGTCCTCACCATTGTCTCCCTGGTCCTGCTGCGGGCGTAGTTTGATCAGGAGACCCAGTTATCTGCCCCTCCCAGGCGCCAGTCGGACTTGCAATGACACCAATCCATGGGAGAATGAGCAGGAGGAACCAGTGAGCAACTGCCGGTCATTGAGAGCCGAGTCGCGCTGCAGACACCAGTTTCCGGGGGAGAATGCGATGAGCGATGCGATCACACGGGCGATGCGGAGTCTAGATGGACTCTCGCTGGGAGATGCCTTCGGAGAGTTATTTTTTTTCATCCCTCCCGAGCAGGTCCGATGGACGGATCTGCCCAGGCAAAAATGGCAGTGGACGGATGATACCCACATGGCTCTTTCCATCGTCGAGGTTTTGAAAACTTTCGGGCGGATCGAGCAGGATTTTCTCGCGGCAGCCTTTGCGCGGCGCTACCTGGAGGAGCCCACCCGGGGCTATGCCGGCGGCGCTCGCCGCCTGCTGCTGCAGCTTGCGACCGGTGCGGATTGGCGTGATGTTTCACCACAGCTGTTCGGCGGCGGTTCCTTCGGCAATGGCGCAGCCATGCGTGTTGCTCCGCTGGGTGCCTTCTTTGCCGCTGATCCCCAGCGGGCTGCGACTGAGGCGCAACTGTCCGCCGTGGTTACCCATGCCCATCCGGAAGGGGTGGCCGGGGCGATTGCCGTAGCCGTTGCAGCTTCGCTGGCTGCATCCGGATGTCCTCCCCCAGGAGGTGGCCTTATCCGTGAAGTCGCTGCTTTTGTGCCGGAAGGGGAAACCCGCTGCCGCCTGCAAAAGGCACTGGAGATCCCTGCGGCAGAGCATGCTGCTGCTATTCAAATCCTCGGCACCGGCAGCCAGGTAACTGCCCAGGACACGGTGCCATTCTGTATCTGGACGGCTGCTCACCATCTCGATTGTTACGAGGATGCCCTGTGGAGTACGGCCAGGGGGAGGGGTGATAGTGACACCACCTGTGCCATCGTCGGCGGCATTGTGTCCCTCTCCGCCGAAGTTCCGGCGTCCTGGCTGGAGCGTCGGGAACCGCTGCCAAACGTATAGCGGTCGCTTGTGCTGGAATTATTTCGAAGAAAAGGGGGCATGTTGGTGTTGCATTCACCTGAATCGCAATTGACCATCACCCTTGCCCAGATGAAGGTCGTGTACCGTCGACCCGATGAAAATCTGGCCAAGGCCGAGACGCTGATTGCCGAGGCGGTGCGGAGGGGGAGCGATCTGATCTGCTTTCCTGAAATGTGGACCACCGGCTTTGACTGGCACTACCTGGCGACAAAGCCGCGGGAGCACGAAGAGGTAATCGAGCAGGTGGCGGCACTGGCGCGGCGTCATCGCATCTGGATCAATGGTTCGCTGCCCATGGTGACCGAAGATGGTCGAATTGCCAATACCTCGATCCTCTTTAGCGCTGAAGGCAAGCGGGCAGGGGTCTATCGGAAGGTCCACCTGTTCAGCCTTCTGCACGAAGACCGGCACTTGGTGGCCGGGGATTCGCTGACTGTGGTGAACACCCCCTGGGGAAAGGTCGGCCTCTCCGTCTGTTACGACATCCGTTTTCCCGAGCTGTATCGCAGTTATGCGCTCCAGGGTGTTCGACTGGTGCTTGCTCCGGCTGCATTTCCCGATCCGCGGCGCGACCACTGGCAGGTGCTGTCGCGGGCCCGGGCCATCGAGAATCAGATGTTTCTGGCGGGTGTCAACCGGGTCGGGAATGAGGATTTCGGCCCGGACGGGGTGGTCCGGTATTTCGGCACGTCCCTGTTGGTCGATCCGTGGGGGAAACTGGTGCTGGAGGCGGGCGAGGCGGAAGAAGAACTCCTCGTCGCCAGTATTGATCTTTGTGAGGCTGACGAGCTGCGTTCGCGGATGCGGGTATTTGCCGACCGGCGGCCCGAACTCTACGAACTGTCCTGAAAAAACTTGCGGTGCGCGAGTGGGGCCGCTTAGCCGCCTGAGACGTGCCATCGGCACGTCTCGGATTGCATAGGTTAGAAACTAACCAGGTCGCGGACCATGCTTACAACGCCGAATTCGCTGACTGATCCGGAAGGTACTGCTCAAACTGCTTCTTTTCCTGGGCACAGCGATAGGCCTCTTCCGGCGTGACCCGCTTGGTCTTGAGGAGGTCGATCAGGTGCTGGTCCATGAGCTGCATGCCGTCCTTTTTGGCGGTCTGGATGATGGAGGGGATCTGGAAGGTTTTCCCTTCGCGGATCAGGTTCGCGACCGCCGGGGTTCCGACCATGATTTCCATGGCGGCTACCCGCCCCTTACCTTCGACGGTCTTCAGCAGTTGCTGGCAGACGACGCCTTTGAGCGATTCCGACAGCATGGTCCGGATCTGCTCCTGGCCATCCCGGGGAAAGGCATCGATGATCCGGTCGATGGTTTTGGACGCCGAGTTGGTATGGAGGGTGCCGAACACCAGGTGACCGGTTTCGGCGGCGGTCATGGCGAGGCTGATGGTTTCCAGGTCGCGCATCTCGCCGACCAGGATTACATCCGGGTCCTCGCGCAGGGCTGCCCGGAGTGCCGCGGTAAAGCTTTCCGAGTGTTCGCCGATCTGCCGCTGATTGAGCAATGACTCCTTGTTTTCATGGATGAATTCGAGGGGATCCTCCAGCGTCAGGATGTGCTCTTTTCGGGTGGAATTGATCAGATCGATCATGGCGGCCAGGGTGGTGGACTTTCCCGAACCGGTCGGGCCGGTAACGAGCACCAGACCTTTCTTCAGCTGGGTCATCTTCCGGACGCCCTCCGGAAGATTCAGATCGTCGGCGGTCAGAATCTTGCTCGGGATGATGCGAAAGACCGCGCCGATCCCCTTATGCTGCATGAAGATGTTGCCGCGGAAGCGGGCCATGCCCGGGATGGCATAGGCAAAATCCAGGTCCTTGCGCGCTTCGAAATCGCTGCGCTGCTTTTCGGTGAGGATTTCGAAGAGGATGACCTTCAACTCTTCATGGGAGAGTGATTTGAAGTTAAGGCGAACCATCTCACCATGCAGACGGAAAATGGGGGGCGAGCCGGTGCTTAGGTGCAGGTCGGAAGCCTTTTGTTCTTGCATCATTTTGAAAAGAGCGTCTATTCGTGCCATGGATTATTTCTCCGTTACCTTTCGTCCTGTTATACCAATTCCAGATCAAGGATGATCTCAAGGCGGCGTGGCGTACTGAAAAGTACGCTGAGCAGCCGAAGACGCGCCAACGCAGAGAGGGCCTTGATAGGGAATTACTGAGGCAGCGCGGCCTGATATTCTTCCCGGGAGATCTCCCCACCGCGGAGCATGTCCTCCAGCTTTTCGGGTATGCCGCGAAATCCCTTCTTTTCCAGGTGGGAGAAGAGTTCGGTGCGCTCCCGGGCCGTGGCCAGTACCTCCCGCAATGCCGGGTCAAAGGGCACTACATCCAACAGATATTTCTTTCCGCCAAATCCCGAATAACGACAGGCAGGGCAGCCCGGGGCGTGAAAATCCGCTCCGGAGCCAGGCTGTCCCTGACCGGTCGCTTCTCCGCCGGAATTATTGCGGCAGGACCCGCAGAGGGTCTTGACGCTGGCGAAGGAGACGATGCCCCTGATCCCCGCGGGCAGTGAGCGGTTTACCCGGAGTTGTTGGAGAAGCTGTTCAAAGGCTCCGCCAAGTCCGTCACGTGATAGTCCGGCAACCACGAGAGTACCCTGCATCGCTGTTTTCCAGGCCGTGAGAAAGGCGTGGTCAGCCGAAACATCATCAATGGCCAGCAGGTTTGGCGCATGGTCGCGCAGGGCGGCGAGCGCTGTTTCAAGCTCTTCCGGAGCTTCGGGCTGAAGAGGGATGCGGGGGAACGCCAGCGTGCCTTTGCCGATGCCGTTTCCCAGCAGTACGACATTCCTTCCCGCCGTATCGATTTCCCGCAGAAACAGGTCGAGAAAGCGGTCGCGTTCGCCGCGGTTCCAGGAAACAAAGAGGACCAGTCCTGCTCCAGGAGCGCCCAGTGACCGGAAACTCGCGGCCGTGTCCGAATCAAGACCCATTTCTTCGAGTCCGGACGGAAAGGTCAGGTCCGGACGGATACTGATGGTGATCATTTCCCCTTCAACCGCTCGCACCAGTGAAGCCTGGAGGGTGATGTCGATTTCCCGGTAGCGAAAGAGAAATTCGCCACGGGAGGCCAGGTCACGTGAGCCGTGTATCCGGGTGATTTTTCTGATGCAGGTGACGAGTTCCGGGTAGGAACTGACCGGGAAGCGCCCAATCTCGCGGAATGAGTTTCCCCTCCGCCCCGACACCTTGACGGTTCCCCCTCCCGGCTGGAGAGAAATCGAAGCAATGCCGTTCTGGAGAAAAAAGAGCACCAGGTATTCCAGGAGATGCGCACCGCTTCGGTCGGAGTTTATTTTTTCCAGGATTCCGGCGCTGAAACAGTTGGAAGTAAAGCCGAAGGTTACGTCGTCACGTTCCGGCCCGTAAAAAAGATCGAGCATTTCCCGCAATTCACGGATAATCGGGATGGAAACGGTTACCGTGCAGCCGGTTATCTCCTCCACCTGGGCAACCGCGGCCATGTTCAGCGGATCAGCCAGGGCAATGTGAATTTCATCTCCGGTCCGGATGATCGGGATCAGGTTGTATTTCCGGGCGAGTTCCGCTGGAATTAATTGTGTGGCGCTCCGGTCGATGATTTTTTCACTGAGACGGACATAGGGGATGTCCAGCTGATTGGACAACGCCCAGTCGATATCTTCCTGCTGTACGATGCCCAGTTTGACCAGAGCCTCGCCAAAACGGCACCCGGAGGTTCCCTGTTCGTCAAGCGCGCGGCGTATGTCGTCGTTGGTGATGATCCCCGACGAGCAGAGAATCGTGCCGAGGGCGCCTTTTTTCACCAGATCATTCATGCTTTCCTCCTCGCGTGCCGCTCCGGTCCGTGATACGGTCAGCGGCACATATAGTATATCGGATACCCGGCAAAAAACTTGATAGAGAAATGTTTCCCCGCGGGAGCTTCTCCGCCGTGGAATCTCGCCCCCGAGAAGCGGTATGCTTTACAATCTCCGTCCTTGTATGGTAGCCTTCATGAAAAAAAACGGTCCCGTGCCACCGACCTCCTGCCCCGGTTCGACGTGGTATGGCGCCACAGGAGAAACAATGAAAAGAAAAGCGCTCGCCCTCCTCTCCGGAGGACTGGACTCCACCCTTGCCGTCAAGGTCATGCTGGAACAGGGTATTGAGGTGGAGGCCCTCAACTTTACTTCCCCCTTTTGTACCTGTACCGGCAAAAACGCCGGTTGTAAATCCGAAGCCTCCCGGGTCGCAGAAGAGCTCCAGATTCCGATCAAAGTCATGAACAAGGGGGTCGAGTACCTGGAAATCGTCAAGAAACCGAAACACGGCTACGGCAGCGGCATGAACCCCTGTATCGACTGCCGCATTTTTCTGCTGCGCAAGGCCAAGGAATATCTGGCCGAATCCGGTGCCGATTTCATCATAACCGGCGAGGTGCTCGGACAACGGCCCATGAGCCAGCGCCGGGATTCCATGCGTCTTATCGAGCGGGAAAGCGGCCTGGAAGGGTTGCTGCTCCGACCGTTGTCAGCCAAACACTTCACACCGACCATTCCCGAACAGGAAGGCTGGGTGGACCGGGAAAAACTGCTCGGCATCACCGGCCGCTCGCGCAAGGAGCAGATGCAGCTGGCCGAAGAGCTTGATGTGACGAACTATCCCTGCCCTGCCGGCGGCTGTCTGCTGACCGAGCCGTCATTCGTCTCGAAGATCCGCGATGTTTTTGACCATGCCGACCAGCTGGACCCTCGCGATTTCCGCCTCTTGAAGATTGGCCGGCATTTCCGTGTCGGACCTCGCACCAAGGTCATCATCGGCCGCAATGAAGCGGATAATCTGACCCTGGAAAATGCCGCGCAGCCGGGTGAGGCGCTGCTGCGCTGGGCCGACGGCAGCAGCCCGATGGGCGTCGTAACCGGAAAGATCGAACCTGAACTCCTGGAGACAGCAGCAAAAATCCTGCTCCGTTACACCAGGGCCCAACCGGGGGCTACCTGCTCCATCAAGGTTGTGCAGACGGAAACGATTAGCCTGATGCCGGTTGTCCATGAATTCGATGACCGGCGTGTGGAAGAATACCGGATCTGACGGTGAGCTGGTGGTCCGGAGCGATTCTACGGACTGCTGAGATGGTAACAGCGGTTCCCGATTACGAAGACCTGCCAGGTTTTAAAAACCTGGCAGGTCTGTTTGTTTGTGCGCCCGGCAGGGCGCGTGGTGCGCAAGCACCATCAAATCGGCTATGGTG
>SBEG01000070.1 GCA_009668975.1 Deltaproteobacteria bacterium | reverse complement strand
GGTCCTGGCGGGGCATGTATTTGTCCTTCCTGTGGACATCAGGAGCCCCATGTGCGAGGTGTGCCGTGCTCCGCCCGAAAGTGTCCGAAGTGTAATGCAACGATGACACGGGAATAGTAACGGCTTGAACTTGTAAACAATTTATGATTAACAATCAGCCGCGAAGACCTGCCAGGTTTTCAAGACCTGGCAGGTCTGGTCCATACTTCAGCCAGCTTTCTCGGTGCTTTGAATAGAGGTCAATTCTTCTCCGCTACGATTGTACTCAGTTCCTCTCTCTGAGGGACCAACGCGCCATTTCGGTATTCCAACCTCGGTGTGCGTGAACAAATGGGACCTGAACCTGGCCATGACGGAGCGGATCGAAGCACTGGCCCTCCGCTCGGTGCCCGCATCGCGGGGCGCATTCGCAACGATAATGCCGTGACAGCTGCACAGATGCTTGGAAAAGCGGTGGTGGAGACCGAAGCGCCATCCTCCGGGGATATCCGGCTGGTTTGGAAATCGCTCGGTCTCTAAATCAAATGAAGTGAAAAAGGAGAGTAACAAATGATGCGCGTAGCGATACCTGTCTGTTAAGTGGTTCTGACCATGCATTTCGGTTACTGCGAAAAATTTGCGATGGTGGATGTGGATGAAGGTTTGAAGGCGATTATCGGGACAACGGCGGTTGAGGCACCGCCCCATGAGCCGGGGTTGCTCCCCGGTTGGCTGGCTGAACGTGGTGTCAACCTGGTGATTGCCGGGGGGATGGGAGGACGTGCCCAGCAGCTCTTCGCCGATGCCGGAGTAAAGGTCATCGTCGGAGCAACCTCCGCTGCGCCGGAGTCGGTGGTCATGGACTACCTGGCGGGGAACCTGGTGACCGGCGCCAATGTCTGCGATCATTAAAGTTTGCAGTATGATTGAAGATGAACGTGCTGTTTCGGCACGATAACCTGCATGGTGTTGTAGGGAAAGGTTTTATCTGAGAAAAATTCGCTAAATAAAAAGGAAATTACCCCAATAAAGCGAGGTAAAAATGACGTTAACGATTCAGAAGCGGTTGGTTGATTTGCTGGAACCCCAGGCGGGAGCTGTTGTTGTCAGTGATGTGCGCATCGGGCTCGGCTACACTGCCGTGCTGCTGCAAAGCGGACATGCCGGTGTGGCCTGGACAGCGAAGTCTGATTCTGCCTGCTGCACGCATTTCAAGGAGGCGGGAACTTTGACCGGCCGGCCGGCAATCGAGCTCCTGAGAATGCTGACGAATGAAAGCTCGGCCATGGCCAGGACCGTCGGCCTTGCCACGGCGAATGCCCTGCTCGCCTCGTTGCCGTCTCCGCCCGCCTCACGGGACGATGTCATCGCCACGCTCGGCATCACCCCGGAAGACCGCGTGGTCATGATTGGCCACTTTGCGCCGATCATCGCCCAGATACGGAAAATAGGCTGCCGCTTTGATATTATTGAGCTGAATTCGCATCATGGCGATACGCTTACCCCGGAACAAGGGCGTGAGGCCATGGCACACTGCACGGTTGCCATTGTTACCGGAACATCACTGATCAACGGTACCTGCGACGAGGTGCTTGCCGGGTTGGGTCAGCCGCGAGCCGTCGTCCTGCTCGGACCTTCGTCGCCGCTGTGCCCCGATGCTTTTACAGGGACTCCGGTAACCCATGTTGCAGGATCGCGGGTGCATAATGCCGAAGCGTTATTGCGTGTTGTTTCCGAGGGCGGAGGGACGCTGCTGATGAAAGCGAATCTTGATTTTGAAACAGTTCTTGTTACTGGGTAAATTTGATTGACCCGGCTTTCGCTGGACCTGGAATGGCAAGGGAGATGCTGCCAGCACAAATTTTGCCGTATTCTGATTTTGCTGAAGAACTGGTAGTATTGTAATTTTGTTTATGATATATATTGAAAACCGAATACATAAATATTAAGGAGAGTGAAGTTATGCCTGTCAGAGCAGCTGTCCATTCCTATACAAACGAGCGGCTCAATTGTGCGCAAAGCATCCTGAATGCTTTTCGGGAGCAGAAAAATTTATCCGCTGATGAGATCACTGCTGCCCGCAAACTGGGTGGCGGCAAAGCCGATCAAGGGACCTGTGGCGCCCTCCATGCCGCTTTGAGCCTGGTTGATGATCCGGAAAAGAAGGACGCTCTTCGTAGGTCCTTTGTCGAAGTAGCAGGTTCTGAATTCTGCCGCGAGATCCGGGCGCAGAACCTCATCAGTTGCGTGCAGTGCGTAGAGGTTGCTGCCCGTTACCTGGAGAAAATTGATTAATGACCAGGCGGAGAACAAAACCGGTTCAGCGGCAATTCCCGCGGCGTCCCTGCCGGATTCATCAATCACAAATGCAAATTGGTAAACTCTGCCTTGACATTCAAAAACTACCTGGTACTAGTTAATAACAATTATTTGTAGATAAGTGAAATCCTCGACTGAGGAGCTCCTGTGACAAACTCTGAGATTACTACACAGAAAGAAGATCGTTTGGCACAAATGCTGGCCAAGTTGAAAGGCCGGGATTTTCGGCTGACCCCGCAACGCCTGGCCATTCTCACGATACTGGCCTCCAGTGAGGATCATCCCACGGTTGATGGAGTTTACAAGGAAGTCAGGAGCAAATTCCCGACTACCAGCATTGCCACGGTATACAAAACAATTGCTCTGCTGAAGGAATTGAACGAAGTTCTTGAACTGGGATTCCCGGACGGCAGCAACCGCTATGACGGCAACAGACCCTATCCACATCCGCATGCCATCTGTATTAAATGCAAAAAGATCCTGGATCCGGAAATTGCCAGTGTCGACCAGCTCAGTGAAGAGATGGTGCAAAAGACTGGCTATGTACTGTCCTTTCACCGCCTGGATTTCTTTGGGCTGTGCCCTGATTGTCAGAAGAAAGGATAGCCAATAGTTTTTTTTACTCTGCAGACAATAATGCTTATTAGTAAAAAACAGATATCAACAAAGTGATGGTATCTTCTGGCTGTCATTGGCAGCAGCAAAATCCGGGGCCTGATCTGGTTGTTACCGGAAGGCGCTATGAGTTTTTTCCTCCCAATCAAGATATCTTTTCTCGTAGTGTCGCGGCAGGTAGCCATAGTTGAAGATGGTAGGAAACATGGCATACTTCAAATGTTATCTGAACCTAACCTTCCGGTTTTTCGTAAATTGCACACCTCAACATTTGAATGGAAAGGAGAGCAAAGATGAGCGATGAGAACAAGTGTCCGGTGACAGGCAAAACTGCCATACCCATGACAGGTAGAAGTCCCTCGAACCGTGACTGGTGGCCGAACCAGTTGAACCTTAAGATCCTGCACCAGCATTCTTCTTTGTCCAATCCGATGGGCGAAACCTTCGACTACGCCGAAGAGTTCAAGAAACTCGACCTCACCGCCGTGAAGCAGGACCTGTACGCGCTGATGACCGATTCACAGGAGTGGTGGCCGGCCGACTATGGACACTACGGCGGGCTTATGATCCGCATGGCCTGGCACAGTGCCGGAACCTACCGCATGGGCGATGGCCGTGGCGGCGCGGGGACCGGCAATCAGCGCCTGGCGCCCCTCAATAGCTGGCCGGACAACGTGAACCTGGACAAAGCGCGCCGGTTGCTCTGGCCGATCAAGCAAAAATACGGCAGGAAGATCTCCTGGGCTGACCTGATGGTTCTCGCCGGCAACTGCGCGCTGGAGTCCATGGGCTTCAAGACCTTCGGCTTCGGTGGCGGCCGCGTGGACGTCTGGGAACCGGAAGAGGACATTTACTGGGGCGCCGAAGAGGAATGGCTGGCCACGAGCGACAAACCCAAGAGCCGCTACTCCGGGGAGCGGGAACTGGAAAATCCGCTTGCCGCTGTGCAGATGGGGCTGATCTACGTGAACCCGGAAGGGCCGGACGGTAATCCGGATCCGGT
>SBEG01000069.1 GCA_009668975.1 Deltaproteobacteria bacterium | reverse complement strand
CTACGGTTCCCCTGTTATCACCAAGGACGGTGTTACCGTTGCCAAGGAAATCGAACTGGAAGACAAATTCGAGAACATGGGCGCCCAGTTGGTAAAAGAAGTTGCTTCCAAGACTTCCGACGTCGCCGGCGACGGCACCACCACCGCAACCGTTCTTGCCCAGGCTATTTACAGCCAGGGTGCAAAACTCGTTGCGGCCGGCACCAACCCGATGGACATCAAGCGCGGTATCGACCAGGCGGTTGAGACCGTGGTGGCTGAGCTGAAGAAGATTTCCAAACCGATCAAGGATCACAAGGAAATCGCCCAGGTCGGTACCATTTCGGCAAACAATGATAAGACGATCGGCGACATCATTGCCCAGGCCATGGAAAAGGTGGGCAAAGAAGGCGTCATCACCGTTGAGGAAGCCAAGTCCATGGAAACTACCCTGGAGACCGTGGAGGGTATGCAGTTCGACCGTGGCTACCTTTCCCCATACTTCGTGACCGATCCGGAGCGCATGGAAGCGTCTCTGGAGAATGTCAGCATCCTCATCCATGACAAGAAGATCAGCAACATGAAAGATCTGCTCCCGGTACTCGAGCAGACCGCAAAATCCGGCAAGCCCCTTCTCATCATTGCCGAGGACATCGAAGGCGAAGCACTTGCAACCCTCGTTGTCAACAAGTTGCGTGGTGTGCTGAATATCTGCGCTGTCAAGGCTCCCGGGTTCGGCGACCGTCGCAAGGCGATGCTGGAAGATATTGCCATACTTACCGGAGGCACTGTCATTTCCGAAGAGCTCGGTTTCAAACTGGAAAACACCACGATGGATATGCTCGGTAATGCTAAGAAAGTTACCGTTGACAAGGACAACACCACCATCATTGACGGCGCCGGTGTCGAAGCCGACATCGACGGTCGCGTCAAGCAGATTCGTGCCCAGATCGAAGAAACCAGCAGTGACTATGATCGTGAGAAACTTCAGGAGCGTCTTGCCAAGCTTGTGGGCGGCGTTGCCGTGATCAAGGTCGGTGCAGCCACCGAGACCGAGATGAAAGAGAAGAAGGCTCGTGTTGAAGACGCTCTGCACGCTACCCGCGCAGCAGTGGAAGAGGGTATCGTTCCTGGCGGTGGTGTTGCCTATATCCGTACCCTGGCAGCTCTTGACTCTCTCAAGCTTTCCCACGACCAGCAGTTCGGTGTTAACGTGATCAAGCGTGCCCTTGAGGAGCCGATCCGTCAGATCTCCGCAAATGCCGGTGTTGAAGGTTCCATCGTCGTCGACAAAGTGAAGAACGGCAAAGATGCTTTCGGTTACGACGCTTCCGAAGACCAGTATGGCGACATGGTGGCATTCGGGATCATCGATCCGACCAAGGTTTCCCGTTCTGCTCTCCAGAACGCAGCTTCCGTGGCCGGCCTCATGCTTACCACCGAAGCAATGATTGCCGAGAAGCCGAAAAAAGACGGCGGCGCAATGATGCCTCCGGGCGGCATGGGCGGCATGGGTGGTATGGGCGGTATGGGCGGCATGGATTACTAAAATCCGGTTTGCCCCGATTGTAGCAACAGAAAAGGGAGCGGAATTTCCGCTCCCTTTTTTATCTGTCGATTCCCCTAGCGTTCTTGTTTTGCGCTGCCGACGCCGTAGTGGCTACTTTTCAATGCCGATCCTTGCCGGAACGCCAGCTTTGAAGTAGTGTTTGATCTCCCGCATTTCGGTAACCAGGTCGGCTGCCTCCAGTATTTCCGGCGCAGCGTTTCTGCCGGTAAGTACCAATTCCACGTGTTCGCCCTTATCTTTAATCAGTTGTACTAGCTCTTCCACGGCAACCAGAGCATAGGATACCGCCGTATTGATTTCGTCAAGGATCACCAGATCATACGCTCTGCCCGTCACGGCTTCCTGGGCCATCTCAAAGGCCTTGCGGGCACAGGCGGTTGCTTCCGGCCCTGGCGTCTTCCTCCCGATCCAGCCTTTGTGCCCGCATTGTATAATCGTCAGATAGGGGGCAAGCAGTGTGGCTGAAAAATGCTCACCGCAGGGCTCATTACCTTTTACAAATTGGATCATGCAGACCCGCAGTTTCCGGCCGACAGCCCTGAACGCCAGACCGAGGGCTGCAGTAGTTTTTCCCTTGCCATTGCCGGTATATACTTGAACCAGGCCTTTTTCCAGCATATGTATTGTCATCAATTGGCCCCGTGAGTTTCTTTCTAAAGTAACTTCTGCTTTTCCGTCTTGACGCATGCTTGAAAATCTCAGTGTCGTTCGAGAATCACGCACTGTCAAGATCAAAAATAGTCGCTGAGAGTGCGTGACTTTTTTTCCGGAATTCTCTATTCTTAACCCCATTAAGAATGGTTCCCCTATGGAAGATCCTGCCGAAATCCTTTCGCGGAATATTTGCGGTTAGGACCGGTGAGAAAGCTCAGCATAAAGGAGTCTGCTAGTGATTATTCGGGGTAAGGTGCTGGTGCTTTTTGCCAGTTTTATACTGCTGCTGCCTGGCGCTGTCAGGGCTGCTGAAGAGTTCTATGCCGGGGATGGTGACGTCATCGGCTCGATGCAAAGTTATGTTATAAAGGAAAGTGACTCGCTGATAGAGCTGGCCAGAAAATATGGTCTTGGTTACAACGAAATTGCCGATTCCAATATGAAAATGGACCCCTTTATCCCGGAGTTGGGCGCCACCGTCAGGATACCGACCTTCTGGATTTTGCCGAATATTTCCCGCGAGCAAGGCCTTATCATAAATCTTTCGGAACTGCGTCTGTACTATTACCCCTACAAGGGCGCCAAGTTTGTCTTTACTTTTCCCATCGGCATCGGTGATGAGGGGACCGAGACGCCGCTTGGAGTTTTCTCCATCATTGAAAAGAGGGTCAACCCGACCTGGTATGTTCCCAAATCCATACAGGCGGAGCGGCCAGACATGCCCACTCAGGTGCCGCCCGGACCTGATAACCCACTCGGTACCCATGCCCTCCGCCTTTCCATTGGCCCGGTCCTGATCCACGGCACGAACAAACCGTGGGGCACGGGCAGGAGAGTCAGTCATGGCTGCATACGGCTCTATCCTGAGGATATACCGGAACTGTATCGGCTTGTGCCAATAGGAACGAAAGTTATCATTTTGCGGCAGCCGGTAAAGTTGGGTTTGAAAAATGGCAGGATTTACCTTGAAGTGCATCGAGGGGAGACCATTGACTATTACCAGGAGGCAATGAAGTTGCTTGAGGAGAGGAAACTATTACCCCGGATTGATCGGGTGAAGCTTGCACAGGTGCTGCGTGAGAAAACCGGTGTACCTGAGGACATTTCCCGTTAGAAGGACAATAAAGAGCCCGGGGTATTAGACCTGCATCCCGGGCTCTTTCAGTTTAACGAGTGCTACTTCTTCTGGCCAAGTTCAAAGGCTTTTCCGCAACGGGCTGCGCAGTCATCTGCTTTTTGCGACGCTGCATCGGCCTTGCTTGCCGCGTCGGCAGCGGCTTTCTTGGCGGCATCGACATCGCCTGAAAGCGTTGCCATCTTGCCGTCCATATCGTTCATCCTGTTCTCAAGCGCTCCTACCTTGGATTCAAGGGTGCAGAGTCTTGTGTTCAAAGGGTCTGTCTGCTCCTTGACATAACTTTCGGTTGCGCATCCGCTGAGTGCCACGGCACAAAGAAGCACCATGAATAATCCAGTTTTTTTCATTGTCCCTTCCCTCCTTTGTTGATGATATTGCCTGCTAAGAGTAGTCTTAGAGTCCTTTTGCGGACTTTTTACTTTCTATTAACATACCAGCTCAGGAGTCAATTGCAATGTTCATATGAAACTTTTTTCTTCAAGAATTGCCGGTATGCTTTATCTGCCGGACTTGATCCTGCCGCTAACTCTCCTGGGTTAAACTTGTTGCCCTTGACAGGCCGGGGTTGATTTGATATTCAGAATGAAACTGCATGGGCGATTAACTCAGCGGGAGAGTGCTACCTTCACACGGTAGAAGTCACTGGTTCGATCCCAGTATCGCCCACCATGAATTTTAAGGGGGTAGGTCATCTGACTTAGCCCCCTTGCTTTTGGTGCAGTCTCCTCTGCGGCTCTTTTGTGTAGCTGATTATCTTCTGCGTGCAACATAAGGATAACACGAAATATTTTACAAGTTGCCGCGCTCTTTTTGCCGGTAAAATGAAAAAAATATCCGGAAGGTTGTTTTTTTTGTTGACAGTACGAGGGTGGAATTGGTATAACCACTTTCCCATTCACGACGAACTTTCCTTGTTAAGAAACTTCCTCGCTGGATGGAGTTAGTTTCGGTGGCAGCAAAAACTTGGTCTTTGAAAACTAAATAGTAGAGAGAAGAATGGGTTTAAGAA
>SBEG01000068.1 GCA_009668975.1 Deltaproteobacteria bacterium | reverse complement strand
TAAGATGAGTTTTTAACCGTTATTGGCCATTTACACAAACGATTTTACACCCCCTATCCATGTGGAAACACACTTGGCATTTTTTACTCACCTGCTGACAATGTTATTCCTTTGGCACTTGGTTTTTCTTCGTTGGCCTTTGATTGGCTTGTTAGAAAAAGATTGGGGGGAACGCATCTTAACTTATTTGTTGTTGAAGAATGTACAATTTCAGAAAATTTCAAAAAATGTGATCTGCTTGTTGTACAAGCTTTATCACTTTTATTCCCATATAAAATCGGTGCTTCTGCATGGAGTAAATTCTATGACAAAGTTAATCTGAATCAGTCATGGAGACGATCATGGGCCGTTTCAAATTATGAAAGATTGCGGAGAAGAGCATTAGTAGAAGCTGTGTCTTTTAAATTATTTGATTTGGATCATCAACATGTAAAAATAATTCTGAATGAAGTTGATTATCCAACTTCAGTACTACGCGATAAATACTTTGCTAATAATCTTGATTCACGAGGTTTTTGGCGGATTGATAAAGATATTGATCCTGAAGTTCGCCACACAGTCTTGTCGCTAATTGCATTCCATGATCTCCAAGAAAAAGGTCTTGATGCATTCCTCAATCAGAATGATGGTGAAGGTTGGATGATACCTGAGGTACTACGCCTAGCTGATTACGGGCTAGGTCATGATGATCGTGCCCAAGAGTATCAGCCTGTCGCCAGTCGTCTCGGACCTCGGTTCTATGACTGGCAGCTCAACGAAGACGTTAAGCGGTCATGGGAGGAGTGCGAAGCTCACGCTGAGCTGATTCGCAAGATAGTTCCGATCCAGGCACCAGATGATGAAGGTATTGCAGAAGTCCCAACTTCACCGACTGCGCCATCGAGTCAACAGATGAACTTGTTTTAGAGACAACCAACCAATGGAGGATTAACAGCAATGCTGAATCCTATTACCTATACCGAGCAGGTTGTCAGTGACTTCCTGCGTTATCAGTTAAGCACTTACGCTTTCGCTGATCAGGCTCTCTATGACCAGATGCGCGCCTTGCTGAACTTGGAGCAGACCCGTGGGACACCCCTGCTCAAGGGACCATACATATCCCTCTCTCGCACCTTCCGCCAGGGAGCGACTCTTGATCAGCTCATATCCGAAGGAGTACTTCACCCCCATATCCACCAACTATCACCTTACCCGAATATCTACGGTCACCAGGAGCAAGCCATCCGTGCTATTCGAGCAGGGAAAACGACTCTGGTCGCCACGGGTACCGGCTCCGGTAAGACGGAGTGCTTCCTCTTTCCAATCATCAGCCGGTGTCTGGAACTTCGGGACACCGAAGAACCGGCGGGGATCACCGCAGTCATAGTGTACCCGATGAATGCCCTGGCGGAGGATCAACTCCAGCGTATGCGCGAGCTACTGGCTGGAACCGGGATAACATTCGGCATGTACGTTGGCAAGACGCCAGATTCCGAGTCGAATATCACTGGAGTACGACTACCACCCGGAAGTAGTGTAGCAGATTACCGGGCCAAGCTGGCTGAAGTGCAACGTAAGAAGCTTGATGTCGCTGTCCATCCCCCCGAGGAGTGCGTCTCTCGTGAAGTGATGCGCACCCCCGGAAAACAGCCGCGTATCCTGCTGACCAACGTCAAGCAGTTGGAACTACTCCTGACCCGACAGAAGGACCTGGAACTGTTCGACAATGCCCGGTTGGAGTTTATGGTATTCGATGAGGCCCACACCTTTACCGGTGCCCAAGGGGCTGAAACCGCCTGCCTGATCCGGCGCCTGCGTGCCTACTGCGGCAAGAGCGAGGACAGCACAACATGCATCGCCACATCGGCTACCATTGCCGATCCGGTAAACGGTCTGGAGGCTGGTCGTCTCTTCGCCAGCCGGTTTTTCGGCGTAACCGGCACCGAAGTCGAGCTGGTCGGCGAGGCATACGAAGCTGATATATGGGGTGAAGTTCGAACAGCAAGCGCCCCTCTAAGTGGTAATCAGAGCATCCAACTCCAGACTTTGCTGGATGTCCTGAGTCGGGTAGACCGGGATGATGCTACTGAGGGAGATATCCAGGCTTTGCGGATATGGTTTCAGTCTGTTACTGGCAGCAGATTGACCGATGGTGATTGGCGTAAAGCGTTGCACCAGTGGCTAAGCCATAACGAGGTCGTTTTCCAGATCGCTGAGAAGTTACGTCGCCCAAGGCCTTTGTCCGATCTGCTAGAAGAACTGTCTGCTACCCTCGGTCGGGTGATCTCGGAAGAAGAAATACTCATCTGGTTGGCGCTTGGAGCTGCATCGCGCCAAGATACCCGCCCTCTTGTCCGTCCGGTTGTTCATGGTTTTGTGCGAGGGGTCAGTGGAGCGGTCGTTATTTTCCCGGAGCCTGACCGGGAAGCAAAGCTATGGCTCTCCGCTGAGGATGCCCTCGCTGTGAATGCCGATCTATTCCGCTTTCCTGTGCTGAGCTGTACTACCTGCGGACAACATTATTTCGAACATGCTCTGGAAGATTTCCTGTTCACCGAAAGGGAGGCAGGAGGTGGGATTGCCGAGGGAGATAGTCGCTACTGGAAACCACTGGAGCGCACCCATGGCGGAATCAGGGTTCTCTCTCTCGATCATCAGGTGGGCAGTGACCCGGACGATGACGCTCCTGCCCGGACCCAGACCCTGTTTGTCTGCCGATATTGCGGTGCTGTTCATGTTGAAGATGCCGCGCTATGTCTGGGGTGTGGCCGTGAGAAAATTATGGCTCCACTCCACTTCATTCAGCAGCGGGATGATCATCAAGGGGAACTCACCAAGTGCGTTTCGTGTAATGCCGCCGGCCGCCGCTTCGTCGGTCAGTATCGTGAGCCTGTCCGACCAGTGCGTGCTACCACCGTCGCCGACGTGCACGTTCTGGCCCAGAGTATGATCCACCGTGCCGAGCGAAAGCGTCTGCTGGTGTTCGCCGACAATCGCCAGGATGCAGCGTTCCAGGCTGGCTGGATGCAGGATCGATCCCGTCGTTACCGACTGCGCGAATTGCTTTACAAGAAGATCCGGGACGGAAAGATATCCGTCGGTGACCTGACTCTCTGGTTGGATCAACACCTGGACAGTGATGATGAGTTATCACGAGCCTTGATTCCCGAGGTCTGGCGGGTGGAGCCTAAGACCGGCACGGGACAAGCTCACGGTTTGGAGCGAAAATGGTTCCTGCGTGCGCAGATTTTAAGGGAACTGGCGATTGGAGCCAGACAGCGCATCGGCCTGGAACCTTGGGGGCGCATGAAGGTTGAGTATCAGGGGCTTACGCCTGACTTGCCCTGCATCCTCAAGTGGGCCAACCGGATCGGGTGCAAGGCGGAGGCGCTGGTTGAAGGTGTTGCCTCCCTGCTCGACAATGCCCGCTCCCGCAAGATTGTCCATGACAATGTGACCAAGATGTTCAGCAAGTTCTGGATGGATGGCGCTAAAGAGTTACAGCGAGGATATATCGCCAACATGAGGGATGTCCCCAAGGGGTTAGTCTTCCAGCGGGATGGCGATCACGACGAAAAGCGACTGCAGCAGTGGTTCAGTAACTACGACACAGCGGCCAAGCAGGCGGCAGTAGCCTGGGGAGTTGACCCGGATCAGGTGGAGGAATTCCTCCATGAAGTATGGGATATGCTGTCCCGTGATCTGGAGCTGTTAGCCCCGGTAACTCTCCAAGGAGGACGGGGTAATCCACTCCCTCGTTGTACTGGAGCCCATCAGGTGGAAGTGGATAAACTGCTGCTGATTCCGCACACGGGACGGTATCGTTGCGATACCTGCCGCCGGTTGCACATCCGCTCCAACCCCACCAACAGCTGCATGGCGTACCGATGCGATGGCGTACTGAAGTGGGAGGTTGAGGACAAGGACAACTACGATCTTCTGCTGTTGGATCAGGAATTCTCGATGCTGAGAGCCAGAGAGCACTCGGCGCAAATACCGGGGCCGGAGCGGGAGCGAATCGAAATTTCATTCAAGAGCGACAGTGAGCGGATCAATACCCTCGTCTGTACCCCAACACTGGAGATGGGCGTTAATATCGGTGCCCTGGATGCAGTGCTGATGCGCAACATGCCACCCCTGCCGGCCAACTATTGGCAGCGGGCCGGACGCGCTGGGCGTCAATTCCGCATGGCGCTGGATATTACTTACTGTCGTGCTGCCAGCCACGACCGGGCGTATTTCAACGAACCGTTGAAGATGCTGGAGGGATTGGTAGAACCTCCGAGCTTCAATCTCCGCAATCCGGTTATGATCCGCAAGCATGCCAGCGCAACCGTTTTAACGACCTTGTTCAAGCTGTCGAGGGCCATGGTAATTTTCCACTTTAGGCGGGGTGGGGCCAAAGTTATTTG
>SBEG01000100.1 GCA_009668975.1 Deltaproteobacteria bacterium | reverse complement strand
CCATTTTCTTCAGCTTTGCCGACTGAAGACATGCTGATTTGAACTCCGTGGGATTTAAGCAAGTTCACATAAGCAAAAGCAGCATATTGAACACCTTGATCACTATGGTGGATTTGTGGAGCAGCATTTTCAAGAGCCATTCGAAGTGCATCCAGGGTAAGTTGTTGATCCAGACTATATCCTAAAGCCCAGCCCCGTACAGAACGCGTAAAGACATCCAAAACAATAGCCAGATAGATGAAAGTGTTCTTCAGTCGAATATAGGTGATATCGCTTACCCAAATATGATCAGGATGAGTCGCAACCAGGTCTTTGACCAGATTCTCATAACGAGGAAAGGGATGCTGACTATTCGTAGTGCGGATTTTTCGTTGCTTGGTAGGTCTTAGAAGGTTCATTTGTCTTGCTAAACATTGAATATGTTTTCGATTGACCTGATATCCAAAAGGTTTTCGCCTCAATTGATGCGTGAGCCGTCGTGTCCCATAGGTAGGATGTTGACCAGCCACTAGTTTTAGATCGGCTTCTAACTGTTGGGATTCGGGCTTTAGTCGCTTTTGGTAATAGTAGCTGCTGCGTGGCAATTCCAGAAAATTACATACTGGTTGAATTGGATAATTATGCAGCCTTACTAGTTCATGGGCCATTAAACGCCGCCCTTGGACAGAAAGTCCGAATCCCCGAATACTTTTTTTGCTATCTCAAGTTGCAATGTTACTCGACCAAGAGCGCGTTCAAGTTCAGCGATCTGTTGAGCTTGCGCATCTTTTTCGCCAGATTGTCCAAACACTTGGGGCGCTCGTTCCAAGAATTCTTGACGCCAGCGTGAAATTACACTGTCTTTGATCTTATATTCCCGGCTTGCTTCTCCTAATGTTTTTTTGCCACTGATTAATTCCAGTACGACTCGTACCTTGAATTCTGGTGTGTAACTCCGGTGTGGGTTTCCCATTTGGACTCCTTATTTCTTATCTTATCTCTCCCTTTGTCTTGTGTCCATTTTTTGGGGTCCATTACA
>SBEG01000067.1 GCA_009668975.1 Deltaproteobacteria bacterium | reverse complement strand
CACCCGAACCTTTCCCGATAGCCTCCAGCAAACGCTGCTCCAACTCGTCCAGATAGTCTTCCAGGTTCCACGCCAGAGACCTGCCGCCGGAAACTATTTCAATGCCGCAGACCAGCGCAGGTTCCACTTCGAAACGAACTCCGCCGCTCCCGGCCAGATCCGCATCAACGGGCAACGGCGGATCATGGTCTCCGCTGCCGGAGTAACCTCCCGTTTCCGCAGCCACCACTGTCAAGCCATGCAGCGCCCTGAAGATTGTTTTCCGCGCCTCCAAGTTCATTTCAAAAGCGCTCCTGACAATGATTTCCTGCCCGGCCAAAAGGAAGTGAGCTGCCAACTTCGTACGTTCCGTTTCGTTCAACTCGCGTATCCGTCGCTCAAGACAGATGGCCATTCTTTCTTCGAGGGAGGCATCGGCCATCTCGGTTACGGCCTGATGTGCAACAGCACAGACCTGCTGGCTGACATGACGCCGCAGAGCCAGCAGAAACGACTCCCGCTCCCGCTGAAACGATTCCTGCCATTGGCTCCGATTCCTGTCCACCTCTTGACGAGCATTTTCCAGAAGACTCTGACGAAGCGCAGCCACCTCATCCCGTGCCTTGGCGAGCATCGCATCCCGATTCCCGGCAAGTTCGCTTGCCTGTCCCTCGTAACGCGCCCTCTCCTTCTCAGCTTCAGCGGTCTTTTCCAACGCCACATTCAGCCGGGAGGAGATTTCCGCCTCACGCCGGTCCATGGCCCGTACGATAGGGCCGTAGAGAAAGCGCTTCAGAAGGGCGACAAGTATCAGGAAGTTGATTATCTGCGCGATAATCGTAAACCAGTCGGTTCCCATCCTCTATCCTCACGGGTGTTCAATGACGTATTTCCAAAACGGATTGGCAAAGACCAGGATCAAAGCCACCACGAAACAATAGATGGCCATTGACTCAATCATAGCCAAGCCAACGAACAGTGTTCGGCTGATGGTCCCGGAGGCATCAGGCTGCTGGGCGATGGCACTCAGCGCCTGCGAAACTGCCCGGGCCTCGCCGAGAGCCGGGCCAATGGAGCCGACTGCCATGGTTCCCCCCGCCACAATGATGGAAATCATTCCGATGAGTCCGATGTTGTCCATACTCAGCTACCTCCCTTTACTTCTTTTTCACTCTCTGCCTCCTGACCTTTCTGGACCGACGTGGCGGAAGCGATGTAGACCATTGCAAGAACAGCGAAGATGTATGCCTGGATAAGCCCGATGAGAAGCCCCAGCGCCTGCATGATGATGGGAAAAAACAGGGGGGCGATACTGAGCAGAATCCCCACGATTATGGTGCCGCTCATGATGTTCCCGTATAGCCGGACCGCCAGGGCGAGAGTTCGTGAGAATTCACCGATCACCTCAAACGGCATCATGAAAACCGACGGCTTGATATAATGTTTCAGGTAGCCGAAGACCCCCTTCTGCATCACACCGAAAAACGGAACGGCGATAAAGACGCAGATCGCCAGGGCAGCGGTGGTGGAAAGGGAACCGGTGGGCGGTTCGAATCCGGGAAAGATTTCCAGGCTGTTGGAGACAGCAATAAAGAGGAAGAGGGTCCCGACAAAAGGGAGGAACCGCCCCGGCTCCTGCCGGCTGGTGGACCGGATCTGGTCGTTCATGAAGGTGACCAGGGTCTCCAGCAGATTCTGCCGGCGGGAAATATTTCCATCGAAGGAGAGACGACGGGTGACCAGCCAGGAGCCGACGACCAGAACCGCCATCACGACCCAGGTGAAAACAATAGTGGCATTAAGACTGATCGGCCCCCATTGCCAGAATATCGTGCTGTCGGGACTCAATTCCATTACAGACTCCAGATCAGGCGGAAAGACGCGATTCTTTTCTCCCAGGACCCAGCTTGCGGGTCAAAACAATCCGCATCAGCAGAAAACCGGCAAGACAGGCCACGAGCAACTCCCACTTCCCGTCCATCACAAGATACATCCCACACAGGGTCACCAGGAGACGGACGACAAAGCTGCCGAGTATGAGTATCCCAGGATTTCCGGACCGAGGTATTTTTCGTACCGTAAGCCAGAGGCCTCCAAAGTAGAACAGTCCAAGTGCCAGGCCGGCAACGGCTGCAAGTGACAGCCTTATTGCGTAAAAGGTCATCCCAGTACCCCCAGTCTCCAAATTCCATAATACAATCAAGAATCATATGCATCTTGTAGGGGCAAACCTTGTGTTTGCCCATTCATTGGGCGATTACAAGGATCGCCCCTACAGGGGTGTTACCTGCTACCGGAGTATGTCATTCACTCATTCTTCGATACATTGCTGACCCAGTACCAAGCGTTCAGGCACCCGCAGATGAGTCCGCCGAACAGCAGCATCAAAGTCCACGAAAAACGTCCCGGCCAGCGTCCGTCAATCCAGATACCGAGGGCTACTCCGAGCAGAGTAGGAACCACCACCGACCAGCCAACAATGCCGAAGATGCTCAGGCCTAACAGCAGGCTATGGTCCCGTTCCCGGCGGGCAGAGATCTTCCGTGCCTCTTTCGTGGCAATGGTCTTCTCCATTTCAGTCGAGGCCTCTGTCCTTTTACGCGGTTCCTGATCAGCCACGGGCTTTTTCCCCCATTCTGATGAATCTTCCGACAAAATCAGCTTCAAGCTTTGTCAGAACTGTCCTCGCTTGTTGCTCCCTATCATCCAGGACACGAAACTGTTTTTCCACCGCCTCTCTCAGCTGCCCGAGAGGGGCGCCCCGCACGGCGTTCCGTGTTGACACCATGACTTCCGCTCCGCACTTCACGAGGACTCCTTCGTCGATGGCCAGAAACTCCTCTTCACCCGCTTCGTTTTCAAAGGCAAGCAGCCCCGGGACCAGGGCAGCAAGAAAGTCGATGTGGCGCGGCAACAGGCAAAAGGAACCGTTTTCCGCCTCGGCTGTCACCTTGGTTACCTCCTGATCCACCAGAACACCGGTTGGGAGAATTACCGTAAGCTTCATGGCTTTCGCGCCTCGTCAATCGTACCGATCATGTAGAGTGCACTCTCCGGATAGCTGGAAAATTCGTCGTTCAGGATGCGCTCACAGCCATCCAGTGCATCTTCCAGCTTCACCATCCTCCCGCCGTGGCCGGTAAACTGTTCCGTGGTAAAAAAAGGTTGGGTGAGAAAGCGTTCCAGCCGTCGGGCACGATAGACAACGGCCCGGTCACCGGAAGAGAGCTCCTCCATCCCGAGCATGGCGATGATATCCTTCAGCTCCCGGTACTCGGCCAGATTTTTGCGGATCGCCTGGGCAATTTCGTAATGCCGTGTGCCGACGACTGCGGGCGAAAGCATCTTGGAACCGGACTCAAGGGGATCGATGGCGGGATAGAGCCCCTCGGCGGCCCTTTTGCGGGAAAGGACAATCAGGGCGGAAAGATGGGCGAAGGTATGAACGGCGGAGGGGTCGGTAAAATCATCGGCCGGGACATACACCGCCTGGATGGAGGTGATGGCGCCGTTTGCCGTGGTGCAGATCCGCTCTTCCAGCTGAGCCAGCTCCGTTGCCAGGGTCGGCTGGTAGCCGACGCGCGACGGGATCTGCCCCAGCAGTGCCGACACCTCGGTACCGGCCTGGACATAGCGGAAGATATTATCGATGAGGAGCAGGACATCCTTTTTGCAGTCATCCCGGAAATATTCCGCGATGGTCAGGGCCGCATGACCGACCAGGAAACGGGCGCCGGGCGGTTCGTTCATCTGGCTCAGGATCATCACCGATTTTTCCAGCACCCCGCTCTTTTCCATCTCCCGGTGCAGCTCTTCCGCCTCGCGGCAACGCTCGCCGATGCCGCAGAAAATGCTGACCCCCTCATGGACGCCCACCATATTGTGGATCATCTCGGTAATCAGCACCGTCTTTCCGACGCCTGCGCCGCCAAACAGTCCGGCCTTCCCGCCCCTTTCGAGGGGGGAAAGGACATCAATCACCTTGATGCCGGTTTCCAGGATCTGCGAAGAGGTGACTCTTTCCGTCAGAGTCGGCGGCTTCCGGTGCACGGAGCGTGGTTCGCCGCAGCACAGCAGTCCACGGCCGTCAATAGTCTCGCCGAAAACATTGAACATTCTGCCGAGAAGCTCTTTGCCGGTGGGCACGGTGAATGGTCCGCCGGTATCAATCAGAATCGAGCCGCGAGCCAATCCCTGGGTCGGGGACAAGGCAATTCCTCGCACTGTTTGATGATCCAGATGTGCCAGAACTTCGATGAGAATTGCGGGCGGTCCGTAGGAGAGCAGTTGGTTGCGGATCAAGGGGATTCTTTCGGGAAAGCAGACATCGATGACACTGCCACGGACGGCAACAACCTCACCCGCATTTTCCAGCTCGGAACCCGCCTGACCCAGTTTCCTGCTGCCCATTGATAGCCACCCAAAGAAAGTTTAGATGAGGAAGAGACTGTCGGAAAAAATAATCTCCCTGTATACGGACAAGGCGTCAGTTACCAGTATAGCGCAGATTTAGACAAAAAAAGCCCCCGCCGGTCGCGGTGGGGGCATGAGGGTGAA
>SBEG01000009.1:3453-128181 GCA_009668975.1 Deltaproteobacteria bacterium | reverse complement strand
TCCCTCCCGCCCACCAGAGCTATCTACTTGGCAGAAAATATCTTCCCGGGTATAATGGCTCACCATGAAAGCCGAAAAAATCGAAACATTTCCAGCGTCTCCCGGTGTCTATATCATGCGGAGCAGCGATGGTCGTGTCCTCTACGTGGGCAAGGCAAAAAACCTGAGAACTCGAGTCCGCGCATATTTCGTCCCGTTGCGGGACCCCCGCTGGCAAATCAAGTTTCTCATGGCCAGGGTAGCTGATATCGATTACCTGGTTACCGATACCGAAAAAGAAGCCCTGATCCTGGAAAACACCCTGATCAAGAAACATCGTCCCCGCTACAACATTAACCTCCGCGACGACAAAACCTACTTTTCGCTGCGCATGGACCCGACGGAAGAGTTCCCGAGGCTAAGCATTATCCGTAAGGTCATCCGGGACGGCGCCCGTTATTTTGGCCCCTACTCTTCTGCCTCGGCGGCCCGCGACGTTTTGAAGCAGCTTTACCGGCTCTTTCCGTTGCGGCACTACCCGATGGACACCTGCCAGCGCCGCGGACGCCCCTGCCTTTTCTATCAGTTGCGCCAATGCTCCGCTCCCTGCCATGGCCTGATTTCACGGGAAGACTATGCAAGCATCGCCGAAGGAGCAGCTCTTTTCCTGGAGGGAAAGAACCGTGATTTGATCAAAGTTCTCACCAGGAAAATGAACGAAGCAGCCGGGCAGGAAAAGTACGAGCAGGCCGCCCGCTTTCGAGACCTGATCCGCTCGATCGAGATTACCGTTGAAAAGCAGAAAATGGTGGCGGAAAAAGGAGATTTCGACGTCCTGGGACACTGCCGCTACGGTCAGCAATTGGTAATTGCCCTGCTCTTCATTCGCGGCGGCAGCCTGATCGGAGGCAGGAACTTCACCTTCTCCTGGGAACTGGATGATGCCGAGGGCATTTCATCTTTCCTGAATGAATATTATGGCCGGGACGAATATATTCCCACCGGGATACTACTGCCGATCGCCATCAGTGAACCACAGGCCCTGGAAGAGCTCCTGACGGAAAAACGCGGCAAGAAGGTTTCCATCACGGTACCCCGTCGCGGAACCAAGGCGGAACTCGTCCAGCTTGCCGTCAAGAATGCCGAAACCGCGGCGGACGAGGACCAGCGGAAACGGGATGGCATCGAGCGGACCCTGACGGAACTGCAGCAACAACTTCACCTGTCAAACCTTCCCCTCCGCATCGAGTGCTACGACATCTCCACCTTTCAGGGCACGTATGCCGTCGGCAGCAGGGCCGTCTTTCAGGACGGGGTTGCGAGCAAAAAGGACTACCGCCGCTACCGGATCAAAAGTGTTACCCAGACGGATGACTACGGCATGATGCACGAAGTGCTTTCCCGTCGCTTTACCGGCAGCAAGCCTGAAGATTCGCCACCGGATCTTATTGTCGTAGATGGCGGCCCGGGGCAATTGAATGTTCTGATACAAGTACTCAGAGATCTGGGCATCACAGCCCCGGACGCGGCGTCCCTGGCCAAAAGCAGGGTTGAGCGGGAATCCGCAAGTTCCGATATTCGACGAAGCGACGAACGGGTCTTCCTGCCGGGCAGAAAGAATCCGGTGGTTCTTCGCCAGAACTCCGCCCCCTTGCTGCTACTCGCCAGGATCAGGGACGAAGCACACCGCTTTGCGGTCGACTATCACACCAAGGTGCGGTCCCGGGAAACACTGCGCTCTTCGGCCGGCAAAATCCCTGGAATAGGCGCCAAGAGATGGAAAATGCTGCTGCGGCACTTCGGCAGCGTGAAAGAACTGCAGAAGGCGAGCATCGAGGATTTGCTGAAGATGCCGGGCATCAGCGAGAAGATCGCCACGGCCATCATTGAACATCTGCGGCGGGCATAAAAAAAGCGGCGCAACTGCGCCGCTTCTTTAGCCGAATATGACCAGGAATCCGTTACTGAGCCAATAGCGTCTTGATGGTTTTCTCCATTGATGCTTCGATCGCAGGGCTAAATCCCACATACTTCTCAACCAGCACACCCTTCTTGTCGATGATAAAAATTGCCGGTATCGGCTGAACTGAATAGTTGATCAAAATATCGTCATCAACCAACGCCACCGGAAAATTGATGCGCTCTTCACGGATAAATTTTCGTACCCGCGGCAGATCATCCCCACCGACGCCGGGATTCAAGCCGAGAATCTGCAAACCCTGTTTTCCGTAGGTTTTGTTGAGGCGAATCAAATGGGGAAGGGAGTCACGGCAGCCGTCACACCAGGTGGCAAAGAACTCCATGACCAAAACATATCCCCGGTAATTTGCAAGGGTAACTTTCTGCCCTGAGGTAGTGACAACCTTAATTGCCGGTGCCGGGCTCCCCTTTTGCGGCAGGGCATGAGACAGCGCGGGAAGCGTCAACACCGTGATGAAAAACGCAAGAGACAAAACCTTTTTCATGCGTGAATAATCCATAATTCCTTTTCCTGTCCGCCCGAGATTCCCCGTCTTACCATGCCGCTCATCACCGCTCAGACGGAGAAAGTTCAGTGCGGCGGATCGTTAGAGAGCTTTATTTAACAACGCCTCCAATTGTGATTTCGGAACCGCGCCGACGACCTGATCAACCACCTTGCCGTCCTTGAACAGAATCAGGGTAGGAATTCCCCGGATGCCGAATTTTGCCGGTGTGGCAGGGCTTTCATCCACGTTTACCTTTCCTACCTTCACCTTGCCGTCATAATCATTCGCAAGGGCATCGACTAGGGGCGCAATAGCTTTGCAGGGCGCACACCACGAAGCCCAGAAATCCACAAGAACGGGAATAGAAGATTGAAGCACTTCAGCTTCAAAATTGTTGTCATCAAGGACAATTACCTTTTCACTGGCCATTGAAACTCTCCTTTATATTTTTCTGGTCTGATTTCGAATGATATCAAACGTTTCATATTGACTATAAACAACGGCAAAAAAAAATCAAGCTGTTAATTGGACTCTCTGTCGCAGCGCCAGGAAAGGACCTGATCGCGGCCATGCAGCGCCTCGCTGGCAGGCTATCTTCGCAAAGGAAAGAGTGCCTCTTGGCGGTAAATGGCCCCCTGCGGAGTCAGAGTGCTGGAATAAAGGATAAACTGCGTGACCGGAAAGGAGCACGTGGCAAAACCGGCGTATTGCTGAAGAAATGAAGCAACCCGAGCCTCGGATGTTTCCTTCAAACGGGCAACAGTGATGTGCGGGGAGAAGGGACGGCCCTCCGGCTCCAAGCCATTCCGGACGAGAGCCTTTTCAATAGCACTCTGCAAATCAAGCAACGCACTTCTGACGTCAACCCCAACCCAGAGAACTTTAGGATCTCTTTTCGGGGGGAAGCACCCCACACCCTGAATTGCCAGGGAAAACGGAGCTGCCGCGATGCCGGACAATGAAGCGACAATCATCTTCGAAAGCTCGTCATCGACATCACCGATAAAGCGGAGCGTCAAATGGATCTGCGCCTCAGCCACCCATTTCGCGCCCGGAAGAGGACAGCGCAGGGAACCGATAGCCAGCTTTATATCTTCAGGCAGATCAATGGCAACAAATAAACGATGCACACAACACCTCCTGGGGCAACTCCCGCGGCAAACCTTCAGCGTAATGCGGTGGCAATTGGCCGGGTTGGCGTATTGACAAAATACCGTAGGCCTTCGGTAACAATCTTCGTCTCCCACTGACTGGAAAGTTCCTGCAATTGGGAGATAACCTTTTTCCCTCGAGCACCCTTCAGCAGGGCCGGTTGATAGCACACCTCGGAATTTTTTACGTTCAAAGGAAAAAGTTCAACCTCGTGAACTCCGCGGTCAAGGACGATTCGGGCGATCACACTGGTATCGGCATTCCTGCTCATGCTGCAAAAGGCATAATTACCGAGACTATAGAGGATAAGTCGCCCCTTGTAGCGTTCTATCCCCTGCAGCACATGGGGATGATGGCCGACCACCACATCGGCACCGGCATCAACGGCCATGCGGGCAACGTTCACCTGATATGATTTCGGGGAAGTTGCGCATTCAGCCCCCCAGTGGAAGGAAACCACTACGTAATCAGCGCGTGTTTTTGCCTTCTTGATATCTTCCCGAAAAAAGTGCGGGTAACCGGGCGCTGCGCCGGGCTTTGCGGGGCCGGCATAATACTCCACTGGATACGTGAGAGAATAGGCCAGAAAAGCAATTTTCCGCCCTTTTTTTTCAACCAGCGCCGGTAATCGCGCCTCGGCAAGATTCCGGCCGGCGCCCGTAAAGAGCAGTTGTTCTTTTTTCAGATGCTGGCGGGTTTCCGTCAAACCCTGCACACCAAAGTCCATGATATGATTATTCGCCAGCGTGAGCACGGAAAAACCGGCCTTGCGGATCGCCGCAGCCGCTTTGGGGTCGGCCTTGAAGCGATACTTCTTGTCTGTGAACTCCAACCCTGTGCGCGCGATGGGGGTCTCAAGGTTTCCGACCGCGATGTCGGAACCGCGTAAAATTCCGGCAGTTGCCGCGAACGGGTAATCGTAGCCCTGCCGGGACAATGTCCCAGTAGCGTTGCCGGCAAGCATTATGTCACCGACAACCGCAAGAACCACTTTGCCCGCTTCCGCTGGGAGGGAAGAGACAAGGAATATGGTAATGCTGAAAACAATGGTCCGGCAAATAAACTTCAAAATCACTCCGATATGTTGCACAATAATTTTTTACTGAAAAAGAGATTGACTATTCCCATTTCAAGTGCTAAAAAATATAGCTTTGTTTCAGCAAAAGTAAAGGTCTTTTCCATGCTCGACGTCAAATACCTCAGAGAGAATCTGGAAGAAGCGGAAGCCCGGCTCGCCACGCGTGGTGGGGCGGTCAACCTTTCCGGCTTCAGGCATTGCGATACCCGGCGACGCGAGATACTTCAGGAAAGTGAAGGCCTGAAAGCTCTTCGAAACAAGGTTTCCGGGGAGATAAGCCGGATCAAGGACAAAAGCCAGGCGCAGGATCAGATGGCGGAAATGCGGGAGGTATCCCAGCGGATCAAACTGCTGGACGAGACACTCCGGGATATCGAGGACGAATTGCAGCAAATTCTGCTGACAACGCCCAACATCCCCAACGCGACAACGCCAATCGGCACTTCCGAATCGGACAACGTTGAAATCAGGAAATGGGGAGAAATCCCCCAGCTTTCCTTTGAACCCAAGCCACACTGGGAACTCGGCGAAAATCTGGACATCCTTGATTTCGAGCGCGGAGCCAAGCTCACCGGTGCCCGCTTCACCTTGTGCAAAGGCGCTGGAGCCCGACTGGAACGCGCCCTGATTAATTTCATGCTTGATCTTCACACCGGCGAGCACAATTATCTTGAAATGCTTCCGCCCTTTATGGTAAACAGGGAAAGCATGACCGGAACCGGTCAGTTACCAAAATTCGAGGAAGATCTCTTCGGCCTGAACGGCCTTGATTATTTCCTGATTCCGACGGCTGAAGTACCGGTAACAAATATTCATCGCGGCGAAATCCTGAAAGCATCCGACCTGCCGCTTTATTACACAGCCTATACACCTTGCTTTCGAAAAGAAGCCGGTTCGTATGGCAAGGATACCCGGGGATACATCAGACAACATCAGTTCAACAAAGTCGAACTGGTCAAGTTTACCCGCCCCGAAGATTCCTACCGGGAACTGGAACTTCTGTTGAATAATGCGGAAAAAGTGCTCCAACTGCTGAACCTGCCGTATCGGGTTGTTGAGCTCTGCACCGCGGATCTGGGATTTTCCGCAGCGAAAACGTTTGATATTGAAGTATGGCTACCATCCCAGAACACCTACCGGGAAATTTCTTCCTGTAGTAATTTTGAGGACTTCCAGGCCCGCAGGGCAGCCATTCGTTTCAGGGAAAACGAAAAAAGCAAGCCGGAGTTTTTGCACACGTTAAACGGTTCAGGTCTTGCGGTCGGCAGAACTGTCGTAGCCATCCTGGAAAACTTCCAGCAGGCAGACGGAACAGTGCTGATTCCCGAGGTGCTCCGGCCCTATATGGGCGGATTGGAAAAGATCGGCTAGGGTTTCGGAGGGATGGCCGAGTGGCTTAAGGCGGCGGTCTTGAAAACCGTTGAACGAAAGTTCCGTGGGTTCAAATCCTACTCCCTCCGCCATATTTTATAGGTTCAAAGATCAAGGTTCCTGATTCCACCTCAACGGTGAGCTTTCTTCTTCGGACAGCGAACCAGGATTACTGGAGAGATGGCCGAGTCGGCCGAAGGCGCTCGCCTGCTAAGCGAGTATACTGGGAAACCGGTATCGAGGGTTCGAATCCCTCTCTCTCCGCCATAACAACCCTGTCCGGTAGCATCCGGCCGTCAGTGGAGGATTGAATGAAAAAGATTTTCAAGGTAGTAGCGATAGTGGCCATGGCGACAATAGCTGTTGCCGGTTGCAAGAAAAAAGAAGAAAAACCGGTTGTTGAAGAGATGCCGCCCCATGGGATGATGGAGCAAAAGGCGAAGCCGGTAGTTGTTGTGCCCGAGTCGGAAAAAGGTAAATGGAAAGCTGTCAAGCTTGCCGTAGTTGACAAAGCATCCGGCAAAAGCACCGAATATGCGGTGGAAATCGGCAAATCATTTCCCGTACCCAACTCTGACCTGGTGATTATGGTTGAACATTTCCTGCCCGACTTTACCATGGACGGAAATGTCAGGACTTCCAAATCGGATGAGCCCAAAAACCCCGCAGCACAAGTGTTGATAACGGAAAAGGGCAAAGAAGTTTATAAAAATTGGCTCTTCATGGTTCTCAAGAGCCCACACGCCTTTCAGCATGCCAAATATGATATTACACTTGTCGGCTTCGTTCCCGCAGGCAAGTAACAGCTCGCGCTTGTAGCTCAGCTGGATAGAGCAACGGACTACGAATCCGTAGGTCGGGAGTTCGAATCTCTCCAAGCGCGCCAATAACAACAAAGGGGTTACAGTTCATACTGTAGCCCCTTTGTTGTACCTGCTACCTTCTGCAACAGCCCCTATAACCTGGTAAAGCGCCGCTCCCTTACCAGGCTGTAAACCTCCACCTTTTCACAATGTTCCCGAATTTGCGTCATGTACACGCCAAATTCAGGATCGGCCCTCCAGGCATCAATACTTTCATCATCATCCCATCGAAACAAGGTAATAAATCTTCCGGAACGCGTCTGATCCCGAAAGAGGAGTATTTCGCTGACTGACGAATAATTCTCTATTGTCCATTCGGCAACCGCTTCGACCGCCATGATAAAATCATTCTCCTGTCCGTGTCGAACGATAAAACTACCTGACGTGTACGGTGCGCTTTCGCCCTTCATGTTGCCCTCCCTTCCGAGACATTCGTGCCTGCTTACATGTTACCAGACCAGACCTCTTTGAACAACCGATCCAAGACATAAGATAGAACACCGCGCTGAAACCAGAAATTCCCTTTGCCAGACCGGCACAATGACGTGAGGCCACCGCACCGAAGAGCATAAAGTCAATGAAGCAGGCGGGCGGCAGGATCAAAAACCAGGCGATTTTCTGCAGTGTAAACGACATGCGCACCCCACTTTCGGTAAGGCAACATGAAGTAGAGGGGAAGAAATCAGACCAGACAAAAAGACAACCCAGTCACAACTTTATGCATCCGGCTGGAAATGCCCCCCGTAAGTGAACCTCCGGGGAACTCCTCCGCACAACAGTCGAACAGCTGTGCAAGAATTACGAGAAAGGTTAGCCCCGCTTGCGGAGGTAGCGGAGAAATTCTTCCTGAGACAGTTCCTTCTTCCGGATGAGATGTTCGATCTGATGACCCATGGCAAGTTTTTCACCTTCCTTCATTGCCTCCTTCATGAGGACGAAAAAAGGGAGATTTTTCGTGTGGGGATAGAGGCGGAAACGATCCATCAATTCAAAGGCTGACATGTCGGGAAGCATCAGGGTTGAGAACGCCATATAGCGCGGTTCCGTAGTAGCCAGGGCAATCCCTTCCTTGCCGGTATAGGCTTTTACCACTTCAAAGCCAAGGGATTCGACTGCATCGGCAACAGACTCTTCACCGGTCCTGGAGACGAGAAGAGTCTGCAGATCCCAGACCTCCGCCTCTTCGGTGAGGCCCATTACCACCAGCCTTTTTTTCAGATACTCCTGATCAATCGGCAAGGTAAAAAAACCGGCCGCGGGAAATACTCCGCCGATCTTGCCGTCTTCACTGAGAAAGATCGGCAACACGGCAATATCACGGGTTTGCGGATCCCTTTTCAGCGAAAGGAATATCCCCCAGCCGTCAGCCGAGTAGGGCGAAAGATCGAGCAGAATGCCTAAGGGCCGTCGTTCGGAGAGTTCTTCCAAGTTCGCCACCCTGGCCCGATAGCCAGACTCTTTCAGATATTTGCAGACCACCTTGCCCCGGCCATCGCAATCGCCCATTCCAAGTAGCCACAGTTCCTGCTCAAGTTTTTTCGCGACCATGCAGGTTCCCCATTTCTGTTTGGCGCTGAACTGCTCCGGACCTGAAAAAGATCAGTAACCCGGAACGCCGATGAATCGTGCCGTGATGCACACGTGGGTTTTTAGATATCATATTTTACCACCCCAGCAAAGGAATCTTTCATCTCCAATGATTAATCAAATACTGCTTGCCTGCCAAAGGTGATTAGCCGGTATTGCAACATCAGCTCCAGACTCCGTGCGGAAACGCGCCCATCCGGAGAAAAACCTTGATTTATCGAAAACAAATGGGCATACTGCTTCGATTAGGCGGGCGATAGCCCGTCTTTTTTTATCCACGGAGAGCAGCTTGGAACAGCCGTCACAATTGTACCCTCCGGCACTATCAACGACACAAGAACGGCCTAACGTCATATCTACACAACAGGAGTTGGATGCATGCAGGAAAAGATTCGTAACATCGCTATTATCGCCCACGTTGACCACGGCAAGACAACGCTCGTGGACGCCCTGCTGAAACAGTCGGGTGTTTTCCGGAATAATGAAGTCATTACCGAGCGGGTCATGGACTCCAATGACCTTGAAAAGGAACGCGGAATAACAATCCTCGCCAAAAACCTCTCCATCAGACATGGCGAGTACAAGATAAATATCGTCGACACACCGGGCCACGCCGATTTTGGTGGAGAAGTGGAGCGCGTGCTGAAAATGGTCGACTCCGTCCTCCTGCTCGTTGACGCTCTTGACGGCCCGATGCCGCAAACACGTTTCGTGCTGAAAAAATCCCTTGATCTTGGCCTGCGGCCAATCGTTGTCATCAACAAAATCGACCGCCCCGGCGCCCGTCCCGCGGAAGTCGTGGACATGGTCTTTGACCTTTTCTGTGAACTTCAGGCCAATGATGAACAGCTTGATTTTGCCATCGCCTATACGAGCGCCAAAATTGGCTACGCAAAGCTTGAGCTTGCCGATGAGTCCGATTCGATGGAACCGCTCTTCCAAATGATTATCAGCAATGTCCGGCCACCGGAAGGGGACCAGTCCGCGCCGCTGCAGATGTTGGTTACCAATATCGACTACAATGATTATATCGGCCGGATCGCCACAGGCAAGATCTTCAACGGTAAAGTCAGCGCAGGAGAAACGGTTTCCCTGGTAAAACGCAACGGAGAAATCAAACGGGGACGAATCTCGAAACTGATCGGCTATGAAGGTCTGCAGCAGGTTGAAATCTCAGAGGCGGTTACTGGTGACATCGTGACGATAGCCGGATTTGATGAAGTCGGGATCGGCGAGACCATCGCAGACGCGGAATCACCCAGTCCCCTCCCCTATGTTTCCATTGACGAACCGACAATTTCCATGAATTTCATCGTCAATAACGCCCCGTTTGCCGGTCGCGAGGGCAAGCTGGTAACATCGCGGAACATCCGGGAGCGTCTTGACCGGGAACTTCGCACCAACGTCTCCCTGCGCATCGAGGATACTGATAATCCGGACACCTTTCTCGTTTCCGGACGTGGCGAACTGCACCTGTCCATTCTGATCGAGAACATGCGCCGCGAAGGCTTTGAAATGGCGGTTTCCAAGCCGGAAGTTATCCTGCGCCACATGGACGGACAAAAACAGGAACCGATCGAATACCTGGTAGTCGATGTCCCCGCTGAGCACCAGGGAACCATTATCGAAAAGATGGGACCGCGCAAAGGCGAAATGGTCGCCATGCACCAACTCGGCGAAGTCATCCGTCTCGAGTTTCTGGTCCCGGCGCGAGGCTTGATCGGCCTGCGGGGCGAAGTGCTCACCGAAACCCGCGGCACCGGCATCCTGACCCACACCTTCCACGGCTATGCACCCTACAAAGGCGACATTCCCGGACGGAAGAACGGAGTTTTGATCGCCATGGAACAGGGTGAAACTACCGCCTACTCTCTGGACGCCCTGCAACCGCGCGGAGTGCTCTTCATCGGCCCGGGGACGGAAGTCTACGGAGGCATGATCATCGGCCAGCACGCCAAAGACAATGATCTGGACGTCAATCCCTGCAAAGGCAAAAAGCTCTCAAACGTCAGAGCCTCGGGTTCCGATGACGCCATCAAGCTGACCCCTCCACGCGTATTAACGCTGGAGCAGGCCCTCGAGTTCATCGATGATGATGAATTGGTCGAAATTACGCCCACCTCGATCAGACTGCGGAAAAAGGAACTCGACCCGACCAAGAGAAAGCGTCCTTCGCGTTAAATATACCCTGAAAGTGGTAAAGCGCCCTGTTTCCGCTATACTTTCAACCGGCAACTTTGCATTGACAAATGGGCGCTTTTTCTCTACTACAAGAGTTACTACACTGACATTAGCCGTATCATGAAATGATAAGGAGCTTGTATGTTTCAAAGATTCGCGCTCGCTCTCACCATTTTGGTGCTTGCCACTTCCTGCGCCAACAGCAAGCTGAAACTGCCGCCGGAAACCTTGTTCAAACAGGGCGAAAATCTGTATGCAAAGAAAAAATATGAAGCGGCAGCAGAAAAATGGAAAAAAGCAAAGGATACCACCACCTCGCCGCTGCTCAGAACAGCCGTGGAGCTGAAGCTTGCCGACGCGCTCTACTACGATAAGCAGTACATTGAGTCGGCAGCGGAGTACGAAAACTTTCGCAAGCTCCACCCGAAGAATCCGAAAGCCCCCTATGCTCTCTATATGCAGGGCATGAGCAATTTCAACCAGGTCACCAAAATTGATGTTGATCAGACACCGGTCAAAAATTCCGTAACCCTGTTCGAATTATTCCTCCAGGAATATCCCGGCTCCGACATGACGGACAAGGTGCGTGAAAAACTTGCGGAAGGAAAAGCCAGACAGGCAGCCTACGAAATGTACGTTGGCAGGTTTTATTTCCGCACCGACAAATACGAGGCTGCCATTGGCCGCTTCGAAGACGCGCTGCAAAAATATCCGGGAACGCCTCGCTCTGACGAAGCTCTCTTCTATCTCGGCAAAGCCTACCTCAATACGGGAAACCTAGACAAAGCAAAAGAGTCGCTGAACCGGCTTGTTGCGGAATATCCAAAGAGCGAGTTTGCTGATAACGCGAAACAGATTTTGAGCAGTAACTCCTGACACTCAAAGTCATTCGCTCATTTCTGCTATCTGGAGGTGAATCCATGAAAAAACTTCTGCCATTCTTCCTCTTCGCACTGACCGTTCTCGTTCCCGCATTTCTCACCGGCTGCAGTGACAGCTCGGGAGAAAACCTGTACGCCCTCCACTGCGCCGGCTGTCACCCCGGGGGGTCAAACACGATCAACCCGGCAAAAACCCTGAAAACCGCCGATCTTCAGAAAAACATGATCAATACCCCGGAAGATATCGTGGATAAATTGCGAAATCCGGGACCGGGAATGCCTAGGTACACCGAGGCAATGATTCCCGAAAAAGAAGCACTGCGCATCGGCAGCTATGTTTTAAAAACCTTCAAGTAGTTTTCCTCCAGCGGTATGACCGCAGAAACCATGAAAACTACCCTTCTTCTCGTGTATCTTTTTATCCAGGCAAGTGAATTCGCCCTTGCCTGGATAAATCTCAAACATCTCAAACGCCACAGCGCGGACGTACCACCTGGGTTCGAAGAAAGCCTTAGTCCGGAAACGCTCCGGAAGTCCGCGGAATATACCATAGCAAATAACCGCCTATCACTTGCCGAATCCCTCTTCGGCACCCTCCTGGTCAGCCTGTTTCTGTTCTGCGGTTTTATTGAAATCTATGACCGCTGGGTCACCTCTCTCTCACTTTCCTTTATCCTTCAGGGGATCCTGTTTTTCATTTTACTGCACCTGGTGCAAACCATTCTCGAAATTCCGTTCAGCCTTTACCGGAATTTCATCCTGGAAAACCGTTATGGGTTCAACACCATGACACCGGCCACCTGGCTGTGCGACTTTGCCAAATCGACCCTGTTGAGCCTGCTGCTGATCTCGCTTCTGGTGGCCGGAGCCTTTGCCTTGATCCTGGCCAGTCCGCAGAACTGGTGGCTCTGGGTTTGGGCATTCCTCACAGTCGTCTCCCTGTCACTCATCTATCTGTCACCCATGGTGATCGAGCCGCTATTTTCCAAATTCGAGCCGCTTCATTCCGCGGAGTTGAAGGAGGCAATCCAGTCCCTCATGGGCAAAGCGGGTCTGGAGGTTCGTAACGTGCTGCAAATGGATGCCTCGCGCCGCAGCAAACACTCGAACGCGTATTTCAGCGGCATCGGCAAGGTAAAACGCATTGTCCTCTACGACACATTGCTGGAGCGCCTTGACACTCCGGAGATTCTTGCGGTTCTTGCCCATGAGGCAGGCCACTGGAAGAGACACCATATCCTGAAACGCCTCGCCGCAACCGAAGCAGTGACTCTGTTCAGCTGTTTCGCTGCTTTTTACCTGCTGAACCAGGGCAGCCTTCCAGCACTCTTCGACCTGGAACAGGCATCGTTCCCGGCCCAGTTGGTCCTCCTCGGCTTTCTCTTTTCCCTGCCCCTAACGGTTTTTGCGCCCCTTGGCAACTGGGTTTCCAGAATACAGGAGCGGCAAGCCGACCGCTTTGCCGCAGACCTCTCCGCAACGCCCGAAGCACTTGCCTCAGCGCTGGTCAAGATGAGCCGCGACAACCTCTCCAACCTTCACCCTCATCCCCTCTACGCGGCGGTCTACTACTCCCACCCGCAGGTTGTGGAGCGGGTGCAGACGCTTTTAACCCTGAAAAACAAAAATACCCTCAGGGTACCTTCGGACTGACATCGCGACAAGATAATGGAGCTGTGCGGCAATAGGATGGTGTTAAGGATAGAGCGTGCTAGCGGAAATGTGTTTAGCGGATAACGGGACTCAGCAGCGTCCCGGTAACGGGAATCTGGTAGGAACCGGGACTTTTCTGATATTTTGCAAGGAGCAGGAAGACCAGTTTCTGCTTTTCGAGGAAATCCGGTTTCGGCATCAGTTCGATGGTCAGATTGAGCGGGGCGGCCCCCACGGATTTGGCCATGGCCAGGGTACCCTTCAGCCGGATATATATTCCATCACCCTGAAAGGTCAGGCTTTCAAGATTTCCCGTACCGCCTGCAGCGCGGAACATCCCGCGGATGGTTTCGTATGAAGCATCGGGAAGCGGCATGTCACTCACCTTGATCCCGCTAAATTCCGCCCGTTTGATTTCCATCCGCAGATCACCGTGCAGAGCGGTGCCCCTGCCGCTGAAAGAACCATCCAGGAAGAGCTCCCCTTGCAAATTCGCGCCGGTAGCCACCTGCAGCAGTGGAAGATCCTGCAGCCGGATGCCTTCGCTATGAAGGGAAATCTGCGAAGTGCGGGGTTGGTAGCTCACCGACACCTCACCATCCCGAATCCGCGCATGGGCATCGAGCACAATCTTTCCGATACAGAGCGGCAGCAGTTTCAGACGAAAGGTTGCCGAATCCAGCTTGAGAAGCAATCCCCGATCGTCACGCACCTCGGCATTTGTCACGCCGATGCCAAGGGGGAAGCTCTTACGGAATTCTTCCGCCTGCAAAAGGTACCCTTCCCGTGCCAGGGCGCGGGTAACGACACCTTTAACCTCGTCAACAGGAACAAGGATCACGGTAAGTACAAGGAGCAGGAAAAGCGATAGGATACTTACGGCAATCAGGAGAGGTAACGAACGACGCTTCATCTCGGGCCCTTTGGAGCCGGCTTCAACAGCGCGATAGTCAGGGTAAGATCCAGAAGTGCCGGGTCATCAAAACGGGTTTTGAGGTTGGCTTTTTTGACCAGCACCGGTCGCGATCCTTTTTCAAGGCGATACAACAGATTGACGGCTTCATTCAGGGTCAGGCCATCCAGCTTCACTTCCGCGGAATCTTCGGTGAACCCGCCTCGTTCTTCGCTTTTCAAGGGAGTTATCTTGCTCGATTTCCCCTTGATGCCAATTTCTTCAATAATCTTTGCCGGTGAGTCATCGGCCCGGACACCTGCCAATCGACCGGCAAATCGTTGCGAGGAGAGTTTTGCCGTCAGGAAACGCTGCTTGAGGGTCATCATCTCCACAAGTTCGTTCTCGCGGGCTTTCCGCTTCTTCTCCAAGGCGGAAATTCGTCCGTTCAGAGTAGTGAAAAGGATGATAACAAGGAGAATCAGGGCAATGCCGATCCCCCACTGCAAACGGGTTCTCTGGTCCAGTGAATCATACCGCTCTTTCAGAAGTTCGAGATATTTCTTCATTTCTCCCCCTCCTGCAGAGTTCCCCGGAAAGTAAAGGTAACGCTTCCATCCGGGCGGGATTTGACCTCATCCATCTTGGCGGCGGCAAACAACGGGTCCAGCCGGGACTTGAAGTTGTTTGCGGCATTAAACGAGCGGGCATCACCCTTGAGCAGAATTTGGCCGGAATCAACCTCAGCTTCATAAATGGCCAGAATATCGTCGGTCTTCGCCTTGGCCACCCCATTCAACGCCTGAAGGATCTCCTGGGAAGCAGTCGCTCCGCCGAGATTGCGGATTTCAGATTTCACTTCAGCGACTTCATCAACAGCTTTCGTTCTATTCGGGAAAACCTCGCGGTAGATCTGGTGGATGGATGCGTCAAGGGAAGAGAGATCGGTTCTGACGAAATAGTAGCGCAAACCGGTTTCCACCAGGAGCAGGACCAGAAAGACCGCAGCAAGAATGGCGGTGAGGCGAAGTTTCTTCTTTAACCGATCCCTGCCCGCGGTATAGGCAATCTTTCCCTGCCTGAAGTTGATTGGTTCGCCTCGTAGCGACTCCGTGGCCAGCGCCCATGCTCCGGCATTTTCAACGGCCATGCTGTCACAGGGAAATGCTTCGGCAAGAGCACCGCTGACCGGTAATTGAGTAAAGACAATCCGGCCGGTCTGACTGTCCTGCGCGGAAGTAGCCGCGGAACCATGGAGCAGAACTCGTTCGACCTGGACGCCCTTACCCGCTTCCAGAAGCACCAGCGTTCTGGCAATTTCCTCGAGGAAATTGCCGTCCACCAGGGAACGAAAGAGAAGCGGTTTTCGCTGGCAATAAACCGCCAGGGAAAATCCGTCTGAAAGTGCCACGGCGGCATCACCAACCGACTCCGGAATCAGCTGCTGCCAATGGAACAGGGAAGAACCGACAACCTGGGGCTCCAGACCCGCTTCGCGCAGGGAGGCGATTTTTTCCGTGAGATCCGCCTCCACAGCCCAGATTGCCATGACCTTTCCACCGCCGAGGGGCAGAGCATCAAAAATCAGTTTTTCCACGTCGATTGCGGTTTCCCCCTTCAGTTCCAGGGGCAGAACCTCGCGCTGTTTCCGTCGATCAGAAATCGGGAGGTGCAGTTCGCGGAAAAAGATCTGTTCCGCGTCCAGGGAAAGGAATACCTTGCAGCCCCCTGCTTCCTCCACGGCTAAATCCTGCAATAACGCAGAAAGAGAAGTATCATCATCGAGACTCTTGCGTTTGTCCCCCTGAAAAAAGACCGCTCCCCCTTTCTTCAGGAATCGCACCAGTCCGACGGAACGACGTCCGGCTTCAATAATCAGCAGTTCCATTACAATTCTCTCCAGTACAGCAGCGTAGAATTTGTGCCGTCAACGCGGACTACCGCTTCAATGATTCGAACGGTATCCTTGACTTGCGCACGGGACTGAATTCGGAATACCGTTCCCTTTACCGATATTTTGCCCTGGACGGCAATCCCGATCGACTCCATCCCCGCAATCTGGGTAAGCTCCGATGGTGTCTTGATGGGTGTCTGTTTCCGATATGCGATAATACGCCCTGCCAGGTCATCAGTCATCTGCTCGTCAAGGGTTGCAAGCAACTCCTCAGAAGCAGTATTGATGTTAACCTTGGAATAAGGCGCACCCCTGGACTCTGGATAGACCGTTACATAGGGATGCAGCTTCCTGAGAATTGTCTCGTTGAAACCCGAAACCATCCTCAACTCTTCATAAGTCTCCAAGGGAGCGCTCTTGGCCACGTAGGAAGGCGACAAGGCTTGGTAAAAGGGGCTTTCCGCACCGCCGGCCCGAGTCGAATCATCGCTGTCGATCCAGTCGGCAACGGCATCTACCAGATCCATGGGAAGCTCAAGCTTTTCCAGCAGGCGCTCGGCAATTCCGTAATAGTCCTCATTGAGTGTGCCGTTCGGAAAGACGATCGAGTTGATATCAAGTTTAGCGCTTTCCTCGCTGATACTGATCTGGAGCGAGCCCTTTTCGTCCTGGAACACCTGGGGAGCGGCCCAGCCATCAAGGGCAGAGGTGTACCCCTGAGAAGCCAAGGCCAGCTTGAGAACCTTGATCCCGCCCTGCACGCCTGACTCGGCCAGCAGACTCGCCTGCTGGGCATCCTCATAACCATGCCGCAGGGAGGTTTCCACAAAGACCTCGTGTATGAACTCGGTGGTTACCGCAACCAGGAGAGCAGTAATGATCAGGGTAATCACCAGGGCGAAGCCCCGTTCGCCCTTCACGAGCCCGCCAGACGCGGAACCACGATTGCCGTGAAGCCAACCGGTTTGTCGCTCCCCTGAACCAGCAGAGTTACCCGAACGGCCTTCGGCAGGCCGGTATTCAACGTAGTGTCCCAGCTTTTTACCCATTGATTTCCGTCATAACATTCGACAAGGAAGCCCTCAATCTGTTCCGTTAGCGGATAGGCAAGAGGTTTGCTGTCCAGGTAGAAATCCTGCGTCTGCCTGGAAAGGATCATTTTCTGCCCTTCTTTTTCCACCGGCCGATAGCGAACGGCCATGACATCGGAAGACGGTACAGAACCGGACTTTGGGACGGTAAAGGCCGTAAAGTCGAGAATCGAAGCCGGTTTGCCAAAGATATCGCGGTCTTCAACGATAAAATGCAGCCGTTTATTCGTGGTAGTATAAAAAGCCGCGGCCAGCTCACGCCGCAACAGATCGATTGCGACTCGCGCATCCCGAAGCGGTTCGGTCCGTTCCCGCGCCGCTTCGCTCCCCCGCATCACGGAAAAGTAGGTCCCGTAGAGGGCACCGCTGAGCAGAACCAGCAGGACCAGCGCAACCAGCAACTCGAGCAGGGTAAAGCCCCGGTTATTCCCATTCCCTATCAAGGCCCTCCCTGCGCTGGCTCGTCTTCGGCTCCTCGAGATCATCCTTTTTCTGGAATTGGAATTGGTATTAGTTATCCTGAAGCAGGTAATGTTCAAGAGACAAGGTTCTCCTCTGGGGCCCCCAGGTTACCGTGACGGTCAGGTTTTTGAAAACGGGAATGGGCGAGGGAGAAATCTCTGCTTTCCAGGAATAGTCGGGCCATTCCGGTTGAAAGGACCCCTCTTGCCCCTGCGCCAGTTGGTCTCGGTCGAGCATCTCCAGCTCCTCGAGCTTTGCCCGCGCCAACAGTAACGCGACGCTCTCTTCATTGTTCCGGGTCGTGAGAGAGAGGTGATAGTTTACCGAGGATATGACGGTCAGCACAACCCCGGCCATAATGGCCAAGGCAACCATCACCTCGAGGAGGGTAAAACCTTTCACCCGTTTTCCTCCTCATCGTCTTCGGCCGGCAGGGCCCCCTCTTGATAGCCCTCCAGGACGGTAATCCGGCCACTGCCGGGATACACTGCGACGGTAAAATAGCGCGAATCGTCCATGCGTTTGAGATGGATAACCGCGAGATCCTCGACACCGAGCGGTCCGAAATCCAGAACAGCTTCACCTTCGGTCACCTTGCCCAGGCGCGGGGTCTCGATGTCACCGAAAACGACCCCATCCCGCAGTGCCAGTTGATTGAGGGCACTGTCGCTGACAGTCAGTTCTTCACCTTCCGGAATCACCCTGGTCACGGCAATATCATTATTGGACAGGGTGATACGCAGCCGATAGTGCTGTTTTGTCGAGATCGCCAAATCTCCAAGATAGCGCAGTGAGGCGGCCAGGGTTCGCGCCGAGGTCTTGAGGTCCCGCTCATGGGCAAAGGGGAGTCGCGGCAGCACCACGAAAGCGATAACCGAGAGAATGACAATCACCACCGTCATCTCGATCAGGGTAAAACCGGACTGAAACCTATCCCGATTTCCCGACCGGCGCCTATCTGCCGCATGTAGCTCGTTCAATAAAGGCTCACTCTCTGCTGCAAGCGGTTGATTCTGCCAAAGCTACAGTACCCTTCCCGGCAGGAAACGGAAGGCAGCCGCTTATGGTTCAGCGCAGGTTCCAGCTCTCGATGTCGGCGTCTTTGCCCTCCCCGCCCCGGACGCCATCAGCACCCAGGGAATAGAGATCAAAATCACCGTGTTCACCCGGAGAAAGGTAGAGATAATCATTGTCCCAAGGATCTTTGGGCACATCTTTATTCTCCAGGTAGCCCCCTTCCCGATAATTTTTCGGAATCACGCCAGCCGCCGGTTTTTCCACCAGGGCCTGAAGTCCTTGTTCGGTCCCGGGATAAACGCCATTATCAAGCTTGTAGAGCTTGAGGGCCGTCTCCAGGTTCTTGATCTGGATCTTTGCATCGGCTATTTTCGCATCATCGGTCCGGCCGATAATTTTCGGCCCGACCAGGATCGCCAGCATGCTCAAAATTACAATAACCACCATTATCTCTATCAGGGTAAAACCTCTGGCATTTTTAAGATACTTTTCCATCGAACTCCTCCGTAAATTCCTGCACGGCGGTTTGCCGGCAAGGGCCGGAACCTTACGGTCCCGAACCGCTCCGTACAGCTTCTGTGTTTTTCTACCTGACCAATTGGTTCAACTGGAAGATCGGCAGGAGCACCGCGACCACCACCGTTCCGACCACCACCCCCATGGCCAGGACCATCAGTGGTTCCAAGAGCGACATAAAACGTGTTACCGAGGCAACAAATTCCTTTTCAAAGGCAGACCCGGCCTTTGTCAGCATTTCCTCAAGGGTACCGCCTTTTTCGCCGACCGCCACCATGTGAACCAGCATCGGCGGAAAGAGCCCGCAACTGCGAAGCGAGGTCGAGAGACTCCCCCCCTCGGCCAGTTCTTCCCGGACACCCTGCAGGACCTTCCGGTAGTGGCGGTTGACAACCACTTCACCGGTTATTTCCATGGCCTTGATAACCGGCACCCCGCTCGCCAGCAGCAGGCCAAGAATTTTGGCAAAACGGGAAAGGATCAGTTTCGACAGCAGCGGACCAAGCAGGGGCATCCTCAACAGCAGAATGTCCCGCCGAAGGCGAAGGTCTTCCCGCTTGATCAACCGACGATAGGCATACACAATCCCGATTCCTGCCGCGGCCAGCAACCACCAGCCTTTTCTCAGCAGCGTGCTGGCCTTGATCAGGAGAATGGTGATAAGCGGCAGGGTTGCCTTGTTCTGTTCGAAGATAACGATGATTTTCGGGATGACAAAGGCCAGCAGAAAGAGCATCACCGCAGTGCCGACGACAACCATAAGCGCCGGATAGGCCAGCGAGGTCAGGATTCGACTCCGGACCGCCTCCTGCTCTTCAAGAAAATCGGCCAGTTTATCCAGGATGGAATCCAGGGCACCGCTCGCCTCACCCGCGGCCACCATGCTGACGTAGCTCTCGCTGAACACCGCGGAGTCTTCCGCCAGGGCTCGCGCCAGATTGGCCCCCTCGGCAAGTCTCGAGCGAACCCGGCCGAGAACTTCGCGCAATTCTCCCGGGGCTTCCTGTTCGTACAAGGTGGCAATCGCCTCATAGACCGGCACGGAAGAGCCGAGCAAGGTTGAGAGACGGCGGGTCATCAGGGAGAGTTCCGGCAAGGCCACCCCCTTGCTGAAAAAACTCTTCACCTTACCTTCCGCGGAGCGGCGCACCTCGGACAACTCGCGCGGATACAGTCCCGATTTCTTCAGCTCCTGACGGGCTATCTGCATGTTGTCCGCTTCCAGAACACCCGAAACCGGGGAGCCGTCAGCCTTGAATGCGCTATAGCTGAAGGTCGGCATAATCCTCCTGCGTCACCCGCAGCACTTCCTCGATAGTGGTAATCCCTGCGGCAACTTTGCGCAGGCCGTCTTCCCGGAGGGTTTTCATCCCCTTGGAAACCGCATACTCCTTAATGACCCCGGCAGGAGTCTGCTTGATAATCATGGAGCATATTTCGGGATCGACCAGGAGCAGTTCATAGATCCCGGTCCGCCCCATGGTACCGAGGCCAAAGCAGGCGTCACAGCCCGCTCCGCGGTAGAGGACCGGCGGCAGGGTGATGCCGGGATATTCCCGGTCTGCTGTATATTCCTCGCGGCAATGGGGGCAGATGACCCGGACAAGCCGCTGGGCGAGAATGGCGGAAAGGGATGAGGCAACCAGAAACGGCTCGATGCCCATGTCGATGAGTCGTGTCACCGCGGTTGAAGAGTCATTGGTATGCAGGGTCGACAGAACCAGGTGACCGGTAAGGCTGGCCTGGATGGCGATTTCGGCGGTCACCGCATCCCTGATCTCGCCAACCATGATGATATCGGGATCCTGTCGCAGAATGGAGCGCAGACCATTGGCAAAGGTCAGATCGATCTTGGGGTTGACCTGAATCTGGCCGACGCCCTTCAGTTGATACTCGATCGGATCTTCGATGGTAATGATGTTCTTATCCGGGGAATTGAGCCGATTAAGGGCCGCATACAGGGTCGTGGATTTCCCGCTGCCGGTCGGTCCGGTGACCAGGATAATGCCATTGCTGCGACCGAGCAGCCTCTCCATCGCCTTGACGCCGGAAACGGACAGGCCCATGTCCTCAAGGGAAATCAACCCCTTTTTCTTGTCCAGTAGGCGGAGGACCACCCTCTCACCGTAAAAGGTCGGAATGAGAGAAACACGGATATCCACATCCCGCCCCGCCACGATGACCCTGATACGGCCGTCCTGGGGAAGCCTTCGTTCGGCGATATTCAACCCGGCCATGATCTTTACCCGGGAAATGATCGCCTCCTGGACCACCTTGGGAGGAGAGAGAATCTTGTAGAGGATGCCATCGACCCGGAAGCGGACTTCGACCTCCCGCTCATAGGGCTCGATGTGGATATCACTGGCCCGTTCCTTCACGGCCTGGAAGAGGATCGAATTCAGAAGCCTGATTACCGGGGCTTCATCCGTCAGGTCGAGCAGGTCGCGGGGCTCAATCAGTTCCGTAGCGATGGTGGAAAGGTCTTCCCCCTCCAGTTCCTGCACCACTTCATGGGCAGTGTCGGTGACCCGGGAATAAAGATGATTGATCGCTTCCAGGACCGCTGGGGAGGGGACAAGGACAATTTCCACCGGAAGGCCAAAGAGCCCCCGCAGCTCATCGAGTATGGCAAGATTGGCCGGGTCGCCGGTTGCAACCAGCAGTTTGCCGTCACGTTCTTCAAGCGGTAAGACATGGTTTGCCCGGGCAAATTGGAGCGGCAGTCGCTCCAGCAGGGCAAGATCTACCCCGGCATCATCGATCTTTGCGGAAAAAGCGAGACCGAGCTGCTGGGCGAGTGCTTCCATGTCCGTGAGAGAGGCCTTGGTGGTCATTTCATCAGTTCCACGTCAAGGTCTATCTTTTTGTCCCCGGAAACAGTTCCTTCAAAAACGCACTTCTGCTTTTGGGTGACAACGGCCATATCCGCAGCATTCCGGACGATTTGGGGGGTGAGCATAATCAGGAGATTGGTTTTCGTCCGTGAGGTGGACTTGGTTTTGAACAGATAACCAAGCAGAGGGATGTCCCCCAGGATCGGAATCTTGCTGACGGTATCTTCATCACGTGTTTGAATAAGTCCACCGATGACTACGGAGTCAGAATCCTTCACCACCACTGAAGTCTTGGCGGAACGTTTCGTAGTAATCAGGTCAGCAGCCTCACCTTTGCTGTTTTTGACAGCGGAAATCTCCTGATAAATGTCGAGTTTTATGTACTCCCCTTCGGTAATCTGCGGGGTGATGCGCAGGGTGATGCCGGTATCCTTGCGTTCTATGGACTGTTGAGAGGTTATTGAGGTAACACTCGTTGAAGAAATAAACGGCACGTTTTCACCGACAAATATTTCCGCTTCCTTGTTGTCCGAAGTAAGGATATTGGGAGTGGAAAGCACGTTCACCGCGCCACTCTGGTCAAGGAGCTTCAGCGCTCCGGAAAAATTCACATTGTTCGCCAAGCCCTGAAGAATTGCGACAACCGCCTTCTGCTGGGCATTGGAGGCACCTAGGAAATTAAAAGGATCAAAGACGCCGGCAGCGGCAATCGTACCATCTGACCCACCTCCGGCAACCCCCAATTGGGTGCCGATCTCCCGGAGTTTGTCCAGCGACACCTCGGCAATCAGCGCCTTTACAAAGACCTGACGCCGTCGCCGGTCCAGTTGTTTGATCACCTGGACGAGATTCTGAAAATCGGTGGGAGAGCCCATGATTACCAGCGAGTTCGTGGCCTTGTCCGGGGTTATACTGATGTTGGTGCCTTCAAAAGCGCTCTGCTGAGGCGCGCCGGTCTTTGCCGCCGTAGCGGCGGCCGTGGCGGTGGCGGTCGTTTTAAACATGCCCTCCAGTACCTTGGAAACCTCTGTGGCATCGGCATTCTCAAGATAATAGACGTTGATCTTGCTGCTTGAGGTCGGCGGAATCACATCCACAAGAGCGATCAGCTTTTTGATGTCTGCCTTGTCCTTTTCAGTGCCGAAAATGATCACCGCATTGAGGCGCGCATCCGGAACCAGCAAGCCGCCGACACTGCCGCCCTGGCTCTGCGGGGTTGTTCTTGTAGACTGATCCCTGCCAAAGAGCCACTCCTGAACGATGCCGGCAATATTATCGGCCGAGGCATGCTTGAGAAAGACCAGCTCCGCCCCTTCCCGATTCATATCGCTGTCAATGGCCTTCACGATATCGAGGATCTTCTGAATATTGGGCGCCGAGTCCACCACCAGCAGGGAGTTTGCCGGACCAAAAGACGCCACATAGCCATCCTTTGACACAACCGGCTTGAGAAAATTCTCCGCTTCCTTGGACGGCATGCGGGTCAGGGGAATGACCTGCGCAACATAGGTTTCCTTGACCGGCACCCGCTCGGTTCCGGTAAGGAGTCTCATTCCCGATTGCTTGGCGTCGCTGGAAGGCAGGATTTTATAGAATTTGCCCGCCTTGACAACGGCGAATCCCTTCAGTTCCAGAACCGAGGCAAAAACGCTGAAAGCCTCGTCAGTGGAGATCTTGGTAGGTGAGAAAACCGAGATTTTCCCCTTCACCCGTTCGTCCATGATGAAGTTTTTCCCGGTCAGGTCGCTGATGAACTTGACCATTGTCGAAATATCGACATCACTGAAGTTCAAAACGATTCCCTTGGCGTGCCCGGAGCAGGGCAATAGCAACAGGACCGAAAGAATAATCGATGCGACCAGAGTAAAAATTCTCTTCTTCAAGGAAAACCTCCAACAAATTTCACGGGACCGGAGAATGGAGAAAACTCCACACGTAAGGAATTCCCGATCATCTGATATCATAGGTAAATGTCGTCGGACGTCCGTCGCGAATCAAATCAAGCTTGATTCTGTTTTGCCCCTTTAGGGAAACCAGCGTCTGCATGGCCTTTTCCGGGGAATCAAGGGCAAAATCATTAATACTGAGGAGTGTGTCTCCGTTAGTGATTCCCACCATGGCGAATATCCCGCCCGGCTTCACTTCGGATACTCTGAAGCCTTCCACTTTACCATCTTTTGCGTTCGGCAGGAGACGTGCATCGGTCATCGCCTGGCCGATATTGTCGAGGGCGGCATTAAGAGCACGTTGATCGATCACGTAGCTGCCAGGTGACGTCCTGCTGGCCAGCGCGCCTGCCGCAGCAGAACTGACCGGAGCTGCCGCGGTTTCAGCGGGGACTACCGTCGGCGCCAGCAGCTTGATCCGGGAATCGCCGCTCTGGATCTCCACCCCTTCCTTTCGGACGCTGACGAGCGGTCCGATATCAAAGACATCATCCCCCAGCCGGAAAACTCTCTCTTCATGGGTGCTTTGCCGCAGGATAAAAGCAAATGTTTCACGGAAGGAACCGACCGCGGTGCCAAGAAGAAGCAGGTCACTCGGAGAAGTCGCGGCAGGCCCCTCAGACTGGGCAATGGGAATGAGCCTGCCTTGCGTCGCCTTACCGAACAGCCCTTTTTCAAGGATGGCGGAATACGCGGATAGATCATTTCTGCGTGCAGCGGGTTCGAGGGTGCTTTGTTTTTTCAAGGTGGAAGGAAAAGTTCTGGAAAGCTTGTAGGCGATCACGTCGGAGGCAATCATGGCAAGCACCACAAGGATCAAAATGGACACGATGATATTCAGGGTCACAATTTTCTTATCCATGATAGTCCCGATTCCTGGCGTGAAATTATACTCACTATAATCAATAACATGGACAGGCGCAAGGGAAATAAGGAAAAAGAATTCCCTCTCGGGGCTTACTAGTCCTGTAATATTGAAGTGTTATTGGCTTGACAGCGGCAGACAGCGCGATGAAATAGACCATGCAGAAGAGTCGAAAAACTTCCGAAGATACACCGAGGAAGAAATTCAACGTTAAGATACAATTCGCTGCGGCGAGGTTTGAGGGGAATATCGGCTAGTTATCTGAGGAGCGGCCAATTTCATCGATGATTCTGGCAGGATTGAAACAATTTTTATAAACAGGATCTGGTGAGGTGCAATTCGCCCCTTCAACTCTCAGCTTTTTGCCCTGGTAATTTCTCCGGAGGGCATCTCTGAGTGGTCCGATAATAAGGTATTCGCGGTCTATCGGCGTAACATCCGGAATCGGCCCCAAGGCCAGGACCACCTTCGTAAACGGTTCATTTCCGACCACCCTGATGGTACCTGTCAGAATTTTCGTCTCGGGGTTTTGCCTGTCCATTGCACAGCCCTCAACAGTAAAGAAAAAGATACATGCGACCAGTACGTTATAAATTTTTATTCGTGCCATTTCCTTATCCCAAGTGTTTTTGCATCAGAATTTCGCTCACTCAGAAAGCTGGCCGGGCTCCGGATTTTCTCAGCTCCTTTTCTCTTTCTCGAAAAAATGAGTCCATGTGAATGCGAAATTTTTTGCCCTTTTGAGAAACGAAGCGTTTCACGACGGAGCTTTCATTAATCCCGGACAGTATCTGTCGAGATGAGCGGGGAGTTCCCGATTCCAGTGCTGCCGATATTTCAGTATCAGCCAGTTTCGCTGCATTCCGCACCACCGAACTGGAGACAACCGTCCCTCCGCCGCTGCTCCCCTCAAGCTGCTGCTCGATCACATAGCCAAGCGATACATAATCGTAGGCCTGTCCGGAATTCATGGTAAAAGTAATATCAGGGATGTCATCCCGAATAAAGGAGGCATAGTTATTTGCGCCGGCCTGCGTCCAGGTAACTGTATGATTGGGAGCCGCCGTGGCTGAATATAGATAAAAGCCCATACTGTATGCTCCAAGTACCGGCAAGCTGGTGACACCCGAAGAACCGCCCGGAAACAGTCCGGGAAAAGAAAATCCATCACGGACACCAGGGCCGGTATCAATTGAAGTATACGACCATTCAGTATGTCCCAGCCAAGCCCGGTTACCTGAGAATACCGCAATCGACAAATCACGGAAAGTTTCCGAAAAGTTTTTACTATATTTGGCCGCGGACAACGCGGAATTCACCGATGTTATTCCCGTGGAATTCTGATCCAGCATTAATTTGAAAATGTTGCCGCTGCCGTTATAGTGGTCCTTAAAGTACTGTGCCCACATATAGGCAACACCATAATCTTCAGCTTCGGAGTCCCATGTAACAAGCGAATTTGACGGATCTTGCTCATAGATCCAGACATGGTACCAGCTAGGTCCATATCCGCAGTAGGTTCCGGCAACGGTAGACATTGCCTCGTCCAGCCAGGTGTCATCAACCAGTTTTTTAAGATAAGTTTTTTGCTGCCAGTGTATCATATGCTGAAATTCGTGAGCGAGGGTATCGTTGAAATCCTCATTTCCAACCACAATCCCGGGAGCTGGATTGATGTTCATGTATATCAATTCCTTTTTATTCGTCGGCGGGATGTCATATTCGTTGGTCGGATCGAAATAACCGGCTATGTAACTGGTATTTTTTTCTGAAAACCCATCGAGAACTTTTAAAAGCAGGATGAATATTTTACGATCACCATCAACTCCCGGATTCGGCTCATCACCAAAGGCACCCTTCAACGAAGGATAGATTACCGTATCATATTCGTTTTTGACCCTTTCGATTGCGTCCTGCGCAACATCCTGGTCTTTCTGTAAATAAATATAGCAGTGCTCACCCTCCGCCACCTTCGAGGCACTCACCGTATAGTATCTTTCGCGAACAAAATCGTAGGCGGAAAAGGAAACGTATTCCGTTTCGGACGCCACTTCTGGATCAGCGGCAGGATTGGTCGCGGCAGCCGCACCTGTAGACGTAGAACCTCCACCCCCACCACAACCGCAAAACAAGACCAACACGAAAAGACACGAAATGAGCTGATGAAACTTCATACTACCGATCTCCTTTGGACGGGTACAACAGGCTGCTAACGCAGGACCCAAGCAAGACAAGCAAAACCCATTGATCAGTCAAGTATAGCGGACCGGGTCAACAGATGCGAATGTATTTTGTTTCCATCCGGAAACTCCGGATGTGAAACAAGCGGTTTCCAATTTGGAAACGAGGATTTTTTTGTCCTGACAAGAAACTTTTTGCTAGCAAAAGTTGACAGCGAAGGCTGCCCAGAGGGCGAGCCCTGTGGCCGGATCAAAAAGGACCGTTTCGGATGGAAACTATTTTGATCTTCCAAAAAACAATGGTACGATTGTACTCAAATTTCCCGACAATTACACCACTTATTACACATCGGAAACAAAATAATCCGCAAACGAAACAGACCATTGCTATGAAAACCATCACTGTCATTGCAGCAACACAACTGGAATTATCAGCCCTTGTCAAAACATTTGACGCACAACCGTATCCAGCCTCACTTCCTTGGGAAATCTTTGTCGCAGATGTAACTTCTGCAAAATTACTCTTCGTTATTTCCGGAATCGGCACCTCCAACGCCTCCGCGGCTACAGCACTGGCGGCGCAGCTCTTTGCTCCTGAGCTTATCATCGCCACCGGCTGCGGCGGGGCCTACCCAGAGTCCGGCCTCGGAATCGGCGACATCGCTTTAGCAACATCCGAATTTTTCGCTGATGAAGGTGTTGTGACTCCCGAGGGCTGGCAATCACTTGAGCAGATTGGCATCCCGCTGTTGGAGCGAAACGGAAGGCGTTATTTCAACGAAATCCCCCTCTCGCCGCCAGCTATTGCGGCAGCACTGGAAGTTGCAGGACAACTCGGCATCACAGCTTTCGCCGCGGGCCGGTTCCTGACAGTTGCAACCTGTAGCGGAACGAATGCCAGAGGAACAGACCTGACGGCCCGCTTCCGCGGCATCTGCGAAAACATGGAAGGCGCTGCGGTTGCGCTCATGGCAGCCCGCTACGGCATTGAATGCCTGGAACTTCGAGGAATCAGCAATTATGTGGAAGACCGCGACCGCAGGCGCTGGAACATCAATCTGGCTGTAGCGAATTCCCAACGTTTTCTGGAACATTTCATCAGGAATCAGGCAGCATGAGAACAGTCACCCTGGGCTACTCGCCCTGTCCCAATGACACTTTTCTCTTCTACCCGCTGGTACACCACTGCGTTCCCTGCAACGGGTTCCAGTTTCGCGAGCGGCTGGAAGATGTGGAAACCCTCAACCGCCTGGCGATGGAAGGGACACTGGATGTCTGCAAGGTTTCCTATCACGCCTACGCCCTGATCCGCGAGAGGTATATCCTGTTGCGCTCCGGCGGCGCCATGGGCAGGGGCTGCGGCCCGCTGGTCGTGGCGAGAACACCGCTCGCCCCGGGCGATCTCAAAGGAAAACGAATTGCCGCCCCGGGACAGTATACAACCGCCTGCCTGCTTCTCCAGCTCTTCGAGCCGAAACTTGCCGAAATGATCTTCCTGCCCTTCGATAAAATCATGACTGCCGTCGCCGCGGGGCAGGTCGACGCCGGTCTCATAATTCATGAATCACGTTTCACCTACCCGTCGTACGGGTTGCACAAGGTTCTCGACCTGGGAGAATGGTGGGAAACGTCAACCGGCTTTCCGCTCCCCCTTGGCGGGATTGCGGCCAAACGCTCGCTCGGTCCTGCGTCTCTCGCAACCCTTTCCTCGCTCGTCCGTTCCAGCGTCGAATATGCACTCCGTCACCCTGCCGAGACCCTCAATTATGTCCGAGCCCATTCCCAGGAAATGAGCGAAGAGGTCTGCGCCTCGCATATCGCTCTGTACGTCAACGACTACTCCCTCGACCCGAGTCCTGAGGGGGAAAGCGCCGCGGAACTTCTTTTTGCGCGTGGCGCCCAACTTGGCTTATTTCCCCGCTCAAGCGCCCCCCTGTTCGTGCCCGCAACCAGCTAAGGCCCAATTTCTCCGCAAAAACACATACCCCTAAAAAAATCATACATATCAACACCTTACATGACAGCAAGCCACTTTTTACTTGACACTGCAACGGCTGTCGGGGTACAAGAGGGCTCGCCCAAAAAGGAGGTGCCGATGGCATCATTGAACCGAAGGGGCAAACTGGCATTATTGATCATCAGCCAGGCGCTACTCCTTCAGGTCCAGACACTTCCCTTGCAAGCAGAATCTTTATTGTCGGACAAAAACCAAGAGAACATTGAGCAAATCCACTCCAAACCGGATTGCACAAACGGCAAAAAGGGAATTGCAACTTATTACGCCAAGAAGTACAACGGGAAACGCACAGCATCAGGAAGCAGATACTCTCCGCAAAAACTGACTGCTGCACATCAGAGTCTCCCCCTGGGGACAAAAGTGAAGGTTGTCAATCTTGCCAACCAGAATGAGGTGCACGTCACCGTAAACGATCGCTGTCGCAAAAGGTCCTTTCCTTTTATTGACCTTTCACGGGCAGCGGCAAAAAAACTAGGCTTTCACGGTAAGGGAACCGCGCAGGTACTGATTGTACCTGTGCACCAGGAAACCTAGAAAAAAACTCTTGGGCGAATACAAAGAAAGGCCGGGTTTGGAACCCGGCCTTTTTTGTATGCAAAACGCTTCAGTCTACTAAATACTGCCATCCGCCTCTTTAGCCGCATCATGCGCCGTGGACTTTCGCCAACTGAAAAACCCGGCAGCTCCCGCCATCGGGACGAGCATTATCTCTTCTTTTTACCCTTGGCAGTTTTTTTGGCCTTTTTCTTAGAGCTAGTTGATTTCTTGCTTTTCTCGCCGGAAGAGGATTTCTTATTCTTCCGCAAACTTTTCGAAGATTTTTTAGACTTTTTGCCCTTCTTCGTCAGACTTTCCGAAGACTTTTTCGATTTCTTTCCCTTCCGTGCAGACCTGTCGCGCTTCGACTTTTTCGATTTCTTTCCGGAAGAGTAGGCCTTCTTGCGAAAGACCTGAGGCTCGGGAGCGATTTCGTCTCGAATGTTTCCCAGCAGGACTTTCGTTTCTTCAAGCTTGGGGTCGGCCTTTTTAGCCTGCTCAAGAACGATTTTCGCTTCTTCCATGCGGCCGGATTTCATATAGACCCGGCCCAAAGCATTCAATGCCTTGGCATTGTCCCCCTTGAGATCAATCGATTTTTGGTATGCCAGTACCGCCTCATCGTAATTTTTATTGAACTCATGAATCAGTCCCAGTTTGTAGTGAGCAACGGGATCACTGGGCGCAAGCTCCACATTTTCCCGCAGGAGTGCCACAACTTCGGGAAACTTTTTCTTCTTCACATAAAGTGCCAGGAGAGCATTTCTTGACTCCATGTCATCTTTCTTGAGTCGGAGCGCTTCCTTGTAATGCCTTTCCGCCTCAGCATCCAGGGAACTTTTCCGGTAAAGATCGGCCAGTTCCCGATGAGCCTCCTGATTATCAGGGTCTTGTCGTACGACAAGCGCATATTCATTGCGTGCCTCTTTATAATCCCTGTTGTTGAAGTAGGCCTTGGCGAGCATGAAATGAGTTTTGGGAGTATCCTTTTTCATCCGGACCAACTCCTGGTACAGCTCGATCGCCTGCTGGTTGCTGCCGCGCAGTGTATAGATGTCGGCCAGGAGACGAAGGGTGTCCGGGTTTTCAGGATCAGCGGAGAGGGACTGCCGGTATTCAACGACCGCCTCGTCAAGCAGACCTTTTTTTTCATAGAGCACCCCGAGGTTGCGGTGCAGATCCGGGGTTCCCCCCTTGAGGCGATTCGCTTCCCGATAGCTGGATATGGCTTCGTCGTCCCTGCCGGCGGCCATGTAGGCATCGCCGAGTTTTCTCAGTGTCTGGACGTCACCCGGTTTTTCCTTGAGAGCTGTCTCCAATTCAGACATCGCCTGGACATAATTTCCCGACTGCAGATACTCGTTCCCCTTGCGCAACTGTTCCATCAGTTCTATCGAGCGGTTCTTGCCGGCCAGAAGATACTCGTACTCAGCAGTCTTCAGGTCACCTTTCCGCTCATAGGCCTGGCCAAGGAGCAGGTGAATTCTTTTATTCTGTGGATTTGCCGTCTGCAGAACCCGCAAATCATTAAAGGCCTCATCGGTGTGATTCAGATCAAGATTGAGCTCCGCCATCCCAAGTCGGGCCTCCACATCGCTGGCATTGACAGCGAGGGCCTTAAGGTATTCCTCACGGGACTCTTCATAAAGACCCTGCCGCCGATAGATGTCCGCGATCCCGACGTAAAGGGAAACGTCAGCAGGCAGGCCTTTCTGTGCCAGTTCAAAATGGTAAATCGCCAGGGGAAACATCTTCTTGGCGGCATACACCTCGGCAAGGCCTTTATGATAAAGCGGGTCATTTTTAGCGGATAGAGCCTTGGTCAATTCCAGCGCCGCCTCATCAAACAAGCCTTTGCGATAGTAGACAAAACCCAATTTGCCACTGGCCAGGGGAAAAGCCGCATCTCTCTTCAGGCATTCCTGATACGCGGTGATCGCCCCATCCAAATCAGATTCACGCTCACGCTGCAGTGCTTTGACATAATGTCCCGGAGCACCATCACCACAGAGTTCCAAGACTTTCCTCTCAGCTTGCTCCCTTTCGACGCTATCCTTCTTTTCTTCCAGAACAGAGACGATTTTTTTGGCCTGGTTACATTTACCGGACAAGCCAAAAGTCCAGTCAAAACCACACGAAAGGGAAGCAAGGACGGCCAGTACCAGTAGCAGAGATTTTTTCATCGGAATCCTCGCATCATTTCCTATTCTATTTCCCGGCCAGGTCAACGAACGGGAAATACTCCTGAAACAGGGGCAGATTATACACACCCTCCTGAAATAATTCAAAGTAATATCGCTAAGTAGTGAGAGTTGCTCTTGAAAAATTCCCGCTGGAAGGACGAAATCACGGGGAAAAAACGGCAGCATCCCCACGCTCGCAGACGAAGCCTCACCAGCAGATAGACTGCCTTGGTGTTTTGGGTTGACGCCGAAAGCAGATATATCTTACAGTGCGTGATGATAACAAAACTGAACCTTGGGAATGTTCGAGAAGTAGTGTACACTTGACAGAAAAGGCGAGAATACTTACCTGTTTCTGATGGCTGAAACAAGCAAACGCTTCTGAACAATCCGGCAAAATAAAGGAGAAGGTCCATGGAAAACGATCAGGAAAAGGAAGAGCTTAAAATACCGGAAACACTCCCTTTGCTTCCTGTGCGTGATGTAGTTGTGTATCCCTATATGATCATTCCCCTTTTCGTGGGGAGAGAAATATCCATCAGCGCAGTAGACTGGGCATTGTCCCGCGACCGGCTTATCTTCCTGGCGACCCAGAAAGATATTGCCGATGAAGAGCCTTCACCGGACGACATTTATACCGTCGGTACGGTGGCAATGATTATGCGGATGCTGAAACTTCCCGACGGACGGGTTAAAATCCTTGTACAGGGACTCGCCAAGGCGACAATTACAGAATTTGTCGAGACGAAGCCATTTTTCTCCGTACGCATCGACCGGATCATCGAACCGGTCATTTCCGAAACTTCGCTGGAAACGGAGGCCTTTCTCCGGACCATCAAGGAGCAGATCAGCAAGATCACTTCGCTGGGCAAGAGTATCTCCTCCGAGGTAACGGTGATCCTGGAAAATATGCAGGACCCGGGAAGCCTTGCGGATCTGATTGCCAGCAATATCGGACTGAAAGTGGATGAGGCGCAGAAGCTCCTCGAAATAGTCGACCCGATCGAGCGGCTCAAGAAGGTCAGTGAATATCTCAATAAAGAAATCGAGCTCCTATCCATGCAGGCCCGCATCCAGTCGGCAGCAAAAGAGGAGATGGGCAAGACCCAGAGGGAATATTTCCTGCGGGAACAGCTGCGGGCAATACAACAGGAACTGGGTGAAGCCGATGCCCGCTCCGAGGAGATGTCGGAACTCCGGAAAGCCATAGAAGACGCCAAGATGCCGGCGACCGCGGAAAAGGAAGCACTGAAACAGCTCAGCCGACTCGAGCAGATGCATCCCGATGCGGCCGAATCGAACATGCTGCGTACCTATCTGGACTGGCTGGTGGAACTGCCCTGGAGCAAATCGACCAAGGACGTTCTCGACATCAAACGTGCCCGGACCATCCTTGACGAGGACCATTACTACCTGGAAAAGATCAAGGATCGAATTCTCGAATTTCTTGCGGTGCGCAAGCTCAAGAAAAAAATGAAAGGTCCCATTCTTTGCTTTGTCGGCCCTCCGGGGGTCGGAAAAACTTCGCTCGGCAAATCCATCGCCCGCGCCATGGGACGCAAATTCCTGCGCATCTCCCTCGGCGGCGTGCGGGATGAGGCGGAGATGCGTGGTCATCGGCGCACCTATGTGGGCGCGCTTCCGGGCAGAATCATACAGGGACTGAAGCAGGGCGGGTCAAACAATCCGGTCTTCATGCTGGACGAAATCGACAAGCTCGGCTCGGATTTCCGCGGCGACCCATCCTCGGCGCTGCTGGAAATTCTCGACCCGGAACAGAACCACGCCTTCTCGGATCATTACATCAACCTGCCCTTCAACCTCTCCAATGTAATGTTCATCGCTACGGCCAACCAGATCGATCCCGTACCGAGCGCACTGCGCGACAGGATGGAGGTAATCAGGCTGTCCGGCTATACGGAAGAAGAGAAACTGGAAATCTCGAAACGCTACCTCATTCCGCGCCAGATTACCGAAAACGGCATCAGTGAGGAAATCGTTGCTTTTTCCGATGAGGCAATCAAGACGATCATCGCCAAATATACCCGGGAAGCGGGTTTGAGAAACCTGGAGCGAGAAATCGGTTCCATTTGCCGCAAGGTGGCCCGCAAAGTTGCCGAAGGCAAGAAACAGAAAACCGTGATTACTGCAAATTCCATCGCCAGATACCTCGGACCGCCGAAATTTCTCCGTGAAATGGAAATGGAAAGCAACGAGATCGGGGTGGCAACCGGGCTTGCCTGGACACCGGTTGGCGGTGAGGTTCTCTTTGTGGAAGCCACAATCATGAAAGGGAAAGGCGGCCTGACCCTGACCGGCCAACTGGGCGACGTCATGAAAGAATCGGCTCAAGCTGCCCTCTCGTTCATCCGCTCGAAAACAGCCGAGTTCGCTCTCCCTGACGACTTTTACACCAATCTGGAGATTCACGTTCACGTCCCGGCCGGAGCGATCCCGAAAGACGGGCCCTCCGCGGGCGTTACCATGGCCACGGCGCTGGTTTCGGCTCTGACCAAAATCCCGGTCCGTCGCGATGTGGCGATGACCGGTGAAATTACCCTGCGCGGCAGGGTTCTTCCGATCGGCGGCCTGAAGGAAAAAATGCTGGCAGCCATCAGGGCGGGAATCACCACCATCATCATTCCGGATCAAAACGTGAAAGATCTTGATGAGATACCAAAACACATTCTCAAAAAGATCAAGATTGTCTCAGCGGCAAAAATTGACGATGTGCTGAAGCTGGCACTGGAAAAATATCCGGCGGCAGCGCCCCCGGTCAAAAGTACCCCGAGCAAGCAGAAATCACCTGCCCGCCGGGCACCTTCAACACCTAAGGTAGTTTCTTGACAAAGGGAATTGATCTGAGAAAACTTGGCGAATTCGGCCTCATTGACCGGATTGCGCAACGATTACCTGCCGGGGCGGGTGTGGCGCTCGGTATCGGAGACGACGCCGCGGCCTTTGCACCCGCTCCCGGCCAACTCAGCCTGATCACCACCGACATGCTGGTGGAAGGGATTCATTTCGATCTCTCCTACAGTGACCCGCTTTCCTTGGGGAAAAAGGCAATGTCGGTGAATCTCTCCGACATTGCCGCAATGGGAGGCAAGCCGAGGCACTACCTGCTCTCCCTGGCCATCCCCCCGGCAATAACCCTCGACTTCCTGGACACTTTTATCAGCGGAATGCTGTCGCGGGCCGATCAATTCGGCGTTCAATTGATCGGAGGAGATACCTGTTCCTCCTCTGGGCCGCTGGTCCTGAACCTGACCGTTCTTGGTGAACAATCCCCGGACTTGCTGGTACGACGTTCCGGGGCGCGCCCGGGAGATCAGATCTGCGTAACCGGAACCATTGGTGATTCGGCTCTCGGACTCCGTCTCCTCCGGCAAGGTGACAGACAGGGCGTCGCCATAGAGCGGCATCTTGATCCGGTCCCGAGAGTACTCGAAGGTCTCGCCTTGGCGGAGGCGACTATTCCCTCGGCAATGATCGACCTGAGTGATGGTCTTTCGGCCGATCTGGGACACATCCTTGACCTCTCCGCGGTGGGTGCGCGAATCTATTCGGAGACATTGCCCCTTTCGGATACTTTTCGGGAACACTTCCCCACGGTAACGGCAGAAGCCTTATCCCTTGCGCTCGCAGGTGGCGAAGACTACGAACTTCTCTTCACCGTCCCCCCGGAAAAGATTCCCCTGGTCTTCTCCCTCCTGGAAAAATTCGGCACTCCTGTCGCGGTTATCGGCACCATAACCGCAGAGAATACCCGAGCCGTTATCGGTTCCGACGGCAGGGAAATTTCTCTGAACAAAAAAGGATACGATCATTTTTCTTCCCGGGACTAAAAATCAACGAGCCATGCTAAGAGCGAAGAAAAGCACTAAACACCTCCGGAACGACACTGACGACATCCCGGATCAGGCCTACGAGAGGATTTGCCGAATTCTGAAAACACTGGGTGGCTTCCAGCTGCACGGCTATAAAAATGCCTGTATTAAAAGGCGGATTTCCGCGCGGATCCGTTCCGCAGGCTACGCTTCGGCAATGGAGTATGCCGACTTCCTGCTGCAAAGCAGATCCGAACCAGCACGGCTGATTAAAATGCTTACCATCCATGTGAGCAAATTTTTCCGGAATCGGGACACGTTCAACAAACTGCGCGATGAAATCTTTCCCGGCCTCTTTGACAGCTGTCTTCGGAAAGGGCGGAACCACCTGAATATCCAGAGTATCGGCTGTGCAAGTGGAGAAGAGCCGTATTCCCTTGCGCTGATCCTCCACAATTCCTTTGCTCGCGAGATGTCGCAGGTAAACGTTTCGATACGCGCTACGGACATTGACGCGGAAGTGCTGCGGGTCGCCGCCGAAGCAGCCTATGAAGTTGATCGCCTGGACGAGGCTCCTGCTGCCATCACCAAGCGCTATTTCACCTATCAGGACGACAAATACCGGCTTGTCCCGGAAATCCGGAACATGGTTACCTTTCATTGTCAGGATATGCTGCGCCCGGAACCGCTGGAGGAGTGTGATCTCATTCTCTGCAGAAATGTCCTTATTTACCTGGAGCGCAGCCACCAGGAAGCGCTCCTGAAAAGATTTGCCGAATCACTCCGGGCAGGTGGAATCCTGGTTCTGGGCAAAACAGAAAACCTCATGGGTGAAGTGCGGGAACTCTATCAGACCCTGTGTCCCGTCGAACGCATCTACCGGAAAAAATAAACGCACGACACTATCTGAAAGGAGATTTTCATGCGTATACCGATCGGTTACAAATTCATTCTCGGATTTGTCGTTGTCGTGGCAGCGGTTGCTTTCGCTCCCAGTGGAGTGCAACTGCTCGGCTATTCACCCGAGAGCACAAAGATTCTGACCTTCGCCGTGGCACTCACCATCGGCTTGATCCTCGGCTGGTTTTTTTCCAAGACCTTCACCAGGAACATTACCCGGCTGAACGAATCCGCCGAAGCCATCAGCCGGGGAGATTTGACAAAAGAGGTTGTACTCGCCAAAACCCGCTTTCCCGATGAAACGGTTGACATGGGCATCTCCATCCATCGCATGATGGTGCACCTCCGGGACCTGGTCAGAAGCATCCGGGAAATTTCCGAAAAGGTCTCCGAATCGGCCAAGACCCTTTCATCGACGGCCCTGGAAATCAATGCCTCCACCGAGGAAGTCGCCTTTGCGGTGGAACATATTTCCCGTGGTGCGGAAAATCAGGCAGAAATGGTCAGCAAAAGTTCCAAGGTTATTCACGAAATGGCCATTTCCATCGAGCTGATCGCAAAAAGGGCACGGGAAGCGTCCGGAGCTGCCAGGGAAACAAGCCTCACCGCCCGCCGCGGCGGAGAACAGTCAAAGGAGCTCCTGGAAAAAATGCGGTCCTTCTTCGACCGGGTCGAACAGAGCGGGCGGCAGTTCATGGAGTTCAACGCAAAACTGCAGCGGGTGGGGAAAATCGCCGACTTTATCGGTGATATCGCCCGGCAGACAAACATGCTCGCTCTGAATGCCTCCATTGAAGCGGCTCGCGCAGGAGAGTACGGCAAAGGTTTCGCAGTGGTTGCGGAAGAAGTGCGAAAACTTTCGGAAGGGGCAGGAAGATCAGCCGAAGACATTCTTGAACTGATCAGCGGAATCAGGGAAGAAAGCCATCGCGTCCAGGACACGATTCTGGAAATTTCCAAAAATATCGGCGAAGGCAAAAAAAATATCGATATTACGGTGGATTCCTTCCGGGAAATCATGGATACCGTGGTGGAAACCGAGCGAAAGACCAACAGTATTGCCGACATGTCAGCCATGCAGACAGACGGTGCCGGCCAGATGGTCACGAACGTTGATGAAATTGCCAAGGTAGCGGAAGACAATGCCGCCTCGACTGAGCAGGTTTCAGCAGCAACCCAGGAGCAGGCCGTAGCCATGCAGGAAATGGCGGTGGCCGCCCGGGAACTGGCGGCGCTCTCCGAAAGCCTTCTGCAAAGCGTTGAACGCTTTACCCTTCCCCCGAAGGAGGAGCCTGCCCAATGAGCGGACGGGCCAGGCGTTTCCTCATCTTCACGTTGCGCGGCGATCGCTATGCCATGAACGTCAGTGACCTTGCGGAAGTCATGGAAACTCCTCCCACATTTCCGATACCAAAAGCGCCGAAGACCTTCCTCGGGGTCATGAATTTCCACGGCAACCCGCTGCCGGTACTGGATCTGGCGTCATTCCTCCACGATGAGCCGCCGGGAAACTCCGGCAGAATTCTTATTCTTGACCACAAGATTGGCTCGCTGGCGCTGCGGATAGACACGGTGGAGCGCATTATCTCCGACATTCGCGGGCTGCAGATCCAGCAGCAGGAAGAAGTTTCCTATGCCCGCCAATCGATCATGTTCAATACCGAGAAGATCCCGCTCTTGGCAATCGATATGCTGATGGCGGAACTGGAAGATGAAATACGCGCCGGAGGCGGAAAAAACGAAGGTTCCGCTGGGGTAAAGGCAGAAAAGGGATGATACCAGCAGGGAGAACCGCATAAATGGACATGTCCCAATACAAGGATCTGTTCGTTTCCGAAGTCCGGGAACACCTCCAGGGCATGAACGAAGCGATTGTCGCACTGGAAGGCGCACCGGCAGAGCGGGAACAGATTGATTACCTTTTCCGGATGGCCCACTCCATCAAGGGCATGGCTGCCTCCATGGGCTATGGCGAGATGGCGGAACTGGCCCATAAAATGGAAGATCTCATGGATCGGGTCAGGAAGGGCAGCATCGACTTTGTATCCACGGTAGCGGACCTGCTCCTGGAAGGCAGTGATCTCCTCTCTCGCATGCTGAGCGAAATTGATGGCGGGGGAAGTGGCCAGCACGACATTCTTGACCTGGTACAACGACTGGCCGGCTACACCCCGACCCAGATCATTGAAACGCCACTGCCGGGCAAAGAAGCTACTACTGAGTCTGTGGATCAGTCAACCACCGATCAGTCTCTGGATAACTCCGCGCCAAAAAACCTGGAACTGGAAATCGTGCGGTGTAAACCCGAGTCTCCCCAGAACGTTAGGGTAAGAACCGAGGTACTTGACAACTTGGTGAATATCACCGGCGAACTGATTACCCACAAGAACCGGATGATCAGCCTATCTCGTGATGTGAAAGCCGCTGCGCTGACCGAATCAATTTCAGATCTTTCCCGCCTGGTCCGCGAGCTGCATGACGAGGTGCTGAAGGTGCGGCTGATGCCTTTTGCCACTGCGGTGGACCGCCTGCCCCGCATGGTCCGCGACTTGGCGAAAAAAAGCGGTAAAGAGGTCAATTTCGAGGTTTCCGGCAAGGAAATCGAGCTGGACCGGGGCATTGTCGAGGAGCTCTCCGACCCCCTGCTCCACCTGTTGCGGAATGCGGTGGACCACGGACTGGAATTGCCGGAAGAGCGCAAGGCAGCGGGCAAGAAGCCCGCAGGAACCATCAGCATTGATGTACACCGGGAAAAGGACCGGGTGCTCATCACCATCCGCGATGACGGCAAAGGCATGGATCCGCAACGACTTGTATCTGCCGCGCTGGAGAAGGGCCTTCTCTCACCGGAAGCAGCCGCGCAGCTCTCACCCCAGCAGGCCCTTATGCTGGTCTGTCTGCCCGGCTTCTCCACCGCGACCGAGATAACCGACGTTTCCGGACGTGGGGTCGGCATGGATGCCGTCCGCGCCTCCGTTCAGGCGATTGGCGGAAACCTTGCCATTGAATCCGCACCGGGGAAGGGCAGTTGCTTCACCCTTTCGCTGCCGCTGACCATCTCCATCATCCAGATCCTGCTGGTGGCCTGCGCCAAATTAATTGTCGGACTTCCCGTGACCAAGGTACTCCGTACTGTCGATATGAGGAAGGAAATGATCCGGAGTCGCGGCAAGGGAAAGTTTTTTCAGCTTGGTGACGAAGAAATTCCCCTGGTGAGCCTCCACCGCTTGCTTGACCTCCCTTTCTCCCCAATCAAGGGCGAAAGCGTTCCGGCAGTTATCGTGGAGATGAACGAACGCAGCGTGGCACTCGTTGTGGACCGCTTTGTGGGCCAACAGGATGTTTTCGTAAAACCGTTCGGCAGCCCCTTGAACCGGATGAAGGGCTTTCTCGGCGGGGCGATTCTTGGAGACGGTCAGGTAATCTTTATCATAGATCCGGCAAATCTGCTGTAACAGGCTCTCAAAATGGCCGGACTCACCCTCAACTTGGCCCGCTTGCCGTCAGGGCACGAGCGGCGCAGGGAAAAACGAAAGAAGTTGCGTCAAAAATCGAGTTATGTCACTATCAGCCGCGTTTTTCCGGAAAGGAACCCCATGAAACGACTCATAATCTTCAGTGTTTTCTGCTGCACGGCGGCCCTTACGATTTTATCCGCCCAACCGGCCCGAGCCGAGGCACAACTTAAAGAAGTTGTTGCAACGGTGGAGCAAAGCTACAATTCTCTGACCGACCTGCAGGCAAGCTTTTCGCAGCGAACGTATCTCGCTTCGATGAAAAGAGAACAAAAAGGCGCCGGTACACTATCCATCAAAAAGAAACCCAAAGGCGCGGCCATGTTCCGTTTCGACTATACAAAACCGCGGCAACTGATCGTGTCGGACGGCTCCACGGTCTGGTACCATCTCCCGGAGAACAAACAGGTGATGATCAGCGATCTGAAACGTCTCTTTGAAGGCGGGCAGGGAATAACTCTCAATTACCTGACAGGCATCGGCAGAATTTCACGCGACTTCACCATCACCCCGTTAAAGGGTGGACGTGATGCAAAGGGAAACTACCTTCTCGAACTCATACCGAAAACCCCGAGTCAGAACCTGGCGAAGCTTGAACTGACCGTTGCAGCAAAAGACGTTGCGGCGTACCTCAAAAAAGGCAGCATTCGCAACACGTTTCCGATCCTGACTTCTGTTATCTATGATCAGATGGGCACCAAAACAACCATTGATTTCAGCCAGGTGAGAGTTAACCGGGGGCTACCCGCTTCGCTCTTTCATTTCAAAATCCCTGCCGGCACGGAAATAGTACGCCACTGATCGGTACGAATCGAGCCGGGAACTGTCGACTACCCTGTAACAGGTGTTTTTTCGCAGGCAACCCCTCCAAACCTTGACAGGGGAGACTGTAAGGCTTCCCCCCTGTCAAGGGGGGATTAAGGGGGGGTTGATTTTAGGTGTTAAGCATTCCGTGCGCAGGAGGGTCCCGGAAGGCTGCGCCGTCTGTGGTTTCCAATGCAATTCAGAAAGGAGGCACATTATGCCGTCATTTGATATAGTTTCCAAAGTCGAAATGCAGGAAGTAGATAATGCGGTCAACCAGACTGTCAAGGAAATTGCCCAGCGTTATGACTTCAAAAAATCAAAAAGCGAGGTCACGCTGGAAAAAGAGAGCATCAAGATACTCGCCGATGATGATTTCCGACTCAAATCAATCATCGATATCCTCCAGTCAAAGTTCCTGAAGCGCGGTATTTCGGTCAAGGCACTGCAGTATGGAACGGCCGAAGCAGCTTCCGGCGGCATGGTCCGGCAGATAATCACCGTTCAGCAGGGGATCTCGAAGGAAAAGGGCAAGGAAGTCATTGCCGTCATCAAGGAAACGAAACTGAAAGTTCAGGCTCAGATCCAGGATGACCAGGTGCGTGTAACCGGAAAAAATATCGATGATCTCCAGGAAATCATTCGACTTTTGAAGGGCAAGGATCTGGACATCGAGATGCAGTTCATAAATTTCAGACAATAGAACTCAGTGAGGAGTGAAGAGTAAGGAGTGAAGAGTTAAAGACCGGATCAGGCCTCACTCTCCTCACCCCTCACACCTCACTCCTCACAGCTTACAGAGGTGCATTTGAACGACATGGTAAAAGAAAAAATCAGTATGGTCAGCCTCGGCTGCCCGAAAAACCTGGTGGATGCGGAAATAATGCTCGGCTTTCTCGACCGGGAAGGCTACGAAATCACCACCGATGAAAAAGATGCCGATATCATCATCGTCAATACCTGTTCCTTCATCAAGGAAGCCAAGCAGGAGAGCGTTGACGCAATCCTCGACCTGGCCGATCGGAAGCATGACGGCCACTGCCGGCTGCTCATCGTGACCGGCTGCCTGCCGCAGCGTTATCAGGAGGAACTGTGCCGGGAACTGCCGGAAGTTGATATTTTCATCGGCACCGGCGATTATCCCCGCATCGCCGAGATCATCGCCGAAAAGAAGGGCACCTCCGAACAACTCCGCTATATCGGTGATCCCAACTTCATCTTTGACGAAGACTCACCCCGGCTCAAGTCGACACCGGTGTATTCCGCTTACCTGAAGATCGCTGAGGGTTGCTCGAATTGCTGTTCCTACTGCGTTATTCCAAGTCTGCGCGGCTCCTACCGCTCCCGTCCGGTGGACGCCCTGGTGAAAGAGGCACGGAGACTGGTGGAGGGCGGCGCGCGCGAATTGAATCTCATTGCCCAGGATGTCACCAATTACGGCGCCGACCTGGAAGGACGACCCACACTGGAGGATTTGATCCGGGCATTGGTTCCCATCGAGGGTCTTCGCTGGATACGCCTGCTCTATGCCTACCCCAACGGCATTACCGACGGACTCATCCAGCTGATCAAGGAAGAGGAAAAAGTCTGCAAATACCTTGATATTCCCCTCCAGCATATCAGCGACCCAATCCTCAATCGCATGAACCGGCGCAGCACTTCCGAGGAAATCCGCACCCTGCTGGCAAAGATCCGTACTGAAATTCCGGACATTGCCCTGAGGACCTCCCTTATCGTCGGCTTTCCGGGTGAAACCGAGGAGGATTTTAAAAATCTGCTTCAGTTTGTCGAGGAAGCTCAGTTTGACCGTCTCGGCGTATTCTGCTATTCACGGGAAGAAGGAACGCCCGCCAATGAAATGACAGACCAGGTATCGGAACGAGTCAAACGGGAACGCTATAAGAAGATCATGAAGGCCCAGTCCCGGCTCTCCTTCAAGCGAAACCGGCGACTGGTGGGCATGATCGAAGAGGTAATCGTGGAAGGGTACAGTGAAGAAACCGAACTGCTTCTGAAGGGCCGCTCGTCACGCCAGGCCCCCGACATCGACGGACTGGTCTATATTACCGCCGGCACCGCCAACGTCGGTGACATCGTACGCCTGCAAATAACCGACTCCTCCGATTACGATCTCATCGGAGAAATTTGTGGCGCTGAAACGGAATAGAATCCTGCTTTCAAGGCCTCATGAAACAAGGCTTTTCACTTGACATCAGAATAAAGTAGGTTATTATGTCCAATCTTAATTGGCAGTAAGAGAATTTTTTTGAGAGGTCTAGATGGTAGAGAGAACTGATGAAATGAAAGCACTTCTCCTGAAGCTGAAAGAGGAGACGCTGAAAGAAATAAACAAATCGATAAAATCCACGTCAGAACTTCCCAGCGGGGATCCGAGTGGCGATATTTACGACCAGGCATCCAGCGAAAGAGATCGGGAATTGGGCCTGCTACTGAGCGATCGGGAGAGGGAAAAGTTGCGGAATATCGATGAGGCTCTCCTGCGGATTCAGGAAGGCGAGTATGGGATCTGTGAAGAGTGCGGCTGCGATATTCCGCTCGGCAGACTCAAGGTCGTGCCGTTCGCCCACTACTGCGTGAAATGCAAGGAAGATATCGAAAAAATGCAGGCGCAGACCAAGCGCTTTGAAGAAGAGAGAACCTACAGCGAAATTCCGGTTTCTGACGAAGACGACATGTAACCTTTTGATACAACAAAAAAAAGGGGCGCAGCCGGATGGCTGCGCCCCTTTTTTACATTTCCACCCGGGTTACTACCCCATGCAGGCGACTGGCGGGAAGTTTGTTGAACTGGACAAAGTTCGGCGTCAATTTTTTGATCAGGCTGAAAATCTTCCAAACCGGATTCCTGGTATTTATGTCTTCTATGCCGTAGAAAATCACCTTCTCCTTAATACCATTAATCTGCAAGAGCTTTTCGATGTCCAGCACCACCATGTAGCCGGCCCGAACCTCGAAGGCGTCGAGTCCGGGGGAAATATCCCGGCGCAATTCGGTTTTCACCCCGAACGGATTGTCGGTCCGGACAATGGAAATCAGGATATTCCTTTCGTAGACGATGTTGCTGCGGATAATGCAATGAATGACATAGGGCGGAATAATATTCCATTCGCGGGAGAAAAACAGGGCGGTTCCCGGCAGGATCCGCCCGGTGGCGTAGATTTGCTCATAGCTTACCACGAAGGTATCTATATCCAGCGGCCGTAAAGCCCGGTAGAGGTTTTTCTGGCCATTCGTCCAGATGAGAATGGTAACAAGCGGAAACGACGCCAGGATAATCGACCAGTAGGCGCCATGGGGAAGCTTGGTGAACGTGGACGAGAGATAAATGAGATCGACACAGCAGACCGCAACCGCCAGCGGGACTTTCCATTTCTTGTTGGTCTGGGCAAAGATCATGATCATCATCAAACTGGTGATGGTCATAGATCCGGTTACCGCCATGCCGTAAGCGGCCGCCAGGTTGGCCGATTTCTGAAAAATAAGCATGATAAAAATTACCGCACACATGAGCGTCCAGTTGATAAACCCGATATAGATCTGGGACTTCATGATGTGGGAGGTATAATCAATCTTCATCAGCGGCAGCAGCCGGGTGGTAAGCCCTTGGTAGATAATGGAAAATACTCCGCTGATGACCGCCTGGGAAGCGATGATGGTGGCCATGATCGTCAGGATGAGGAACGGGATGTACATCGATGGCGCCTGGGATTGCACCATGCCGAACAGCACATTCTTCGCTGTCGGATCCCTCAGAATGAATGAACCCTGCCCCAGATAATTGATCATCAGGGCGGCAAAGACGAAATACCAGGCTCTGATAATCGGTTTTTTGCCCAGATGGCCCATATCGGCATAGAGAGCCTCCCCCCCGGTGGCGCAGAGGATGACCTCGGACAGAACGAAGAACGCCGACAGACCGTTATCAAGGAAGAACCGGATAGCGTAATGAGGGCTGATCGATAAAACCACGTCCGGCATTTTCGTAAGGGATACCAGACCGGACAGTGCGAGGGTAACAAACCAGACAACCATGATCGGCCCGAAGACGCTCGCGACCTTGTCGGTACCCTTGAACTGCATTACGAACAAGCCGACGGCAATGGAAATGGCGATAAGGATCAAGATCCCCTGATTGAGATTCCCGAATCCGGGGATGAGCAGCATACCCTCCACTGCAGACATAATACTGATGGCAGGTGTGATGACGCCGTCACCAAGAAGCAGGGACACACCGATAAAGGACAGAAGACCGGCAAAACTCAGCATACGCCCCTTTTTCAGGAGCCTGATCAGAATTTCCCGGAGGACAATTTCTCCCCCCTGCCCCTTACGGCCAAGACTCATGGCAAGCCAGGCATACTCAACCGTCACCAGAATGGTCATCGTCCAGAATACCAGCGAGAGAATGCCGAATACATTTTCCGGAGTCGGCTTGGTTAAGGCGAAAATTACGGTAAGTGTATAGATAGGGCTGGTTCCGATATCACCGAAAACCAGGCCCATGGATTTGACGATCCCCCCCCAGAAGGAAGATCCTTGTTCAGGTCTCAATGCGCTTCAGCTCCTTTGCTCTCTTTTTCCTTTTCACGGATTTCAACCCGGCGAATCTTACCACCGATAGTTATCGGTATTTTCCACCACACCGCCAACCTCGAGGTGCCGCTATTTCCCTGCCTCACGCGCCTGATACCGCCACACCGGTTTACTAGTAAGCATTTTATCGCAAAAATGCAATCACTATTTCATCACATTAGCCCGGTTGAATTATCGAGGAAAACGAGTATGTTAGCTAGTTGAGTCTCTCGGAGGGAAGATGACGAACCAGGTGCAAGAACTGCAGGAACTCCAGGAAAAGACCGCCTGTGACCCAATTTTTTCGGATGAAAGTCTTATTCCTTTCCTCTGATCTGGAGCGAAAGGTTGGCGTCAAGGTACAGAAGAGATGTTTTTCCAGGGATTCCGGAGGGTTTCATTAATTCGTGCCGCTGTGCTTACCCTGTCAAGGCCACAAGGCCGAGTCCTTTCGTGCAAGCTGGCGGTCGGAGATCAGGAATTTTCTGAACCGGGTCAAACAGCTTGGCAAATCAGCTTGCGTAGGCCCCAACATATGAGTGAAGCATCTCATCTGTCGGCACAACATCCAGAAACTCCACACCAACTCCGGTGGGGAATACCGGTTTCAGTCTTCTCCGGTTGTTGTTCACCCAGGCGACACGCCCCTTTGCCTCAATCTTTACCGACTGGCTGTTCGGCAGAAAAAAGGTAAGTTCAATGGGACTCCCCTCCTCAAAATCATCATCAATTGCCACAAACATGCCCCTTGTGCTGATGTCCGTGCTGACTCCGGAAACGGTTTTGCCATTAACTCGGAAGGACACGGAGGTGCGGCAGGGGACTCGCCTGTGGCGCACTTCACGCACCTGCTTTTGGGCAGCAAGTTCCTCAAGGAGCTTGCTGTCCTGTTCCAGATAGCGGATAAATGCTCTGACCACTTTTTTTTCAAAATGAGCGCCACTTCTCTCCTCCAGCAGTTTTATGGCGAGTGCCAGAGGCATCGGACCCCGGTAGTGGCGCTTCGCCGTAATCGCCTCAAAGAAATCGGCCACCGCGATGATCTTCGCCCCAAAGGGGATTTCACTGCCCCTAAGCCCGCGTGGATATCCTGTCCCGTCGATTTTTTCATGGTGGCTGCCGGCAACCTCGGGAACCTGCCGGTAAATTCCCTCAAAATTAATCTCTTCGAGTATTTCCCTGGTTTTCTCCGCATGGGATTTAACCTGCGTATACTCCTCAACTGTCAACCTGCCTTCTTTTTTCAGGATAGCATCAGGGATGCCGATTTTCCCATAGTCATGCAACAGCGAGGCGACCCGGATCATTTCGGTGTAATCCTTGGACAGCCCCAGTTCCTGACAGATGCCGAGTGCATACTTGGTAACCTTTTCTGCATGGCCCGCGGTAAGGTTGTCACGGGCATCGATGCTTGCGGCCAATACCTGCAGGGTCGAGCTGAACTGATACTCACGGGCTTCATTCAGCATCGCATTACGTATGCTGATACCGATAACCGTGGCGGTTCCCATCAGCAGGCTCATATTACTCTGGATCAAAGGTTTTTTCGTCACAACGTTGTCAACGGCGAGAATTCCGACCGATTCTCCGTCGCAGACAATCGGGCAAACGATGAAAGACTGGGCACCGAGCATTTTTGCAAAAGTCAGACTGTGGGAAGACAGGTTGGTCTTGATATCATCAAAATCATTTACCAGGAAAGGTTTCTGCTCCCGGAACGAAATTACGAAGATCCCCTTTGACTCGGGACGGTCAAGATGGAAGGAGGTTTTCTGCAACAGATTTTGCTGTTCCACGGAATAACCGAACCCGGCGCTGAAAAGCAGACGGGTCTTTTCCTTGTCCGCAAGAAGGATCATCCCGCGGTCATAGTCGAGTCTTTTCTGCAGCACCTCAAAAACATTCCGCAGGATCGCAGCCACATCGACCTGTTTGCTGACTGCCTGACCGATTTCGTTCGTCAGCAAGGCATTGGTATAATTCAAATTGATTTGTTCGAGTAGTTTGTCCGTGGATTCTCTCAGATTTTCAATGCCGGTCATGAGTTCCTTTTTTTCGACGCTTGCAGCAACCAGGCACGCGAGCAGAACAAATGACACAAAGGTCGGCACAACGGCCAGCAGGGCAACCCAGCCGTTCAGGAAGTACGATGCGCCAACCAGGGCCAGCAACAGCACAATTCCGTAATTCCGAACTTTATTCCAGTACCTGGAGGGGGTTTTTTCCCAGGAAATGATATACCGGCAGGCACTGCCATCATGAAAGATACATTCGGGATGCTCGACATGGAGGAGTTTCTTATTGAAAACCGTGGCAACGGCTTCAAGAAAACCGATGCGATTTTCGCACTGAAAAGGCTTTTCGCAGACCCCTTTTTCAGGGGTGACAATAATTTCAACTTTATTGGATGCAATGCGCCGGGACTCATAGCGCGATGACCGGGTAAAGTTCTGGGAAGTTTTACCGATCAATTCATAAGCCTTTGCCGGACTGCCAAGGCCAAGTACATATTGACGCAAAACGCTGATTGAGTCAGGCGCAGCGGCAAAGCGCCCGGCCTCCCGGGCAATCTGTTCATTTCCGGTGACCTTGACAAGTCTTTCATAGAAGAGGTCAACTTGCTCCTGATTAAACCAGTGCCCTTGGTCAGCAACTTCATAGGGTTCCATTTTCGCGGATCTCAGCAGATCTCCAATATTGACATAACTGTACTTTTTCTTGAGCAGCCTGAGATAGGTGTCGATAATTCTGCTATTGTACAAAGCTGGTTTTAAGGGGTCACTTCGCATGAATCACCGTGTCGTTAATAGTTGATTACAAAGACAGCCAAAGAATTTACTTGCAATGATGAACAATTCTGTCGACATAGCGAAAATAGCTATCAGTATACTGCATATTAAGTATCCACAAACTGTAGATCTTGTCGTACTCGATTTGATGGTTGTCAGCATAGGAAACAGGATAGAGCAGGATCGGAACATATTCACTATCATAGTATTTGGACAACAGCGAATAGATCATAAAGAGCGTTCCTCTCGGAAAATCCTCGGGATCGACCACTATCGTGTGAATACAGTTCGTCAGGTCCGACATATTCAAGGCAATGTCGGATACGTTGACCACAAATACAGCTTTCAGATTCCCGTCTTTCTTCAGGGAAAACAGATATTTTTCCTTCTTGAAACCAACTTTCTCAAATTCCTGAGCGATTTCATCAACTTCCAGCATCTCCGGCTCAAGATCCAATGCATTGACCAGGAGCCCCCCGGACACGTGACGGTAGAAATTGTCGAGTTCGGCAAGGTCCTCTGCCTGAGTTTTGGTAAGAGACCATGGACCGGAAAGATCCCAGCTTTCCAGCGAACTCTTCCGATAATGAAGATAGGCGAAAGAGTCGATAGAACAGCCGTTTCTGTCATTGATCTGTTCGGCAATGCGGCCGAAAATCCTTTTCGGAAACCTGTTTTCCGGCCGGTAGTAGCAGGCAACGAAATTCATCCGGGTCGAGGTAAGATTTTTGGAATCATTGATGGACCGGCCGACCTGCTCGAGAACGGACAGGCCTGCCTTTATGTGCACGGCATTATTCGCTGCATGGTGATGAACCAGCCAGGTATTTTCAAAGAAGCGAACCATCGCCACATGGCCGTAGACCATGCCGTTCTTCTGGTAGACGAAATGCCGGGCCACATGGAGGTTACCGGTATAGAGCCTCTCGTAGGTCTTCTTGAAATTCTCCTTGTTCGCCTGGATGAAAGAGTATTTTTCCGGATAGAGAAATCCGGTCTGAAAAAACAGCTCCCACAGCGAATCCATGTCAACCCTGTTACAGAAATAGGAATCCTGGTCTGACACCTGGTTCAGCAACGCCTGAAGTCTGACATGCTCCTGGATGTCCATATCAAGAATGGCCAGACCACACTTGACCGTACGCTTTTCCTCATTCTCCTGAGTGACAGTCCGATAGACAACCTGGGCCTTGCAGCGAAGTGAAATGATAGCAGCCAGATCAATGTTCACTTCGGGCAGAACACGTCCCGGCAGGAGAACGGAATTTTCCTCTTTCTCTTCCACGGAAAAACCCGAACCCGATAAATCGACAACCTTGAGGTTAACCTGCTTTCCCGTGAGCGGATCACGAAATACCACGTTGGGAGAAGGGATCAGTTTATGGCGCGAACTCCTGAACTCCTTTTGCTTGAACCTGCGAATCTGCGTGTTGAGCGGGCGCAGGACAAGTGAACGGGTTTTCTGCCCGCAGTCCTGTTTCATGATCGCGCAATCACCGGAAAAAAGCATTTCCTGTCCCTTACTGAAAACGATATGGACTGACGATTCCACATTGAGCCACTGGAATGGCTGATCAGAAAGACTGGTCAGGGCAACCCGAAAGGACAGGGGGCTGAAATCGACGAGAGCACCTTGAAAGTACACGCCGTTCTGGAGGAGTCGGACGCTGATATCATGGCAGGAGTGGCGAATTACCTGGCGGGAATCAATTTCCAGACAGGTTTCCGGAAGGCGCAAGATGATTTTTTCGTCGGTGAGGCTGACTGAAACCGCTTCGACAAGGAAAGATTGATGCGGGTCGGGGAGGATGAAATTAACGTAACGATAGTTCTTCAGGACCTGTTCGAGCCCCGGAGCCTTTACCCAGGTACATTCGAGTGTCTCCCCCAGGCATGGCAAAGGTTTCGCCCGGAGGGAAATTGGTGAGCCGTACTTCGTGTGGGCAAGGTTTACCAGAATTTCACTGTCAGTGAAGTTATGATGATTCAGCCGGTTAATGAGAGTCTTTTTCGCGATTTCGCGTCTTTTGTCCCCAGGCATAAAAGAACCGCTGTGACCCTGGCAATGCGGTCTCAGCGTGTCACGTTCATTTCCATTGCCATTGGAATGTGTCACTCAAAAGCACTCCCGTTATTTTCTGCACAGGCATGTGCAGAAAAACCGGCTGGTCCAAAAATTCCGTTGATTACAGCAAACAACGGGCTCCACGGGCGGGACAGCAAAAATAATAACAATTTTTTTCATTAGTTTTCAGATCTCACCTGTATGTACCACAAAACCTCTTCATGTTCAAGCGCCTAAATCTAATGAATCTCAGACGTTAAACAACTTTTCGGAAACTTGGCTGAAACGGCAAAGAAACACACTCGTTTCACGGCAAGGCAACTTCTTGTTATTCCACAAAAAAAAGAGCGACAAACCGCTCTTTTCATGTATTTCATCCCATGCTGCAAAGCTATTTACGGGCTGCTTTCGTGGCAACTTGCATCCTGATGAGTGCTCTTTGTAACGCTGCTTCATAGACAATTAAATCTTTGTCTTCCCGCGTGAGTTTTTTGAGGGCTTCCTCAGCACGCCCAAGAGCTGCCCGTGCCCTTTCCAGATCTATTTCGTCAGCACGTTCGGCAGTTTCCACGAGAATCGTGACAGTATCATCCACAATCTCGAAATAGCCCCAATTCAAAGCAAGGTGAAATGTTTCTCCATCCTTGAGGTAGCTGAGTTCCCCTATCTTCAACGAAGTAAGAAATGAGGCGTGTCCCGGCAATACGGCAAATTCGCCCAGAGAGCCAAATGCAGTAATCATATCCACCTGCTCGGAGAGGACTTTCTTGTACGGGGTAATCAGTTCAAGCTGTAATTTTTCTGCCATCGGAAAAATCCTTTTCGGCTATGAATTCGAACAATGGGCGCGTACTCCTGTCCCGGGCCCGGATTGGATTAGTTTATCAGACGGCCAGCCTCTTCGCCTTCTCCAAGACCTCTTCAATCGTGCCGACCATATAGAAAGCCTGCTCCGGCACGGAATCGTGTTTGCCCGCGACAATTTCCTGGAACCCCTTAATGGTGTCCTTCAACTCCACATACTTCCCGGGAGTTCCGGTAAAGGTCTCTGCAACGTGGAAAGGCTGTGAAAGGAAACGCTGTATTTTACGTGCACGAGCCACCACCAGCTTATCATCCTCGGAAAGCTCGTCCATACCAAGTATCGCGATAATGTCCTGCAGGTCTTTGTAGCGCTGGAGAACGTATTGGACTTCGCGGGCAATTGCGTAGTGTTCTTCCCCGATAACCTGGGGGTCAAGAATTCGGGAAGTGGAATCGAGGGGGTCAACAGCCGGATAAATCCCAAGCTCGGCAATCTGGCGAGAAAGGACGGTCGTGGCATCGAGGTGAGCAAAAGCCGTTGCGGGAGCCGGGTCCGTCAAGTCGTCGGCAGGCACGTAAATAGCCTGGACTGAGGTAATGGAACCTTTGTCGGTGGAGGTAATACGCTCCTGGAGTTCACCCATCTCCGTTGCCAGGGTCGGCTGGTAACCAACCGCGGAAGGAATACGGCCAAGCAGCGCCGAAACCTCTGAGCCTGCCTGGGTAAAGCGGAAAATGTTGTCGATGAAGAGCAGAACGTTTTGCTCCTCCTCGTCGCGGAAGTACTCGGCGACAGACAGAGCCGAAAGGGCAACCCTGGCACGGGCTCCCGGCGGCTCATTCATCTGGCCATAGACCAGGGTGGCTTTATCGAGAACGCCCGACTCCTTCATTTCATTCCAGAGGTCATTACCTTCCCGGGTACGCTCACCAACTCCGGCGAATACCGAAAATCCGCCATGCTGCTTGGCAATGTTATTGATGAGTTCCATGATGATAACCGTCTTGCCGACGCCGGCGCCGCCAAACAGGCCGATCTTTCCCCCGCGGGCATAGGGTGCCAGCAGGTCGACAACCTTGATGCCGGTTGTGAACGCTTCAACCTTGGTGGACTGCTGGAGAAAGCTGGGCGCTTCCCGGTGGATCTCGTATTCTTTTTCCGCGCCGATCGGACCCATTTCATCGACCGGCTCTCCGATAATATTGAGGATGCGGCCCAGTGTTTTGCGGCCGACCGGCACGGTAATCTGCTTGCCGGTATCCACAACCTGCTGGCCACGAACCAGACCGTCGGTCGAATCCATGGAAATGGTGCGGACGGTGTTCTCGCCCAAATGTTGCGCAACTTCCAGCACCAGATTATTTTCCCGATCATCGATGGCCGGATTGGTCACTCGGAGCGCATTATAGATTGCCGGGAGCTTGCCCGGCTCAAACTCCACGTCCACTACCGCGCCGATGACCTGCGAAATAATTCCGAAATTCTGACTCATCTGGTTTCATCCTCCTGCGGCCCGGCAACGGACCGGTATCTATGGTAGAGCGTAGCTGGTTGATCGTTTAACCGTTGACCGATTCCGCCCCGGAAATGATCTCCATCAACTCCGTGGTGATGACCGCTTGCCGTGCCCGGTTATACTGCAGGGTCAGTTTCGCGATCATCTCCGATGCGTTTTTCGAGGCACTATCCATCGCCGTCATCCGGGCGCCGTGCTCGGAAGCGATTGATTCCAGCATGGCATGGAAAAGCTGCACCTCGATATTCTTGGGGAACAGTTCCGCGAGAAGGTCCTCTCTTGACGGCTCGTAGATTGCTTCCGGCAGGAACTCCTCTTGAGACCCTTGAGGAGGTTCGATCGGCAGCAGCTGTTTCAGGGTAATGTCCTGCGACATCACGCTTCTGAAGGCGTTATAGAGCAGATAGACATCATCATACTCCTGTGCCAGGTATCCTTCGATCAGTTCCTGGCCGATGATGGAGGCCTCCTGATAGCTCATCGTCGACAGAATATTTGAATAGTTTTTCCGGATTGTTGCCCGTTTTCTCAAGTATTCAAAACCCTTCCGGCCAATGGTCAGAAGGTTGATTTCCTGATAACGGGAGGCATTCTCACGCATGAAAGCTTCCGCGGCTTTGCAGATATTGGCGTTGAAACCACCGCAGAGACCCCGGTCGGAGCTGACGACGATCAGCAGCGCCGTTTCCGATTTTTCCCTGCTGGCCAAAGGATGATCAACCGCACCACCACTGCTGCTGAGCCTGACCAGAACCTCTTCAAGCTTCTTCGCGTAGGGCCGGGCAGCAAGCACCTTGTCCTGAGCACGGCGCAGTTTTGCGGCAGCGACCATTTTCATCGCCTTGGTGATCTGCCGGGTGCTCTTGACCGAATTGATTCTCTTTCGAATACTTTTCAGGCTTGCCATGGGGAAAGTACCGTCCTTGTTTAGACTGTGAATTCTTTCTTGAATTCATCGAGGGCGGAAATGATCTTGCCCCTCAACTGGTCATCTATGGCTTTCTTCTCGCGAATTTCAGTTAGGATGTCCGCTTTCCGAATATCAAAGAAGGTATAAAGCTCCGTTTCATAGCGGGAAAGGGCCGAAACCGGGTAATCATCCACAAAACCGTTGTTGGCGGCAAAGATGATCAGGACCTGTTTCTCCGAAGATATCGGACGATACTGGGGTTGCTTCAGCATCTCCACCAGCCGCTCGCCACGTGCAAGCTGCATCTGGGTCGCCTTGTCCAGGTCAGAACCGAACTGAGCAAAAGCGGCCATTTCGCGATACTGGGCCAGGCTGAGCCGCAGGGTTCCGGCAACCTGCTTCATGGCCTTGATCTGGGCGGCGCCGCCGACGCGCGAGACGGAAAGTCCAACGTTGATCGCCGGGCGCACCCCGGAGTAGAAAAGGTCGCTCTCCAGGTAAATCTGACCATCGGTAATGGAAATGACATTGGTCGGGATGTACGCGGACACGTCACCCGCCTGGGTCTCGATGATCGGCAGCGCGGTCAGGGAACCGGCTCCGTACTCGTCCGACAACTTCGCGGCCCGCTCCAGAAGGCGGCTGTGAAGGTAGAAAACGTCACCGGGATAGGCTTCACGTCCGGGAGGCCGGCGCAGGAGCAGCGAAAGCTGACGATAGGCAACAGCCTGCTTTGAAAGGTCATCGTAAATGATCAGAGCATGCCGCCCGCTGTCCCGGAAGAACTCACCCATGGTAACGCCGGTATACGGAGAGATGAACTGCAGCGGGGCTGGCTCGGAAGCGGAGGCGGAAACAACGATGGTATACTCCATTGCGCCGTTTTCGCGGAGCCTGTTCACCACTTGGGCAACTGTTGAGCGCTTCTGCCCGATGGCCACGTAGATACATATTACATCGCCGCCCTTCTGGTTGATGATCGTATCGATGGCAATTGCAGTTTTACCGGTCTGACGATCACCGATAATGAGCTCACGTTGACCACGTCCGATCGGAACCATTGCATCCACGGCCTTGAGGCCGGTCTGTAAGGGCTGGTGGACCGATTTCCGCTTGACGATACCAGGGGCTTTCACTTCGACCTTCCGGTAATCGCTGGTCTCGATCGGACCGTTACCGTCAATCGGTTCACCGAGGGCATTGACAACCCGGCCCACCAGAGCATCACCAACCGGAACCTCCACAATTCTGCCGGTCCGCTTGACGATGGCGCCTTCCTTGATGTTCTGGTTATCCTCACCAAGGATTGCGACGCCGACATTCCCCTCCTCAAGATTGAGAACCATGCCGGAAACACCACCGGGAAACTCCAGCAATTCTCCCGCCATCGCCTTGGCGAGGCCGTGAATTCGGGCGATTCCGTCCCCAACGGAAATGATGGTTCCGGTTTCGGCTACTTCGATATCCTTGCCGTAACCTTCAATCTGCTTCCTGATAATCTCGCTGATTTCTTCCGCTCGCAATTCCATAGGCACGTCTCACCCCTTCTGTAATATATCCTGAATCATCGTCAACTGGGTTCTGATGCTGCCATCCAAGACTTTATCGCCAATCCGGGTCACAACTCCTCCGATAAGTGAAGGGTCCGTCGCAACATCCAGAATAATCTTTTTTCCCGTTGTTCTTTCCAGGGCACTGCGCAATTCACTCACCTGGTTTTCCGACAAAGGCAACGCAGAGGTGATGGTCGAACGGAGGATCCCGGCAGATTCATCACCAAAGGTACGGAAACAGGACGTAATCGGAGAAAGGTACATGAGTCTCTTCTTGTCAAGGAGCAGCAGAATGAAGTCGCCGATCGTTTTGGAGATTCCGAGTTGCTCGCAGAGAGACTTCACCAACGCCCGCTTCACTTCAATTCGCACACCCGGTTCCGTCAGCAGTGCCAGCGCCTCAGGATTTGACTCAAGGGCCTGGGAAAACCCCTGAAGCTCGGAATAGAACTGTTCAACCATCCTCTGATCCACGGCAATCTGAATGAGGGCTTTGGCATATCTTCGTGCAATAGCGTAGGTGCTCACTACCCCTCCACAACCTTAGTAAGATATTCATCAACAAACCGGTCCTGATCAGCGCGGGTAACCGACTGTTTCAGCGAGGCTGTTGCCAGCTCAATCGCAAGGCGGGCAGTTTCAGCCTGCAAGCGGGCAGTTGCCTGCTGAATCTCCTGGTGAGCGGCAAGCTGTGCGTGGCGGCGAACTCGCTCGGCAGCCTCTTTCGCCTCCTGGATAATCCGGTTTTTCTCCGCTTCGCCCTCCTGCTTGATGGCCGCATAGATTTCCTCAATCTCACGGCTGGCCTTCTCCAGCTTTTCAGTATATTCAGCGAGCTTTCGCTCTGCCTCTTCTTTAATCTCCTCCGCTTCAAGGAGAGTCTTCTCAACATTGGCCCTGCGGGTGGCAAGGAGTTCGCTGACCTTCGCCTTTTTCCAAGCCCAGATCAATATCCCCGCAAGGAGTGCAAAGTTGAACAGCCGATAGAGAAAGTCTTTCAGCTGGGCGCCTGATTCGGCATGCTGAGCGGTCTCGGCAGCCAAACCGGCTGTAGTGAGAAGAAGGATGCCGCTGCAGATCGCCGTCACAAGCAGGAAACTCCCCTGGACCGAAAGCATTCCGCGAACTGGTTTCATGAGAGACTCCTTCCGAGGACTTTTTCGGTTATCTGTCGGGAAAGAGCCGCGGCCTGGTCTTTCAGAAAGCTTTCCGCCGTCGCTGATTCCTTCGCGATGGATTCCCGGATCCGGGCAAGTCCTTCGACTGCTTCACTGCGGGCGGCCTCGATGAGCCGTGACTCTTCCTCACGAGCAGCACGCAGCACCTTGTTCCTCTCCTCGGTAGCAGCAGCTTTGACGGCCTGGAGCTTCTGCTCGTATAGAGCCATTTTTTCGCTCACCTCCCGGTCAACGGAAACGGTTTTTTCCTTTGACGCGGATATTTCCGCCGCTCGCTCCGCCAAAACTTTCCGGATTGGTTTATAGAGGAAAATATTCAATAAAAACAGGAGGACCAGAAAATTAACCGCCTGGAACAGGAGAACTATATCAATATTAATCATGCGGGTACCTCTTCTCGCCTGTTTAGCCGAAATGTACGCTCAGAGCCAGAGTAACAGCCAAAAACTTGTTGATAGCTATCACACAGCAATTTCCGTGTCAACGATAATTTAGTATAAATAAAAAATTTTACCTATAAATAAACTTACGATAACCCCTCAATATCCATCGGTTTCTCAGAAGAGCAAACGTGACGGCACCGGCACTATCTCGCTGCTCCCGGCACGAATGGGAAAATTTCCGGCAAATTTGTCAAAATGCAGGGCACCAGTCTAGGGTGTAAGGATGTCGATTATTCTGGTCAATTCATCCAGCGAGGAAAACGAGATCTCAACTTTTCCGCCTTTGCCACTTTGGCGAATGGCGACTTTTGTCATGAAGCGACGCTTGAGGCTGTCCACAACCGCGGTGATCTCGGGGGCCGGGAGAGCCTTCGGTTTTACCGAACGCTTCGTCTTCAGCCGCTTAACCAGGTTTTCCGTTTCCCGCACGGAAAGGCGTTTCGCCAGGATATCCTGGCGGGCCTGCTCCATGAGTTCGCTCGTCTCAAGGGAAAGGATGGCCCGGGCATGTCCCATGCTGAGACGTTCCTCGAGAATGTCGTTTTTTATCGCATTTGGGAGTTTTAGCAGTCGCAGGGAATTTGCTACCGTGGAGCGATCTTTTCCCACCCGCCGAGCCATCTCCTCCTGGGAAAGGTGAAACTTTTCGATCAGAGAATGAAAGGCCTCGGCCTGTTCAATGACATTCAGGTCTTCGCGCTGGATATTCTCAATCAGGGCAATCTCCAGGGCAGCGTCATCCGAAATATCCTGGATAACCACGGGGACCTCGCGGAGACCCGCCTTCTGAGCCGCCCGCCAGCGCCTTTCACCGGCCACCAGCTCATAGTGTTCCTGCATCTTCCGCACAACCAGAGGCTGGATAATGCCCTTTTCACGAATGGAGGCGGCCAACTCCTCCAGTTTCTCAATGGAAAATCGTTTGCGCGGCTGCTCGCTGTTCGGCTTGATCTCCTCGATGGGACAGGAAAAATAACCGCTGTTTTTCCCCTCGTCCTCAACAACCTCCAGAAGGGCTGCCATGCCCCTGCCAAGTCCGGTCTTTTTAACCATTCAGACCCTCCCTTTCAATAATCTCTTTCGCCAATTCGAGATAGCTGGAGGCTCCCCGCGAAGAGATATCGTAGAGAATAATCGGCTTTCCATGACTCGGCGCCTCTGAAAGCCTGACATTACGGGGGATTACCGTCCTGAAGGCGGTTTCGCCAAAATGCTGACGGATCTCCTCGCTTACCTGGCGTGAAAGGTTATTTCTTCCATCATACATGGTCAACAGGATACCTTCAACCGCCAGGGAAGGATTCAGCCCCTTTTTCACCAGACGAATCGTCTTCAGGATCTTGGAAAGTCCCTCCATTGCATAAAATTCACATTGCAGCGGCACCAGCACCGACTTGGCGGCAACCATGGCATTCAGGGTCAAAAGCCCCAGAGATGGGGGGCAATCGATCAGAATATATTCGTAGGAATCGTCAACGGCAGCCAGAATCCGGGCAAGTCGCTGTTCCCGGTCAGGAAGGGAAACAAGCTCCAGCTCCGCTCCGGCCAGGTCATCAGAGGAAGGGAGGATATCCAGACCCGGCAGAGGGGTCTTCATAATGGCTGCCAGCGGGTCGGCGTCGTTAATAAGGGCGTGGTAGATATTTTCCCGCTGAGCGTCCTTCTCGACACCAACGCCACTGCCGGCATTGCCCTGCGGGTCCATGTCCACGAGGAGTGTTCTCTTCTCGGCAACGGCAAGAGATGCGCCGAGATTCACCGCTGTCGTGGTTTTACCGACTCCGCCCTTCTGGTTCGCTATGCAGATTATCTTGGCCATAGAATTGATGGGTATTAAATGATAGGTTGTGGTTCGTGGCAGCCACCCGACTGCCAGGCATGTACAAAGGAAGTTGAACTTGAAGGAAAGTAGCACAAAAGGTGCTATTTTTGAAGCGCTTTCTGTGTCTGCCGAACTGATGTTTCATGGATGTTTCACGAAAATGCCCTACCAGCCATTCCGCAGAAGCCGGGCCACATCCTTCGCATGGTAGGTCAGGATCAGATCCGCACCAGCCCGCTTGAAGGCGGTCATGGTTTCCATCACCACACGGTCCTCGTCGATCCAGCCGTTCCGGGCTGCGGCCTTGACCATGCTGTACTCCCCGGAGACATTGTAGACCGCCAACGGCAGGTTGAATTCATTTCGCACCTCCCGTAGGATATCCAGGTAGGGCAGCCCCGGTTTCACCATCAGGATGTCCGCACCCTCTTCCACATCCATGGCCGCCTCACGGATCGCTTCGAGCCGGTTGGCGGGATCCATCTGGTAGGAGCGGCGATCGCCGAACTGGGGAGCCGATTCGGCGGCTTCACGGAACGGGCCGTAGTAGCCGGAGGCATATTTGACCGCATAGCTCATGATCGGCAGCTGATTGAAGCCATTTTCGTCGAGGGCCGTCCGGATGGCACGGACCCGGCCGTCCATCATATCCGAGGGCGCAACCATGTCGGCGCCCGCTTCCGCATGGGAAAGGGCCTCCCGGCAGAGAAGTTCGAGAGTGGCATCATTGTCCACATCGCCGTCCTTGATCACGCCGCAGTGCCCATGGTCGGTATACTCGCACATACAGACATCGGTGATGACCGCCAGATCGGGAACCGCCTTCTTCAGCGCCCTGATCGCCTCCTGCACCACCCCCTGCTCCAGACAGGCACTGCTGCCGACAGCGTCCTTGTATTCCGGGATGCCGAAGAGAATGACCGCCGGGATGCCCAACTCGTGCACTTCCCGGGCTTCGCTTACGATGTTTTCCACCGACTGCTGGTAGATACCGGGCATGGAGGAGATTTCTTTGCGTATTCCGGAACCGAACGCCGCAAACATCGGATAAATCAGGTCATTGGCCGAAAGGCTGGTTTCGCGGACCATCCGGCGAAATACCTCCCTGCCACGGATGCGGCGACCTCGATAGGTTGGATAGAACATACCTTTCCTCCTTGAATCTATATACATTATCCCTGAAGATTGAAATGGCAGGCAACTCAGTGTGATGAATACCAGGTGACGATTGCTTCCGTTAATGCTTCAATTGTAGATTTTTCCGGCTCCAAATCGACCCGCAGCCCCAGTTCGCGACAGGTGGCAGAGGTGACCGGACCGATCGACGCGACGGCAACCCCCTGCAGGAGGTGAATAAGCCGGTTTTCACCCAACAGCGTGGCAAGATTGCTGACCGTTGACGAGGAGGTGAACGTTACGCAATCGACCCGCCGCTCCTCTAAAGCCTCGAGGGCCTCAGTGGAAAGGGAATCCGGAATGGCGGTTCGATAGGCGACCGGAGCCACTACCTCCATACCCAGCTCAGCAAGACCCCGGGGAAGAACGTCGCGAGCCCGGTCGGCTTTCGGATAGAGAGCCTTCTGGCCAGCCACTCCCAATTCGGCAAATTTTTCGACCAGTCCTTCGGCATGGAACCCGGAGGGAAGCAGATCAGGCCTGATGCCATGACTGGCCAGCGCTTCGCTGGTCTTTGAACCGACCGCGGCGACCCGGCACGATCCCAGGGCCCGGCTGTCGAAACCCAGTTCAGAGAGCCGCTCGAAAAAGTACCGCACGCCATTCACCGAGGTAAAGAGCAGCCAATCGTAGCTTTTGAGCGCATGAAGCGCCTCGTCCAAGGCCGCGAAACTTTCCGGCGGGGTGACGACAATGGTCGGACATTCCAGAACCTGGGCGCCATAGCCTTCGAGGAGGCGGGAAAAAACCCCTGCCTGGTCGGTTGCCCGGGTAACGAGAATTCTCTTGCCAAATAAGGGGCGGGCATCGAACCAGCGCAGCTTGTCCCGCAGGCGCACCACGTCACCGACGATGATAACTGCGGGAGCCTTGAATCCTTCTTGATGAGCCTTCTCGGCAATGTCGGCAAGAGTACCGCTCAGGACGTGCTGTTCCGGGCGCGTGCCCCAGCGAACCAGCGCCACCGGCGTCTGCGAGGGACGGCCATGGACGATGAGGTTGGCGGTAATCTGGGAGAGGTTTTTCATACCCATGTAGAAGACCAGCGTCCCGTTACCGAGCGACAGCTGCGGCCAATTGATCCCCGAAACCTCCTTGCTGCTGCTCTCATGGCCAGTGACGAAGGTAACGGAAGTGGTAAAATCCCGGTGTGTCAGAGGTATGCCGGCATAGGCTGCCGCCCCCACCGCAGCGGTTACTCCCGGCACGATTTCAAAAGGTATTCCAGCTGCTACCAAAGCCTCGCATTCTTCTCCACCGCGACCAAAGATAAAGGGATCCCCTCCCTTGAGACGTGCCACCAGCTTGCCCTGGTGGGCTTTCTCCACCAGCATCTCATTGATCTGCCACTGTTCACGATTGTGGGCGCCACCGACCTTGCCGGCATAGATCAGCTCGGCATCAGGGCGCGCAAAGGACAGCAGTTCCTTGTGGGCCAGATAATCATAGAGGATCACTTCAGCACGGGCGATGGCTTCCCTGCCCTTCAGGGTAATCAGGCCCGGGTCACCGGGACCCGCGCCGATCAGATACACATAGCCATTATTTTCATTTTTCACGGTCATACTTCACGGCACCACTCACCAGTTAGTCAGTCAACCTGAGACCTGCCAGGTTTTTGGAAACCTGGCAGGTCTTCACTCCATCAAGCACTTACACCGGAATCTCCTGATCAATAACCAGATCTCTCTGGTACACCTCGCTGAGGATCTCGCGGCCGCCATCCGACAGCAGCCGGTCGGCAAGTTCCGTTCCCAGCGAAAGGAAGGACTCTGCCGGACCGCTGATGGTACCGCGCACCGAGCGGCTGCCATCCACCGCGGAAATGAAGCCGGTCAGCCGCAGTTGCCCCCCTGCCGTTTCGGCAAAGGCGGCAATGGGAACCTGGCAGCCGCCTTCGCAGCGCAGCAGGAAGGCCCGTTCGGCGCCGACAGCCTGGTATGTGTCCGGATCATTCAGGAAGGAAATCAACTTCACGAGTTCCCGGTCGTCAAGGCGGCACTCAATCCCCAGCGCCCCTTGGCCGATCGCCGGCAGTGACAGCTCCACCGGCAGATACTCCGTCACCCGGTCGGCAAAACCGAGCCGCTTCAAGCCGGCGGCCGCAAGTATTACCGCATCCAGTCCTTCGTCCGCCAGTTTGGCAAGGCGGGTCTGGACATTTCCGCGAATCACCACCATTTCCAGGTCGGGCCGCTGCGCCAGCAGCTGGGCCTGGCGACGGAGAGCGCTGGTTCCGACCCGCGCGCCGTGCGGCAACCTGGCAAAGGAAAGACCCCTGGAAACGAGCGCGTCCCGCGGGTCCTCCCGCTTGGTAATACAGGTGAGGCCGAGGCCCGGGGGGAACACAGTCGGGACATCCTTCATGCTGTGAACGGCAATATCCACCTCACCCCTGAGCATCGCCTCTTCGATTTCCTTGACAAAAAGGCCTTTGCCCCCCACCTGCGCCAAGGGCACATCGAGGATTTTATCACCGGTGGTCTTGATTTTCACCAGGGTGACCTCTATCTCCGGATACCGCTCCCGAATCCGGGCGCTCACCCATTCGGCCTGCCAAAGTGCCAGCGGACTGCTCCTGGTGCCAATTTTCAGTAGTCTTGCCATCGTTAATAGGTTCTCCATAAAAAAATGTTAGCCAGGTGATTTGAGTTCAGTGACAACCAGAAGGGCAGCTGAATTCTTCGCTGGAAATTCCGTTCCGGAGAAGCCAAACTGCCACTGACATTTCTTGCTTTTACCCTTCTTCCTCGTCTTGCGGAGGTTCGTCCTGCCCCCCGGCCGGTTCGGTGGACAAGGCAAAAAGGTTCCGCACGGCATCGAGGTACAGATCAGTCCGGTTTCCCTGTCCGGTCTGCTTCAGGATATTGGTCGGAACATGGAGCAGCTTGTTGATGATGGCGGAAGTAAGCAGTTCCAGACGCCTTTCCTCTTCCGGCGACAGATCTTTCCACAACGAGAGGGTCTTTGCCAGCTCTGCCCGGCGAATCCCTTCAAAATGGTTGCGCAGGGCGACGATCGTCGGCACCACCTCGAGGGAAGCGAGCCATGCCTGAAACTGGCCGATTTCTCCGGCAACAATTTCCTCGGCCTTTTCCGCCTCCCGCCGGCGCTGCTCCAGGTTGTTCTCCACCACGCCCTGCAGGTCGTCGGTGTTGTAGAGGTAAACGTTCTCCAGGTTGTTCACTTCCGGGTCGATATCCCGCGGCACGGCGATGTCGATGAAAAACATCGGGCGCAGCTTGCGGCGGCGGAGAACCTCGGAAACCCTTTGCGGCTCGAGGATGAAATGGGCGGCCCCGGTCGAGGACAGTACGATATCGGCTTTGTGCAGGTGGTCGAAAAGATCGTCAAAACGCACCGCCCGGCCACCGAACTCTTCGGCAAGGCGCTCTCCCCTCTCATAGGTCCGGTTGGCCACGAGCACGTCGCGAACGCCGCCGGAGACAAAATGTTTCGCCGCCAGTTCGCCCATTTCACCGGCGCCGATGAGCAGCACCGTTTTATCGGAGAGACTGCCGAAGATTTTTTTCGCCAACTCGACCGCAGCAAAGGCAACGGAAACCGCGGAAGAGGCAATACCGGTCTCGGTCCGGACCCGTTTAGCCACGGAAAAGGCTTTGTGGAGAAAGCGGTTGAGGATCACGCCGGAAGACTTGTATTCCGCGGCGTAACCATAGGCTGCTTTGATCTGTCCGAGAATCTGGGCTTCGCCCACGACCAGCGAATCAAGGCTGGCCGCGACCCGAAATACATGGCGGATGGCATGTTCACCATGATAACCATACAGGTGAGGCTCGACAGCGTCAAAAGAGAGGGCGTGAAAATCAGCCAGAAAACGCTTGATCTGGGCAATCCCGGCTGCGATGTCGCGGGTAACGGCATAGACCTCAACCCTGTTGCAGGTGGAGACAATGAGCCCCTCCGCAACATCGGGAAGCGAAACAAGCTCGCGAAGCGGTCCCTCAATGCTGTTGGCAGCAAAGGCAAGCTTTTCCCTGAGATCTAGCGGAGCTGAATGATGGGAAAGTCCCACAACGATAATATTCATTGTTTCTGCATTACCTGTAGCTATGGAGTCCCGGCAGCAGGAGATTCACCCCGAGGAACGTAAAAAGCAGCACGCAAAACCCGATTATGGCCAGGATGGCGGCCCTGCTCCCCCGCCAGCCGGTTGTCAAGCGGCCATGGAGGAGCGCGGCATAGACGAACCAGGTGATCAACGACCAGGTTTCTTTCGGGTCCCAGCTCCAGTACGCACCCCAGGCTGATTCCGCCCAGATGGCCCCGGAGATGATGGCAATCGTCAAAAGCGGGAAACCGATGGTCAGACAGCGGTAGTTGATGTCGTCAAGGATTTCCAGGGAAGGAAGCCGGTGATAGAGGGCGCCCAGTTTCTTTTTTTTCAGGAAATGCTCCTGGAGCAGGTACATGATCCCCGCGCAAAAGGCAATGGCAAAGGCGGCATACCCGGCAAAGGCGGCAACCGTATGAACTCCGAGCCAGCCGCTTTTCAACGCGGGATTCAGCGGGGTAATCGCCGAGGGAAAGATCGTCGATGCCAGCATGACCAGCAGCGCAACGGGGGTCACAAAGGAGCCGAGGATGGCGGAGCGGTAGCGATGCTGAAAGCCGAGGAACACCGCGACAATGGTCAGGCTGAAAAACGAGAGAGACTCATGAAGGTTTGTTATGGGCGTATGTCCTGCTTCCAGATAACGGAAAAAGGTAAATGCGCAGTGGCAGCAAAAACCTGCCGCCAGCACCCAACGGGAGATCCGGCCGACAACGTCGCGTGGCCGGACTAGGTACAGCAGGTACAGGAGGGTTGCCGCTCCGTACAGCACCAGAACCGTCATATGCAAATAAATGCTCATTCGGACTTCCTTTTTTCCAGGCCCAGTTCACTGAGGCTGAATCCGGGGCCGGCGATCTCCCGGAGCAACCGGTCGACGGAATCCGGGGATTCGCCGCGCAAAATGCCCGGCAGGTTGTGGGAAATAAGGGAATGCAGAATTTCTTTCATTGCATGGCAGCCCTTTTTGGAGGCCAGCAGTTTTTCACGGACCGCTCCCAGGATCCGCAACACCTCGCCGTACTCTTCGCCGTAGCGGGCATGCAGCTCTTCCCGGACTTCCCTGGCCAGAACGGGACATTTTCCTCCGGTGGAAACGGTCAACAGCAAATCACCCCGGGCAACCGCCGCCGGGGTGGTAAAATCGCTTCGGTCCGGCATATCGGCAATGTTCGCCAAAATCCGCCACTCCGCGGCCTCTTCAGCCACGGCGCGGCTGATGGCACGATCGCCGGTGGCGGCAAAGACCAGAAAGGCGCCGGCCAGATCGCCGGGACGATAGTCACGGGCGCGATGGCTGACACTCCCCTTTTCCAGAAGACAGCGAAGGCCTTTGGAAAGGCGCGGGGCAATCACCGTCACTACGGCGCCTGCCTCCAGGAGCATCTGGCACTTGCGCTCGGCAACCGCACCGCCGCCGACAATAATCGCAAGCTTGCCGCGAATGTCGATATTGATGGGGTAATACTTCATTGACCGGTTCCAGATTCAGGGATCGAGACGGCTCTATTATTCCGGTCAACGGGAGAGAATCCGGCAACCGGAAAGGCTCGGGTAAGTCTATCACAGCATCGGAGAGTGATGGGAAAATTTTTTCGCGTCACCTCATCCGGCCGATCGGTGGATTTTGTCCGAGCTGGTTCTCCTCGTCAGGAAATCCGTCGGCAACCGGGGCCACGGAGACTGCTGCGCCCGGCACTGCCGGACTCAACCTGGATCTGCGTCCCGATGCGTTCCTTCAGGGCCGGAACGTGAGAAATGATGCCGATCAGCTTGCCGTCCTGCTGCAGGCCCGCAAGGGTTTCCAGTGCGGTTTCCAAGGCATCTTCGTCGAGGGTGCCGAAGCCTTCGTCAAGGAACAGCGAATCGACCCGCACATTACGGCTGGCCATGCCGGAAAGACCAAGGGACAGCGCCAGGCTGGCAATGAAACTCTCGCCACCGGAAAGATTCCTGGTCGAGCGGACCTCTCCGGCCTGGTAGTTGTCGAGGACATTCAACTCCAGCGGTTCCTCGTGGTCGCGGACCAGGATGTAACGGTCACTCATCTTCCGCAGTTGGCGATTCGCATGGCCGACCATCAGCTCGAAGGTCAGTCCCTGGGCAAAATTGCGGAATTTTTTCCCATCACTGGAACCAATCAGCGCATGCAGACGTTCCCAGCGGGCACACTCCTTTTTCTGCAATTCCAAGGCCTGCAGACGCTCCCGCTGGCGCTGCTGCTCCCCGGCATGCTGCTGGAGTCTCTGCGCGATCGCGCCTAAATTCTTTTGCAGCTCGTGCAGCTGCGCGGTGCCGGCCGCCTGTTCTTCCCTGATCTGCCCGAGAGTTTTTTCCGACAGATTTTTGTCCCGCTCCTGCCGTAAAGCAGCCGATCGATCCCGGCGGCGGGTCTGAATCTCCACCTCATTCCGCTGCAGTTCTTCAGCCAGGCGGGAGAGCTCTTCAAGACGGGCTTGCGGCAGTCGCGCCTGCAGGAAGGCTGATTCATCGGAAAAACCGGCATCCCGCAGACTTCGTTGCAGAGCTGATTCAAGCGGGTGAAGCTGCGCCGCCCGGGCGGCAAGGGTCCCGGTAAGTTTCAGCAGCCGCTGCTCCAGTCCGGCACTTTCATGCTGCAGGGCATCCCGGCTCCGCAGCGCTTCTTCGCGTCGCACTGCCGCCTGGGCAAGCGCCGCGGCCAGCCGCCTTTCTTCACTGTCCGGATTGCGCTCGCCAAACATTTCCCGACGCTGTCCGGCCAGGGTGTCCCGCTGCTGCAGGCTGGCGGCAAGGCGCTGCCCGGTAGTGGCAAGAGTTGTTTCGGCCGCGGCAAGGAGCGCCTGCAGCTGGCCCTTTTTACTGGCCAACTCTGCCAGGGTCTTTTCCAGGCGCTCTATTTCCTGCTGCTGCAGCAGATAGGCAGTGTGACGTGCCGTCAATGCGGCAAAGATTCCGTCCACGGTCTCCGGGGTAATAGCTCCGTAGCCATACGCGGCCAAGGCTTGTTCCGCTTCGGCGCTGGCCCGGTCGAGCTCTCCCCGCAGAGTCTCATTTTCGCGAGTCAGACGCTCCACGGCACTTTCCGCTGCATGTTTGCCAAGCTCCGCTGCCTGCCGCGCCTTATCGTGGTAATTCAACGCCTCCTTGGCCTTGTCGAGAGCTGCGCTGGCCGTTGAAAGCTCCTGTTCCCGGACTTCGGCTTCACGGATCACCGAACGGCAGTTCTCAAGCTCCCTCCGGCAGCTGTCCAGTTCCGCCAGGATGAGTTCTTGCCGTTGCGCGGCAGCGGCGGCAAGGCTAAGCTCGGCGAGACCGCTCGCACAATACGCTTCATCAATCGCCAGCCGCTCCCGGCATTCTGCCCGCTGCAGACCGGCCTGCTCGATCTCTTTGACGACAGCGGCGAGGTCCGCCCTGACACGTGAAAGCTGCTCGCAACTCTTCTTATACGCCTGGCCCGCCTGCTCCAGTTCCTGACGCGCCGTATCCGGATGCGGAACATTGCCGGCGGCATAGGGATGCTCCGTGGCGCCGCACAGCGGGCAGGGCGCGCCATCGATGAGCCGTGCCCGCTCCGCTTCCAGGTCGCGGACCCGATTGAGCAGGACCAGACTGTCCTGCAGTTGACGGGTAAGCTGCTCGCGCAAACCGCACTCCCGTGCCAGATCCGCTTCTTGGGCAATCATGTCCGAACGCTTTTTTTCAAGTCCGGTGATTTTCTCCTGAAACACCTGCAATCGTTGCCCGGCGTCCCCAACCCGGGCCAGCACGTCAGCAAGGCCAAGCAGACGGTTCTGCCTGCTTGAAAGTTTTTCGGCCTCTTCACGCCAGGAAGAAAGTTCCCGGCCCTGCAAAAGGGCAACACCTGCCGCCCGGATCGCTCCCACTCGTTGTTCGGCCTCGGCAACTGCCTGCAAGGCGCCCTGCCAATCGTTTTCCGCCTGCCGCAGCGACTGCTCCAATATTGTGTTTTGTGCAACGTGCCGCTCCAGCTCTGCACGGCTGTCCGCAGCGCGACCAGCGAGCAGCTTCAGCGCCTTGAGCTGCTGTTCGATCCCGGCCAGAGATCCGGCAAGGGCCGCATCCGCACGGTGCTCGTTCAGAAAGGCATCGACAGCACGACGCAACTCCGCGTGCAGCGCTATTTCTTCATCGACGTGCGCAAGGGAAGCACGATACGCCAGGCACTGTTTCTTACCTGCCTCGGCGTCCGCCTGGTGCCCTTTCACCTGGGAAAGCACTTCAGCGATCGTCGTATCCAAGGCACGGGTGGTCCGGATCAGCTCCGCCTCCCGCTGTTGTTCGTCAGCAGCTTTTTTCAATGCAAGATCCGCCAGTGTCAGAACTTCACCCGCAGCCTGCAGTCTCACCTGCACTTTGGGAGACAACGCAGTGACACCTGCCAGTTCTGCCTGCTCGTCCTCTTGCTGCCTTCTGACGCCCACGAGCTGTGCGTACTCACCTTCGAGGGTCAGGGCTTTCGTGGCCTGAGCCAGGCAGGCCAGCTCCGCTGCCGCCGCCTGTTTTTTCCCTTCGAAAACACGCCAAGCCTCCTCCAATTGAGTGAGCTCTTCCTCGAGAAACGCCATCCGCTCTTTCCAGGCCTGGGCCTCTCGAATTTCAGACAGCGCGGCGAGAAACAACGTCTCTTGCCGCTGCTTTTCCGCCTGCTCGCGGCGAAGGACAGCCTCTTCCTCAGGAGCCAGAAGCTGAATCCCGTCAAGCTCCAGCCGCAGCGACTCGAGAATCTTGCGCTGTTCGCTGGTACATTCATGCACTTTCATGGAAATCTGACTGTAAATCGCGGTGCCGGTAATCTGCTCGAGGATCGGGGCACGCTTATCGGGAGTCGCCTGCAGAAAGGCGGCAAAGCCCCCTTGGGCCAGCAGCATCGAGCGGGTAAAGCGGTCAAAGTCCATGCCGGTGACCTCTTCCACCCTTTTTGCCACGGCAGCGAGTTTCGACTCGATAATTTTTCCGCTCTCAGCCTCGACGATCTCATGTTTCGGCGCCTGCAATTGCCCGTCAACCCGCTTGCGTGAACGGTGCTGACTCCAGTGGCAGCGAAAGCGCCCCTTGGCCGTTTCAAATTCGACCTCGGCAAAACATTCGCCCGTTTGCCGCGAGATGATTTCGTTGTCATTCTGGGTTATTTTGCTGAGACGGGGGGTCTGGCCATAGAGTGCCAGGCAGATGGCGTCGAGGATGGTGGTCTTGCCCGCTCCGGTCGGACCGGTGATGGCAAAGATGCCGCTGGAGACAAAGTCGGGATGGGTGAAATCGATCTGCCATGTACCGGCCAGAGAGTTCAGGTTCTTGAAAGAGAGCTGGAGAATTCTCACCGTGGGCCTCGCGGATCTTGGTCATGTAAAGCGAGAACAGCTTCCTGAAAAACTGCTGCCAGTTCATCCTGCTGTTCCGCGGGGACAGCGTGGGCAGCCAGGCACCGGGCAAAGACGTCCTCGACGGAAAGATCATCCAGGGTCTCTTCCGCTGCCATGCCGGACATGACCCGTTCCGCCAGTCGCAGGTTCTTTGAGCGCAGGATTTCCAGCGACGTTCCCTCGATCAATTCCCGCAAACGTTCCTGCAGATCAGCGATGAGCTCCTCACCATCGTAGATGACCTCCAGCCAAGCCGAAGCCGAGTCCCTCTTCAGCTCCGCGAGCCGCTCGCTGATTCGGGTCCAGTCACCCCGCACCGTTGCCAGCGGCTGAAAACAGGGCACGGCAAGTTCCTCGACCATAACTCCGGATTCCGTCACGTTCAACAGCAAAACAATCTTTTCCTGTCCGGCCTCACCAAAACTCATCGGCAGAGGCGCTCCGGAATAGCGGCGGACCTCCGAACTGCCGACCCGCTGCGGTACATGCAGATGTCCGAGAGCCAGGTAGTCGAAACACTCGGGAAAGATTTCGGCACGGACCTGACCGAGGGTCCCCACGTACAACTCCCGCACTCCGTCTCCCTCAACGGTCCGTCCGCCGCTGGTGAAAAGGTGACCCATGCCGACAATCGGGATATTTTCCCCCAACTCGGCACGTCGGGCAGTTGCCGCCTCACCCACCAACCGGTAATGGCCGCGGATCCCCTCAACCAGCTTGGCCCCTTTATCTTCAAAGGTCTCACCGGCCTCGGCACGGCGAATGTCGCGGTCACGAAGATAGGGTACGGCACAGACGATCAGTGCCGGCTTGCCGTTGCTGTCGTGCAGCACCACCAGTTCATCTGCCGCCGCCTCGGCCATGCAGCCGACCACGTGCACGTTGAGGAATTTCAACACCTCACGGGGGGCATTGAGCAGCGAGGGAGAGTCGTGATTACCGGCCGTGATCACCACATGCCGGCAGCCGGCGCCGGCGCAGCGGCACAAAAATCGATAGTAGAGCTCTTGCGCCCGATTGCTCGGCGTTCCGTTATCAAAGATATCCCCTGCCACCAGCAAGGCTTCGGCCTCCACGCGTTCAATGCACGTGAGCAGCCAGTCGAGAAAAAGTTCGAATTCCCGGTAGCGTTTCCGGCCGTAGAGCGCCCGCCCGATATGCCAGTCAGAGGTATGCATGATTTTCATGAGATGGCTGTCCTTTGTTTCGCGAAGTGATTCGTGTCGAAAGTAACAGTGGGTGAACGGGAAAGCACGCGGCAAGAACCCCTGCGGGCTGTACTCAGTCCAGCCCGCATTCACTGCTTCCGGCTTTTAACCACCTTGGAATCAGCACATTTTATATAGCAGCGCCCCTGGTATGTGCAAGGTGAAAGTAGGAATGTAATTATCAGACCAAGAGTTGATGGCTCAGCAATCATTTCAACTGATTTCTTTCTTCCTCAGTTTGCGGTAATTCACAACCGGACCGGCACCCGGGGCTTTGTCCCATTTCATCCGGACAAACAGGGACTGCTTGACCTTCATTCCGGAGATGGGGCATGATAGCAGTTACAAATAATGATCAGCCTGACCCCAGTCTCTCGACAAGGCAACAACATCGGGGAAAATTGTCAGGAAGTCTTGACGCATAATTCATGAATGGTAAAGTGAACCGGAATTGTTGAACGTCATCTTCTCAAACGGAATGTACATTTCAGGGAGGTTATACATGAAGAAACTGTTTCCTGGCCTGGTGGTTCTCGCCTTGGTGGCAGGCTTGTCACAAACTGCTCGCGCAGAAACAGGTGCAAAAAAAAGTGAGGAAATGCTCACCGCGATTGATGTCACCAGATTACTGGAAAAAGGTGAAAGCTCGGCCATGATTGCGAATACGTTAGCCAGACAATGGGGCATGGACCGGTCAAGCCCCCCCCTGAAAGAGAAATCCGATGAACAGGTAATCAGCTATCTGCTGGCCACAACAAAAACTTCCAAAAAAGTTTTCGACAAAGGAAAATTCATTACTTATAAGGCCGAGGGTGAAACCTATTTAAAGAATCTGCTCTATGACAAGGCAGCAAAAAAGTTTTCACTCGCCATGATCTATTCTGAACCTACTCATGATCTTTATAAATTGAGAGGAGACAGCTACAGATTGTACCTGACAACCAAATTTTCCCCTGCTTCCGTTAATGCTCAGAACGAAGTTAATCAGGTTATATTTGAAAATAACAGAAAATTACTATGCAAAAGTATACATTCCGACTACCTGGAAGCATCCAAACTGGTTGAAAAAAGTATTCAGGATGGCGTCTTTGAGATGAACAAGTTGAGAAACAGGATGGTGGAGCTGAAAGAGGGCAATGACCCGAATGTTCAATATAAGAAAAAATCCGCCGAAAACATTATCGGCATGCGCCTCATGCAAAGAACTCGATATAAATACAATGCAGAAAAACATGCCGACATATCTATAAGAAAGGCCTTGGCGGATTACAAAGTTTTTTGTGCTGCAGAGGATGCGGAACGCCGGAACCTGATAAAGAGAGAAAGGGACAAATCAAGGGATAAGAAATGGCTATTGTTCGCTGAGAAAGATGACGGCAACCATTATTACGACAAAACCGCTCTGGCAAAAGGCAAAACCGGCACCACCGTGGTGTTACGCAAGGAAAATTCCGACGACGAAACTTCTTATAATCTGACCAAGGTTACACTTGACTGCACGAAGAAAACCGTCGGCATCCAGGAATCATCCAGTTTTGGTGAAGACGGCACGATATCTGCTTCAACAAAGTACAAACAAATCATTTTCAAAGACATCGTACCAGGCTCAGCAGAGGACCTGTTGCGTGGCAAGATCTGCAATTAGCTCCGTGGAAGAACTCACCACACGTAGGGTAAATATAATTGCAGCAAACATCAACATTGCTGAAGGGAAAGAAAGGAAGCCCCCAGTTCCATGAAAAAGTATCTCTATGTGCTCTCTATTGTCCTGCTCCTGGCGATAACTTTCTTTTCAGGCTACTGGTACAGTCAGAGAACCTCCCCGGACAAAGCGTCTTCCGGAGGGCGACAGATCCTGTACTATGTTGACCCCATGAATCCTGGACACCGCTACGACAAACCGGGGATCGCTCCGTGCGGTATGTCCCTTGAACCGGTCTATGCAGATGGCGGGGGTAATTCCGCCGGGATGAACATGATGCCGGCGGGCAGCGTGAGGGTAAGCCCGGAAAAACAGCAACTGATCGGTGTCAGGATCGAGCCGGTGGAAAAAGCCTCGGGGACTCATACGGTGCGCGCCTTGGGCAGGGTGGCGGCTGACGAAACACGCATCTACCGGATCAGGGCCTATACGGACGGCTGGATCAGGAAAGTCTTCCCGGTCACTACCGGGACCCTGGTTAAAAAGAACCAGCCGTTGGCCTATTTCTATGCCGCGGAATTGCTGACCGCCCAGCAGGCATACATCTCCATTCTCGCTTCCACGGGAAAAATCCAGCTGTCCGGCAAACAGTACCCCGAAGCCGGTAAATACCAGCAATTCACCCCGCTTGGGACCAGTGTCGACAAATACCGGGACAACTTGCGGAATCTCGGCATGTCTGATATTCAAATCGAGGAGATCGGCCGGACCCAGGTGATAACCCAGGACATTGTGATCCGTTCGCCCGCCGGAGGCTTCGTTCTCGCCCGCAACATAACACCCGACGAAAGATTCGAAAAAGGCTCGGAGCTGTTCACGATCGCGGACCTGCGACGGGTCTGGATTTTGCTGGACACCTACGAGAACGAGGCCAGGTACTTCCGCCCCGGGCAGAAGGTCGCGTTCCGTTACCAGGGAAAAGTCTTCCAGGCCAGGGTCAGCAGTGTCCCGCCGGTCTTCGACCCGGTCACCCGAACCCTGAAGGTCAGGCTGGAGGCGGACAATCCGGGATTAGTGTTGCGGCCGGACATGTTCGTAGACGTGGAACATGAGGTGACCATGCCGCCCGCCGTGACAGTACCGGCTGAAGCCGTGCTTGATTCCGGCCTGAAAAAGACCGTTTTCGTCGAACGGGGCACCGGATTGTTCGAGGCACGCGAGGTTGAAACCGGCAAGTATCTGGACGGCCGTGTGGAGATTCTCGAGGGGCTCAACCCGGGAGAGCGGATCGTCGTTTCAGGGAACTTCCTGATTGACTCGGAGAGCAGGATGAAGAGTGCCTCAGAAGGGATGTCGGGAACAGGAAGTATCGACCCCGCCTGTGGGATGATGGTGGACGAAGGAAAGTCGAAGGCGGCAGGTCTGAGCAGCGAGTACCAGGGCAAGACTTACTTCTTCTGCACCCTCCAGTGCAAAAAGGACTTCGACAAAGCCCCGACAAAATACACGGGGAAATCAGCGGATGACAATTCTGACAAAAAAGTAATGGAGAACGGCGGACACCGCCATGATTAACCGAATCATAGAGTTTTCCGCACAGAACAAACTGATTATCTTCCTCTTGGTCACCATAGCCACCGTCGCCGGCTGGTGGTCCATGCACCACATGACCCTGGACGCCATTCCCGACCTTTCCGACACCCAGGTCATCATTTATTCCCGCTGGGATCGCAGCCCCGACATTATCGAGGATCAGGTCACCTACCCGATCGTGACCGCCATGCTCGGCTCTCCGAAGGTCAAGACCGTCCGCGCCTTCACCGATTTCGGCTATTCCTTTGTCTACGTCATTTTCGAAGAGGGCACCGACATCTACTGGGCCCGTTCGCGCACCCAGGAGTACCTGTCAGGGGTACTGCAAAGCTTACCGGAGGGAGTTCGGACCGAACTGGGACCGGATGCCACCGGTGTCGGCTGGATTTTTCAGTATGCGCTGGTGGACAGTTCGGGCAGCCACAGCCTGGCCGAGCTGCGCTCTTACCAGGACTGGTATCTCCGCTATTACCTCAAGGCGGTACCCGGTGTTGCCGAAGTGGCCCCCCTCGGCGGCTTCGGCCAGCAGTACCAGGTAAATCTTGATCCGAACAAACTTCAGGCCTACGGCATCTCCATCAACCGGGTGGTCGAGGCGGTGCGCGGCGGCAACAGCGAGGCGGCGGGGCGGCTGATCGAGTTCGGTGGAACCGAGTACATGGTAAGGGGGCGCGGCTATGCCCGTTCCGTGGGCGATTTTGAGAGCATCGTCCTTTCGACCAGCGAAGACGGCACCCCCATCCGCATCAGGGATGTGGGCCGGGTGGTACTCGGTCCGGATCTGCGGCGGGGAGTATCTGATCTTGACGGGCAAGGTGAAGTGGTCTCCGGTATTGTCGTCATGCGCCAGGGGCAGAACACCCTGGATGTGATCCGGGGGGTAAAGGCAAAACTGAAAGAGATTGAGCCGGGCCTTCCGACCGGGGTCAAGGTGGTACCCATCTATGACCGCTCCGAGCTTATTGAAAAATCGATCGACAACCTCAAGTTCACCATCCTCGAGGTAATTATCACTGTTTCACTGGTGATATTGCTGTTCCTCTGGCACGCGCCCAGTTCGATCATCCCGATCATCACCATCCCCCTGGCCGTGCTCATCTCTTTCATCCCCTTCCAGCTGCTGGGCATCAACGCCAACATCATGTCGTTGGGGGGTATCGCCATCGCCATTGGCGTCATGGTGGATGCCGCGATCGTCATTGTCGAGCAGACTCATAAGAAGCTCGAGATCTGGGAACAGGAGGGCCGCAAGGAAGATTACCGGACCGTGGTACTCGGTGCGCTTAAAGAGGTTGCCGGGCCGAGCTTTTTCGCCCTTTTGGTAATCGCCGTCTCCTTTCTGCCGGTTCTGTCGCTGGAAGCCCAGGAAGGGCGTCTCTTCAAGCCGCTCGCTTACACCAAGACCCTCTCGATGGTGGTGGCGGCACTGCTCACCATCACCCTCGACCCGGCCCTGCGGATGCTCTTGACCAATGTCCGCAACTTCAGCTTCCGGCCCCGCTGGCTCTGCAGGACCGCGAATGCGGTGCTGGTGGGCAAGATTCGCTCGGAAAAGGATCACCCGATCAGCCGCTTCCTGATCCGGCTCTACGAACCGGCCGCGGTCTGGGCCTTGCAGAGGAAATCGCTGGTCCTGGGGATAGCCCTGGCCCTCGTGCTGCTGACCTGGCCGGTGTACCTGAAACTCGGCTCGGAGTTCATGCCGCCCCTGGATGAGGGGTCGCTGATGTACATGCCGACCACCATGCCCGGCATCTCGATCACCGAGGCGCAGAAGCTGCTGCAGGTAACCGACCGGATCATCAAAAGTTTTCCGGAAGTCGACCGGGTGCTCGGCAAGGCCGGCCGGGCTGAAACCTCCACCGACCCGGCGCCGCTCTCGATGTTGGAAACTGTCATAACCCTGAAACCCAAGTCGGAATGGCGAAAAAAGGAGACCTGGTACTCCTCCTGGGCACCGGAGTGGCTGAAGGTTCCGCTGCGCGTCATGACCCCGGACACCATCTCGAAGGACGAACTGGTTGCCCAGTTGAACGACGCCCTGCAACTTCCCGGGGTCTCCAACGCCTGGACCATGCCGGTCAAGGGCCGGATCGACATGCTCACCACCGGCATCCGCACCCCGCTTGGGCTGAAGATTTCCGGGGGCAACCTGGTCACGATCGAGGATATCGGCGCCCGGGTCGAATCGCTGCTGAAATCGGTCAAGGGAACGCGCAACGTCTTTGCCGAGCGGACCGGCGGCGGCTATTTCCTCGATATCGAATGGAACCGGGAAGAGCTGGGCAGGTACGGCCTGAGCGTGGACGAGGCGCAACAGGTGGTACAGAGCGCCATCGGCGGTGAAAATGTGACCACCGTCATCCAGGGACGCGAAAGATACCCGGTAAATGTCCGCTATATGCGTGATTTCCGCGGCGACCCGGAGGCCCTGCGCAGGGTCCTGATCCCGGCTAACGATGGCAAGAAACAGATCCCTCTCGGCCAGCTGGCCGGGATAAATGTCACCGCGGGGGCATCGATGATCCGCGACGAGGACGGGCTCCTGACCGGCTACGTCTATGTGGACCTGGCAGATCGCGACCCGAGCAGCTTCATCGACGAGGCCGGGCCGTTGCTCCGGGAGCAGATCGAACTCGCCCCCGGCTATGCGATAAGCTGGAGCGGCCAGTACGAAGCCATGGCACGCGTCAAGGAACGCCTGACCCTGATTATTCCCCTGACGCTGTTTTTCATTGTCATTCTGCTCTGGCTCAATACCCGCTCCATGGTAAAAACCGCCATCATCCTGCTGGCGGTGCCGTTCTCCGCCATCGGCGCCATCTGGTTTCTCTACCTGCTGGATTACAATATGAGTATCGGGGTCTGGGTCGGTTTGATCGCCCTGCTCGGGGTCGATGCCGAGACCGGGGTTTTCATGCTCCTCTATCTTGATCTGGCGTATGCGCAGGCCGGAAAAGAGGGGCGGCTCCGCAACCGGGAAGAGCTCCGCCAGGCAGTGCTTGAGGGGGCGGTCAAGAGACTCCGGCCCAAGGTGATGACCGTGGCAACCATGTTCCTCGGATTGCTCCCGATCATGTGGGCAAGCGGCACCGGCTCCGACGTCATGAAACACATCGCGGCACCGATGGTCGGCGGCATCTTCACCTCCTTCCTCATGGAGCTGATGATCTATCCGGTGATTTTCGAGATGTGGAAATGGAATTTTGAGCTGAAGAAAAAACTTCCGGCAGTTTCCGCCGAAGGCGTACTGTCCTCATAAGACGGACCAGACCTGCCAGGTTTTGAAAACCTGGCAGGTCTTTTTAAACATTTCAGGAGGTCGTACAACATGATATTGACACGTTTGATGCTAAACTTCTCCAGGAAGACTGCCGGCCTGCTTGCCCTTTTTCTCATCGTTATCGCCGCAGGCGTTTCTGCCGCCGACGGGGCTCCTTTACGAGTCGGCAACAAGCCGCCAAGGGTCGCCCTCGCCAGTCTCAACGGCACAACTGTCCGAATCCCGGACGATTTCCGCGGCAAGGTACTCATGCTCCACTTCTGGGCCGGGGGCTGCAGTTCCTGCAAGGAAGAAATGCCGGCCATGGAGAAGTTCTACCGGCAGTACGGAAAGAAAGGGCTGGTCATTCTGGCCGTGAATGTGGGCCAGCGCAAAGACATCGTGCAGAAGCTGGCAAAGGAAATGGGCATCAGCTACCCGGTACTCCTCGACCCGGACCAGAAAATGGCCAAAAATTATGACGTGGCCGGTATACCGCGCACCTACCTGGTCGACAGAAAGGGTGTCATTCGCTACAAGATTCTCGGCAGTGCTTCCGAAGCGACCTTGAAGAAACAGATTCTCAGCTTGCTGTAGAGGCACAAGGTAACCCCTCCCGCTTGCACGCCGAAGCGCTCCAGCGCGCAGGCCTGTCATCCCCTTAATCTAAGGGGAGGAACGCTTCAAAGAACAACGCCACCCTTTTACTCCGGCTCTTTCCAGTTATTCCCAGCCAAAACAAGCATACCCTTCTCCATTGAGAACAGCAAAGTACCGACAGTCCCAAGGAAAATCAGATTCTCAGCGTAAAGCTGGAAAACAGGATCGGCCAGCTGGCAATAATGGTGAACAGAAGATAGGAGAGGACGGAAACAAAGGTAAGCTTCCGGCTCAATTGGGGCAGAGTTTCGGCCAGGCTGGCGATCTTCCTGAAAGGCAGGAGAAGACCCGTGCCGAGCCCGCTGACCGTGGCGACCAAAAGCAGGATGTAGAGGGGGTAACCCACATAGAGGTATTCCTTCTGGAGAATGCAGAAGGGACAATGGTGAGTCGGAAGTTCGTAGAAATAGAGCGAAATAAACGAGATAACCGCGACGATGGCAACGACAAAAGCAATGCCGCTCACAAGCGGGAACAGCCAGCCCCCCTTGCCGGTCCGGTAGAACACGACACCTGAGACCAGGGTAAGCAGCATCACGCCATAGAAGACAGTCATCATGGGGAAGGCCGGCAGAGTGGCTATTTCCGCTGCCACACTCTCGTTGGCCGAGGAGAAGAGGCTGCCGCAGCAGGAGGTAATGACGTCCGGTTGCAGTTTCAGGAAATAGATCCACTGCAGGACCGCTTCCACCACAACCAAGGGGGCAAGTACCAGCAGGAAACGATACTTCACCCTGATCAGCGGGTAATCGTAGCCCCTGCTGTCCGCATAATTCAGAATCAGCCAGAGACCGGCAAGAATAAACGTCGCCGTCTTGCAGAGTAGTACCGGATAGCCAAACGGGTTCACCGTCAGGGAACCGACCGCACACATGGCGCCGGTGAAGAGCGGGCAGATATCGTCCACCGTGTAAATGAAGAGAAAAAGGGAAATAAGCTGAAAGAACAACAGATAGCCGAGAATGGTCGAAATGAGGTAGGTTTGTCTTTCCAGCTGCAACTGCCGCTCGCTGCCGCTGGAAATGTCCCAGCCGCGCAAAATCGCAATACCGCAAGACGCGGCATAGAGCACCATCCCTCCGACCAGCAGCGATGAGATCAGCAGCGAGAGGATCCCCGGGTGCAAAATCATCGGGCAGCTCCGTCGCTCACCAGTCTGCCGTCTCTCATCTCCAGCACCGTGTCCACCAGGCTTGATTCATAGACAATCGGATCGTGGCTGGAAATCAGGATGGTTTTCCCCTGACCTTTCAGATTCTGCATGATCTCCATGAATTCCAGGGAAAGCCGGGTGTCAAGATGGGCGGTCGGCTCATCCGCGATGATGATCTCTGGATTGTTGATCAACGCCCGGGCAATGGCCACCCGCTGCGCCTCACCGCCGGAAAGCCATTCCACCTTGGCCGCTGCCCGGTGGGACAGGTTGAAGGTTTCGAGAAGCTCCAGCGCCCTTTTCCGGAGCGAGGAAAATTTCTCCCCGGTCGGATAGACCGGAACCATGACATTTTCCAGCGCGGAAACCCCCTTGATGAGATTGAGCTGCTGGAAGATAAAGCCGAAGGTCCGGCGGCGAATTTCGGTGAGGAATCGTTCCGGCAGGCTGGTCAGCTCCCGCTCCCGCAGAAAAATTCTCCCCGAAGTTGGCCGCGACATACAGCCGAGAACCGTCAGCAGCGTGGTCTTCCCCGATCCGCTTGGGCCCTTCAGAGCCAGGACTTTACCCATTTCAACCCTCAGATTCACCCCATCCACTGCCGTATATTCATTGGGCCGGCCCTGATTGAAGACCTTCGTCACCATACTGATTGTTATCATCGGCAGCCTGTTCCTATCTCATGACCGAATCGGGGTCGATGGTCGCGGCCCTCCAGGCCGGGATGATGGTGGTTATCGTATAAGGGACAACAGAAAAAAAGAATAACGTGATCAGGTGGTTGACATTTATGTACGGCACCAGCCTGAATTCGGGATACAACGTCGACCAGCCCTTCAGCACCGGCAGAAAAAGGGCCGAAGAAGTGAAGAAGACATGGCAATAGGCCAGAATTACTCCAGCCAGGAATGCGGTCAGGGAAACCGCCGCCCCCTCCCAGAATTTCATGATCAGCACGTCGGAGGTTTCCCAGCCGACCGCCTTGAGAATGCCGATCTCCCGCTTCTCGTCGGCGCTGAGGCCGGCCGCCCGGTCCCAGGCAAAGATGATGAAAGAAAGGATCGTCGTACAGAGGATGACCAGCATGATGCCGCTTCGCCAATTGAAGACCGCATCGTAGGTTCGCTGGATTTCATCGCGGATGATCGGGCGTGCATCAGGAAAAAGCTTCAGCACTTTTTCAGCTACGGTTGCTACCTCCAACCGGTTGCGGACTGACAGGAGCAGGTCGGTGGCTTGGTCCGGCGGAATGCCGGAGAGCTCCCGGTAATCCGCAGCCGAAATCTGGATGAGGTCGGCCGAAACCAGCTGAGAGTCAGCCGAAAGGACTTCCGTTATTGTGTAGTTTCTCGCCACGCCATCGTGCCCGGTAAAGCTCAGGGAGTCTCCCTCGTAAGCGTGGCGGGCCCGGGAGATACCCGACCCGATGATGATGGAGCCCTGCTCATGGGGAAAATCTTCCGGCACAACAAAGGTATAATTTGCCTTGACTTCGGAATCGTAATAATAGCCCCACAGGCGTTCCCGTACCTCCACAACACCACGGATCTCCCCGAGTTTTGCCGCATAGGCAACCGGTATCGGAGCATAGCGCCCGGTCAAGGTCTTTTGCACGATAATCTCCGGTGCATCCTTCAGGATGAAAGCGGCCTCGCGTTTCAGGGCATTGGTAAAAAACATTACCGAAGCAAGCAGAAAAACCACGACAGTGTAAATCGATAGCAGGGCGAGATTTTTCCCCTTTCTGCGCAGGAGGGAAGAAAGGGTGAACTCGATGATATGTCGTTGACGCTCAATTGTTTTTGCCATGTGTCCTTTTCATCTACGGGGGGGCTGCATGAGTGCGCCCGAGGGGAAATGTTCCAGCGACAGGGGGAGTTCCTGAAACGGTGTCCGCAGGTCGGTCTGGGTTATGTGCCGGGTATAACTCGCCTCGGTAAAGAGGCAGAGGTCGGTAAGTCCGAGTTCTCGCACCTGGCCCGCCATGGTGTCCAAAGAGTGTGCGTCCGTTTTCTGCCTCTGTCGTGCATGGGGGAACAGGGCAGCGAAGGTCAGCAGAAGAAGCAGCAGGATCACAAAAAAATAGCTGGATTTTCTCAAGGTCTTCACTCGAGGCTTTTCATGACCGCGTCATTTATTTCCCGGAAGGAAAAGATCGCCCTTCCCTTGTGGTCACGCAGAAATTCCTGCGCGTCGCTCTTTTTCCCGAACGGGACCAGTTCCTTGCCCATCGGGCCGAACACGTCGCTCCCCGAGACATAACATGCCTTGAATCCGTCCAAATAGCGGAGCGAATAGTAGTCCGTCACGTAGAGAGCCGAGATGTCAGCCGCTTTCTTCCCCGGAGCGTAGCGGGAGAGATTCCGGTAATACTTGAGCAGGTCCTTGACGCCGTCGAAAAACGCGACCGAACCGTCGCGAAACTGGATTTGGGCGACAAAATCGGGATATTTGGCCACGAACATGCCGCAGACCGGGCATTTGTCCTTTGCCGCGGGTTTCAGCGCCTTTGGGCCAGCGGCAAATACCGCGGCCGAGAAAAGAAAAATCGTCATGGCCAGCGTCGCGAATAGCAGTAACACCATTCTTCGCCAACTCTTCTGCAGAAACATTTCTCTTCCCCCTTTCCCGTGATTCGAAGGTTTAAATATACTAAAATCACCGGCCTTGTCAAATTCAGCCCTTTGTGCCGAGGGTGGAATTCTATTCAAAAGCATCAACTTGAAAAAATATTTTCTTAGTATATTCTTTACAAAAAAAATACTATTTAGTTCCGGATAGTACAAAAACATTCCCGAAAAAGTTTCGCTACACCAGCGAGAAAACAGCCGGCAGATCATCCGGCAAATACGCAGAAAACTTCATCCAGGCTTTATTCAAGACCGGCAGAGAAGACAATGCAGTATTCATCATTACCATATATTAAAAATAAAATATTCCTTCAGACTTGACACCATATCGTTCTATTGTAAAATATCATCCTGCAAAAGTAAGGAATTGTATTAAATTTGTAAACTATGTGTAACTTGCACACAGAACAATCCTGTCAATGACACCCTGTCTTCGCCGGGGGCATCAGCTTTTCAGGACTCATACGGACTGTACCAGTGCCGTGAGAAGGTTCGCGGAGGAAAGAGTTCATGAGACTACGTCTTGGCGCATATCTGACAGGAATTTTTATTGTCTGCGTGCTGGTATTACCCTTTTCCACTTCCCACCATAACCCACGCGCCAGCCATATCGATATGGCCCAGGAACTGTGCCAGACATCTCACGAAAAAAAATACAAAAAGCATGTTCAGAATTTCGGTTTTTTATCACCTCCTCTGAGACTTATATCCCGGGCCTACGCCCTAATCAACTCGGAACACGATTACTCCATCGCTACCTATGCAGCTGCTGCTGTCGGCATATCCTGCCGGGCACCGCCGGTATTAGAAGCGGGATGACGGCGCTGAAAAATTACGTTCCCCAGGCATTCCGATCGGACGATCATGTCTGAGACAGACCCGTCGCCGTCATGTATGCCACAACTAGTACGACACGTAGGTTGCACGCACAGAAAGGAGATGAGTTCATGAATAGATTATTAACATTGTCAGCCGCCATCCTGTTAACGGGCCTGCTTGCCGCACCGCTGTTTTCAGCACAGACTGATCCTGCCGCAGCTGCGAATGGCGTAGGTCAACCCCAAAATGAACACGGATTAGTTCAACCGGCTCAAGAACAAGTAGTCACCGATCAAAGCAATCCCAATGACCCCGCACTGTCTCTTGACGAGCGATACAAGCAAAGAATAGAGGCAAAAAAACGGGCCGCGGCGATGAGGGAACAATTGCTCAGGGAGTCTCAGGAACAGACGCCTGAGCAAGCCCCCCAATAGAGATGAATAGAAATTCCAGAAATCAGCTTTTTAGAATCATATATCTAACCTACTTCGTGAAGGAGGTACACTATGAAATTGCACAACCTCTTGAAATGGACGATTCTTGCTTTGGCAATAGTCGTCTTTACCGGCGGGTTTGACCCGGGCGGCGCCCTGGCGGCACCCCCGATAACCGCGCCCGGATCTGTCCCGGATTACTTCGAAACCCCCAACTGGGCCAACAGCCCGCCGTTGAGAAAATTTGTCGATACGCTGCCGGGCCTGAACACCGCAAACAACCTTGGGCAGATGATCCCGGTGGCCATTCCCGATACCACAGCATACCCTGGCTCAGATTACTATGAGATCGAACTGGTCCAGTATCGTGAGCGGATGCATTCGGATTTACCGGCGCTCAATAACGCCAATAAGATGGACGCCACTTCCGGGGGCACCCTGCTGCGGGGCTACCGGCAGACCAATACCACCGACGCGAATCTGCTCACGCCCCACTACCTCGGTCCGCTGATCATCGCCCAGAAGGATCGCCCGGTTCGCATCAAGTTCACCAACAGCCTTCCCACAGGCTCCGGCGGCAACCTCTTCGTTCCAACGGACACTTCCATCATGGGTGCCGGAGAGGGACCGAAGCTTGCCAACGGAAACACCTGTGATCCGGAAACAGAGAATTGCGCAATGTTTCCCCAGAACCGCGCCAACCTGCACCTCCACGGCGGCCGCACCCCGTGGATCAGCGACGGCACCCCCCACCAGTGGATCACTCCGGCCGGAGAAATTACCCCCTTCAAAAAGGGTGTCAGTGTACAGGACGTCCCGGACATGGGCGTGCAACCGGATGGCTCGCAGACGTATTATTACACCAACCAGCAAAGCGCCAGGCTGTTGTTTTACCACGACCACGCCTGGGGAATAACGCGCCTCAACGTCTATGTCGGCGAGGCTGCGGGTTACCTGATCCAGGACCCCGTAGAACTGGCCATGGTCAACGGCGGCACCATCAACGGCCGCACCTTTGCTGCCGGAACAATTCCCGCGGACCAGATTCCACTCATCATTCAGGACAAGACCTTCGTCGATCCCGCAACCATCAAGAATACCGACCCGACCTGGGCCTGGGGTTCGACGGCTCCGACACCATTAGCAGGTGCCCCAACGGTATCCGGAGAGGGCATGAACCCGGTGCTCGGCGACCTGTGGTGGCCGCATGTCTACATGCCGGCACAGAACCCGTACAATCCAGACATGAGCGGAGCAAGCGCCATGGGCCGCTGGCACTATGGCCCCTGGTTTTTCCCGCCGACCCCGACCTGCGGCACCCCCGGAGCGACCAAACCGTTATGTGTCGAGGTTGGTCCGGTGGCGAACCCCTATTTCGATCCCAACTGCGTTCCCGATGAGACGCTTGTGGAGAATAACAACTTCTGCCAGCCGCCGCTGATGCCCGGCACACCCAATACCTCCTGGGGCGCGGAAGCGTTCCTGGACACCATGCTGGTAAACGGAACGGCATATCCGAAAGTTACTTTGGACCCAAAACCTTACCGTTTCAGGGTCCTGAACGCCTCCCATGACCGCTTTGTCAACCTGCAGCTGTATCTGGCCGATGGTACGCAGGTGAATCCGGCCTGTCCCACCTGCGCATCAAATACGGAAGTCAAGATGGTTCCCGCCGCTCCAGGAACACCTGGTTTTCCTGATAATTGGCCGGGTGACGGCCGCGAAGGCGGAGTTCCCGACCCTGCTACCCGAGGTCCCGCATGGATCCAGATCGGTTCCGAAGGCGGCTTCCTGCCGCAACCGGTGGTTCTGCCCAACCACCCGGTCATGTGGAACGTCGATCCGACAATGTTCAATGTCGGCAACGTCCTCCAGCAGAACCAAGGCGGCGGAACGCTCATCCTTGGACCGGCTGAGCGGGGCGACGTCATCGTTGACTTCAGCAAATTTGCCGGCAAAACTCTGATACTTTACAATGACGCGCCAACGGCTTTCCCGGCCCTTGACCCCCACTATGACTACTATACGGGCGCCCCGGATCGCACCGACATCGGTGGCGCACCAGCCATACCGGTGGGCGTCGCTCCCAACATCCGCACCGTCATGCAGATCACTATCAATCCCGGAGCCGACTCGTCCGCTCCGGTGGATGACTACAACCCGGCAATCCTGACCCGGTTGCAGGAAGCATTCAAAACGACCGCTTCGTCTCCGGGTGCTTTCGAATCGGGACAGGATAAAGTCGTTGTAGGGCAGGCAGCTTACAATACCTCCTATAACAACACATTCCCTACAACCTTCCCGTACTGGGGTCTCTCCAGAATCACCGACTCCGCGATAAGCTTCAAAGACCCCAACAATATTACCATTACCAATTTCGCGATGGAGCCGAAGGCCATCCATGACGAGATGGGAGCAACTTTTGATGACTACGGCCGGATGAGTGCGAAACTCGGCCTGGAAGTCCCGTTCGTCCACGCAGCGAACCAGAATTTCGTCCTGCAGAACTACGTCGACCCGAGCACGGAAAACGTTAATTCCGACGTCCAAATCTGGAAGATCACCCATAACGGCGTGGACTCTCACCCCGTCCATTTCCACCTGTTCGATGTTCAGGTGCTGAACCGGGTCGGCTGGGACGGTTTTATCAGGCTGCCTGACGCCAACGAACTGGGCTGGAAGGAAACCGTCAGGGTAAGCCCGCTGGAAGACACCATCGTCGCGTTGCGGCCAATCACTCCGACCGTACCTTTCACACTGCCCAACAGTGTTCGTCCGCTGAACCCGGCGTTTCCCCTCGGCTCCGAAATGGGCTTCTCGCAAATTGATCCGCTCACTGGCGGTCCTCTGACAACACCGAATATAAATCAATTGACAGATTTCGGGCACGAGTACGTATGGCACTGCCACATCCTCAGCCATGAAGAAAACGACATGATGCGCCCGGTCATCTTCAGACCGCCGACAACCGTACCAGCAGCTCCGGCCCTCGCCGCCCCGACGATTGGCGTACAGAGCGTTTCCCTCACCTGGACGCATTCCTCAACCCAATCCAATGCACCGGCCGGTTTCCGCGTCGAACGAAGAACAGGCACCGGAGCCTATGCGACCATTGCATTGATAAATTTCAGTTCGATTCTTTCGTATACCGACACTACGATCGCCCCGAGCACCTCGTACACCTATCGTGTCTATGCATTCAACGGATTGGGCGATTCGCTTGTATCAAACACTCAAACCGTCACTTCGGCCGCATGGGCTGCACCAACGGTAACATTAATTGCACCGGCAACGTCCCCGTCTCCGATCACATTGTCAGCGACTGCAACAGCCGGCGGAGGAACAGTCAGCAAGGTGGAGTATTACAACGGGGGCATCCTGATTGGCACACGCACATCAGCATCAGCGCCGGCATACAGTTTCAGCTGGTCAAGCGTTCCGGCCGGCACCTATACGTTGACTGCCAAGGTTTATAACAGCCTTGGTGCTACTGCTGTTTCTGCACCTGTGACGGTGACGGTAACACCTGCCATTGCGGCAGGAGTGACCCTTTCGCCATCCCTTACAAGTCCGCAGACTGTCGGAACAACAATAACATTCACCGCCCAAGGCCAGGGAGGAAGCGGCAGCTACGAATACCAGTTCTGGGTCAATTCAGGCACAGGATTCCAGATTGCGCAGAATTACAGCGCTACCAGCACCTTCAACTGGACTCCGGCGGCCAGCGGAGCGTTCGACATACTGGTAGATGTGAGAAATGCCGGCTCCACCAGTATCAGAGAAGCATCCACTAAATTATTCTATTACCAGATATTAGCCACCGGAGCCACCGGGGTAACACTAACTCCCAGCCTTCCCAGTCCGCAATCTCCCGGCACAACTATAACCTTTACCGCTCAAGGCCAGGGAGGAAGCGGCAGCTACGAATACCAGTTCTGGGTCAATTCAGGCACAGGATTCCAGATTGCGCAGAATTACAGCGCTACCAGCACCTTCAACTGGACTCCGGCGGCCAGCGGAGCGTTCGACATACTGGTAGATGTGAGAAATGCCGGCTCCACCAGTATCAGAGAAGCATCCACTAAATTATTCTATTACCAGATATTAGCCACCGGAGCCACCGGGGTAACACTAACTCCCAGCCTTCCCAGTCCGCAATCTCCCGGCACAACTATAACCTTTACCGCTCAAGGCCAGGGAGGAAGCGGCAGCTACGAATACCAGTTCTGGGTCAATTCAGGCACAGGATTCCAGATTGCGCAGAATTACAGCGCTACCAGCACCTTCAACTGGACTCCGGCGGCCAGCGGAGCGTTCGACATACTGGTAGATGTGAGAGATGCCGGCTCCACCAGTTTCAGGGAGGCTTTCACCAAATTGTTCTACTACCAAATACAGTGATATTATTATTCAACCCTCACGCCGCTACCAGCGTGAGTAGTTGATGCAACAAGATGTGATCCAAACTTTTATGGCTGTTGAATTAATGCAGTAGCCCCCTCGTTGCTTCCGAGGGGGCTTTTTTGAGTGTAGTCCAAGCGTCAACTAGGCAGACACTTTCGACTTCTCCAAGTGACCAATGCGCTACGCTTTTTCTGGCAGCTCCCGATTCGCGGTATTTTCGGCGTCGTACTGCTGATGAATGGCTGGGAGCAGATTCATAGTGTAAACTTGGTAGGAGGAAATCAACTGCACCAAATTAAAAGGGCTGTGCACTCCACCGCAATTGCTGGTACACTTTGCTGTACCAGACAGAATGAAGCGGGGACAAATCCATGTTCGCAATGATAAGAATACCTGACAAGATGAAAGCTGTTCCGCTTATAATCCTTGCTGTGTTGCTGATGTGCAGCGCCTTGTCCGTTCCGGCGGAAGGACAACTGCAGGGAAACCGGGAGGGGCGCCCCGTTCCTGTCACGATTCTCAGCATTATTCCTTCCCAGGCCGAGCCGGGAATGAGCGTAACGCTCTATGGGTCCGGGTTCAGCAATGAGACGCATGTCTTACTTGGCCCGCTGGAAGCACCAACCACCGTGCAAGGACCGAAGCAACTCAGCTTCGAGATTCCGGATCTGGCGCCGGGCCTCTATGGTCTTTTCGTTCGACGCGAAGACGGCACGGTCAGCAAGGGCTACAGATTTTCCGTGACACCCCGTACTCCCTCCGCCACTTCACTGACGCCGGACAAAATCTATGCCTGTTCACCAGACACTGAACGAGTGGTACAAATCAGCGGCGGGAATTTTCTGCCGAGTTCACAAGTGCTCTTTGACGGTGCGGTAATCAAAAGCCGCTTCGATTCCGCTGAAACCATTTCCATACAGATTCCCCGGATTGCCAGCGGACTTCATACCGTGCAGGTCAAGAATCCGGGCGGAACACTGTCGTCCTCCCTTGCGCTTTTTATTGATTCGAAACCCGAAATCACCGGGATAATCCAGGGCGAGAATTATGTGAATTACTATGATCTGATCATCGAAGGCCGGAATTTACAGAGCAATTCAAAAGTCGTTGTGGAAGGGAAATCCATGACGGCCGCCGCGGTGAATCCGGTCGAAAGGGAAAAGGTTATCTACGTGGACTGCAACAGGATTATCTATCAGCGGCACCCCTACGATTCGGCTGAGAAGAGTTTCACCGTGCAAGTGATCAACCCCAACGGTGAAAGCAGTTCGGTGGTGGAGGTATCGGCGCCTTGACAACAAAACCGTCACAAAGGTGAGCAGCACATCGGTTTACGGAGTTAATGGCGGGGGGGGAATCTGCCCTCCGGCAGGAGGCTGCGGCGTCCCGGGCGGCAGAGGCGGCGCCGCGCCTGCAGCTCCCGGAGGTTGAGCAGAGGGTGTGGAAGGAGTATAGACAAAACGCCATTCGTGGTAGCTCTTCTTGTCGGCAAAATCCTGAAGATCTTCCGGGAAACCGGCCGTTTTCAGCGGCGTTTCCTGGCTGGTGCTGGCAACTCCCTGAATCCCTTTTGAGGGATCGATGATCAACTCCCACTCTTTGTTCGTCATCGGGTCGGTATACAAACGCCGCAGGTAGCGCACCGTCTTTGGTGTCCGAGGATCCTTCAGCAAGTCCTTCAGGTCCCGAAGCGGCATGGCTGCCTGCTCCACTGATTTGAGCGAGTACCAGCGGGTAATGGCATCCCGAATCTGAGTCCCGCGAAAAAGCAGCTCTTTTTCCCGCTCCCGTTTCATGATGATTCGCCATGACAATCCGGCCGCGCCCAAAGTAATGCCCATAATAATGACCATTGTCAAGACAGCCAGCAGAGCGAACCCTTTGTTATTCAGAACTTTTTTCATTTTTTCCCGGTTTTTCAAAAAAAGCCGCTTTAATTCGCCAAAAAATAGATCTTTCTGTTCAGGGAATTTTGCATCGGCACGATAACACGTTACACTAGTACCCTGTACCAGATGTTTTTTCCCATGCAGCGCCTCCAAACCTCACCTTGACAGGGGGGATTGAGGGGGGTTGATTTTAGGTGTTACATGGTACTAGAGTATCAAAAGGTGCTGGTATTTCAATCCGGCATTACACATTCGTCAACGCAAATCAACGCGCCTTGGACCATCTATCATAAGCACATACGCAGGCTCCGCTGGTAATTTTTTTCAGGACAATTCGTCTCTTGTGCCGGACACTCCAGGTAAGATATACTTTTGCAATAACAAGCCTATTTACAAACCCTTTGAGAAATCCATTCAATATTTCTCGTTTCCAGGAATCAGCCATGTCTCGAAACATACTTTCTGCCCTGTCATTCTCCATGACTCAACCGGAAAAGGGACCTGACAGCCCTCCTACTCATACTCCGGGCAATTGTATACGCTCCTTCACATCTGGTGTAACCGCCACGTTTTTCCGCACGGCGGGACGACTGCTCACCCTATCCTGCGCAGTATCACTTTTCCTGTTACTGCCGATAGGCAACAGCGGGGCAGAAACGGATCTTCCGGGCAACCAGTTTCCCGGTGCAGGAACCGCACGTTTTGACCGCAAGGAAAGCGTGCTGGATCGCATCCGTGCCTTTTCCGGAAAAAAAACCCAAGCTGCCGTGGAAGGCATGTTCACACGTTGGGACCCGGTCTTCAGTCAGAACCCGGCCGTACTGCTATCGGACGGAAAGACGGCAGCAAACATTACCCTGCGACTGCAGGGCCGTACCGGTGACCCTCCGGTTTTTTCCGTCGCTGGCGGACATTTCGTCTCTGCAAAGATGACCGAAACCGGCAACTGGATTCTGGAAATCCTGCCAAACCGCGGAAGTCTCTCGACTTCGCTGACAGTGGCATTTTCCGGCCAGATGACCGAATATCCCCTTACCGTCGCTCCTCCCCTGGAGCTCTTGGATTCTAAAACTGCCGACACCGCCGTAATCGAGTATGTCACGACAGCCAACCGCCTGGCTGCCCCGGTGACAGTTCCAAAATTGAAATAACGGAGCACTAACGCCCGCATCTTATTCCCAAGCTGAAAGATCGTGAGATACCAATGGGTTACCAGAACAAAGACATCGGAACCATCCTCATTGAGCGCGGCTCACTGGCTGTCGAATATCTGCCGCTCATACTGGAAAGACTCGCCTTGGAGGAACAACGTTTCGGTAAAATCTGCATCCTTGAAGGTCTGATCAATGATGAGGATCTTGCGAAGGCGCTGGCGGAGCAATTCGGCCTCGAATTCGTCGATCTGAGTCATTATAAAATTGACGAAGAGCTGCTGGCGTTGCTGCCGACCGATGTCATTCACCGGTTCCGGATTGTACCGCTGGAGATGGACTCCGAGTCTCTGATTGTAGCCACGTCCGACCCCACCGATGTTGTCAAACTGGACGAACTGGAACTCCTGGTTGATCGCCGCATCAAGATCCGGGTGGCAGCCGAATCAGCAATAGCGGATTTTTTCAAAGCCGGTACGGCTACCAGCAGGGTCTTGCGGGAAGTCTCGGAAGATTTTCTGCTGCAACTGGTAAAAGAAAACGATCACGGCGAAGAAATCCTGACGGTAGAGGGCATTTCCGAGGATACCAGCCCCATCATCAAACTTCTCAACACGACGATTCTGGACGCACTGAACCGGCGTGCCAGCGATATTCATATCGAAACCAGTCAGGAAGGCGTGTTCATCAAATACCGCATCGATGGCGTTCTCTACAAGGCCAGCGAGCCGATGGGCATCCAATTTCAAGCCCCGATCATCTCGCGACTCAAAGTCATGAGCGAACTGGATATTTCCGAACGCCGAATTCCTCAAGACGGTCGTTTCAAAATCCGTTTGGGCGAAAAGTCGATCGATTTCCGTATTTCCATTATGCCCAGCGTGATGGGCGAGGATGCGGTCATCAGGATCCTCGACAAAGAAGCGATCGCCAGCAACCTGAAAGGCTTGACCCTGGAAAGTCTCGGCATCAGCGACCGGGAAATAGTCCGGTTTCGCAAGAAGATTCACGAACCGTACGGCATGATTCTCGTTACCGGACCCACCGGCAGCGGCAAATCAACAACCCTCTATGCCGCCTTGACCGAAATCCACACCGGAGAAGAAAAAATCATCACCATCGAGGACCCGGTCGAATACATGCTGCGCGGTATTCTCCAGATTCCGGTCAATGAAAAGAAAGGCCTGACTTTTGCCCGGGGACTGCGCTCAATCCTGCGACACGACCCGGACAAAATCATGGTCGGGGAAATCCGTGACTCAGAAACCGCTCAGATTGCCGTCCAGTCGGCGCTGACGGGGCACCTTGTTTTTACCACCGTTCACGCCAATAATGTCTTTGACGTGATCGGCCGCTTTTTCCACATGAACATTGACCCGTACAATTTCGTTTCCAGCCTGAATTGTGTCATGGCGCAACGACTGGTACGGCGGCTCTGTCCACAGTGCCGGATTCCGGCCCGCTATCCGGACACGGTTCTCCTTGATTCCGGGATTACTCCTGAGCGCGCACGGGAGCGGACCCTTTTTGAAGCGCGCGGCTGTGAAGCCTGTAACGGCACCGGCTACCACGGGAGGACGGCAATCGTCGAACTTCTCGACATGACCGACGAAATTCGCGACCTCATGATCAAAAAGTCGTCCACAACCGAGCTCAAACAATTGGCCCGTGAATCGGGAGTGGTGTTTCTGCGGGAATCGGCCATAGAAAAACTTCTGGATGGGGAAACGACCCTCAAGGAAATAAACCGGGTGACTTTCGTGGAATAGAAAAGCAGTGATCAATTAGTACAATGTAATTCCTAGAATCAACCTGCGAAAAAAACAACTGTTACTTGGTACTAACCGGAGTCGCTGCCGCTCGCCGCTCCTGCTTCACCACTCGTTATAGGGCACGCCATTGCTGCCGACCAGGTCGGATCCGCTATGGACATCATAGACGTTGCCGGGTTCCTTGACCGGAGCAGTTGCCGGTTGGGAGCCGGAATCTGACAGGAGAGCGCCCCCCTCAGGAGGTGCGACGGTTATCCAGGTATCGGACTTTTTGGTAAAGGGATCGACCGGCAGTCCCCGTAAGTATCCTTTGGCCACGAGCTCGTTAAGTTCATCCGGATATTTGCCGTGGTCGGCATAATACTCGTCGATGGTCTTGCGAAAATTATTCAGGCTGTCACTCAGCGTCGCCTCTTTCGCCCGGATGATCCAGCGTTGATAATTGGGCACGGCAATCGACGACAGAATGCCGATAATTGACAGCACAATCATCAACTCTATCAGAGTAAAGCCCCGAGCTCCCCGTACCATCAGCCCACTCCGCACGTTGTCACCATTCCCCGTATTTTGTGCCATCAAGCGCCGTTCCTTCGCTGAGTGAATAGACATCATAAACATCTTCCCCGCCCCAGGAGCTGGAATCCGGCTGATCACTGTAGGACCGCATTCCCCATTCAGGTTCTTCGCCCGGTTCCGGAGGATTCATCGGGTCAACGGGCACCTTGCGCAGGAATTTCTTCTTAATCGCATAGAGTCCGCCAAAATCATAGCCCTCCACCAACTGATCCAACGTCTCGGGATAGCCCGACTTGTTCTCCGTGACCGGAATTTTCTTGTCATCCACTGCCTTGTCGTAGCTCTTCTTGAAATCATCGATTGCCGTCCGGATAATGCGCAGGTTGTTCCGCAATTCAATCTCCCGGGTTCTCTTGGCGGTCAGGCGTGTCAACGGCACAATGCCCGCAACCAGAATGGTCAGGATACTGATTGCCACAATCAGCTCAAGGAGGGTAACACCCTTTCGTTTCCAAAGAAAATTCATCATTTTTTACTGAATATTCAAGGAGGCTGCCACCGGAATTATTGGGACATTCGCTCCTGTAGCCGATTTGAACGCTACATCCCGGAATCCGAAAGCAGCGGTCCCCGGCTTCTTGGCGCGGAATACGGCGGTTGCAAGCACACCGTTCCCGCCCTCAACGGCAGTCCCTTCGGGAAGTGATAAATCGACATTAATAGCGCCACTCGGGTCAGTGGAACTGGAAAAATTCGTTTGCAGGCCCTGTTTCTGCAGAAACGTCCCTGGTGATACAGCTTCAGGTTCGACAAAATTCGGATCGTACGTCAGGGAAAATGGCGCCGACATGACAGCTCCGACATTCTCGGCACGAATTTCCAGGGTGAACGTCTCACCCACTCTGCTCACTGGCGGGGTCGCAATGATCAGCGAACCGCTATTCGGGGAAGCAGCCTGATTCGAAACTGCTCCGGGAGACAGCGGAATCGCCACCGGGGTAACCTCCTGACCGGTAGCGGCAGGGGTTTCCCCGGGTTGACCGGGAAGCGGAGCAGGCGTTGCCTGCGGTACAAAAGCGGGCGGCGGTATTGCCGGTTGGGGAACAGCAGGAGGAGCAGTGAATCGCGGAGCCGCTGCAGCTTGCCCGGGCATTCTGGAGAAGGTTTCAGCCCCCGGCTCTTCATCGGAAGCCGGCGGGAACAGGGCCAGGGATGGATCATCTTCCTTGCCGGACATGAAAGACGTGGCATTGGCCGGAGGCGCTATCAGTCCCTTCATCAGATGAGGCGTAATGGCAAGCACTATCTCGGTCTTTTCCTTGCTGTTGCTGTTACCGGAAATAAACGGCCCGATAACGGGAATGTCTCCCAGCAGGAAGATCTTATTTTTGCTGTCCGTATTAGTCCTGGAAATGAGACCGCCGATGACGCTGGTTTCGCCATCCTTCAAGCTCAGCACGGTTTCCAGGTTACGGGTCCCGATCGTGACAACGGTAGTTGTCTTGTCGGCCAGCGTTTCCCGCTGCACGATGGAACTGACCTCCAGGCTCAGCTTGATGTCGATCGTGTTGTTGAGCTGAATCAGAGGTTCGGCGTTGAGCTTCACCCCCACGTCCACATATTGGACATTGACGCTGAAACCACCGATCGTTCCGTTGGTCGTTGTGGTGGTGATCGGCACCCGGGTCCCGACCGTGAACTTGGCCTTTTCCTTGTTTTTCACCCGGATTTTCGGGTTGGAGAGAACCTCTCCCTTCGCCATCGTCTTACCAAAATTATAGGTGGCATTCGGCACCGTCACGAATCCGCCGAAGCCGTTCCAGTTGAAGGCATTGATCAGATTGGAAATACTCGCGTCCGTGGTGGTGTCCCCAGTCGTTTGGACATTGACCAGCGTGTCGGCCAGCAGCTGGCCGCTGCTCAGATTAAATGCGCCGAGATCGACGCCGTAACGGCTCAACAACAACCCGACATTCCTGGTGTTCCTGTCGTTCAGCTCAATAACCTCAACATCCAGCAGCACCTCCGCATCCGGTACGTCATTTGCGTCCAGCAAGCGCTCTATTACCCCAACGGTTTCACTGTTGTCCCGCACGACGATCGAGTTGGTTTCCTCATTGACGTATACCTTGCGCGCCGGCAACATGCTGCGAATCAGGTTGATGCCCTTTTTCGCGTCCATGTAGTTGAGATGGAAGGTGTGCAATTCCATATTCTCGTACTGTTTAACCTTGTCAGCGGTCTTGGGATAAATCAGTACGGTTTTTTCATTGAGGACCGTGCTGCCGAGCTTGTGCATGGTGCTCAGCAGGTCCAGCACCTGCCGGAAATTCGTCCGGTCCAGATTGATGGTAACCGGCGTGTCCTTGACCGCTTCGTCAAAGATGAAATTGATGCCGGAAAGCTGGGTCAGGATCCGGAAAACCCCCTTGAGACCGGCACCGTTAAATTTGAAGGCAAAGGGTTTCAGGGAGGAGAGCTGCAATTCATACCCGGATACCCTGGTGTCAAGCTGTCCGCGCACCCGGTCCCGCGCCTGCTTGTAAGAAGACTCTTCAGGGTCCAGATCGATGGCTTTCTCGAAGGCCAGTTTCGCAAATTTCGGCTTGTTGTCTCTTTCAAATGCCAAGCCTTCTTTGTACGCTTCTTGCGCATCCCTTTTCCGCATGGTCAGGTCGACCTTCTGCCGGTAAATCTCTTTGCTCGGATCGAGCACATAGGCCACTTGAAAATCCTTCAACGCGGCGGGATAGTCACCGGCCCGATATTCTTCCAGCCCCTTCGCATAGCGAATCTCCGCCGCCCGATCACGGGCCGTGAGAAAGCGTGCCCGGTATTCAACAACCTCGGGATTAGCACGGAAAGCATCCGCATAACTGAGCATGGCCTCCTCGTACTTGCCCTGGTCTTCCAGACCCTGCCCGGCGTTGAAGGCCCGCCCCGCGCTACAGCCGATCAGGGTGACGGTTACACAACCTGCTATGATCAGATACATAAGAGAACGCATTCTTCTTACTCCTCGGGTGCCGGCCCCTTTGAGGGGACGGGCTCGACTGGTTACCGCATTGCTCGCAGCGGCTCGTTTTCTATCAAGGGGATTACTATCTCTTCACCCGTGCCGGTTACTTTCAGAATGATGACCTGATCGGTAATGGAAGTCGCGACATAGCGGCCGGCAAAAGTTGTTCCCTCCTTGACCGGGGTAATATCCTGGCCCTTTGCCAGAAATATGATCTTTTTCCCATCCTTTTTCAGAAAGCCGTGAAGTTTGAAGGCGGCCAGCTCAGTCTGTACCCCGGTCGGTACGGGAAGAGGCTTGACCGGCTGCGGCGGAACCGCCAGGCGAGCCCTGCGCGCCGCCTCCGCGGCTGCCGCCGCTGCAGCCGCCGCGGCCTGCCGCTCCAGCATCGTTTCCTCGTCGACAAACAATGGGCTGAAGATATTCCGCTGGTAACCGGCGGAAACCGGGCGGTTTTCCAGGAGGTCGAGCCGCAGAATACGGCTGTCAATTGGATTCGCTCGTTGCCGGTCCGTTTTTGCGCGCTCCCGGGTGGCAACCGCCCGCCCCCCCGGCGCATAGGTAAGCTTGGCCACGGTTTTTTGCCGAGGAAAGGAATAATAGCTCCAGAGCGAGGTGGCAATCAGCACCGGAACAAGAATCACGAGTAACAGCCGCTGCCTGTTCATGCCCCGTCCTTCAGATAGGTCGTCAACTTGAGATCCATGGAGACCTTTTCCACGTAGGGATCATCATTCTTCAGCGTCACGGCATCAATAACCACCAGTTCCTTCCTGGCCTGCATCTTGTAGAGAAAACAGCGGATATCGGCATAGCGACCGCTCACCGAGAGTGAAATACGGTAGACCAGCAACTTCTTTTGACCGAGATGCTCCGGTTTATAGGTAAGTGCATCGCTGGAAACATGGCAGGCCGCGGCATCAGCCATGATTTCCGCCAGGAACGGGGCAAATTGCCGTTTGGCAGGAATCAGTGCCTGCAATTTTTCCAGATCGCTCTTGCCGTCCCGATACACGGAATTTGCATCCCCGCGCTCCAGCGCAGCGAGACCTTGACGGTGCTCCGTCACCAGCTCTCTCTTCTGCTTGAGCAGCGGTTGCTGAAAGAAGAGTAGCGCAACGATAGCGCCGGTGTTAAGAAGCAGCAATACTATGATCACCAGCAGCCAGGGCCTTTTCCGCTGATAGAATGCCATTAGAGACTGTCTCATTGCTCTCTCACCCGGCAGGACAGGGAAAACCTGACACCCCTTGCCTGCTCCCACAATTCAACTTTTTCATGAGACAACAGGAGAACTTCAGAAAAATTTTCCGAGTCCTCCAGCAGCGCCAAATACTCCTCTATCGCCTTGAAATTGCGTGCCCATCCTTCGAGAGACAGGCTGCCTTTCTCCTTATTTGGCGAAAGGAGGGTAAGCGAGATGCCATTCGGGGTAGCTGCTTCCAGCTTTTCAAGGAACCCCAGCCAGCCGTACGTCTTGCGTTTGATGATCTCATTGTAAAAAGTTATGTCCGCCAAAATAGCGGCTTGCTCTTTTTCGGCAATCTTTGGCAGAGGACGTGTCAGCTGTTTCTTCATCTCGCCGGCCTCCGCGTCAAGACGCCGCAGCTCTCCATAATTCCAGGAAAACAGCAGGATGATGCCCGCCAATAGGATCGCCAGCACCACGACCGCGGCCAGACAGGCACGGTCGATCCGCTGTTGATCAAGAATTGTCCTGGTTGCAAGATTTATGGTAAATCGCATCACAGAGCCCGTAAAGCCGTTCCGATGGCCGGTGTAAAGGGAAATAGCGGATCGGGGACGGAAAAATCTTTTCCCCGGATTTCAAGTGCCGATTTTGGCTCGAGGAGAACCGGTTCACCACCGATGGCATCACGCGCGATCCCGCAAAAACCGCTCGCCAGCTGGGGCGGGGCGAGGCAGAAGACGTTCTTGATCTCGCCTTCCGGAGTTTTCGCTTTGTAGGACAGGTACGAACGTCTGATTTCCTGATGTACGGAATCGAACTCCGCATCGTCTCCGGCCAGTTCCCTGATCCGGATGAATTCCAGCTTTCCTCTGGCAACAAACATGATCCCCAGATGTGAATCGAAATGTGTCAGCAAGGCGTAAGATTCAGACTTTGCCAGCCGTCGTTCGAAAAGCCGGCTGAGATTGAAACAGTTGAGATCGATCCCTGCCGGGATTAGACCCGCGGCAGCAAACAGTTCCTCATACTGGGCGATGACCGGCCGGTACGCCACCACCACCAGCACCACGCTATCGCCGTTTTCCCGCGTACCAATCGGCTGATAATCAAGATGTGCCTCAGCCGCATCAAACGGAAGTTTTTTCTTCAGTTTCCAGCGCAGGATTTCGAGCCCTTCCGAACGGTTTTTAAAGCGCTCTTCCATCTCCAACAGCATAACACGTCCGCTGCTATCCGGAAGGGAAACGGAAACATATTTTCCCCGGCAGAAAAGGGCGTTGCGCGCCTCCTGCAGAGCGATGACGAATCCCTGCGGATTCAGAACATTCAGATCCCGCAGCGAAGGGCGCAGGGTGCCGGGCGACAGGGGTCGGCTGGAAACCGACTCCAGAAGCGGCGCTGACGGCGAACCGTCCACCCGCGCAAAGGCCACGGCCGACGATGAAACTGAAACTCCGAGCGATTTCCTTGAAAACATTGTCCAGGTATCCTCTGTTAGCCGACCGTTCCGGCAATTTTGAAGATCGGCAGGTACATGGCGATGATAATCACCCCGATGACCAGACCCATCACGATCATGATAATTGGTTCGAAAGCGGAGGTAAGGAGGTGGAGCCGCTCCTCCAGTGTCTCTTCAAGATACTCGGAAATACCAACCAGCATCTCTTCCAGAGCTCCGGTAGATTCCCCGACCAGCAGCATGCGAACCGCAAGGGGCGGCATGATGCCGGTCTTTTCGAAGCCGGCCGAAATACGCCCCCCTTCTTCAATGGCTTTGATGGCACCCGCAAGGCGTTTTTCCATATAAGTATTGTTCAGCGTTCCGGTTGACATGTGCAATGCTTCAACGATCGGAATGCCTCCGCCCAGAAGATTGGCAAGGGTGCGAACGAAATTCGTCAAAGAGTAATCCATCATAACCGTGCCGAGATAGGGCACTTTCAGTTTGAAGCGGTCAATCAGAAAGCGTCCCTTCTCGCCGGAAGCCCAGAAGCGGAAGGCAATGATGAGCGGAATTACGGCAAGAATGCCGGCCAGAGACCAGCTCCTGACAAGTGATGCAAACGTTATCATCAACCGGGTGAGCAACGGCAATTGCGACCCGGACTCTGAAAAAACAGTGCTGAGAATCGGAATGACATAGAACAGAAGCAGGCTGATGGCGAAAATGGATACGACGACAAGAATCGACGGATAGAGCAAGGCTGAAATAATTTTTTTGCGCACACTCTCCATTTTCCGGAGATAGCCGATATACCGCTGGATGGTAACGGGAAGATCCCCGGTTCTTTCTCCCGCGCGAATTGACGCGGTATACAGCGGCGGAAAGACCTGGCGATGTCTTTCCAAAGCCGTTGAGAGAGCTGCGCCGCCTTTTACATCTTCCCGCACCTGTTTCAAGGCCGCGCTGAGCGGACCGCTTTCATACTGCTCGAGAACCGTGTCGATTACCTGAATAATCGGCAACCCGGCCCTGATCAGCACCAGCATCTCCTGGTTGAAGAGCAGCAGGTCACTTCTTTTAACCTTGCCGCGGCCGAAGCCTCTCCTGAGGAAACCCCGGACCGGTCGTTTGCGCAGGTCGAAGATGTGATAGCCTTGCTCTTCCAGCTCTCTGCGCAATTCGGCCGGTTCTTCCGCCTCGTACTCCCTGGTGAGAATCTTCCCGTCAGGCGCGCCCAGTTTTATGATGTACATTGGCATAGGAGACTCTTTGTGGTGAGGAAAAATCCGGCAGGCACCGTTTCCTGCAGAGCATTCAGGTCCGCCCGGCCGGGAGCGGTTGCTGCATGCAAGAATAAACCGTCATGGAGAAATATGCCAGAAGGCATTTCACTAAAGCAACAAAATAGTACTTTCACACAGCTTTGTCCGGTAAGATTTTTGCCTACGTCGCGTAGCGACAGTTCGATGGCAGCCGGGGAATTCATTCCCCGGAAATGAGCGGCAGATTTCACCTCGTCACGTACGTGACGAATAAATAAATGGATGTTTTTCACCCGTGGGATACATCCCACGGCTACCATCTAACGCCCCTACAGGACTATTGCAAGGACCTAACCGGACAACACTGACTTTCACCACGTACATCATGAAAAAAAGAGCAGCACCGGCTTGATTCCACATTTTCGCATTTCAAAATGAATCTCCCGCCAAAAATACCATAACGGCACATGAGTACTATTGGCGGGACCCGCTCCACGGAATCATTATTCCCGGCAAACGCGGCAAGCGTATCTCTTTATTTTTTCTCCATCTTCATCCGCATCATATTTCGCTTTTCACGGAGCATCTTGGTATCCTGGTACATATCGTCATAGGCCGCTTTCATGGCCTGATCGAACGTCACCAGGGTGCCGCCGTTTTCTTTGATAAATTTCTTTGCATCATCTTCTTTCGCAAAAGCCCACTTGGGCTGCCTTGTCATGACCCCCTGTTTTGAGCCACCAATCACCCAGAAGGCTTTTTCGGCATCGATGAGTTCCCGGGAATTATACTCCCCGACCTTGATGGTTTTTGGCGCCCGGTCGAGGTTATTTGCCAGATCGACCGCGGCACAGCGAATACTGCACAACCCCACGACGGTACCGTCGTCATATTCGATCAGGACTCTGCTGAAGGCGAACTTTTCCCGGTTCATCCCGCAGTATGTGCACTCAGCATAGGTCTTGACGTCATTGCCGGCCGCAGGGGCCGCCACCGCCGCGGTCGGGGCCGGCATGCCGCAACATGGTTTATGCTGCGCGCCAATGGCTGAAAAGGCTACACCCAGAAGAAGTACCGAGCCTGAAAATCCGAACAAAATCTTTTTCATTATGAGAGCTCCTTATTTCGTTTTTCAAATCCCTCTTACAGGGGATCGGATTGTTTTTAAAGGGTAAACGGGGCAGGAGGAATTGTCAACTCGCACTCCGCTGCCTTTCCGGCCATACTTCCGGTAAATTCCGTTTGGATATTCTCCTGATTTCGGCTGTTAGCCAGCGAGATCCGCAACGGATCAGCGCATTTTGAACAGCACCGGGATGACAATTTCGGCCTTGACCGGCGGGCGGGGAAACGGAGATGCCCTTCTGATCGTTTCCAGCGCGCTTCTATCCAGCAGCGGAATACCGCTGCTCTCCACCAAACGGATATTGTCGACAGAGCCGTTTTCCATAATGACAAATGCCACCACCGCCTTGCCGCCCCAGCCCATCTTTTGCGCCATGGCGGGATAGATCAAGTGTTTCCTCACCAGATCGCGAATGTAACTGAAATGTTCGGCCAGGTAGCGCTGGCTTTCATTTCCGGCCGAAGCCTGCTTATTTCCAACCGAGGGCACTGCTGATGACGGGTTATTGTCTCCACTGGCAACCCGCTCCGTGCCACGGGTCACCACTCCGGGAGCCTTGCCGGCTTCCGGGACCTCTTCTTGATCAGCCGGCGGGGCTGGTGGCAGACGCGTTTCAGCTACAGGAACCGCTGGCTGCTTCACCTTTGCTGCCGGTTCCCGCTTCCGGGCCTGCTTCCGGTCCTCAGGTACCGCGACGCGGGCCGCGGCACGAGACGGCTCCCGCTTCAGCGGCTGTTGTACAACCGGCGCCGGAAAATCGGCCAGCGAGAGGTCGATAACGACCGGATGGATGTTCTTGGGCTGCAGTGGGGCAAAAAACGCCAGAAAGCCCAGCACAATCAAATGCACCCCGAGGGATAGTCCAAGCCAGTTTGTCAGGTCACGCATGGCAAACCTCCCCCCGTAAAAGGGTTCGGATAAGACGGTATTGATGGCGCGCAGGCCGGCCAACCCTGCCCTCCCCTAATCAGCGGAGAGTCCGCTCCTTGCTGATTATTTCCCGTCCTGAACCAACTCATCCGTTCCTTCCTTTTTCTTCCGCTGAAAAAGTGCCAGAGCCACCAGGAGTATCCCCATACCGAAACAACGGAAGCAGACTGAGCAGTCTCCCGATGCGCAGGGACCGGCCGCCGATACCAGGGTTGCCATACCTCCGCAGCTGCCGACAACACCATAGGCAATCGATTTACTTCGCTTTTCCATATCGTATCGCTCCTTCCGGACAGACTTTCTCGCACTTGCGGCAGGGAAAGCAAGATAATTGATCGACTTTTGCCGTCGAATCCAGGCTGATTGCCCAGGTCGGGCAGACCTCGCGGCAACTGCCGCATGTCGTGCAGCGCTCGGCCGTAACCCTCACCCTCCGGCCAAACCTCTGGCCGAACCTGGCGGAGAGCGCATCCAGTGCCCCTATCGGGCAGAGAAAGTTGCAGTAGGCCCTGCCCCCGCGCGCCATCACGGCCAGCAGGATAAACAATGCCAGGTTGATGATGCCGTAAAATCTGAGGAAATAATCGAGGTCCGCCGTGACGAAAGCCGCGCCGAAGAGGCTGGGGACCGCGGCGAAATTGCAGTAGCTGCAGCAAAGACTGCCGAGCCCCAGCAAAGGTGCGGCACAATAAACCAGGAGATATCCGTAGCGCACCGGCGCAGCGGGTATGGAAGAATAATCAAGCTTCACTTTTCCCGGAGTCAATTTGCTCCCCAGTTCTCCCGCCCCGCCAATGGGACAGAGATGACTGCACCAGTAGCGTCCGAAAAAGAAGGTGCTGACGAGCACTCCGGCGACCAGGGCTACTCCCAGGTAACTGCGCATGATACCACCGACGATTTCTCCGAGGCCGGCTCCCTGTCGAACGGCAAAAAACATCCGCGGACACCAGGTACCACAGAAGTCGATGTCAACGGAGGTGGCCTGAAACATCAAGGCCAAGGGGGGCAGAAACAGCACCAGCGACAGAACCATGATCAGGGTTCTCCCTCTTGCGAGAATCCCTCTTTTCTTTTCCTCAATTGCCATGGCTGTTACCTCCCGAAGCAATAAATCTGATCGGAATGCTGAGGAGCCGGTTGTTAGTCGCGGTATCGTAAAAGGCCAGCGCCGGCCCGGCGGTTCTGCCTCTTTCTGCCGACAAACCCTCCCCTCTCATGTGTTGCGGACAGTCTGTCAGGGCGTCCGTCCCTGCGGGGATAGACGCGGCGGTCCGGCCGGAGGTACGTTCAGGCGGACCCTTCCGCGTGATCCTGACCCAGAGTGCGATCCGGTCTTTCGGACGCAAATCGTAATAAGTGTCACCGCGGAATGCAGGCCGGTGATGGAAGCCGAAGTTGACCGCCGGCTCCGAGTTATGGAACGTTGCATCAAGTCCCCGCCCGCCCTCTAGGGCTACCCGTACATTGCCGCGGAACGGGGGAACAACACCGGCGGTGGCAATCAGCACATAGGAATCACGCTCCTTGTCCAGGACTGCCGGGTGGCGTGCGCTGCCACCGCCGATCTTCAGCATGCCCATCGCATGGGCGGAATCATGGAAGCGATGATGTGCGGCAACGGCACTGATCACGACGGACAAACCAAATAGGGCAATAGTCGAATATTTCATGATCATCACCTCAGAATGTGTAGGTAATCTTGCCGAAGAAGTTGATGGGCGCGCCGGGTCGGTAGCGGGTGGTCGTGGTATCTTTGGTGACCTCTATGGCATACTTCTGGTCGATGATATTGTTGACATCGAAAGTGATGTCCCAGTTGCCACGCTCGTAGCCGACCATCAGGTTGGTCAGGAAGTCATAGCCGTGATACAGCTCGGAATTGGCGTTATCCACGTAGTACTTGCCCCAGCTGTTCGTCTCGAGCTTGGCCTTGAAGCCGCACGGATGCTTGTAGAAGCCGTACATGCTGTACTGGTGACGGGGAATATAGGGGAGGTAATTACCATCCCGGTTATGGAGCGTGCCGTTGATCGGCTCCTGGAAGCTGTCAAAGTGGAAATCGCTGAAGGTATAGGCCCCCCCCAGATAGAGACCCGGCAGCACCTGAGCTTTGGCGGCAAGTTCAATCCCCTTCTTGGTGGTGGAACCGGCATTGCTGTAGGAGGACTCGCCCCCCGGCAGATAGGTCTGTACCACCTCGTCGGAAACGTCCATGTAAAACAGGGACAGGTCGATGCTGTGTCCGCCCTCAAAGCGGGCCCGGGCTCCGGTTTCATAGTTGATGGTCGTGGAGGGATCGAGCCCCGGGTTGGTGCTCAATTCCGAAGACTGGGGGGTCTGGAAACCGGTGGAAATAGTACCGTAGACGCTGTAAATGTCAGTAATTTTGTATACCGCACCGACACGGGGGCTGACATAATTAAAGGTTTTGTCGACAAATATCGATTCCCGGTCGGCGGTGTAATTGCCCGTGGCGTAGTTGTAGCTCTGGTATACCTCGGATGCCAGGTCAAACAATACCTGGTCGAAGCGGACCCCGAGATCGATGATCCAGGAATCAGTGGGTCGCAGGGATTCCTGGGCATAGATCCCCCACTTGGCCACGGTGTCATCGTCGGTCTGCGCCAGGCTGCCCGTAGCGTCCGACAGGGTGGAGAGTATCCGGCCGGAGGGTGCTGTGCGCACATCACGATAGGTATACTTGCTGCCGGTCGGGGTATCCACCTGGGCGGAAACGCCTGCGGTAAGAACTCCATCCGCGCCGAACAGTCCATGTTTCCAGTCCGCCTGAATATCGGTGCCGTAAATATCCGCGCCACCGTCATTGATCAGTCCGGTCACCGGATGGAAATGGCTCCAGTGCTGAAAATAGACCAGGGGCTTGAGTTTCAAATTGCCCAGTTCCTTATCCAGTTTCAGACTGGCGTTGTAGATCGTGCTGTAGCGTCCGGAATTTTTCCAGGGTTCCGAGGTGAGCTGACTGATGTCCGTATCGAACTGCGTCCTGGTCAGGGTACCGGGCAGCTGGATGTCCGCATCGGTAAAGCCGAAGCTGAAATCCAGACTGGTCTTTTCGTCCAGCAGATGGCCGATCTTCAGGCTAGCCTGGTTGCTGTCAAACTTGTTCCATTGACGCCAGCTGTTCGTTGATTTACGAGTCCCTGCCACCGTCACGGAGGTGGGACCGAAACTGGTACCATAAATCAGATTGTAAACCTGGGTGTTCTCGCTCCCGTACCCGACCTTGACGCTTTTAAGCTCCTCGTAGGGATTTCTGGTAATGACATTGACTACACCTCCGGCCGCATTGGCACCGTAGAGGGTAGAATTCGGCCCCTTGACCACATCGATCCGCTCCACCAGTTGAGTGTCGACAAAATCGAAGCGTGTCATGCCGTCCGGATCGGTTATGGGAACCCCATCAAGCAGCACCATGATTTCCCGGACCCCATAACGTGCCTTCAGTCCGGCGCCGCGGATAATCAGACGGGCGTCATAGCCGCCGTTTTTCGTCTCCGCCTGCACGCCCGGCAGACCGGACAGCGCCTCCTTGATGCCGAACATGCGGGAATTTTTAATCTCTTCTTTGCCGACAACACTGACCCCGGCGGATATCTCGTCGCTTTTTCGCTCAGTTCTCGTTGCGGTAATCACAACATCTTCCAGGGTATGACATTCATCGCCAGCCTCGGCGGCAATCGCCGAACAAGCTACTCCACCCAAAAAAAACAATACAAGTCCTGCTATTCTCAGCATAAACTTCCTCCGTATACTCGCAAGCTGCACCGGGCTCTGTCCCTGCCGAAGATACGGCAACAACGAAAGGCGCTCCGTGGATAAACCAGAGCCTGAACACCGTGCCTCGACACAGATGCAAGTCTCTTGCAGGAATGTCACCCGGCAGCGTGAATGTTGCGCAGATACACAGTCTCTCAGAGCAGATCACTCAGCGAGAACGGTTACGCAACGCATGCCCCCCTGTGGCAGCAAAACATGGCTTACTTCCAGTACCATGTAACACCTAAAATCAACCCCACTCGATCCCCCCTTGACAGGGGGGAAGCCTCTAAGTCGCCCCTGTCAAGGGGAGGTTTGGAGGGGTTGTCTGCGAAAAAACTTCGGTTACAGGGTACTAGTAGAATGCCAGCATACGAAAGCAGCAGCCAGCTGTCGACATGCGGCAAGCCAGACCGAAATACACCGGTAATCGGCCAAGGATGCAACACGACCCTCGTCCGGAATGATGGAATTGCAGCGTCAGGGGGAAACAGTTATGTGGGAATGTGGTATGACGGGAAGGAAAGCTTCGGGGGTGGATCAGGCGGTTCCTGATAACGGGAGAGAAAGAATTCAGAGTGAAAATTCACCAGCTTTGACTCGGATGGAGTACTAAGGTTTTCACGAAACAGGTAGGGAAGATGCTGGTACGATCCCGTTCCAGCAAACAAGGTCACACTGCCCTTGCCGCAGGGGCTGCAGCGGTAGACAAACTCCGGCTGACTCTCCTGCGCTCCGGCCGGCAGCTTCTCGGCGCGCTGAACGCCCTTGCTCTCCTCAGCACCGCTGGAGCAGCAATCAGTCTTTTCCACGGAGCAGCAGCGCAGAGAATTTCTTACCCGCGGCTCTTCTGCCCTCTTTTTCTTCATCCAGCAGCAGCAGCTTTTTGAGGCCCGGCGTTCGGCAGAGCAGCCGCAGATATCGCAGTTGCCCGAGCATTGGCCGGTGATCGCATGGGCAAGCGCCGGTGATTTGAGAGCCAGAGGCGCAAGAGGACTCACTACGATCACCGTGTAGACCGCAAAGAGCATCAGAACAATGGCTGGATACCGGCATTTCATCATAAGGCATTTCACGGGCTCTGGCAGGGATCGTTCCTTCGGGAAGGGCTGCACAGAGAAATGGCGGCACCGTTTTCAACGGTGGACCGTTAATCTATACCGGCTACTTTAGCAGAATTTTATTTTCATGAGTGAACCATTTTATGAACAAATGACCGATTGTCAACCCGTCCTGAAGAACAAGGTATCGCCATGACTGCGCATTGAAATAATCATGGACGACAATGGCATTTTCAACGTCTTGCAATTATGCCTATGCAAAAAAATCCCAAGGCGGCACCGAGCATTATCGGGGCTACATTGAACCAGGCAAGCTCGGTAGCCCTCGAATATTCAAAGGTGCGGGCACGCGCTACAATTGCATCAACCAAATTTTCCTCGCTGGACTCATCGCGCGCACGAAAGTAGCGCCCTCCGGTAGTGGCGGCAATACGCTGCAGGGTATCCTGTTCCAGCCGTGTCTTCAGATAGTCCCCCTCTTCACTCTGGTAATAGCCCTCAATGTTCGCCCCGGAATCCCTGATGGGGATCAAGGCACCTCGCCCCATGCCGGTGCCAACCGTGTAGATGGTTATTCCCTGGGCTGCGGCACGCTGTGCCGTTTCATACAGCAGTGATTTGTCAGCGCTGATATCTTCACCATCGGAAATAAGAATAATGGTTTTGGCGGTTTTACGGGGAGAGTCATCAAACAGGGAAATACCGGTAACAATCGCCTGGTTCAGGTCGCTGCCGGGGATGGCAATGGTAGCATCATTAAAGTGCTTCAGGATGTACTGGCAATAGCCATAATCGGTGGTCAGCGGAATAATTGCAACCCCTTTGCGGGCAAACATGAAAACGCCGACACGTTCCCCCTTGAGTGCCGAGATGATAGTGAGAGCACTATAGCGTGCGCGGTTTAACCGGTTAGGGATGGTAAAGAGCTTTTTGCCCTCTTCGGGAAGCATTTCATCTTCCGCCAACATTGATTTTGACACATCGATACCGATTGCAACATCAATTCCGCTCCGGTTGAACACAGATTTGTGATACTGCACCTTGGGTGCGGCCAGAGAAAAAATGACCGCTGCCAGTGCCAGGCTTAAGAATAGCGTTGATACAAGATAGGGAATGGGGCGCTTTTTGATCCGGGCAAAGCGATAGAGCCAATCGCTCGAAGTCCGATAGGACCTGAGTGAAAAATAGAGGAAAAAGGGGATGACCAACAGCAGCCAGAGATAGCCGCTATATTCCAGGTTCATGGCGGGAGCCTATTATTTTTCAAAGTAGCGTTCCGTTCCGCCACAGCGGCAGTATCTCGGCAGGAAATTTATACCACCCCCAGCCCCTCCTAAATTAGGAGGGGAGCCAGACTTCTTCCCCCTCCTTGGCAAGGAGGGGGCCAGGGGGTGGTGAGTACGCTAAGATTTCCGAACATGTTATTTTTCAATTTTCGTTTCTATCGGCTCGCCGGGGGCATAACCGCCCATTTCGGGCAGCAGCGTTTCAAGATTTTCTTTCAGCGCCTGGTTTTTATCCATATCTGTCATGGAAACCTCAATTTTCTTCACGTACTGCTCCCCGTTGAGCAGTTCGAGGTTCCAGCGGGGAATATTTTTCTGCAGCGGCGGTACATCGGCTTTGTCCACCGCTTCTACGGCCGCCTTGAAGTCAGTCAACGCGTCGCGCATAACGCCCTGCACCTTATCGGCAGTTTGCTCATTTTCGAGCAGCACCAATGCGTTCAGCACTTTTACCGACCCGGCAATATTATAGACCTGCCAGAGGATCTCGGAACGCAGCGTCGCTGAGTCGGTCAACATGACGCCGCAGCGGTCAAGCATCTCATCGAGGAGGGCCGTGAGTCGGGTGCCGTATTCAGCCGTCTTACCCTGCAGCTCAGTATTGAGCCGGGCGCGCTGCAGGTAGTTCATCAGCTCCATAGCACTGCGCCATTGCCGTTGCAGGATGCGCAACTGAATTTCAGGGAGGGCCGGGCGCAGCTTTTTATAGGCAGCTACGGCAGTACGGTCATCCGCGATAGCGTCCGCGGTTTGCAGCTGCTGCTGCAAAAGCCGGTTTTGCGCTTCCCGTACGGTACGGTGACGGTACTCGCGGTAACTAGAGACGCCCAACAGCATGAAAGTAACCGCCAAAAGAATGAGAAGAGCTATGATTCTGCCATGTGTACTTTTCATCGGTCAGATCTTTCTTGTCGCAGGTAGTGTCTGCAATACCCAATAGGCGGCTAAAAGTACGGCCGCCGCCAGCGCCAGTGGCCCCCTGGTATCCTTTTTCCGTTTCTCCAGCTTCACCAGCAGCCGGTTTTTTTCCAGTTCATTTATTTTATTGTACACCCCGGTGATCTGCGTTCGATCCAAGGTGCGGGGCATGTAAAATATCTGGCCCGCGGAGGATTCGCCTGCGGTGCCTTCCAGAGCCAGGCGCACTTCGCCGGCAACATCACCGCCCACCACGACAAGATAGAGCTTGATCCCCAGCTGCTTGACCAGACCTATCACGTTGACAAAGTTAATCAGCCCTTTCTCCACATCCTCGGTGCTTTTGTTCGCTTCGATGCGGCCATCGGTAAAGAGAACGATGGCCATACCCCGGCCGAATTCCGTCTTTTTAAACAAAGCGGGAATCTGTAGTGCCGCACTGCTTTCGCCCATCAGCGAGTAGCGCAGGTCATTGATCTGTTCGTACGATGGCTGGTGTTCCACCGGGAGCAGCATAAAAAAAACGCACAATGCCAGCCAGGCGGCATAGGAAGCATTGGTCTCACCGCCCCCGGTCAGCTCTCTGAACACTGCGGAATCATTTTTTCTGTTCAGCAGCTCCAGCTTCTTCCTGAGGATTTCCCTGTCAAAGGAAGGAGGGGCGACCACCTGTGCGAGATTGGAAAAAGCTATAATGCCGATCAGATCGTCTTTATTGCGCAGATCAATGAAAGCGTGCGCGCCCTCGAGGGCTACATCCCCGAGGGTTGCAGTGCCGCTCTCGTCACTGGGCCTGCCCATGGAACCGGAGAGATCCTGAACCAGCATTATCCACTTGGATTCTAGGTAGTTTTTTTGCCAGTAGCTGGAATATTGCACATTGGCCACAGCAAGCACGAGCAGGACCATGGCGGCAACGGCAATGAAATCGGCGCCATGTGCCTTAATCAGACCGGGCTGCAGGTTCCGGCCGAGCAGTAAAACCGCGGAAAAACCGGTTCTGAGCGCATATTTTTTTTTCGCACCGAGCACTGCCGGTATCAATGCCAGGAGCAGCAGTGCCCAGGGATACTGGATGCTCATAGAAGACTACCCATGGGCTGCCGCATTTTGCGCAGTCAGATCTACAACCTTCAAAATTTCTCCCTGAAGCTGCTCAATCTCCTGATGTTGCTCGGACTCACGGGAAATGCTGGTATCGATCGCAGCAAAAATAAGACCTAGGGACTCAAGACTTTCCCGGGGAATGCGCTCGCCCAGGGTTTCCAGGAACTGCTTGCCGCTTCCGCCCCGATATTTTTCATCGATTCCGCAGTGAACCAGCAGATACTCCCGCAACAGGCTGCCAACTTCGCCCAGATAACGCCAATGTGGTGCGGTTGGCGTAACCTGTACCAGGCTACGCAACTTTTCGGCCAGCAGTTCTTCCTTGTTATTATCCTCAAGCAGAACCCGCTCCGCAGTGACTTTACGGCGCAGAATGAGCAGCCAGACAGCGCACGGAACTATTCCGGCAAAGCAGATCAGGGCGAGCCTTAGATCAAACTTGCCTTGCTGGCGGTACGCCGCCAGGTGAAACGCGGGAGAGATCGGTTCGGCCGGTACGATAAGCCGGTATTCTGATTGTTCTGCCGGAATTATCGAGGAAACTTTGAAAATAACCGGTTCCGTTTCGAATGAACGTACGCTGCTGCCGGGGCAGGACGGGCAGCTATAACTGATCGGAACAGCCGGAATGGTGAATTCACCGGGGGCATAGAATGTTACCCGCCCGGTGACGACAAGGGGACTTTTCGTGACGATTTTTGCGGTATCATATGGGTCAACGGTGCTGTCAAAAAGCTCCTTCTGCAGATTTGCCGGCCGCAGATTCAGCGTGGCAAGAGAGCTTGGATCGATGCGTACCCGGTCGGAAAAGGTAATGGTGAGTTTGAACGGGACGCTGTTGCCGATGTTCCCCCCACGCATGGAAAGAGACAAGTTGGCGCTGATCGATGGTTTGATCTCAACCAGAGAGGGCGTTGCCCGGAGCACGTTGACATCTTCCGCCAGCAGGTTCAGCGCCTTAAAGAAAGGCATCGCGGCAACGTCAACAACATAGTGGTTTTTATTTTCATCAAATACCACATGGGCAGCCTTGAGCAGCGCCTCCCGCTGTGCCGGGTCAGCGCCCGTTTTCCATTCCAGCTGAAATTCCGTGAAAAATGCGAACGTTTTATTATTCAGGATCAACGTCGGGTGGACGTATTTGACGGCCTCTTCTTTACTCACCTGGGCGATAAGCTGACGGATATCTTCCAGCGTCAGGCCGCCGCGCAGTTTGAAAAAACCGGTGGCTTCCGCAAGGTTGGGGTCATACAAGTATTCGGTAAGTCGATCGTGGGCGAGCAAGACCGCCTTGGCCTTTTCCTGAATAAAACTGTCGTCGCTAACATTAAATTCAGTACCAGCGGCGTTATCGCCCGGGTCAAAGACAACCGTAATCCAGCGCTTGCCAATCTCCGGGATGACCCGTGTCCCGTTTTGATAAAACCAGACAGAGTCAAATGAAAAGGAAGCGGCAGTCTTTTTCCCGTTGGTTGCGGGACTGGGAATGGCAACCGTTTCGGGGGCGGCAGCCGCGGGCAGTGCAACGAGCAGGAACAGTACACAGATCGCAAAGTAGTTTTTGAAGTAGTAGCTCATGGCATACCTGTCTCATACAGTCTGCTACAGATGTTTCTTCGCAGACAACCCCTCCAAACCTTGACAAGGGAGGCTTAAAGGCTTCCCCACTGTCAAGGGGGATTGAGGGGGGTTGATTTCAAGTGTTACCGACTCCTAGTAACTTGAAGGAGGCCTCTTCATAAACGCATTGATTTTCCCGGCAAAATCATCTGCCGGGCTGATGGTTACCAGATCGATGCCCGCGCGGTTCAGCCGGTTTCCGGTAGCGGTTCGCACCCGGCTCATCGTATCGTTGTACTCCTGCCATTTGCCGAGATCGAGCTCCACCGTTTTGCCGCTTTCATAATCATAGAGCGGCATGATTCCTGTTGCGTTGGGGGGTAGACCGAGTTCGCATTCCTCGAGTACCTGCACAGCTTTTACCTCATGCTTGCTGGTTCCGTGTGCCGTGTGATGGAAGCTGTAGCTGAAATCAAGCGGATACATGAAATCGGAGAGGATGAAGGTAAGGCTCTCCGGCACCTCATTGATCAGCTTGGTCAATGCCAGCGTCAGATTTGTCGCTTCGCAGGCAACCGGCTCAGCCTGCACAATGGCTTCGAGAATCTCCATAAAATGTGCTCTGCCCATGCGCGGCGGAATATACTGCACAATCTCGTCGGCGAACAGGATCAGACCGCAGCCGTCATTGCTCAGAACCGCACTGTAGGCCAGCGACACGGCAATCTGCGCCTGAAGCAGCTCCTTCCGGCCAAAGTGCACCGACCTGCTGATATCGTAGAGGAGCATGACGTTGAAATAGCTCTCGGCAAGAAACTCCCGCACATAATACTTTCCGGTTTTTGCCTTTGCCTTCCAGTCGATATTTTTGTACGGATCCCCGGGTTCAAGCTCCCGGAGCGACCAGAACTCATAGCCCAGCCCCTTGAAGATACTTTCCCAGTCGCCGGGGAACGGTGAGTGCACCCGGTGATTGATGAATATTTCCAGGAGCTCTTTCTTGGAAAGCAGGCTTTTTTCCGATTTGGCCTTGGTCATCAGTATGGCTCGATGGTTTTCAGGATTTCCCGAACAAGCATGTCGGCGCTGACCTGCTGCGACAGCGCGGTGCTGTTAAGCAGGATGCGATGCCTGAGCACATGCACGGCGCAGGTGGCTACATCGTCAAATATGACATAGTCCCGCCGCTTGCTGAAAGCGAATGATTTTGCCAGCGCCAGCAGCGATTCGGAGGCCCGGGGTGACGCCCCGAGCCTGATGTACTGATGAATATCCGCGCTCTGCTGCTGCGCGGCATAGGTCTCGCGCGGCCGCGTGGCAATGCAGATATTCAGAATGTAGCTCATGACTTTCCCGCTCACCCGTACCTGATCATGGATGAGCTGCTGGATGGCCGTGATATCGTCCAGGGACAGAAGAGTTTTGATCTCGGCTTTCAGCTGATCAAAGTTGGTGTTTTTTCTCCGGACCAGCTCAAACTCTTCAGCCTTTTGCGGGTAGCCGACATCATATTTCACCATGAAACGGTCAACCTGGGATTCCGCCAGCGGGTAGGTGCCGATCTGTTCAATCGGATTTTGCGTGGCAAGCACCATGAACGGCTGAGGGATATCGTAGCGCAGGCATTCAACCGTAACTTCCTTCTCCTGCATCGCCTGCAGCAGGGCGGATTGCACCTTTGGCGAGGCCCGGTTTATTTCATCGGCAAGGAAAATATTGCAGAAGATCGGGCCAAAATAAAATTCGAACTTCCGCTCCAGCTCATTCCAGATCATCGTGCCGGTGATATCGCTCGGCATCTTGTCGGGGGTGAACTGGAAGCGTTTGAAATTTCCGCCGATCACGTTTGCGAACGTTTCGACCGCAAGACTTTTTGCCAGCCCGGGCACGCCCTCGAGCAGGATATGCCCCTTGGAGAGCAGCGTCAGAATCATCAGGCTGATCATCTCTTCCTGACCAATAACTACTTTGGCAATTTCAGCTTTAATCTGCTGAATCTTGTCAGCGTAGCGGTCAAAAAGCTCTGTTGTGCTGCCGTCGACTGCGATACTGTCCTGCATATGCATTCCCTTTACATATATTCAAACTGTTTGCGGTGCTTAACGATCAGATAGAGAAAAAACGGCCCACCAAGCATCGAAGTAATAATACCGACCTTTAGATCTACTGTCACAACCAGCCGCACAAAAAGATCGGCGTAGATGATGAATACCGCTGCGAGCAGTCCGGAAAAAACGATCAACTTCCGGTTATCCGGCCCGACAAGGCTGCGCATGATGTGCGGTGCAACCAGCCCGACAAAGCCGATCACCCCCGAGACGGCAATGGCTCCGCCGGTTTCAATGGAAGAAAAGAGCAGGAGCCAATTGCGGGCTCGCTTGATGTTGACCCCCAGGTTTGCCGCGGTTTCTTCTCCGAGCATGAGCAAGTTCAAGTCCTTGGCAAAAAACAGGGCTCCCAGCAGCGCAAAACCGGTGGTCGGAAAGACGATGGAGACATGCTCCCAGGAGCGGTTATTCAGGTCTCCCATGAGCCAGTTCACGATCACCCGCCCCACGTCGAACTCCCTGGTGCTCAGGGTGATGATAAAAGACGTCAGCGCACCCAACACCAGATTAAGGGCAATGCCCGCCAGCAGCAGCGTTGCGATGGAAGTGCGCCCCCGTGAGGTCGCAATGGCAAAAACCGCCGCCAGGGTGAGCAGGGAAAAAATGATCGCGGCAAAAGGTAGCGCCACGAGTGAATCTGCTGCCAGTCCCAGATAAATGGCCAGCACGGCGCCCAGCGCGGCGCCTGAATCGATACCCATTACGCCGGGGCTGGCCATGGGGTTCTTGAAAATCCCCTGCATGATCGTGCCGGCTCCTCCGAGAGAAAACCCGACCAGCAGCGCAACCAGAAAGCGCGGCAGCCGGCCGTCCCAGACAATGGTAGCTTCAACCTCATTAATGGCGCCGGCGTAGAGCCCCAATTTCGACATCAGAATCAAAAACACCCGGGAAACGGAAATCGGCCATGAGCCTGACGACAAGGAAAGAAAACCTCCCGCGGCAATCAGGGCCAGCAAAGCTGATAAATAATAAAATTCTTTTTTACTCATAATGGCTTACCGGAACTGCCGGTAGATGATGCCCGCGAGATAATCGGCACTCAGAAGCATGAATTGGGAAGTAACCCGCAGATAGACACCGGGAACAGCATACACAGAGCGGCTTTTAACGGCGCGGGCATGGGACAACACCCGGTTTGACATCAGCAGCTCTTTCAATTTGCTGCGCTCGGGAACGATGATTACATCCGGGTTCCACTTGAGCACTGTTTCATAGTCGATCTGCGACCAGGATTTTATGCCCTGTTCCGCCCCGACATTGACGGCGCCGATCATGGTGCAGATCGAAGTAAAGTTGGAAGATGCTCCGGGAACGTAGCCCCCCTCATCATAGTACAGCACCCGGACCGGACGGTTTCTACGAGGCAGTTTGCCCTTCAGTTCCCGGAGCCTTGCATCGATACGCCTGACCAGGGCCTGCGCATTACCCTCCTCACCGATAATCTCACCCATGAGCAGAACCTGCTCCTTTACTGACTCAATCGTGCCAAAGTAGCCAAGGTCAAAGCTGGGGATCTTGGCCTGTGTAAGTTTTTCCTTGAAATCGCCACCGGAATAAAACACGGTAAAAACCAGGTCAGGCCGAGAACCGATGACCAGTTCGGTCTGTTTCGAGGTAAAAACCGGCCCCCGCGCCCGCACCTTGTCGGCAATGAAGCTGGAGTCCGGATCGGCAGCAAATTCATTGAAGGCCACCAGCCGCTCACGCGGGCAGATTGCCCATAAAATCTCCGCGACGCCCACGGCGTGCGGAATGATCCGCACCGGCTTCTTTTTTATGACAAAGGTTTTTGCTTCCTGACGGAACGTATCAGTTCTGAAATCATACGTTTTGAAGGTATAGCGCACCTGCCGGGGCCAAGGGCCCTCAACTTTTGGTGTGCCCCTGACAAAGCTAAGATCAGTTTTCAACCGCTCCAGGTCCAGGGGGGGAACCATTTTTTGAGCGCTGCCCGCCGTTGCGGACGCTGTTCCGAAAATGAGACAAAAACATAAACTTATGTTTGTAATTAGCAAATAATTGCGCATGGCATTGGCTCTACCATTTCATTTGGTTTCCATCCGGAAAGTGCCGGTTGTGGCCGGAGCGGAACTTCCCCGAAGCCCCGCCTGTCCCTATTGAAATATTCCCGAAGTTTCCGATGGATACTATTTGTAAAAATCGAGGAAAGTGGTGTCGTTATGTTTAAATTCGCGCACATGCACCTCAAAAACCTCTGCAATGTTTTCTTCAGCAAACGCATCTTCGGGAGTACCCGAATAAAAAAGTTTCCCGCGCAAGAGTATGGTAATGGAATCGCAAAACTTTCTCGCCAGGTTCAAATCATGGATGGCCAGCAGAATGGTTTTCCCCTGTGCCTTTAATTCGTCCAAAATTGCCACGATCTCCAGGGTATGCTTGACATCAAGCTCCGAAGTCGGCTCATCAAGCAGGATCAGGGACGCCTCTGTCGCCAGTGCCCGGGCGATTATTGCCAGTTGGCCCTCTCCTCCGGACAATTCATTGATGTTTCTGTCTTTCAAATGATGGATATTGGTCTGCTGCAAGGCCCGCTCGATTATTTCCCGGTCTTTGTGTCGCAACCCTTCAAAACGTCCCAGGTGCGGGTTTCGTCCCATTGAAACAATCTCAAAGACCGACAGCGGAAAACCGATGTTCGTGTTTTGCGGAACCAGGGTAACCAGTGTACTCAGCTCTTTTCGCGGTATTTCACGAGAGTCTATCCCGTTGATCACGATCGAACCGGACTGCGGTTCCCAGATCCTGCAGATATTTTTTAACAGAGAGGACTTACCGGAACCGTTCGGCCCGATGATCCCATGAATCTTACGGGCTTCAAAGCGCACGGAAATGCCATCAAGAATCTTTTGCTCATCCAGTGAAAAGTGAAGTGTGTTTACATCAAGCATAGGCAAACCGGAAGCCGGGCAGAATTCACGAGCACAACTTCAATTTGTAGGTAACGGGTAGAATAAATTTGGAGATAACCACGCATAAAAATCCGCAAGCGACGGTAATGCTTACGAGTGGCGCTGTCAGATCGGGAGAAAACTCGGCGGTTATGCCCAACGCCGTCCAGATGAAAAGCTGACCAAGCAGCAACTGAAAATTCTGCGCCAGGGTATAAATAACCCAGAAATTTCGTGACAGCTTTTCGTTATCGCCTCTGCGGATTTTGATTTCGATGATTTTGAACCAGGTTCGGCCTTCGATGATTTGTGATGAGCCATCGCAGATATGATGCAGCAAATACAGGGCCACCAACAGATATGCCTTGAATGACAGGCTGGCAAAAAAGTACATGAATAACGGCGGAAAGCAGAGTAACAGGAACACGGCGCCCAGAGACTGTCCCAAGGCGACTCCCACCTGTACTCTGATCAGACGCAGGATCTGCATGCTCGTGTCACGCGCTGCTTCCAGGTGGTCGATAAATTCAGACGTATAGGTGCTGGAAATCATGGTTATGCCCGGATAGGCGTATTTCACCACGATCCCGAGAATAGCGGCAACTTTGAGATCCTGTTCCGCCATGGTAAACATGGTATAGAGGATGACGCCATCAAGGATGTTTTTTCCAACGGTATAGGAAATATTGCCGATCTCCCCATAACGATAAAAGGGAACGGAGAGCAATGCTGTAATATAAAGTTTTATTTTCTTGGACAGAGGCGGGGCAATGTGTTCAGAATGAGCTATCGATTGCTCTTTATCCATAGACAGTGGCTCGATTCATTGTGTGCGTAGCAGGTTATCACTTCGGCAATTAAACATCACAATCCTGATGTAGGGGCACGGCGCGCCGTGCCCAAGTTGGGCGAGGCACGCCTAGCCCCTACCATTGATATGTTTAATTGACCCAGTAATATTTCAGGCCGCCAGTTGGACAAGGATGAAAGAATGCCCCGAAGAGGAACCGTCAGGCGACCTCTTCGGGGCTGAATCCACTTAGATTGCCATCATTCCTTTGAGTAAAGTGACTGTCTGCTTGGCTGCAGCTTCCGCATTTGTCGCCTGCTTGGAGATACCGCTCACCACTTTCACGATATTATGGTCGACCTTCTTCTCAGCCCAGACTTTTGCCTTAGGCGCGGCGATATACACGGAGAAGGCGTTCTGGCCGGTGCCCGGGCGCTCACCGATTATGTGGATTACGGCACGCGGCTTGTTGGGGTCCGCCTTGGCGAAAAGAATGTCTCCAACCATGTAACCGGCACGCACACGGCCGCTGCTGATAACGATGTTTTTCTTGTCAACGGTCAGACCGGCATTCTGCAGATCCTTTCGTAACGCCGTGATATACGGCAGTGTATGCTCAGGGGCCATGATCGAATTGGCGTTCAGGCCATCAGAGATGACAATCTGCACATCCGGGGCTTTGCCCTGCCAGGAATCGCGCAACTTTTCGAGGGTTGCAACGGACTGCTCATTCAGTTTTTCACCGGTATCAGGATGTACGATGTAGTTTTCGCGATCCTTGGACAGGGTGGCAAGCTGAACTGCATCAGGAATGCTCTTGATAAACGCAGGAGTGAATTCCGCCCAGATAGCTTTCTTGGCATCTGCGTAGAGCTCACGGATTCTCTTGTCCAGTCCCGGATTCAGATCCCAGATATTCTTGCCGTATCCGGAGGCCAGAGGCACTTTGTTTCCGGTCTTGAGCCAAGTGGTGTGAATCGCATCAAACTGCTTCTTGCCTTCAGCCATGATAACCTGCTGAGTGCGCTTGTCGCCTTTGGCCAGGCGGAACTGATAATAGACCCAGACCGGGTCGCCGAAATGTTTGGTCGGTTTGCCGTTCTTGTCGATAACCTGGATGCGCTTGAAGAAGGCCCACATGGCATCGTTTACCTTGTAGCCGAATTTGTTGCGGATCCGCACATGATCCTGATACGCGGTGGTCAGGTAGCTGAGCATCGGGTCATTCTTGGTGGGCAGGGCCATGAGATAGGCGGGGTTCGCCGGCATCACCTGATCGATGCACCAGTCAAGATCATCAAGACTTACCGACATGTGCAGGGTGGAGCAGATATCGAGACCGGCAGTGAGTCCCTGCAGTTTGCCCATCAAGATATCCTCAAGGCAGCAACGGACCAACTGGTCTCTGGTCCTGAATACTTCCGGTCCGATGAAACCGGCAACATCATTGAAATGAGTATAGGCGCCCTGTGGCTGGACCTTGGCCAAGGTCAGCTTCAACCCGCGGGCAAAGCCGTACTTGCGGGATTCGAGCACCACCATGTCCACACCTTCAGCGCCGCCGTTGGTGAAATCGGAGCCCTGACCGGTCTCGTAATACAGCCCGTATTTCTGCCCCGCACGGGATTTCGCATGGTCGACCATCTTCTCGACGGTAATGTCGAAGGTTGTATTTGCCACATCGGTTCCGGCCAGACTCTGGAACATGAGATCAACCATTTCCGGTTTCTCGTTGAAAAGTTCCCGCTGTACGTCGATATGAGACAAGACGCACCAGGGAATAACCCCTTTCAAATTGAAGGCATCGACAACGCCCTTGAGGGCTCCCTCGATTTTTTCGGTGCTTTCTTTCGTCCCGTCCACCGGGTTTGTTCCAAGCACCAAATCGCCGACCGCGTAGGAGAAGGCGCTGAATACCTGCCATTGAATTTCCTCAGGATCATCAGTGGGAGAATTTGGCTGAATACGGGCGCTCATATAGCCTTTGGCGCCAATCTTGGTACCGGGCAGCGGATTGAAGATTTTCTTGTTGACCGCAATCAGCTCCTGATTGCTCATCAACTTGGGGATGCAGCCGACCACCTCGCTGTTCATGCCGAACATGACCGCCTTGATCTGGGCTTCTGATTTGGTCAGAAGATAGGTTTTCATCTGCCCCATACTCCAGTCTTTAATTTTATTGTACTGGGCGGAGTCAACCGATTTGGCGATAAATTTGTACAGGTCGTCATTCAGCAAGGGGTGGCTGGTGATATCCTTGATTTTGGTATTGGCCAGAAGCTTCCGGGCGTTTTCTCTGCTGGCATTGGTATCGGCGCCGACACCGATAGTCATGTCACCCTCCTTGAAGGGATTTGCCGCACCGATCACCTGCTGATACAGTTTCTGGTCAAAAGAACCTTTTACCCGGGTGATGTATTTGAAAACATCCTCTCCGGGCTTGACATCCTTGATGGTAACGGCATCACTGTTCGTGCTGAAAGCTAAAACCCCGAAGCAAAGCATTGCGATAAACAAGATAAATCGTTTCATTCTCTGGGTCCTCCCTTACCAGTTAAATTGCCGCACATCCCCTCAAGCTAAATTGCCAAGTCGAATATGATGCCCCCATAGACAAAGTTGTTGCTGTCACTGAAGCTCAGACCCCTGATTTCACGTGACGCGTCGCCACTGAGCGGAAACGAGTACTGAATATTCGGCTTGACCGAGAGGTAGTTGTTCAGGGGGATCTTCAGGCCCGCCGAAATATTGCCGTCATGGAAATTGGCGAAGGTGTTGTCTGACTTGTCGTGCAGGTAACTGACCCAGCCCCCCACATCCAGCGACCAGTCCTGGTTGACGGGGAAGCTGTGGGATACGCCAAGACTGAAGTACCAGGCTTGTCCAATCTCTATTTCGTTATAAACAGTGAAAGTGGGTTTGAGAATAGTATCCAGCCCGAGGCTCAGAAAGAGCTCCTGGTTTTGAGCCGGTTGGTAGTTGTAAAGAATCCAGCCCACGGTATAGTTCAGTTTCCACGGCTCAACGGCGTTGCTGTATGAGACCGTCACATCCGTTTCCTGAAGTCTGAATTTCCCGTGATTGTCGCTCCCTGCGAAGCGGGTGTCCAGATCGGCCCAGAGATTTACGGCAAACCCCTTGTAGCCGACGGTCATGCTGGGAAAGATAACCAGACTGCCCCTGCTCAGCTCGTATCCCCTCCAGATGTATTGGGAGTAAAATGAAACGTTGAGGTCAGCGGTAAGGTCCTCGGGAATCATTTTCCCCGTGGGTTTCGAGACTTCGGCAGGCAGGCAGGCCGGATCCACAGCCACATCCTGCGCCTGGGAATATGTTCCCAAACCCATTCCAACGACAAGAAGAAAACTCAAAGATAGTACCCGTAAAGATGCCTTCATTTCGCCCTCCTAACGTGTTTTTAGTGTGTTTTTTGCTCCCTTACGTCGCTTCGCTGAAATAAATTTCATTCGCGGCGGCCGCGTTCACGACTACCAAATGTCCTTGCGGAAAGTCTCGACAGAGCCTGCATCCCTGGAGAATGTCACTTCTTTCTCAGCTTTTTCGCCTCCTCCCACATTTCGCCATAGGCCTTCTCCGTCTTTTCGCTCATGACCTGCCAGATCGCAACGGTCTTGAAGTAGGCATTGTCACCCACATGGAAGAGGATCTTTTCCGTCGGAGTCAAGAGGTCTCCGGCAACATTTACTACCGGTGAAACGCCCTGATTCTTTACGACCGCCGCCTGGGCTGTTTGGGAAAGCTGGAGATTGATCCATTCTTCGCAGAGTTTCTTCTTAACGCCTTTTGCCGCTTTGGTTATGCACCAGTAGTCAATCCAGGCCGTTCCTCCCTCTTTGGGAGCGGCAATCTTCCATTTCCCGCCCTTTTTGTTTGCCTGAGCCGCGGCAAAGCCCCAATCCGTGGCCAGCGCCAAGCAGGGGAATTCATCAGGATTTGCCGATCCATCCCAGAGGCTGTAGGCATTCCGTGCGAGAACGTTCAGCTTCTCCTGAACCTTCTTGCGGTCCAGTTTGTCGATATCGAATATCTGATCATAGCGATACCCGAGGGCAAGTGCGGTAATCCAGATATTGCATTTGGGGAAGTTGTTGTTGATGGTGTATTTCCCCTGGTATTGGGGATCCCAGAAGATGTTCCAGCTTTGCGGGGTCTCTTTTACGACTTCGGTGTTATAATCCAACCCGTACGGGCCGCAGTTGTAGGGAACACCGTAGCGCTTATTTTGATGGATCAGGGACTTGTCAGCCGCAAAAAAAGGAATCATTTTCTTCGCGTTGGGGATGTTTTTCAAATCCACTTCCGCAAGCAAATAGTTCCCTTTTTTAAAGCAATTGAATCTTGGTGTCTTGGCCAGATCCGCCGGCGGAGAAATAAGGTCCGCGGTTCCATCTTTCGCCGCCCGGTAAAATTCATCCTGGTCGGTCGGATAGTGTGTCTTCACCTCGACATCGATCTTATATTTCTTCTTTACCAGATCTTTAAATTCCTTCACGATCGCAGCATCGGCATACCCTTCCCAGCAGGTAATCCGAATGGTCTCCTGCTGGGCAGCCCGGGAAGCAGTGATCCCCCACAAGGCAACCACGATGAAAATACCGATGGACAACAGGGACATCCTTTTCATTGAAGCTCCTCCTTTCCGACCGTCCATGATGGTAAGCATCCAGGCAGACACAATTCGCCTGGCCGTATGATTCAGAGCGAGGATCTTTGCACAAACCATCAGTACATGTGTTGCCGGGGGGAAACTGCCTTACGCGGCCACTGGTGACCGACTCCACATGCTACCGGTAAAGCGGCAGGTATTCACGCCCTGCCCGAACATCTCCCAAAGTTACGAGGGTTGCACTGACACCCGCAAAAGTTAAGCACAGAATGCGACCGATCATTTTCTCACCAGATACCCGCAATCGGCAGTGTGATATAGATCGAACAGGAGATGTGGATATTTCCGGGAAAAATACGGGAAAAGATACTGCTTTCATTTTCTAATGATATTTTGGATTGTCAAGGGAAATAGTACAATGTTTTATAAGCAGCGGGTGATTACGAAAACAGACAAAGTTAAATAATATTAAAATATTACCTTTAACCAGAGGTCAGTGCAATGGTGTGCACATGACCCTGGCTGGATCTTTCTGCGAGAACGGAAGGGAGAAGTCAATGGTTTCCTTCTCGTCGACGCGAAGTTTTTGCTCCAAGCAGTGAAAATTGGATTCGAATTACGGCGAGAAAATAAGGGGTTACGGCATATTCCGTAATCCCTTATTTTTATTGGCGCGCTCGGAGAGATTCGAACTCCCGACCAACGGATTCGAAGTCCGAACATAAACCGCTGATTGTTCATCATTATTGTTCATTATGTTGATTTCACTATCAAACCCGAAGATCACACCGTTTATTGTTCCCATTATGTTGATTACTTTAGCCTGTTTTCAACTTCGTCACTTTACAATTACATGACACCCCCCACCCCACTATATAAACCCTCTTTTTATATAGAAGATAAAGAGGCGTCATTTCCGTCATGGTGTCACACCTTACCCGAATGAAGGCAAAATCTTCAATGACACCCATCGAAACCAGGCGTCATTGGGTGTCATTCTCAAAAAGTCGCGGGTCCTTCCCAGGGGTTACGTTGTGCGGGTCATTCGAACCGCACAGAATGTGTGAGATCTGGATTTTTCGAAGTCTGGAAAATAGGAACCTGACCGCAAATCGGTTAGTTTTTGGATTTGAATTATTTTTCCTTTCGGCCAGTAAATATCTGAATATTGAAACTTTCATTATTTGCTCACACATCTCTGTTTCACAGCTGGGCCGCAAGCGAAAACCTCTCTCTGGCAACTGCAAGACGTGACACCTGGATGTTTTCCGCTCATAGGTTGGTGATGGGGGAAGGGGATTTTTATCAGTGAGACTTACAAATCAGTCTGGAGTTGCCGATCCAAGCAGAGGCCTTCCAAAATCCAGAAGGTTTGCCTTTGGCCCTGCCGGACCTGCTCCATCCTGCAGTTTCTTGCGGAGTCCGATTGAAACCAGGAAGTTTCAACCTCGACCCTTCCGATTTAGGCCAATATTGCGGATTCCTGCCGGGGTTGTCCAAAATCCGGAGGTTTTGACCTCGACCCTGCCGGATCTGCTCCGAGCTGCTGCCGCCGGTTAAGGCTGTCCAGGATCACGAAGTTTTGCCTTCGAGTCTGTCAGTTTCACCTGGAGCTGCTGATTCGTGCTGAGTCATTCCAATATCTGGAGGTTTTACCTCTGACCCTGTCGGATCGGGCCGGCGCTGCTGTTTCCTGCAGAGACCTCCTGAAAATCAGGATATTTCGACCTCGACTCTTCCGGATCGGGCCGCTGTCGAGGATTCCTGCCGGGCTGTCCAGGATCACGAAGTTTTGCCTTCGACCCTCACAAGTTCGCATGGTGCCGCCGATTTATACAGAGACCTCCTGAAATCAGGATATTTTAACCTCGACCCTTCCGGATCGAGCCGGTGTTGCCGATTCCTGCAGAGGCTGTCCAAAGTCCGAAGGTTTTCCTTTCGAGTCTTTCAGTTTCACCTGGAGCTGCCGATCTGTGCCGGAACCGCCCAGAATCCGGAGGTTTTACCTCTGACCCTGCCGGATCGGGCCGCCACTGCTGTTTCCTGCTGAGACCTCCTGAAATCATGAAGTTTCGACCTCGACCCTTTTGAATGAGGGTGCTGCCGCAGATTCCTGCAGAGGCCGTCCAGAATCCGGAGGTTTTGACCTCGACCCTTCCGGATCAAGCCGGTATTGCCAATTCCTGCAGAGGCCGCCCAGAATCCGGAGGTTTTACCTCTGACCCTTCCGGATCAAGCCGGTATTGCCAATTCCTGCAGAGGCCGCCCAGAATCCGGAGGTTTTACCTCTGACCCTTCCGGATCAAGCCGGTATTGCCAATTCCTGCAGAGGCCGCCCAGAATCCGGAGGTTTTACCTCTGACCCTTCCGGATCAAGCCGGTATTGCCAATTCCTGCAGAGGCCGCCCAGAATCCGGAGGTTTTACCTCTGACCCTTCCGGATCACGCCGGCGCTGCCGATTCCTGCAGAGGCCGTCCAGGATCACGAAGTTTTGCCTTCGAGTCTGTCAATCTCACCTGAAGCTGTTGATCCGTGCTGAGACCTTCCAATATCCGGAAATTTTACCTCTGACCCTGCCGGATCACGCCGGTGTTGCCGATTTCTGCAGAGGCCGTCCAGGATCCGGAGGTTTTGACCTCGACCCTGCCGGATCACGCCGGTGTTGCCGATTTCTGCAGAGGCCGTCCAGGATCCGGAGGTTTTGACCTCGACCCTGCCGGATCACGCCGGTGTTGCCGATTTCTGCAGAGGCCGTCCAGGATCCGGAGGTTTTGACCTCGACCCTGCCGGATCACGCCGGTGTTGCCGATTTCTGCAGAGGCCGTCCAGGATCCGGAGGTTTTGACCTCGACCCTGCCGGATCACGCCGGTGTTGCCGATTTCTGCAGAGGCCGTCCAGGATCCGGAGGTTTTGACCTCGACCCTTCCGGATCGAGCCGGTGTTGCCGATTCCTGCAGAGGCTGTCCAAAGTCCGAAGGTTTTCCTTTCGAGTCTTTCAGTTTCACCTGGAGCTGCCGATCTGTGCCGGAACCGCCCAGAATCCGGAGGTTTTACCTCTGACCCTGCCGGATCGGGCCGCCACTGCTGTTTCCTGCTGAGACCTCCTGAAATCATGAAGTTTCGACCTCGACCCTTTTGAATGAGGGTGCTGCCGCAGATTCCTGCAGAGGCCGTCCAGAATCCGGAGGTTTTGACCTCGACCCTTCCGGATCAAGCCGGTATTGCCAATTCCTGCAGAGGCCGCCCAGAATCCGGAGGTTTTACCTCTGACCCTTCCGGATCACGCCGGCGCTGCCGATTCCTGCAGAGGCCGTCCAGGATCACGAAGTTTTGCCTTCGAGTCTGTCAATCTCACCTGAAGCTGTTGATCCGTGCTGAGACCTTCCAATATCCGGAAATTTTACCTCTGACCCTGCCGGATCACGCCGGTGTTGCCGATTTCTGCAGAGGCCGTCCAGGATCCGGAGGTTTTGACCTCGACCCT
>SBEG01000009.1:0-3352 GCA_009668975.1 Deltaproteobacteria bacterium | reverse complement strand
TCCGAAGGTTTTCCTTTCGAGTCTTTCAGTTTCACCTGGAGCTGCCGATCTGTGCCGGGACCGATCAGAATCGGGATGTTTTGGCCTCGACTCTTCCGGATCAAGCCGGTGTTGCTGATTCCTGCAGAGGCCGCCCAGAATCCGGAGGTTTTACCTCTGACCCTTCCAGATCGGACCGCCGCTGCTGTTTCCTGCCGAGGGCTCCTGAAATCGTGAAGTTTCGACCTCGACCCTTCCGGATCTGCCTCGAGCCGCTGCCGCCGGTTGAGGCCGTCCAGGATCACGAAGTTTTGCCTTCGAGTCTGTCAGTCTCACCTGGATCTGCTGATCCGTGCTGAGTCCTTCCAATATCAGGAGGTTTCACCTCTGACTCTTCCGGATCGGGCTGCTGTCGCGGATTCCTGCCGGGGCTGTCCAAAATCCAGAGGTTTTGCCTCTGACCCTACCGGATCTGCCTCGAGCCGCTGCCGCCGGTTGAGGCGGTTCAGGATCATGAAGTTTTACCTTCGGCTCTCACTGGCCCGCGCTGACAATGCCGATTCAGACAGAGGCCTTCCAAAATTAGAAATTTTCGACTTCAACCCTGCCGAATCTGGCCACTACTGCTGATCCCCTCGATACCATTTCAAGATCACAAAGTTTTACTTCTCTCTTTATCTACATAATTTAATCCAGCTTTTTTTCCTGATCCAATCTGGCCTTCACTTTCCGAATCAGACGGAACAGGGCGTCAACTCGGATCTTCTCTTCTTCTGTCAAATCATCCCAGGTGAGTTTGTTCTTCTCTTTTGCCATAATTGACCCTCCAATTCTGAACGTTTCCAAGCTCGGATTGTATAAAATCACTTGACCACACACAATCAATATAATAAATTTATGGTGTCACAAACAGGGTTATTGAATAACAATTCATTTTAAACTTTCCTCAGAGTAATGGCACGAAGGACCAACATCTCCCGACTCAATCTCAGTTATTGGTATTAAGGAGTGTTTAATTATGAAAGATCAAAATGATGAAGAGTTGCCCGTTCACCCACTCCTTTATATGAAGCGTCCAGATTTACGCCTGAATGAATTACGGGATGGGGCGGATCTAGAAGAGTTGTCCTCCTGGAAATGGTGGATTACTACTATGGAATTATACAAAGGAGAGCTTCAAGAACAACCCATACTTGAGAGTATTAACGCTTTAGACCTTCCCTTGTATCAACATATTCATGGGACACCAGACCCAGTTAAAATTATTGCCTTTTTCTGTCTCTGCCATGAGCGAGGGGTTTATCCTCCCGCGTGGATCATGAATGAACTTTATACCCGCTTTGAGGAATACATGAAGGATAATAGCAGCGGAGAGAAAAAGCGCCGGTTGGGAGAATATTTCGGGGAGCCTGCGAGAGGAGACCGAAGCCCATTTTTCCGCCAGCAAGCTTTCAAAGAGGTTATGGAATCTGCACTGATAGCGGTCGATCGCTTGAGGTTTTGCTTTGGACTTTCAAAAGAACAGGCTCTAGGTATTGTTTCCTTGCGACTTGAATCTGTTGTAAATACTACTTCTTTCCGCTTCAACAAAGGAGAAGCTGCCCTTGAAAAAGCATATCGAGAGTGGTCAAAAAAGGTTCATTGCAATGATTGGCTTGAGAGATTTAAGAACCGCACTTTTACAGACAAAGAAAATTTAGAATTTCTTCGCTCATTCCCTCCTGATTCTTTCACTGGATTTCCCCAAATAGAAAAATTATTACAAGAATGATTTACGGACAATTTCCGCGAAATCCGTCCCTGTAATTCCAGGCTGCAACGTTCTATCCTTGCTTAACACTTGAGCAAGGAGGAACACACAATGCAAAAAAGCAAAATCTCCGCAGAACATCCTTCGATCAACATCACTGAAGATACCGAGCGCCTTTACACCGCAAGCGAAATAGGAATAGTCCTTCGTATCCCGGCAAATACCATTTACAAAAAAGCCCTTGCACGGGAAATCCCGTCGATAAAATGGGGTAAAATTCGCCGATTCAGGCTTTCAGAAGTAATGGCCGCCCTGGAATCATGCCGCGTAGAAGTCCGTCCTACTCGATAATCAGGGGGACTTTGATGGATACCGAAAAGCGGACAATCCTTCTTCGAGTTGCCGGCGAGCGCCTTCTTGCTAACCACCTCGAATCTGTCAGTAAGACCGGTCAAGGGCAATACCTTTCCCGCTGCGTCTTTCACTCACCGGACAAAAACCCATCAATGAGTATAAGTACAGAAAAGGGCCTTGTTCATTGCTTCAGTTGTGGCAAATCCGGAGATGTTATAGAGGCCTATCAGGTCGTGATTGGTAAGGACTTTGCCGCCGCTGTTGCCGAACTGGAAGCCGCAGCCGGGCTCACAAACTCGACGGATCGCCCGACGGATTCGACCCGCACGACCGCCGAGCCAAAAGGAACACCGCAACGACGGCGAAAAATTGCCACCTTCGAATACCAGGACCAAGATGGAAAACTTCTTTACTGGAAAGAGCGGTGGGAACCAGGGGAGAATGGCCGGGCGAAAGACTTCTATTTTTACCACCAGGGGAAATCAGGAAAACAGAAGGGGCGAGGTGGGGATCCTGTTTTATACCGCCTGCCGGAACTGATAGCCGCCCCGTTGGATTCCATCATTTTTATTGTAGAGGGCGAAGCTAAGGCTAGACTGATAGCCTCTTGTAGCTTGGTTGCCACGTGTACCGACTCCGGAGCACAATCCCCCTGGAAGGACTACTACACACCAATATTTGCGGGTCGTGATGTTGTGATACTCCCGGACAACGATCTTCCGGGCGAAAGATACGCTACTAAAATAGCCACGGCTCTCCTTGGGACAGCCGCAAGTCTGAAGATTGTCCGTCTGCCGGGCCTTGGAGTTGGTGAAGACGTGATTGAATGGGCAGCAAAAGAGGGGGCTGAATGAGCTCGCCCTCCCTTGCACAAAGATTACTGTCTTTATGTGCTGCAGCCCCACTTTGGACGCCAACCTCGCCAGAGTACACGCCGCCTTCACCTGAAACAGTGAAGCGACGTAACGCACGGACACGATCCCGCACCAAGGGTAATGTTGGAGATGAGGAGGAAGTCTCTGCTCGAGGCGTCAGGCCTGTGATGGCTATATATGAGGATTGCACCCTTCACAGAGATTTTGCCGGAGGGACTTATCTCGCTATAGACGGAAAGCTTTTCCCCCTCGACCAGAAATGCCGCGAGTTAAAAGAGCGTATGGCACACGATAGCCTGGACAAAACAGGCAAGGTGAATAGTGAATCAATTAACCAGGTGTGAATCGGCATGCAATAATGACCCACTTTTGGGGGTAATCGGCGTCCAAAATT
>SBEG01000099.1 GCA_009668975.1 Deltaproteobacteria bacterium | reverse complement strand
GTGTCAGCGATGTCGTGGCACAAAAATCTGTTATCGATGTCCTGGCACTCAACACTGACATTCTAGCCAAGGCTGCACACCCGGCTCTCTTCAACTGAGCCTTCATCATGGTAGGGGGGGGGCTTGCTCCCCCCATTTTTTCACGAATCTAAACAGGCAGTACACGCCTGATTTCTGCGCAGAAAAGTAAGCTCAATTCTACATCCGGGTAAGCCGAACCCGGAATCAGCCTGGAGGCAGGGTTCAATGGCAACGCAACACATAGCTTTTTATGGAAGAGGGGGAGCCGGGACGTCGGCCGTTACCTCAAATATCAGTGCGGCACTAGCCGAAGAGGGTTATCGGGTCATCCAAATAGGCTGCGATCCTCAGAACGATTCCACGAGCGTTTTGCGGGACGGCAGGGAATTGCCGACGGTTTTGGAGGTCTTGCGGAATAACCGCTCTGCACGGATCAAGGATGTCTCCCGGGAAGGTTTCAACGGGGTCCTCTGCATCGAAGCCATGAGCCTGCTCCAGTCGGGCGACTGCGCCGGGCGCGGCATCAGCGAAGTATTCTCTTTTTTCGAGAAAGCGGCAATCTTTGAAGAATTCGAACCGGACGTGGTTCTGTATGACCTGCCGCTGGAGGTTTTGTGCGGTTCATTCAGTTTTCCGTCCAGTCGCATCCTGTTCGATCGGGCTTATGTGGTGAGCACCCAGGATTTCCCGGCCTTGTTTGCGACGAACAACATCTTGCGGATATTGTCCAGGAATGCCCAATCTGGCCGGGCGAAGCTCGGCGGGATCATCGCCCATGGCCTGACCGGACCGTTTTCCGAATCCATTGTGCGGGACTTCGCCAAACGCACGGGAGTTAATGCCATCACGTATCTTCCCAACTCTACCGTAGTAATACAGAGTGAGCTCTATGGCCAAACCGTTCTGCAGGTAGCGCCTACGTCAAATCATGCCTATATTTTCCGCAGGCTGGCAAAGCAGGTTATCGAGAACCGGACTGGCAGCGTCCCCACTCCGCTAGGCGCGGAGGACCTGCGC
>SBEG01000066.1 GCA_009668975.1 Deltaproteobacteria bacterium | reverse complement strand
AATTTTGGACGCCGATTACCCCCAAAAGTGGGTCATTATTGCATGCCGATTCACATATTACGCAGTCTAGTCGTTTTAGCCCAAATAAAGATGCTATCGCGTCTTAGGAGATGAAGGATGTCAGTTCCCGATATGTTCAGGCAATTCCTAGCAAATCTGGCGATCAGCAATGCTGAAACAATTAGCATGCGGTACGGTGAGTTGACTTCCGCCCTGAACAAGGAATTCCGCAACACGGACTCCAAGATTGCTAACACACTACAAGTTGGATCTTTCGGGAGGAAGACAGGCGTAAACGGCATCTCGGATCTGGATATGCTCTATATCATGCCAAAATCAAAGTGGGAGACCTACAAAGACGGCAGACAACTCAAGCTTCTACAAGATGTGAAGGCCGCCATCATGAGCCGCTATCAGAAAACCGACATTCGTGTCGATCGGTATGTCGTGACCGTCACCTATGTGGACTTCCACGTGGAGGTTCAACCTGTATTTGAACAAGATGATGGGAGCTTCAAGTATCCAGATACAAAAAATGGAGGAGCCTGGAAGATAACCAAGCCTCGTGAGGAAATGAATGCCGTTGCAGAATTGGATACAGAGAAGAATTCAAACCTACGGCGACTCTGTAAGATGGCTCGCTCGTGGCGAAACAAACACGGTGTCGGCATGGGTGGGCTTCTCGTAGACACTCTTGCGTACAATTTTTTAAAATCAACAAACGTCTATGACGCAAAGAGCTTCCTTTATTACGATGAGCTCAGCCGGGACTTCTTCAAGTATCTCTCTGAACTCCCCAATCAGGACCGATATAGCGCACCCGGAAGCAATCAACACGTAAAAGTGAAGAAGGCTTTCCAGCGGAAAGGGAAAAAGGCTTACGACCTCTGTCTTAAGGCGATAGAGGCGGAAGGTACAAAGTGTGTTAACGATAAGTGGAAAAAGGTATTTGGTCGCCCATTTCCTGCTAATGTAGAGTTGGCACAAGAGAGTGCCATCGCAAGCATCTCAAGGACATGGAACGATACCGAGCAATTTATTGAAGATCTTTACCCGGTGGATATCCGATACACACTCAAAATCGACTGCGAAGTTAAGCAAAATGGCTTCCGAGAGAACAGCCTAAGAAGGATGCTAGCGTCGAAAATCCCTTTGCTTGCGAAAAAAACTCTCGAGTTTGAGATTGTCGAAATAGATGTTCCCGGTGAATACTCTATTGAATGGAAAGTCCTCAATAGAGGTGACGAGGCCCTTCGGCGAAATTTGATACGCGGGCAGATTGTCCGTGACGCAGGAAATCACAGAAAGACAGAGCCGACGTCCTTTAGAGGCGACCACGTGGTCGAGTGCTATGCAATTCAAAATGGTGTCGTGGTTGCAAAGGACCGAATACACGTACCTATAAGTACCAACGGGTAAAGCGTCTATCGCATGAGTGCACCCAAAAATGCATTTTCGACACAGCCAGAAAGGAGAGAGAAATTGGAACAGCATTTGCGCACGGACGATACGCCAGGTTCTCGCTTAATTTTTGAGGGGCAGATACGAGAGTGTTTTGGTCGCGTCGTCTATTCGCACAAGACTCATGAGAAATGCGCTGACATACTGCTTGACCGGCTCGGAAAAATTAAACTGGCGCAGATCATCCTTTCTGCTCTCACCACAGCCGGGTTCGTTGCGGCAGTCTTTGGTAGCGGAGAAATCGGTGCCGGTGTTGGTGTCGTTGTTTCAACAATCCTCCTAGTACTCAATGCTTATGTCAAAGATTACGACCTTGGGGAGCTTGCACAGAAACACAGACAATCCGCAAACGAACTATGGATGATACGTGAAAAATATATTACCCTGCTCACAGACATTCGTATGGGAGAAAGGCCAATCGAGAGCCTTCAAAAGGAAAGAGATGTGCTCCTAGAGGAGCTTCACTCAGCATATTCCGGAGCACCAAGCACAACTTACCAAGCATACAAAAAGGCTCAAGAAGCCTTGCAGAAACTGGAGGATATGACATTTTCTGATTCTGAAATTGACGCGTTTCTACATAAAGAACTCAAAAAAGGCTAACAAGGCTTTTGCATTATTGCAGCTGATTGCAAATAGCCGCGCCCGCTGAAAAGCAGCGTTACAATGAAACCTGCTCTCCCCACTACCACTTTTTATCCGCGCTACGAACCCAGCATTACCAGAAACTTTCCCCACTATTTAAACCTGAGTCCGACATTACTCTCTTTCTTCCATAAAATAATTTCTACCCCATTCCCACATCAGCAACACTCTCACTCAAAACTCTCTGAAATGCCATTTCTTGCGCCTTCTTTAAATCATGACCTGACTTCCGGAGCATATGCACCAGTTGCCCGAAACGTCTTTTTTCCTCCGGTGTAAGTGAATCAAGGTCCGGTGGCTTCGGTGAACAACAAATCTGCAGCATCTTATTTACTCCTTTACGCAAAGGGTAACCGGCAACTATGACGGAATAAGTCGTAAAGCTGACGCACGATACCCAAGTCATCTTAAACAGGCAGAATGTTGCACACAACAAATTACTTTATGTGTAAAATCTAATGTGCTACTATCCCCTTATGGGAACCTACGAAGTAAAGCCTTATGATCGCGGTGGATGGGTAATTATCGAGGTAGAAAGCAGCAGGGAGATTATCCTATTTAATAAACAGAAACAGGCTAAAGAGGCTTGCAAGCATCTAAATGAAGAAGAATTATAGTTACTCTTTAAAATTACAGCTACTCAGATTCGGCATCGAAACAGCCACCCTTACCGTTCGGCTAAAAATTTCACACCATCAGGGTTCATAGAGGACTTTCACCTCTAAGTAACGATCAACCACCACAGTTGTTCATGCTGCGCTTTTGCGACACGCACTTGTAAAATTCAATTCTTGACGACTACCTATCTCCGTGATAGTAAGGCTAATATTTCTACTTCTACTTAACTGGGGGATGTGTGCGGAAGATCTGTAATCTCATGATTCTGGCTACTTTGTTTTTAATAACCGGATGTGCGGTAAACTTGCCATTTAATAACAGACTTGACTACTCTTGCGTAAGCGAAGCTAAAAAATTAAACAGTAGTAAACTGAAGCCTGTTTCCATAGAATGGACGCCCCGAGGCTTTCCAAACAGGATTGATGTACAAGGCGCTTCTGGTTTTGTTGGTGGAGGAACACAGACAAGAGTTCCAACTGGAGTTGGATTGTCTAATCGCATAATGGAGGCACTAGACACTTCAATTGGAATCGATAATAACTCAAAGAACGTCTTGGAAATACACGTCCTAAGCGCTAAAACAAAATTTGAGTTTTCAGCGGGTGCCTTTAATATTACCCCAACCATGGATTATGGATGGTGTAATTTTGAGGTAGAATTCCTTTATAATGGCTATAAGTGGAACAAAACTTTCGTTGCTGAACAGAAAGATGACACTATCGGCGGCATGAGTCCGACAGGCGTACTTGAAAGAGCATGGGATAGTATCGCATTACAGGTTGCAAAAAATGTTGTATATGAAATTGAACTGGCCCCAAAAACTGACAATTACAAAGAATCGTCACAATATCAACAAAGACAATCTGAGCGTATTTTAGTGGAAAAAAAAATAGTTGAGGACAAGGCAAGGCAACTCGAAGAAGAGCACGACAGACAACATCCAGGCGGCATTCATAATTAATATCGAAGTAACTAAGGCCGGTTCCTTAGCGTTCTGGCCTTCTCGTTTTCAAATTACTTACAGATGATGATATGGCGGCCCAGGTTTTCTTGCACACGAAAATGAGTAAATATCGTGATCAAGGAGGCCGTCAATAAAAAAAGGTATTAATCAACCTGGTGCAGCGGGAGGAGAGCGTAGCGATACTTCCCCTGCACCAGAAATTAAGCGCTGGAGCACGAACCATAAGAAGAAAGTTGTCTTGCGGTTGATGCGCGGGGAATCTGTCGATGCTCTCCCCCGCGAACTGGACATCGAAATCTATCGCCTGGAGCAATGGCACCAGAAGGCCCTCTAAGGGATAGAATCGGCGATCAAGGCTCATTGTGAAGATGATCCGCTCGCTGCCAAACTCGATGCGGCCTTCAAATGCATCGGTGAGATTACCCAGGAGAACGATTTGCTCCGGTAGAAAGCGAGACGTGCTCACCCCTTGGCACCGAAGAGATCGAAGAAATGAGCGCTGCGATCTCCCTTGCCAATGGTAAAGTCTACGGCGTTCAGCGCGTCTGTTGTGCCTGGGAAATGCCCCGCTCGGCGCTTTATAATCGCGCCGTCAGGAAAGCAGTCACGTCGAGATTGCTCAATCGTGGCCCGAAAACGTTACTCACAAACGACGACTAATCAATTGAATCAGTGAGAAACAGATTAATCCTATTAAATGGAGGGCAGCACTTTGTATATGCTTTCAATTCTATTTCGATTTTTATGGTCAGTAACCATAGGTCTCGTTTTTTTTGCAATTGGTCTCGTGCTATTCTTACTGTTTGACATCCTGCATCCGAGTTCAGACCGCGGCTACAGAATCCTGAACTACATGTACAAGATTGGTAGCTTAGGCTCATTTAAGGGACTTAGTATTGGAATAACTATGGAAAGAGATGATTACGATGTCACTGTAGAAAAAAAACGGTATTGAATTAAATCATACATAACAAGTCGGTACTTGCGGTAAGATCGAAAAACAATACCCTCGCTGCGCCTCACTGTTGTAGCAGCGAAACGCACACATGCAAAACTTCTCTATTCAAACATGAGCTTGGAGCTACCCTCGCTTCCAAAAAATATCCCGCCCCTAACCCACATCAGCAACATTCTCACACAGCCCCCCCCTTGAAAAGCCAATTCTTGAGACTTCTTCAAATCGTATCCAGACTTTCGGAGTCATTGGACAAGAAGTCCAAAAAGCCTCTTTTCTCTGGTGTAAGTGAATCAAGGTCCGGTGGCTCCGGTTAACAACTAATTTGCAGCATCTGATATCTCCTTGTCGCCAGGGTTGTGAATCGGCATGCAATAATGACCCACTTTTGGGGGTAATCGGCGTCCAAAATT
>SBEG01000040.1 GCA_009668975.1 Deltaproteobacteria bacterium | reverse complement strand
CATTTACATGTGTAATAAATGCAGTTGTCAGCTTATAGCAACATCAAATAATTTTGTTGTTGAAATAACATGTAACACCAAAAGTATAGTTGAATATATTTTGTTACAGCTCTAGCTTCAATAAACACAACCTGCGCTAGACATGAGCTACCAACATACTGATGCAATCAGGAGCAACACAAAACCACAAGAAATCAATGCTATCGATTGCTAGTAATTATTGTAAATTCGAACGGAGGTGGTATTTACCGAAGTACCTGAGGAAAATTGATTAAAAAGGTGGAGTAATACCGAGAAGAACAGAATTAGTGGAGAAAGGTGCCATTGACAGCAGCCTTTTAATGGGTGACCCCATTTTCCCCTGAATTAAAAAAACACTTGCCATCGCCCCCTCTATTGCTGTATGTTTATACCGGTATATACATACATCTTAGGAGGAGCCTCGCATGAACTATGATTCAGGAATTTTTCAGAAACTTTTTGCAACAGCCTTAGGAGAGAAATTGTGGTTATTTTTGAACGAGGCCCAAAATGTCACAAAAATGGAAACGGCGACCACCTTGGGAAAACCTGCCGTAGAACCACTATCTAGCGAACTCTTGGCGCATTTTGGCGAGGTTGTAAGAGAAAAAAGGATCAAGCAAATGATCGGCCATATGGTTAAGCAGATCATGTTTGCCAAGGGTTACATCATTCATACCCAAAACAGCTCCGTTTCCACTGGTGGCCTGTTTTCGAAGGGCACGACCTATATCCTTCTGGATAAAATTCAAGAAAACAAATACAGACAAGGATATACCCATGGAGCGATAGAATTATTCAGATTCCTAAAGGGAAAGATGGAAGGTTCGTTGGAAAAGCAAATTGAGGACTGGATCGATCAGCTCATTCTTTGGCAAACTGAGGGACTTGTTCAAGGGAACTTCAATTCAGCCCCTCCCCTGAAATTAGATTTTACGTGCAATGAGGTTTAATTTGAATCAGGCATCATGGGGACGTAATTGTTTGTTGACTTACTTGGTTTTTATCAACAATTCAACCACTAACACTAAGCCACTTTTCCTTTGAAAGATTGAGGTCATCCATATGTCCCTAGAAAACTATCTAGTAAATTGCAATAAACTTTGGAAAGAAATACGTGATTTACTTGCTGAAGAAAACATTGATGAGATTACAAGAGATATTGAGGAGATTGGTGATTCATGGGAAGACTGGAAAAAAAACAATGAAACACAAATTATCGACTTTTGTCTAGCAACACAAGAAGAAAGGCTAGAGTACGTTTGTCGGTGGAAAGATGATAAAACAAAAAAAAGGATTATTTTTGCAGCTCTTCAAAAATTCACAGATGGCATGAATCTTTTATTGACTTTAAAAGCATTTAGTATTGAAAAACTCTTGAATAAAGAAGAAAGAGAAACTCTTGTAGCAGCCAGTGCTGCATTTGATTATTTATACAATTTGTCATATCCACATTCTCCAGAAGATATCTTCTCATTTGATCCATCAACACCATTAGAACTCAGCGAACAAAGTGAATGAGGGAGTCGAGAGACGTTGTTGCCGATTGCCCTATTGGCATATTTAAATAAACAGATATCAAGGGGGCGTTCTTGAAATTTATAATTTCACCCAAAGACGCTCCCGCAAGTTCTTCTCCTCCCGAAAAACAGCTTCCCCTCTTTTCGCGGCGTGAGAAACAGCGGCAGGGGTACAGGCAAGCGCAGCCGAGACATCTATCCCTCTCAAACCCAACTCCCTGACCGCCATATTACAAACCGCCGCTTTTGCTCGGGCAATGTCTCGCTCTTTACTCATCTAAAAAACAGCGTTGTGACACCTGGCTTTGGCAACGTGATTCTCGTTTTTGATCAACAATAGATTTTCGAAAAAACACGCCGCAAATGCTTTGCAATAAAGACAAAAACTGAAGTAATGGCACTTTTTTTAACAAAACGAGTATTAGTCTGATAATTTTGACGAGGACATCACTTACAAGAGGTTGCATCAAAGGTTGCACCAATGAAGCAAAAAAGAAGAAGAGGCTAGACCTAACGTCTAACCCCTTGATTTTATTGGAGCGGGAAACGGGATTCGAACCCGCGACCTTCAGCTTGGGAAGCTGACACTCTACCACTGAGTTATTCCCGCGTAGACAGATTTTTTAGCCTATTGACCGTCGGTTGTCAACTGGTTTTTCAGAAGGAATTCCCGGGCTTCGCCGCTTGTGCGTACCTGGCCGGTGCTTTCCGCTTCGCGCAGGGTCTCCAGGATCCTGCCGAGCTGCGGACCGGGACCGATTCCGAGGAGTTCCATGACATCGTCTCCACTGAGCAGCAGGTTGGCATCATCAGTGCGGTAGTCGCGAAAATAGTACGCTACCAGACGGCCGGCCGTTTCCGGATCGACCAGCATTGCCGCAAGGGGCAAAATGACAAGTTCCGCTCCGCCGGGCAAACGATCCCGAAAAAAACGGAATAGAACACGTCCTGTGGAGGGATCCCGCGGCAGACAGGGAAAGCTTGTGGCACACGAACAGAGCATCTCCAACTCGGCACGAGCCTTGGTCCCGAACCGCAAACGATCGCCGCAGACCTTGATCTGCTTTCGGGCGTCTTCGCCGGACAAAAAGGCAGCGAGCTTCAGGAGCGCAAAAAGCGGTATGTTCCCTTCAATGTGACGATGCAGATGGGCCGCCAACTGCTCCCTGTCGGCAGGAAAAAGCTCTGCGCAATTCTCCAGCACCTGCTCCACATCTGCGGCAAAGGCGCTGCGCTCTACGAACTTGTAATGGGAAGCTCCATTTCGGCCAATGCCGGGGATGATCAGGGGGAGAAGCCCAGAAAGATGGAGAAGTTCCAGTGAAGCGGCAACATTCCGGGAACCAAGAATGAGAAACAGCTCGTCGCGGACCCGTTCGCCTGCAACACCTTCGAGGAGGTGAGGTCGCTTCAGCATCTCCTGCCAGGTCGCGGACTCAATGGAAAAGTCGAGGGTCGCGGCGAAGCGCAGCGCCCGCAGGAGCCGCAGGGGATCGTCGTCGAAGTTTCCGGCTCCGCAGGAGCGAACCTTTCCCTCCGCAATATCTCTCAGGCCCTGAAGCGGGTCCAGCAGGGCATCCGGCTCTTGTGTCACCGGCAGGGCCAAGGCGTTGATGGTAAAGTCCCGCAGGGCAAGATCATAATGAATACCGCTTCCCCGGATCGGGGCGAAGTCGCAGGTAATCGCCTCCCCTCCCCGGCCGATCACGACCCGCGATTGTTGGCGCTCCCGGTCAAGCCAGAAAAAGCTCCCCCTGGTACGGGAAGCAAACTCCAGGGGAAGCTTTTCTTCCGCCCCGCTCAGGGCAAAATCATAATCGTGAACCGGCCGCCCCATGACAGCATCACGCAGACAGCCGCCCACCAGAAATACCTGGACTGCGAACTGCTCTGCCAGCGAGGCCAGCAGGCAGACACACTCGTCGGAACGCAGTATTTCAAAGGAGCTTTCCATGGCAGGAGGTTTCTCCCGGGGAATCATGATCACTGCGCCAGGGGGTTAATGCCCACTTGACGCAACAAAGTAATGAGTTGGATGAGCGGCAGGCCGATGAGCGAGGTAAAATCCGTGCCTTCCAGCTTCTCCATCAGGGCAATACCCAAACCCTCGATCATGAACGACCCGGCGCAGTTGAGAGGATTTTCCCGGCGAATATAGGTGCGGATCTCGTTGTCGGCAAGAGTGCGGAGTGTAACGGTAAAGGGTACGCAGGTTGTCAGCCTGGTGCCGTTCGCCGTATCCACCACAGCCAGACCGGTATAGAAGGTATGGGAGCCCCCGGACATGCGCTTCAACTGCTGAAAGGCCTTCTCAGCGGTTCCCGGCTTGCCGACAATCTCCCCGGCTGCGACAAAGACCTGATCAGAACCGATAATCACCGCATCGGGGAAGTCATCCGCCAGCGACAGGGCTTTGCCGAGGGCCAGTTCCTGCACCAGCAGCTCCGGGGCAGTCTCCTGGTCGATCCGCTCGTCAAAATCGGGAGCCACCAACTCGAACGGCAGTCCGAGCCGTTCCAGAAGCTCCCGACGGTACGGTGAGGTGGAAGCAAGGACGATCTTTCTCCTCATATCCGAACCGCCTGTTCCCCACCGAGCAGCGGCAACTGCAGCAGCTCCGGCAGGGAGTCGATCAGGTAATCGGCATCTTCAATTTCCGCCAGATCCCCATAACCGAAGGTGCAGCCGATCGTCGCGATGCCGGCCGCCTGGCCGGCGGCGATGTCGTTGATACTGTCGCCAACCATGACAGCCCGCTCGGGTGGGACGCCCAGATCCCGAAGAACCTTGAGCAGCGGTTCCGGCGAAGGCTTCCGTTCCGCCAGAGAATCGGCGCCGATGACAGCGGCAAAAAACCCGTCCGCCCCAAGGGACGTCAGGACCTTGGTGCAGAGAGCGACATTCTTGTTGGAAACCACCGCTAGCGTCAGGCCCGCCTCGCGCAGGGCGGTCAACGTTTCCATGGCGCCGGGATAGAGACACGTCCGGTCAACGATATGCTCCTCATTATAGTCAAGAAACAACGCAAGTCCCCGTTCAAGCTCGTCAGCAGCCGCATCAGGCATGGCCCTCTCCACCAGGCGCCGCGCCCCCTGCCCCACATAACCCCTAACCTGATCCCGGGTCGCGGCAGGCCTGCCCAGGGTCAGGAGCATGTGATTGGTGGCGTTTGCCAGGTCATCGAGAGAGTCGATGAGGGTTCCGTCCAGGTCGAAGAGTATCAGGTCAATTTTGTTCATGGGTGTTAGCTACCTTTTGCCAGGATACTGGCTACAGAGTAAAGGGTACAGGGTACAGGACAAATATAAATATCAGCAACATGAGAACAGCACAAACAAAAGGGCCGAAGGCGAAGGTAATTCCTCCATCTCCGGCCCACAGTTTTGCCTTCAGCCCTCAGCCTTCATACTTCAACCTTCATACTTCATCCTTCCCACACTATTCCCACTCAATCGTAGAGGGCGGCTTCTGACTGATGTCGTAGACGACCCGGTTCACACCCTTCACCTCATTGATGATTCGTGAGGAGATGCTGCCGAGAAGTTCATAGGGGAGCTTGACCCAGTCAGCGGTCATGCCGTCCAGGGAGTTGACCGCCCGGATGGCAATGGTGTAATCGTAGGTCCGGGCATCGCCCATTACCCCGACGGTTTTTACCGGCAGCAGGATGGCAAACGACTGCCAGATGTCACGATAGAGGCCGGCTTTGCGGATCTCGTCGAGAACGACGGCGTCCGCTTCACGGAGAATATCCAGCCGTTCGGCAGTAATCTCGCAGATGCAGCGTATGGCCAGGCCCGGTCCGGGGAACGGCTGGCGATGGATAACCTCGTCGGGCATGCCCAGCTCACGGCCAAGGAGACGCACCTCGTCCTTGAACAGCTCGCGCACCGGCTCCAACAGCTTCAGGTTCATCTTCTCCGGCAGGCCACCCACATTGTGGTGACTCTTGATCACCGCGGAAGGACCCTTGGTGGAGACGGACTCGATCACGTCGGGATAGAGGGTTCCCTGGGCCAGGTAGTCAACCTTCCCCAGTTTCTTCGCTTCTTCCTCAAAGAGATAAATGAATTCGTTGCCGATGATCTTGCGCTTCTGTTCGGGATCGGTAATACCGGCAAGTTTATCGAGAAAACGGTCAGCTGCATCTACATACTTCAAGTTAATCTTGAAGTGTTTAGTGAACAGGTTCACCACTTTTTCCGCCTCGCCTTTGCGCAGCAGGCCGTTATTGACGAACACGCAGGTGAGCTGGTCGCCGATGGCTCGATGGATGAGTACCGCCACCACGGAGGAGTCGACTCCGCCGGACAGGCCGCAGATTACCCGGCCGTCACCGACCTTGCGGCGAATATCCGCTATCTCGGTTTCAATGAAACTGGCCATGGTCCAGACCGGGCGGCAGCCGCACACGGAAAAGACGAAGTTGCCGAGCATTTCCTCGCCGCGGGGTGTATGCACCACTTCGGGATGAAACTGGACACCGTAGAAATGGCGCTTGGGATCTTTCATGGCCGCCACCGGGCAATGCTCGGTGTGGGCGATACGGGAAAATCCCGCGGGCATGGCCTCGATCCGGTCGCCGTGGGACATCCAGACTTCCGTCCGGCCGTCAAAGCCGGAAAAGATATCTTCCACGTCGTCGAGCTCCATCATGGCCCGGCCGTATTCGCGTTTATCGGAACGTTCAACCTTGCCGCCCAACTGGTTGGTCATGAGTTGCATGCCATAGCAGATGCCGAGGACCGGAATTCCCAGATCAAAGATTGCCGGGTCCGAATGGGGAGCGTCGCTATCGTAGACACTGGATGGTCCGCCGGAGAGAATGATGCCCTTGGGATCATATTCCCGGATTTTTGCCAGGGACATATTGTAGGGGTGGATCTCGCAATAAACGCTCTGTTCCCTGACGCGACGGGCGATCAACTGCGTCACCTGGGAGCCGAAATCGAGTATCAGGATCTTTTCGCTGTGAATATCTTCGGTCATGATTAGTTCTCTACCCGGTAATTCGGGGCTTCTTTAGTTATGATAACGTCATGGACGTGGGACTCTTTCAGACCTGCGCCGGTGATCTTGACAAATCGCCGCTTCTGCTGCAATTCCTTGATGTTCCGGCAACCGGTGTAGCCCATGCCGGCCCGCAGACCGCCCATCAACTGGTGAATTGTGGAAGAAAGGGGACCACGCAGCGGCACACGGCCTTCGATTCCTTCCGGGACCAGTTTTGATTCTACTTCGACTTCAGCCTGGAAGTAACGGTCCTTGCTGCCGCGCTTCATGGCGCCGATGGAGCCCATGCCGCGGTAGGTCTTGTAGGCGCGGCCCTGGAAGAGGATGGTATCGCCGGGAGACTCCTCGGTACCGGCAAAGAGGGAGCCGACCATTACCACATCAGCGCCGGATGCAATCGCCTTGGTGATATCGCCGGAGTATTTCACGCCGCCATCGGCAATCAGCGGAATATTGTACTGTCTGGCCACCCGGGCGCAGTCGCTGATCGCGGTAATCTGGGGCACACCGACACCGGCAACCACCCTTGTAGTACAGATCGATCCTGGTCCGATTCCGACCTTGATGGCGTCGACCCCGGCGGTGATGAGCGCCTCGGCTGCTTCGGCCGTGGCGATATTCCCGGCAACCAGATCAAGATCAGGGTATTTCTCTTTGATGGTTCTCACGGCATTGATCACCATTTGGGAAAAACCATGAGCGGTATCAACTACAATCAGGTCTACTCCGGCCTTGCTCAGGGCATCAACGCGCTCCATCATGTCGGCCGAAGGTCCCACGGCAGCGCCGACCCGGAGCCGGCCCAGACTGTCCTTGCAGGCATTGGGATACTTCCGCACCTTCTCGATGTCCTTAATGGTGATCAGACCCTTCAGATTCCGTTCTTCATCCACCACCAGGAGTTTTTCCACCCGGGTATGCTTCAAATGATCCTTGGCTTCCTCCAGGGTGGTGCCGACCGGAACGGTAACCAGGTTCCGTTTCGTCATCCGGGCCGAGATGGGAAGATCCAGATCGGTCTCGAAGCGCAGATCGCGGTTGGTCAGGATGCCCACCAGCTTGCCGTTGCTCTTGATGATCGGAACACCGGAAATCCGGTATTGCTCCATGATGTCAAGCGCTTCGCGAATCTTCTGGTTCGGCCGCATGGTGATCGGGTCAACGATCATTCCGGACTCGCTCTTCTTGACCTTGTCCACCTCAAGGGCCTGGGCATCAACGGAAAGGTTTTTGTGGATGATCCCCATGCCGCCTTCCCGTGCCATGCAGATGGCGGTACGCGCCTCGCTGACGGTGTCCATGGCGGCGCTGACCAGGGGTATATTGAGGGGTATGTTTCGGGTAATGTAGGAGGAAAGGTCCACCTCAGCCGGCAGGACATCTGAATATGCCGGGACAAGCAGTACATCGTCAAAGGTCAGAGCTTCCTGAATGCTGTCTTCTATCATCACGTGCTCCTTTAATTCGCGGAAAAAGTGTGATTTCTACAAATATTACAGGCCTTTGCTTTAGTCAAGTTAAAAGGGCTTCAGAAGCACTGAAAGAACCTTTCACCAACCAGGCAGCAGTTGCAAGGTGAAGCCGGGAAACTGCCACAGAGCAGTCTCCAGACCGAAAGGGGCAGTAAAATCAACTACAAGGGGATAAAAGTTTCCTTTGCCCCGATGCGGTAGAGGGTCGCGGTGATGAGGCGCACGGCATTATCCAGATCGGACAGGGAAAGCACCTCAACCGGAGTGTGCATATAACGGAGAGGAATCTTCACCAGGGCGGTTGCAACGCCTTTTCTGCTGATCTGCATCACATTGGCATCGGTGCCGGCCGGCCGCGGGTGGCCGGTGAGCTGCACCGGAATCTTTTCCCGTTCCGCGGTCTCCACGAGGAGATCGAAAAGGGCCGGATTGATATTCGCCCCGCGCGGAATGATGGGTCCTTTGCCGAGCCCCACGTCGCCGTTCTGCTTTTTGTCCACATCGGGCTGATCGGTACTGAAATCGACCTCGACGCAGATACCGACATCTGGTTTCACCGAATAGGAACTGGTGGTCCCGCCCCGCAGACCGACCTCTTCCTGCACCGAGGAAACGCCATACAGATCCACCGGAAGTTTTTTCTTTGCCCGGGCCACGGCGCGGAGCACCTCGGCAACCACAAAACTGCCGGCCTTGTCGTCAAAGCCTCGGCCGGCAATACGATCCCCCTGCAGCTTCTCCAGCCCGGAAGCAAATGTCACGGGATCGCCGATGCGTACCAGTGCGGCCGCCTCTTCCCGGCTGCCAGCCCCGATGTCGATATACTGGGCATCCAGCTTCACCACCGTTTCGCGATCCTTCGGCTCAATCAGGTGAATCGGCTTCTTGCCGATCACTCCCGGGATCGGGCCGTTCTTCGTCTGCACGGCAACCCGTAAACCCTGGGTTATCTGGGGATCGATGCCGCCGATCGCGCCAAAGAAGAGAAAGCCGTTTTCATCAATGAATCTCACCAGCAGGCCGATTTCATCGGAGTGACCAACGAGCATCACCCTGGTAAGCCCCTCCCCGGCGCCTTTGATCGAAGCAATGGCATTGCCCAGCACGTCACCGCTTACCGGCGCGTAGGGGGCAACGTAATCACGAAAAACCCTCTGGGCAGGCTGTTCATAGCCGGAAGGGCTCGGTGCTTCGACAAGTGACCTGAGAAACTGGAACGATTCTTCGCGCATGGTATCTCCAAAAATCGGTTAATAGTTCTTAGTTGAATGGGGAAAAGATTGAGGCTAATGGTTCGAAGTTCGAGGTACATCTCTTTCCTCTTTCCCCGCTTCTACACCAGCTCTCCAAGCAGCGAGTTCTGGAACGCCTCGGCAATGCGCACCGTGACGATTTTCCCGATCAGGGAGTGATCAGCGGTGATATTGACGATCCGGTTGCCGCTGGTGCGGCCGAAGAGCTGGTCGCCGCGCCGACTGACACCTTCCACGAGCACTTCCTGAATAGTGCCCTGCAACGCGTTGTTCCGCTCCCGGGTCATGATATGCTGCCGCTTCTGAAGGCGATCGAGCCGCTCCTGCTTTTCCTTCCGGGTCAGGTCATCGTGGAGCTTTGCCGCCGCGGTCTCGGGGCGTGCCGAAAAAACAAAGGAGAAAAGATCAGCGTAGCCGACCTCTTCCATAAGGGAACGGGTTTCGTTATAGTCCTCTTCGGTCTCACCCGGAAAACCGACTATCATGTCACCGGTGACCGTGATATCGGGCCGGGCCTTTTTCAGTGCGGCAATTCTCTCCAGGTATTCACGACGGGTGTAACCGCGGTTCATCGCCTTCAAGACCTTGTCGCTGCCGGATTGGGCCGGAAGATGGATATGGCTGCACAGTTTCGGCAGTTGGGCAAAACAGTCGATAAGGGCTTGGGACATGTCTTTCGGATGGGAGGTGGTAAAGCGGATCCGCTCGATTCCGTCAATGGCTGCAACCATGTGCAACAGTTCGGCAAAGCTTGGTTCTTCAGGACTTTTCATGCCGTAGGAGTTCACATTCTGTCCCAGGAGGGTCACTTCCTTGACACCGGCCTCGCTCAGCTCAAGGATCTCCTGCAGGATCTCCGAAGAGCGCCGGCTGATCTCCCGGCCGCGCACGTAGGGAACGATGCAGTAGGAACAGAAATTATCGCAGCCCTGGATGACGTTGACGAAGCGGGCAACGCCTCCGGCAGTGTCCTTGCGAGGAAACAGGTCAACACGGCTTTCGGGATCGAGAAAATCATTGCGGGTCAGCCTTTCGCCCTTTTCTGCGGCACGAACCATGTCCGGCAGCAAGTGCAGGGAGTGGGTTCCGAAAACCAGATCGAGGTAGGGGACACGCTTGAGAAGTTTTTCACCCTCCTGCTGGGCTATGCAGCCGCCGACACCGAGCAGAACCTTTCTGCCCCCGTTCTTCAGGCTTTTCAAACGGCCCAGTTCACTGTAGACCTTCTGTTCGGCCTTGGCCCTGATGCAGCAGGTATTGAGCAGGATCAGGTCCGCCTTGGCAGCACTGTCCGTCGTTTCGTAATCCAGATCTTTCAAAAGGGTGACCATGGTCTCGGAATCATTGACATTCATCTGACAACCAAAGGTCTCGATGTAAAGTTTTTTGCTTGTATTCACGGGTAACCTTTGCTGAGGATATTTCTCCGATACTACGCAATTTTTCCCTTTGCCGTCAACTGCTTTCACCAATGAATCGGGGTCAGGCCCGGCAGTTCCGCCGGAATCAAACAGGGGTTCGGAGAAAAGAATGAGCGCTGGCAGCGAATAACCCGCCTTTATCATTCCCGCTATGAGAACAAGTCTCCAAAAAAGATACCGTTGGTTGATTGTCTGGCACCTGAATACTTGACGTGGATGGCGCTGCTCGACTACACTCCACCATGAGAGCAATTGACCAAAAGTCACGATTCAGACCTTTCCCGGACAGACAGGAGAATCCCATGAGCAGCAGCCCGATTCTCAGCATCATTGAAAACATCGAACCGGGCGTGGTACTGCTCAACAACGACCTGTCGGTGTCCCATATCAACCGGATGTTTCTCCTGATGTTCAGTCATGTCAAGCGGGAGCGACTCTTTGAAGGCAACATGCTCGATCTGCACGACGAGGACATCCGGCGAAAGATTACCGAGATGCTTCGCCTGACCAGGGAATCGAAACGCCAGGTCCCCCTTTCCCTGAAGATCCTTCGGCATGACGGACGCGACTGCTATTTCCTGATCAAACTCGTCCCCCTGATGGAAAAGGACATGGCAGATGAAAAGATCTGCGTACTGTTTTACGACATCACCCCTTTCATCATCACCGAACGAAAACTGATCCGGATTCCGGTCACTTCCGGGGACGAAATTCACCTGCTGAATCCCGAAGAGATCGTCTACCTCAAGGCCGACAATATCTATTCCCGCGTCAGCACCGACACCGCGGAATACCATTGCGATCTCTCGCTCGGTTCACTGGAAAAGCGCCTGAACAAGGAGTTGTTTTATCGCATCCACCGCAGCTACCTGGTGAACATCTCAAAGGTCCGCAAGGTTCAGCGGGACCGAGCGGAATGTTCCGTCGAGGTGCGCGGAACCGAAACCCGCCTCCCGATCAGCAGAACCAAACTGCAGGATTTCCTCATGGAAATAGGCCTGAAATAAGACCCTTATCAACACCTTACTCCTCACTCCTAACATCTCACTCTACATTTCCGACCGTTCACAAGCCATACCGGTCATCAGCAAGGAAGCGGTTCAAAATTGCCGTGGAATTCGCTAGTATGGCCAGAATTGGCAAACTATTACTTCGGCAAATAAGCATCTCAACCTGATGCAAGGGCACGGCGCGCCGTGCCCCTACCGTTTAAATATTTGATTGCCCCCGTACTATCCGGATTTGCAGCAGGCCTTGCCGAAGAATCCGGAACGAAACGCATCTCAAACTCTCAGCTGGAGGAAAACATATGGCTAACGATACGATTCAGAAAAATGACCCGCGAAGCGCCGACCCGGCTGCCGTGGAAATGCTGCGGATCGCGGATCGAGATGGTCTCGACACCATCTGGCAACGGCTGGAAAAACAGCAGCCGCAATGCAGTTACGGCCAACTGGGCACCTGTTGCCGGATCTGCTCGATGGGACCATGCCGCATCGACCCCTTTGGCGACGGTCCCACACGCGGCGTCTGCGGTGCGACGGCTGACACCATGGTTGCCCGTAACCTGGCCCGCATGGCAGCGGTCGGTTCCTCGTCCCACTCCGACCACGGCCGCAAGGTGGCACAACTGCTGAAAGCGGTGGCCAATGGCAGCAACAGCGACTATCAGATCACCGACACGGAAAAGCTTTGTGCCGTGGCAACCCGGCTCGACATTGAAACGGAAGAACGCCCGGTCAAGGATATCGCCGCTGATGTGGCGGAAGCCGCCATCAACTGTTTCGGCAAACAGGATGAAGAACCGATCCTTTTCGCGGAAAAGTACCTGCCGAAAAAACGTTTCGAGCGACTGAAAAACCTGGAGGATTCCCTCTACGAGGCAACCGGTTCAAAAATGGGACTGTTGCCCCGTGGCATCGATCGGGAGGCGGTCGACATCCTGCACCGCACCCATTTCGGCTGCGACTCCGACCCGCTCTCCCTGATCGTGCAGTCGGCCCGCTGCTCCCTTTCAGACGGCTGGGGCGGTTCGATGATCGCCACGGAACTCCAGGACATTCTGCTCGGCACACCAAAGATCCGGCAGATTCAGGCCAACCTCGGCGTGCTGGAAGAAGAAAGTGTCAATGTTGTCATTCATGGCCACGAACCGGTGCTTTCCGCAAAAGTGGTGGAAATGGCCCAACTGCCGGAAATGAAGCGTCTCGCCGAAGAGGCCGGAGCAAAACGGGTCAACGTCGTCGGCCTCTGCTGTACCGGCAACGAGGTTCTGCTGCGTCAGGGCGTCGGCATCGCCGGCAACGAAGGCCACAGTGAGCTGGCAATCATGACCGGCGCCGTGGATGCCATGGTGGTTGACGTCCAGTGTATCTTCCCGGCCTTGGCCGATCTCTGCTCCTGCTACCATACCCGCTTCATCACCACCAGCGAACAGGCGAAGATTCCGGGAGCAATCCACATCCAGTTCGACGAACACCAGGCAAACGCCATTGCCTCCCAAATTATCACAACAGCCATCGAAGCCTTCCCGAGCCGCAACAAGGCCAAGGTCTACATCCCGAAGCAGACGGCAAGCGCCATCGTCGGCTTCACCGTCGAGGAGATCCTCAAGGCACTCGGCGGCACCCCCCAACCGCTGATCGATCTGATCGTGAACGGCACGATCAAGGGTGTGGCAGGCATCGTCGGCTGCAACAATGCCAAGGTCCAGCAGGACGCCTTCCATCGCAGCCTGACCACCGAACTCATCAAGCGGGATATCCTGGTGATCGGCACCGGCTGCTGGGCGGTGGCCGCGGCCAAGGCTGGACTGATGGACATTCCGGCCCAGGAACTGGCCGGTCCCGGACTCAAGGCCGTCTGCCGGCAGCTCGGCATCCCTCCGGTCCTCCACATGGGCTCCTGCGTCGACTGCTCACGGATGCTCAACCTGGCCGGCGGAATTGCCGATCACCTCGGTGTCGACATCTCCGACCTGCCGCTGGTCGGATCGGCCCCGGAGTGGACCACGGAAAAAGCCGTGGCCATCGGCACCTACTTCATCGCTTCCGGCATTCCGGTTCACCTCTGGCCTGTTCCGCCGATTCTCGGCGGCCCGGAGGTCACGAAAATTCTGACCCAGGACGTGAAAGCGGCGCTGGGCGGCTGGTTCTTCGTGGAAGAAGATCCGGTCGCGACCGCCGACCAGATGGAAGAGATCATCATGGACAGGCGCGCTGCGCTGGGACTTGTGAACGAATAAATTTCTGATTACGATTGAAATATTGTAGGGGCACCCCCCTGTGGCTGCCCTTGACTTGGGCAGGCACGGGGGCCTGCCCCTACACACAAGGAATTATCAATGTGTACAGACAAACAAAGCTTTCGCGTTGTGATCACCGGCAAGGGCGGGGTCGGCAAAACCACCCTGACCTCCTGCCTTGCTATGGTTCTGGCCAGGGACGGCATCAACGTCCTGGCCGTCGACGAAGACCCGCAGATCAACCTGCCCTATGCCTTGGGGCTTGGGGTAGAACGGGCCGCCGCGATCGTGCCGCTCAACCTGAACAGCGACTACATCGAGGAAAAAACCGGCATCAACCCGAAGAAGAACAGCTGGGGTTCGATGTTCAAGCTCAACCCGGATGTGGACGACGTGGTGGAGCGCTTCGGCATGAAGGTTGCCGACAACCTTAACCTGCTGGTGATGGGAACGGTGAAACAGGCCGGTGGCGGCTGTCTCTGCGCGGAAAACGTGCTCCTCGACTCCACCATCCGCCACCTGGCGCTGCGGGAAAACGAGGGCATCCTCCTTGATACCCAGGCCGGGGTCGAGCATTTCGGCCGAGCCCTTTCCCGGGGCTTCAGCCACTGCCTGATCGTTTCCGACGATACCTTTAACGCCTTGCACGTAGCCTGTCATTCGGCGGAGCTGGCCCGCCAGATCGGGATCCCCAACGTTTGCCTGGTGGTGAACCGGGCCCATGAAGGAACTGCCGACAAGCTGGCCCGCTTTGAAACAGCAATCGGCAAACCCCTAGCCGACCTTTTTGATACGCTGTACCTGTTGCCGGCCGAACCGCGTCTGGCTGAACTGGAACCGGAAGTAACGAAAATCATGGACAACCGAACCAGCGGTTATGCAGCGTCCGTCGCGGCACTCGCCGCGAGGTTATGCCGCAGTCACTGCAGCTGTTCCGCCCCAGCGGCATAATTCTAATTCCATATCAAGGCCCTCTCTGCGTTGGTTCGACTTCGGCTGCTCAACGTACTCTTCCAGTACGCCTCGCAACCTCAGTCCTCGCCGCCTTGAGATCATCCTTGATCTGGAATTAGTAGAAGACATGGGAGATACTTGCATGAAAAGAATATTCGTTGACTATAAGAAGTGCCTAGCCTGCAAGGCCTGCGAAACGGCCTGTGCCGTCCGCCATCATCCATCCGGCACCCTGCTCGGCGCCCTGGGCGATCGCAAGACTGAAATCGATGTCCGCGTGCTCGGCATCGAACATGAAGCATTTCCCCTCGCCTGCCGCCACTGCGACCCAGCTGACTGCCTCAGCGCCTGCCCTTCGGGAGCATTGGGCCGGGACGCGGAAACCGGATCTGTGCTCATCGACCCGACCCGCTGCAAGGCCTGTGCAATGTGCGCCATGGTTTGCACCTTCGACGCCATCTCCTTCAAAGCCACCCACCGCTCACCCTATGGCCGGGAAGTCGCCCACAAATGCGACCTCTGCCTGCTGCGCACCAAGGACGGCGGCACGCCGGCCTGTGTCGAAGCCTGTCACTCAGGGGCACTGGTCTATGCCGAGTACGATGCCACCCGCAGCAAACGGGCGACCAAAAGCCTGCGGACCTATCTCCTCGGCGAGGATGCGGTTCCGCCCCTGGTCGAACTCTACCGGGAACTGCGCAGAAAAGAGTTTGCCCGGCGGCGCGGGAGTGAAGAATGAAAATCGTAACGGCTGGCACCGGAATGGCTGCGGCGGAATTCGTCGAGCAACTGAGGCTGGAAGGTTTCGCTGGCGAGATCGTCATGGTCGGCGACGAAGATTGTCCGCCCTATTCGCCGTGCGTGATCCCTTTTTATCTCGCCGGTGAACCCCTGGACACGGTGTACTGGAAGGGGAAGGATTTCTACGAAAAATACCGGGTTACCGCCCGGCTCGGGGAGCCGGTCGTCCAGGTTGATCAGGTGCGGCAGATCATTCACACCGCAGACGGCACAAGGGAAGACTATGACCGGCTCTTCTTTGCCACCGGTTCCCACAGCTGGTACCCGCGTCCCGAGTGGCTCGGCATCAAAGGCGTATTCGGGTTTAAAACCCTGAGCGACATGATGGCTATCGATCGCTATCTCCGAGAAGAGCAGGTAAGCGAGGCGGTGGTCTTCGGCGGCGGATTCATCGGCGTTGATGCGGCCCTGGCATTGCAGACACGAGGCCTGAGAGTCTCCCTGGTTCACCGCAACACCCGCCTCCTCTCGCAGATGACCGACGAAGAGGGCGGCCGGTTCGCCACCCTCAGATTAGCGGAAAAAACCGGCATGGACATCCGACTGCGGACCACGGTCGAGGATATCAGCCACAGCAATGGTCAGCTTACCGCGGTCCGCCTCTCCGATGGCCGGGAAATAGCAACGCCGCTGCTGATCTTGTCCGTTGGCGTCACCCCCAACTCCGTGCCGTTGCAGGGCGATGACAAGGGCGTCCTCAGCAACGAACAGATGCTGGCGGATCCGAGCATCTACACGGCCGGTGATGTGGCCGTCACCCGGCATGCGGTGAACGGGACCAGCGGTGTGTATGCAAATTATCCGAACGCCATGCGGCAGGCGCGGGTTGCGGCCCGTCATCTGCTGCACGGCGACGGTTCCTACGATGGCTCCATCAATACCACGGTACTGCGCAAACACATCGACTTCCCGGTAATTTCCGCCGGAGACTTCAGTGGAGAGGCAATTACCTATCAACAGGGCGATATCTGGCGGAGGGTCTACCTGGTTGACGGAATGATCAATGGCTATCTCATCATCGGTGACACCCGTCTCTCCGGGTATCTCTACCAGCACTATAAAGACCGGACCCGGGTCGACGGCACGATCAGGAAGACCATCTCCTCGCCCCGCCATGACGGCCAGTACCGGGAAATGCTCGGCTTCGCGGCAGCCTGACAACCTCCGGCCTGCCGGGACGACCACATACTGCCCGCTTTGACTCCAATCCGTTGCCCTGATGCCCACTATCAGGGCAACGTCATCTTCTTCTCCTGCCCGTCCCTCGTCGAAATCCCCTGATTCCTGTACGTTGCCCTTTTGGCATACCCCATGCTTGTTTCAAACAAATCCGTTTAGAAGTTTTGCCTGCCAATTGATTATTACGGCGGCAATTTATCATCTCAAGGTAGGGGTGGCGCTTGCTCCGCCCAATCAGGGCGCGGCAAGCAGCGCCCCTACAGCAGGGTTGTTATGTTTGTTGCCGAAGCAGGACCTACATTCACGACAGTGCCGGCACAGCCAAAACCGGGAGAAAAAACATGAACATTATCGTCAAGGCATCCGATCTCAAGTACAAATATCCGCGCGACACAACCAACCGCGAGCTGCCGAAATTCACGGGAAAACCTGATCCGGAGCCCTTCAACAGGGATGACCTGTATGACATTCTGCCGATGCTCTCGGCAGCCATGACCGCCCTTGAAACGGACGATGGACAGATCCTCCACCTGCTGGAAGACATCATCAATACGGAACTTCCACGGTGCGTAGAAACCCGTGAAGAGGTTTTCGACTTCCTGACGGAAACAGTTCGTGAGGCACTCGGCGGCAGGTAGAAACCATATTCCAGCAATTTGCCGTGGTGAATCAGCGCCTGCTGGTGGTAAATCATTGAATCCCCTCCTTCAGCTGTGTATACTCAAGTAAATTTGCTCCGCAAGACCGGCCGGTTTCGCTTGTATCCGGTCATGCAGACAACGCCGGGGTTCGGACTTTCCATGCAGAAACACTATCAGCTGGTCACAATTGATGAGTTCCAAAAGGACGAAGAAGCAATTCTGGATTTCCTTTCGAGCAACAGTACCGGAATCAGACTGCTGAATTACTACCGGGAGCTGCCTGTTTCATTCGACGCTTCCATCGTATTCAGCGACCGGGGTGTCGTTGAAATGAAAATTCACGATCTTCAGGCAGCAGCAATGATGATGCAGAAGGAAGTTTTCATCAAATGCAAGGGACTCCCGTACGACGTTGTCGCCAAGGTCATGAAGATCAGAAAAACTACCCGCAGCGCCTTCCTTACCAGTTTCCATTATGCAATCATTCCCGCCGAACGCCGGGTCTGCGTTCGGGTGCGAGTCTCCGAAAAGTTCGACGCCACCTTTCACTTCGACAACCAACTGATTCAGGGAAGTATCGAGGATATCTCTTACAGCGGCCTTTCCATCAATGCCCCGGAAGGCATTTCACTCGAAGAAAATAGTACCGGCAAGGTCATGATCGCGCTTCCCACGGCCATGATCGAATTAACCGGCAAACTTCTCAAGGTGAATCAGACCAATTCTTTCGCCAAATTCATAATCGAACTGGAAATGGACAAAAAAGGCGAGCAATGCATTTCCCAGTTCATGTTCGCCCAGCAGAGCGTAATTATCAGGGAATTAAAGGATCTTTTCGACAGTGGTCCGGACACGATCATTGTTTGATTTTTCATTTCTTCAACCAACCTCCCCTTCTCTCCCAGTCAGGCTTGGCAAAAGTCCCGAAAGCACGAATCGTATTCCATAAAGCAACGTATATCCGTAAATTCTTCAAAATATTTTCGCCCAATCTTCAGCTGCGATAAAAATCAAACCAAACCACCGCATCTCCAACTATTCGTTATTATTGCTAATATATTTTGCATAATTTAGTCCTGTTACAGATCCAGGGAAAACCACGCAAATTATCGTATTTTTCTACTAAAGTTTCCCTCACTAAAACCGAACAATGGTGAAAAGGGCAAACGTTTTTTTAAATCCGTTTTCAAGGAGATGCCATGCGTATAAAAATCACCACAAAACTCAACTCGATAGTCTTGTGTGCGGTTCTGGGTCTGGCTGCTGTGGCGGGGATTTCTCTGTACAGCACCAATCATCATCGCAATGCAAGCGAACAAATTGCTCAAGAGGATGCCGCCCAGGTCAGACTTGCCTTACAAGGCCAACTCCATTTGTCGGAAGCCGTCCGTGCCTACAAAAACTACCTGATCCGCAAGGATAACCGGCACATCGGTCTCTTCAAAGAGCAGACGGGGAAACTCGAAGAAACCTTGACGGCCTTTGAAAGGATCGGCGTATCAGATGAAGAGCGTCAGGCATTATCCGGGGCAAAAAAAATGCTGCAAAACTATCGCCCTGCCATAGATCAACTCATCTCGGCTCGCTCCGCAAGCGCTGATATTGAGAAGATTGATGCAAATCTTGCCAAAGGTATCGACCGCCCCCTAGAAGACTCTCTGCGAAATTTGATGACGATTGCCCAGACAAACTACGATGCCAGGCGCGGCTCTTTAGCCACCCAAAGCAAACAGCTCCTCTGGGTACAGTTTGGCGTATGCGGAATCATCGGTCTGCTGGTGGCGCTGCTCGGCATTCTTATCGCCCGGAGACTCACCCGTCGTTTGGGGCATTTATCAGCGGCAATGGCCCAGGTAGCGGAGAAAAATCTGACCGCCAGGGTCGCCGTCCAGGGAAATGATGAATTGGGCGATATGGGAAAAATTTTCAACGACATGATGATCGGCCTGGAGGAGATGGTCAAGTCTATCCAGCTTGCGGTACTTTCTCTCACGGACAAATCAAAGGAATTACTGTTCGGCGCGGAAATCATGACCAAAGACGCAGATGAAGTAGCCGGCCAGGCGGGTACCGTGGCAACCGCCGGTGAAGAGATGGCGGCGACCTCGACGGAAATCGCCAATAACTGCATCATGGCCGCGGAAAGCTCGCAGGTCGCCAACCAGACGGCACTCAACGGAGCCGAAGTGATCGAGAAAACCATAGAGGTTATGCGACGAATTGCCGGCAAGGTAAAGGAGTCGGCAGCGACCGTGGAGGGTCTCGGCAGCAGGAGCGACCAGATCGGCGCCATTGTCGGCACCATCGAAGATATCGCCGACCAGACCAATCTCCTAGCCCTCAACGCGGCCATCGAGGCGGCCCGTGCCGGAGAACATGGCCGAGGTTTCGCCGTGGTTGCGGACGAGGTGCGGGCCCTGGCCGAAAGAACGACACGTGCGACCAAAGAGATTGGTGAAATGATCAAGTCGATTCAGCAGGAGACCCGGGGCGCAGTAAACATCATGGAAGAGGGTGTGCGGGAAGTGGAAACGGGAACCAGCGAAGCGGGGAAATCGGGCGCGGCCCTGGCCGAGATTCTCCAGCAGATCAACACCTTGAGCCTGCAGGTAAGTCAGATTGCCACGGCCGCTGAGCAGCAAACAGCAACGACGAGCGAGATCAGCGGCAACATTCTCCAAATCACCACGGTTACCCACGAAACCGCGGAATTTGCCAAGAGCAGCACGCAGGCTGCAGGGGACCTGGTCCAACTGGCGGAAAAACTTCAGTCTGACTGCCGGAAATTCATTACCGAGGGAAGCGACCTGTTCATACTGGAACTGGCAAAGTCCGACCACAAGGCTTTTGTCGACAATGTGGAGGCGGTCCTGAAGGGAAAACGTCAGCAGGACGGCGCCGCTCTCTCCACCCATCTCACCTGCCGGTTCGGTAAATGGTATACCAGCGAGGGCAAGCAAAAGTGCGGCCACATCGCTAGCTACCAGGCAATCAATGCGCCCCATGAGCAGGTCCATATGGTGGCACGCAGGATTGTCGATGCGGTCAATGGAGGAAATCAGGCACAGGCAGAGCAGCTCTTCCCGCAACTGGTCAACCTTTCGAAGGAAATCAGATACTTGCTTGACGAAATGTACAACGAATGCCAGGCATCCAAACGGAAGGCCGCGTAGGCTGGACTCAAAAAGGGCCGGGAACATTCCCGGCCCTTTTTTTGCTGTTGGGGCACGGCGCGCCGTGCCTCGATTGTCATTCAGACATTAAAACGGAAATGGCAGATATCGCCATCCTCCATGATGTAATCCTTTCCTTTCAGCAGCGCCTTACCCTGTGCCTTGGCAGCCGCCTCGCTTCCTGCAGCCACCAGGTCGTCGTATTTAATCACCTCGACCCGGATAAAGCCCCGCTCGATATCGCTATGAATCTTGCCGCCGGCCGCCGGCGCCGGACTACCTTTCCTGATTGTCCAGGCACGCACTTCATCCTTGCCTACCGTATAGAAAGACATGAGACCGAGAGCATCGTAGGCCGCGGCATTGAGTCGATCAAGCCCCGCTGATTCCAGTCCCAGGGCTGCCAGGTACTCATCTGGGTCATCGATACCCATGATCTCCTTTTCAATCAGGGCGGAGATGAGAAAGACATCCTTTTCCGCGGACTCCGCAGCCCCCACCCGTTCCTCCTCCACATTGAGAATCCAGAGCATCGGCATCAGGGTCACGAGATTCAGGCTCCTGATGGCTGCCAATTCTTCTTCACCGAAGCCGAGCGTACTGACCCTCTTTTCATTCTCCACAGCCTCGCGACAGACCAGCAGCACCTCTTCTTCCTTCTGCTGGCCGGCTGTCAGCCCGCCCCGCTTATCCTTGGCCAGGCGCTCCAGCCTTTTTTCGATCAGCTCCAGATCCGCCAGCAGCAGCTCCGTCTCCAGGGATCGACGATCACGTGCCGCATCAACCGAACCGCACGGATGGTAGACGCTTTCGGAGACGAAGTCGCGCACCACCAGACATAGCAGATCGCAGCGCCGGGCCGCATCGAGCCAGTCGCGCTTCCCCGTCCCCTCGGACATGTCAGGACAAAGTACGACCTTGTTTTCCGCATACTTGGTCTTATCCGGCTGGACCATTTCCGTCAGCACATCGACCCGCGGATCACGGATCTGGGCCACGCCTTCGAGAGACTCGCCCTCATTCCGGTGCTCAGGCACTTCCCGGCCGGTCAAAAGAGTGAAAAGAGTCTTCTTCCCTGACTGCGGAAGTCCCAACAACGCGATTTTCATGCTATGCCTCCGTGTACAATAATTTGTGGTTTGCAGTCGTCACCCTGTCGGATCGAAGTCGCGGAATACAACGCAGTTCGCAACACCAAGAGTCTGTAAAAGATGATTTTTCGCAGACAACCCCTCCAAACCTCCCCTTGACAGGGGAGACTTTAAGGCTTCCCCCCTGTCAAGGGGGAATTGGGGGTGGTTGATTGTAGCTGGTACATGGTGCCAGGAAGCAATTTCACTACAGGATGATCAATTTGTCAACAAGCATTGCTCCGAGTAATCGGGGCAATATTTCACTAAGAGCTAAACTTCTGAGGAAAAGGTACGATAAGAATTGAAAGCACATTACCTGGCCAGGAGGAACGCACGTGAGTGGAATCACTTTTGAAGAGATCATGTTCACCATCATGTCGGCGACGCAGGATACGTTCATGACCTATATGGGCATGGAAATCCTTGCCGGCAAGATCGAGAAAAAGATTGAACCGGTGGAATCGGATGTTGTCGGCATTGTCGGTGTGGCAGGTGAGCGCGTAGGATATATCATGTATGCCACTGACAAAAATGCTGCCTTTCAGGTGGCTAAAGAACTCCTCATGATGGAAGAGGCTGACGAGGAGGCGGTTCGCGATGCAATCGGCGAACTGACGAACAACATCGCCGGTGTCTTCAAGAGCAAATACCATGAACAGTACGGCAGCGTAGCTCTGGGTCTGCCGCTGGTAGTCTCCGGCAAGATCCGCCCGGTAAGCGAACCGCCGGAAGCACAGGAAAAAACCAGCATGAACATTCAGTGCAAGGGCGTCACCATCCCATTCAAATCGTTGGACGGCGCAATCTCGTTTCGCGTTATGGTCTACATGTAAAATTCAGTTTCAGGTTTCAGGTGTTGAGTTTTGGGTGGCAGTCAAGCGGGGGCACTGGAGGTATCGGAAATTTTCAGTGCCCCGACCGGATGCGCTTACAGGTAATCCGTCAGCCCTTGCCGCTCCAGCTCATCGACCACCTTCCTGACCTCCTGGGCCCGCTCCCTGGGGCAGACCAGGAGAGCGTCCCCGCTGTCGACCACGATCAGGTCATGCACGCCCAGCAAGACGACAGGACGGCCGTTTCCGCGAACCAGGCAGTTGCCGGAATCGAGCGAGACGACCCGCGAGTCGTCGACCGCCACGTTCCCGGCCTCATCCCCCTGCAGAAGCTCGGGCAGAGCACTCCAGCTCCCCACATCACTCCAGCCGAACGAAGAAGGCAGCACCACCACACCCTCCGCCTTTTCCATTACCCCGTAGTCGATCGACTGTGATTCGATCCGGCCGTAGAGATCGGTTACCTGTGCTTTCATCGAATGCAAGCGGCTCAAACAGTTTGGAACTTCCAGGACGGAAAGTCCGGCCCATAGTTCCGGCATCAGTGTTCTGATGCGATCGAGGATGACATCGGTGCGCCAGACGAACATACCGCTGTTCCAGAAAAAATTGCCGGCGGCAACGAACTCGATGGCCTTTTGCCGGGGAGGTTTTTCCACGAAACGCTTCACCGGCAGCGGCGTTTGTGCGCCTTGGGAGAGATCGGCTTCAATATAGCCATAGCCGGTTTCCGGTCCGGTCGGGACAATACCGAGAGTGACGAGATTCCAGTCGAGAGCGGCAGCCTCGGCTCGCAGCAAGGCGGCCCGGAATTCTTCTTCATCCCGAATGAAATGATCGGCAGGGAGCACCACCATGACGGAGGTCGGGTCCTGACGCTCGATAATTGCGGCGGCAAGTCCGATTGCCGGGGCGGTATTCCTCGCCAGTGGTTCCTCGACAACGTAAATTGCGTTACCGTCGTAATCCGCGAGCTGCCGTTCGGTTTCTGCCGCCTGCAGGGCGTTCGTCACCACGAAAATCCGCTCGGGTTTGAGCGGCAGGACCCGCTCCACGGTTCGCTGGAGCATTGATTTGCCGCCGAAGACCGACATAAGCTGTTTGGGGTTTTTTTTCCGGGAAAGTGGCCAGAATCGAGTGCCTGACCCTCCGGCAAGTATTACGATATTCATTGTCAATCCTTTCAAGAAAAGCAGATTTCTGACAGGTAACGGAACCATGGTCATTGCACAGGTCGCTGCAAGCCTTACACCAGTTAGCCCAGCGTCACGCAGTTACGACCCGCCAGTTTGCTTTGATACATCAAGCCATCGGCTCTTTTCACCAGGGAATCCAGGGTATCACCTTCACGAACCAGGGTGACGCCGAAGGATGCGGTCATCTTGAAGCTGTTGTCTCCGGCTGTGACTGAGGAGTTCTCAATCATTCGCCGATACCTCTCGGCTATCTGGCGGAGTTTCTCGCTGTCAACATTGACAACCGCAACAACAAATTCCTCGCCTCCCCAGCGGCCGACAATGTCAAAGGAGCGGGAGCTGAGGGTAAGGGTTCGGGCCAGCATTTTCAGCACCTCGTCGCCCACATCGTGACCGTAGGTGTCGTTAATAGCCTTAAAATGGTCGATATCGAGAAAAATAAGCCCGAATTTCCAATCATAGCGGGTAGTTTCATCAAGTCTCGCCAGCAGGAACCTGTCCAGATAACGCCGGTTGGGAAGGCTCGTCAAGGTATCCTGGAAAGCCTTTTCTTCGAGCTCTTCAATCAGGGACACTGAGGCAAGTTTTTCGCTGTTGTCCCGGAATATTTCAACAGCACCGATAACGGCACCAGCCGCGTCGATTATCGGAGAAACCTTGACGCTCACCGGAATCCGGTGGCCATTTTTATGGTGGAGAAACACCTCCGCCTCGGCGGGATTTCCGCTCTCCATGGTATTTCGGGCCGGGCACCTGTCTTGACAGAGGCTTTTTCCCTCTGAATCCACATGCATGAGAATATTGTTCCAGCACTGAGACCCTTCGACCTCACCGCGTGAATACCCGGTAATCCGTTCCGCGCCCTTGTTCCAATAGTGAATGGAACGCTCCCGGTCCAGGAAATAGACACCGTCATAGAGGTTATCCAGAAGATTCTTATAGAACTCAACATTTTTTTCCATACCGGCTTTTTCCCCTTCTCAGCGGATCAACAGAAAAATAGTAGCAGACCCCATTCTATTCGTAAAGACAAGCAAAACTTGCCGACTACCTGTCCGCAACGATTTTCACCGCAACTTTCCGGGTGCGCGGTCCATCGAACTCACAGAAATAGATCGCCTGCCAGGTACCGAGCAGCAGGCTCCCCCCGCTGATGAGCACTGTCTCAGACACACCAACGAGTGAAGATTTCACATGGGCGTCGGAGTTTCCCTCACTATGGTCAAATGACGCATCTGCTGGCACCAGTTGTTCGAAAAAACTCGAAATATCACGTCGCACATCCGGATCGGCACCTTCATTTATGGTGATGCCGGCTGTGGTGTGGAGGCAATACAGGTACACTACGCCGTTTGAAACCCCCGATTTTTTCACAAGCTCCGCAACATTAGGTGTGATGTCGATCAGTTCGTTTCTCGCATAGCTGGAAAGCTCAATATACTTCAGCATGGCAGATCTCCTGAAAGTTTCCGTCCCGTCAACTGCACGGGATCAAACGTTATGTTCAAATAACCCTGCCGCGGCGGCAAGCTGGTCGGTCGTGCCCATCATCAGAACGACATCACCCTCATGGAGTTCCCAGACCGGATCGGGATTGGGAATTATCTGGTCGTCCCGCTTGATCATCAGCAGCGTGGCGCCGGAACGATCGCGAATGATCCCGTCACGCAGGCTGGTATTCACCAGGGGTGATTTCGGACCGATACGGAAGGTGGCGATCTCCGCGCCGGTAAGGAAGCCCGAGATGCCGACGGCATGACTATGCCTGCGGCTCATGCTCCGGAACATCTCGTAAGAGTCTCCACGCACCTCGGAGACGCAGCGCTCGATATCATCGTGGGTCAGCAGGTACCTCCGCAGTACACGGGAAAGAATCTCGATGGAGGTTTCAAATTCTTCCGGGACAACTTCGTTTACCCCCAATTTATAGAGCGGCTCCATCTCCAGGGTGTAGCGGGTCCTCACGATGATATGGATGCCGGGGTTCAGGTGCCGCGCCTGGGCCGCAATGCGCCGGCTTGACGCAGCGTCCGAGATGGCAATAACGATGATCCGGGCACGATCAACATTGGCGTGGGAAAGGATTTCCTGACTCGAACCGTCGCCGAAAATAATGTGAACCCCCTTTTTCCGCTCGGCCTTGACCGTAAAGGGGTTAGTCTCGATAACCAGGTGCTCGATCTGGAAGTGTTTCAGCACCCGGGAGAGGTTTCTTCCGTTCAGGCCGTACCCGACGATAATCACGTGATCGGCAAATTTCATCTTATGTTCGCGCCGGGCAAGAACACCTCGCCCCTTGGTCAATGCATGGGGAAGCATAGCGACAAGCCGGTCGGCAACCGGCGAGGCGAACCGAAGGCAAAGCGGCGTCAGCCCCATGGTCGCTACCGAGGCTGCGAGAAAAATCTGGTACAGATCCTGGCTGAGGAGGCCGTATTTAAGTCCCGACTGACAGAGGACAAAGGAAAATTCACCGATCTGGGCAAGACAGAGACCCGAAATAATGGCGATCCGCATCGGCACCCCGAGGGCCAGCACCGCGCCGCTGGCGATCAGGGCCTTGACGAGGAAGAGAGTCAGCACCAGCGAAGCGATCAGCAACGGATGCTTGAAGACAATTGCCGGATCAAGCAACATACCAACCGAGATGAAAAAGAGCGACATGAACGCGTCCCGGAAGGGAATAATGTCGCCGAGGGCCTGGTTGCTGTACTCCGACTCGGAAATGGCCAGACCGGCGATAAAAGCGCCCAGTGCCAAAGAAAGGCCCACTTGGGCGGTGACCCAGGCGGTGCCGAAGCCGATGAAGAGGATTGTCAGCAGAAACAGCTCCCTGCTGCGGGCTTTGACCACCTGTCCGAAAATCCAGGGGATTAAAAAACGCGCTCCGTAGTGGGCAACCGTCACCACTCCTGCCGCTTTCACCGATATGAGCAAAATTCCCTGCAGACCATTCCCGCTTCCGGCCAGAAACGGCACAAAAAGCATCAGCGGCACCACGCAGAGGTCCTGAAAAATCAGGATTCCCATGGCCATCTTGCCATGGGGAGCATCCATCTCCCCGGCGTCCATGAGCAGTTTCATGAGAATGGCGGTACTGGAAAGGGCCACCAGAAAACCGAAAAAAACCGACTGCGGCAGGGCAAAGCCGAAGCTGACGGCGATCAGGGCCGTGACCAGAATCGTCAGTCCGACCTGGAGGCTGCCGCCCAGCAGGACCAACTGCTTGATGCGCATCAGTTCCTTCAGTGAAAACTCGATACCGATAGTGAACAACAGCAAAACCACCCCGATTTCGGCCATCTGTTCAACCTGATGGAGGTTCTTGATGAGTCCCAGAGTGTGCGGACCGGCCAACAAACCTGCAGCAAGAAAGCCGATAATCGAAGGAAATCTGAGCCGCCGGAAAAGAATGACGGTGACCACCGCCAGGCCAAAGAGAATCTCCATGTCCTGCAATAATGCGTGCTCCATGAATCTCCCCTTCTAGCGGATTTCCCGACCGGGAGTTACAAAGGAAATTCCCAGACCGGAGTAAGCGCCGATATTGACACATTCGATGATGGGAGCGGACACCTCCCTATCAGCCGCCCACCGGACCAGAAAGCTGGTGCTGAAGCCGCCGCTGGTGTCCTTTTCCTTGATAAAAATGCTCGTGGAAGCCAGCGGCCCAAGGACCAGGGCTTTCGGAAGCATGCGCCTGATGAGCCGGCCGGTGGAAGCATAGTAATCGGCACTGGCTACTCTGATCGAATTCCTCGGGTCGGTATTGCGGATACTCAGAGTGCTGGCCAAGTTGACCGGAACAGCGCGATCACCGGTATAGACCATGGAATAGACCGGCACATAAAGCGTACTGCCTTTTGACGGCGCGTCCAGGCAAAATCCGGGCATTGAAAACATGGTCAAGACAATGAAACATGTCAGGCTTGCGCTACGCATGAACAGCAGGAACTTGATCCTCAGCATTTGAGTTCTTCCTTTCGTCAAATCAAGAACGCAACTTTATTTTCCCTACTCTAAGGGATTGAGGCCGATGCGTCAAATCGATTATCGACGTATCGTCGCTTTTTACGGCCTTTCCCGGCTTGTTCAAAAAAAAAAGACACCCAGGCGGGTGTCTTTTTTTGATACTCCAGAAAAATCAGGGAGAGAAAGAATTCTCAGTCACAGCCAGGTCTCTGTCTTGCGCCCCGAAAAAGATAAAGATTGGATCAGACAAGATCAAAACGGTCAAGGTTCATAACCTTGTTCCAAGCGGCCACAAAGTCGTGCAGGAATTTTTCCCCTGAGTCCTGGCAGGCATAGACTTCCGCCACGGCCCGCAGCTGGGAGTTCGACCCGAAGACGAGGTCAATCCTGCTGCCGGTCCACTTGAGTTCGTTGCTCTTGCGGTCACGCCCTTCAAACACGTCGGGGTCGGACGTTGCCTGCCACGTGGTGCCCATGTCGAGCAAATTTACGAAAAAGTCGTTGGTAAGCGACTCCGGCCTCTTGGTGAAGACGCCGTGGAGGGACTGCGCGTAGTTGGCGTTCAGCACGCGCAGGCCGCCAACAAGCACGGTCATCTCGGGGGCGGTCAAGGTCAGCAATTGCGCCCGATCAACCAGCAGTTCCTCTGCCGACACGCTGTACTTTGCTTTGAGGTAGTTTCGGAAGCCGTCCGCGGCCGGTTCGAGTACGGCGAATGATGCCGCGTCGGTTTGCTCCTGCGAGGCATCCGTGCGTCCTGGCGTAAAGGGGACGGTTACCACGTGACCGGCATTCTGTGCTGCCTGCTCGAGGGCGGCGCAACCGCCCAGCACGATCAGATCGGCGAGGGAAACCTTCTTTCCGCCCGACTGGGCGCTGTTGAATTCCTTCTGAATGCCCTCCAGGGTCTGCAGCACGGTCTGCAGCCTGGCTGGCTCATTGACCTGCCAACCCTTCTGGGGGGCAAGACGGATGCGCGCCCCGTTTGCTCCGCCGCGCATGTCGGAGCCGCGGAAGGTCGAGGCCGAAGCCCAGGCGGTGGAGACCAACTGGGAGACAGTCAACCCTGAAGCAAGGATTCTGGCCTTGAGGGCGGCGATGTCCCCGGCATCGATCAGCGGGTGATCGACGACCGGAACAGGGTCCTGCCAGATAAGCTCTTCGGCCGGGACCTCCGGGCCAAGGTAGCGCGAACGGGGGCCCATGTCGCGGTGGGTCAGCTTGAACCAGGCGCGGGCAAAGGCGTCGGCGAATTCCGCGGGGTTCGCCAGGTAGCGGCGGGCAATGGGCTCGTAGATCGGGTCGAAGCGCAGGGAGAGGTCTGCAGTGGTCATCATCGGCCGGACCTTTTTCGCCGGGTCGTGGGCGCCAACCACCATATCCTCGTCGTCCACGTCCATGGCCAGCCACTGATGCGCTCCGGCCGGGCTCTTGACCAGTTCCCACTCGTACTTGAACAGCACCTTCAGATAGCCCATGTCCCAAGTGGTCGGTTTCGGTTTCCAGGCGCCCTCGATGCCGCTGCTGATGGTGTCGTCCCCCTTGCCGCTCTTGAAGCTGCTCTTCCAGCCCAACCCCTGCTCCTCAAGGCCGGCCGCTTCGGGTTCTGGTCCCACATGGGTAGCCGGACCGGCGCCATGGCACTTGCCGAAGGTGTGCCCGCCGGCGACAAGTGCGACAGTCTCTTCATCGTTCATGGCCATACGGGCAAAGGTTTCGCGAACGTCCTTCCCAGATGCCACCGGATCCGGATTACCGTCCGGCCCTTCCGGGTTCACGTAGATCAGCCCCATCT
>SBEG01000039.1 GCA_009668975.1 Deltaproteobacteria bacterium | reverse complement strand
GGGTGGGAGGGCGATCTCCCGTCAAAAAGCAGGAGAATATGGAAGTTGACAAGGTAATCACCGATTCATCAAGGATTTTTGACGAGGTTCTGCAAGACTACCGTCCCGAGGTGCGCCTGATCGATGCCGGTTCATTGATCTATCTGAACGGCGGCATTGCCAGGTTGACAGGCCTGCCGAACGTTCAGTCCAACGAACTGGTTCGATTTCCCGGCGGGGTGTTCGGCATCGCCTTCAATCTGGATCCGGACGAGGTAGGGGTTATCATGTTGGGCGATAGCGGATCTCTGCAGGTCGGCTGCCCCGTGCGCCGCACCGGGCGGGTGCTGGATGCTCCGGTTGGCGAGGAACTGCTGGGCAGGGTGATTGATTTTCTCGGCACGCCCCTGGACACCCTCGGACCGTTGCAGAACTCCCAAAGGCGTCCTGTGGAGCGGGAGGCTCCCGCCATCATGCACCGGGCTCCGGTGACCGTGCCGCTGCAGACCGGCATCAAGGTCGTGGATGCCCTCATTCCCATCGGCCGGGGGCAGCGTCAACTGATCATCGGCGACCGGCAGGCGGGCAAGACCGCGCTCATCCTCGACACTATCATCAACCAGAAGGATAAAGACGTTATCTGTATCTACTGCGCCATCGGCCAACAGGGTTCGGCGGTGGCGAAGCTGGTGGACGACCTTGTCAGACACGACGCCATGGGGCACTGCATCGTGGTGGTCGCCGAAGGTTCCGACCCGGCCGGGCTCCAATATGTGACCCCCTATGCCGCCACCACCATGGCGGAATACTTTATGGAACAGGGGCGCGATGTCCTTATCATCTATGATGATCTGACCCGGCACAGCCGGGCATACCGGGAGCTTTCTCTCCTCCTGCGGCGGCCGCCCGGACGCGAGGCCTTTCCCGGCGACATCTTTTATATCCACTCCCGGCTCCTGGAGCGTTCCACCCATCTGGATGAAGAGCACGGCGGCGGTTCGCTGACCGCCCTGCCGGTAATCGAAACCGAGGAGCAGAACCTTTCCGCCTATATACCCACGAACCTCATTTCCATCACCGACGGACAGATCTACCTATCGCCAGAGCTGTTTCAGAAGGGAATTCTTCCGGCCGTTGATGTGGGCAAATCGGTGTCACGGGTCGGCGGCAAGACCCAGCTTCCTGCCTACCGAACCGTGGCAGGCGATCTGCGGCTTTCCTATAGCCAGTTCGAAGAAATGGAGGCTTTTTCCCGCTTCAGCAGCCGCCTGGACGAAGCGGCACGGCGGATCCTGGAGCGGGGCAGGAGGGTGCGAGAGACACTTAAGCAGCGACAGTACGATCCCATGCCGGTTAGTGAGCAGATCGCGGTACTCGTTGCCGTAACCGGCGGGCTCTTCGATGGCGTGTTGCCGGAGCAGATCTCGGAAGCTGAAAGCTTGGTGCGAAGTTCCATGACCATCTCTCTTCCGGACCAGTGCGAACGGATCGAGGCGGGGCAAGACCTGAACGAGCAGGACCGGGAACGGATCTTGGCCATGATCCGTCCCCTGATGTCTTCCTTGCAGGGAAACGAACGCCATGCCGACCCTTGAGAACCTTAAAACGCAGATCGGGACGATTGATCTCCTTCAGTCAGTTGTCAGGACCATGAAAACCTTGGCTGCGGTGAGCATCCGCCAGCAGGAGAAAGCCATCCAGACACTCTCTGACTACTCCCGGACTATTGATATGGGCTTGGCCATTCTGCTGAACCAGGGAGCCGGAGAGATAGTCGAGCAACAACCGGTCTCGGACGGAAAACTCGGCGCCGTGATTATCGGTTCGGACCAGGGGCTGTGCGGTCGTTTCAACGAACAGGTTGTTTCCTTTGCCCTGGAAATGCTGCGAGATCAGGAGCCGGAGGAATCACGTCGCCATACTATCTGTGTCGGCAGCCGCGCACATATGTACCTTGCCGAGTCGGGCGCGAGGGTTGACGGGGTCATTTCGGCGCCGGTGTCGGTGACTGGGATCATTCCCGCAGTGAATTCCATTCTTGTCACGATTGAACAGTGGCATACACATCTTGGCATCGAACGGGTGGTGATCTGCTCTAACCGGCTCCTCGCCGGAACCACCTGTCGCCCCGAAATCCTGCATCTTTTGCCGCTTGACCGGGACCGTTTGCGCGAACTTGTCTCCAGGCCGTGGCCGGGAACAACCATCCCCTTCTATACCATGGATCGGAACCGTCTTTTTTCGCTTCTGGTTCGCCAATCCCTTTTTGCTTCACTGTACCGGGTACTGGCCGAGTCCATGGCGGGCGAAAATGCCAGCCGTCTCGCATCCATGCAGGCGGCGGAGAAAAACATCGGAGAACGGCTGGGTGAACTGAACCTTCGGTTCAGAGACCTGCGTCAGGGGGCCATCACGGAAGAACTTCTCGACATTGTGGCCGGATTTGAGGCAATGACGTCGGAGGGGCAGAAGTAAGCATAAGACTGGTGGTTTAGATGATACTGTAACGACTGTTGCTAGCTTTTTGGTACGAGGAGAGAACATGTCATCCTATCAAAAGCGTATTGAAAAACTGTTTGCCCCGGCTGATATCGTTATCAACGGCAACCGTCCCTGGGACATTATCGTCAATAACGGCCACCTTTTCAGACGACTTCTGGCCCACGGTTCTCTCGGGCTTGGCGAATCCTACATGGATGGCTGGTGGGATTGCGAAAGAGTAGACGAGTTTATCTGCCGGCTTTTGAGCCGGGGAATTGACCGGCAGGTGCGGACCTGGGAAATGGCGGTTGCCGCAATCACGGCACGGCTTTCCAACCGTCAGTCGCGGGCACGCTCCTTTCAGGTCGGCACGCACCATTACGACATTGGCAATGATCTCTACCAGCGGATGCTCGATTCCCGCATGATATACAGTTGCGCATACTGGAAAGAAGCTGATACTCTGGAGGCGGCGCAGGAGCAGAAGCTTGACCTCGTCTGCCGCAAACTGCACCTGGAACCGGGCCAGCGGTTGCTGGATATCGGCTGCGGCTGGGGTGGCATGGCGCAGTTCGCGGCAGAACGGTATGGTGTCGAAGTGGTCGGGGTGACCGTATCGCAAAAACAGGTCAAGGTAGCCCGGCAGAGGTGTGCCGGGTTACCCGTAGAAATAAGGTTTCAGGACTATCGTGAGCTCCATGAACCCTTTGACCGGATCGTCTCCATCGGAATGTTTGAACATGTCGGTTGCAGGAACTATCGAACTTTCATGTTAGTGACAGATCGTTGTCTGAAAGATGACGGTTTGTTTTTGCTGCACACTATCGGCGGAAACACCACGGTTACCACCTGCGACCCCTGGCTGGAACGCTATATTTTTCCCAACGGGATGCTCCCTTCTGCGGCACAGATTACTTCATCAATTGAGGGCCTATTCATTCTTGAAGACTGGCATAACTTCGGTCCTGATTATGACACCACCCTGATGGCCTGGTTACGGAGGTTCGAGGATTCCTGGCCGGAGCTGTCCGCCCGCTATGGTGAGAGATTCTACCGCATGTGGCGCTATTATCTGCTATTATGTGCCGGTGCCTTTCGCGCCAGGGCCAACCAGTTGTGGCAGATCGTGCTGACCAAAGAGGGAACTCGCGGAAGGTACCTTCCGGTGCGGTAATTCGATGTAGACCTGCCAGGTTTTCAAAACCTGGCAGGTCTCTCTGATGAAGACGAAAGGCTGCTATGACCCAGCATAACGAAACCCCACAAATGGAAATGCCCATCCCGCCACTTCGCCCATGGCCCTCAAGGTTATTCGTGGAGACCACGACCCGCTGCAACCTCCGCTGCCGGATGTGTGTCAAGGAAACCTGGGATCGGAGTGTCATGGAAGGTGACATGGCCGAAGAGACTTTCACGGCGCTGGAAGCGGCGTTCCCCCATCTGGAGGCACTGGTCCTCAACGGTGTTGGTGAACCGCTCCTCGACCCGCGGTTGGAGGCTTTCATCCGCAGGGCCAAGGAATCGATGCCCGCAGGGAGTTGGGTCTGGTTTCAAAGCAACGGCATGCTGCTGGACGAGGCGCGGGCGATTTCCCTGCTGGAGGCGGGGCTTGACAAGATCTGTATATCCGCCGATGCCCTTGATCCCGAAACTTTTCGTGAGATTCGCCGGGGCGGGGAGGAACAGGGGGTGGAACGGGCCCTCGCGGCGCTGCATGCCGCAAAAGAACGTTGCGGAAGGTCAGAATTTGCGATCGGCCTGGAGTTCGTGCTGATGAGGGACAACACCCGTGAGCTTCCGGACCTCTTGTTGCGAGCGGTGGAGCTGGGCGCTTCCTTTGCCATCGTCACCCATGTGCTTGCCTATGCCGAGAGCAGTGTTCCCCAGACGGCATTCGAGTCCAACATGGACGGCGCGGTTGAGCTCTTTAACGAGTGGCGGAAAAAAGCCGCGGCGGAAGGTCTCGATCTTTCCAGCTATTTCAAGGTTCTCTGGAAGTACATGCGAAACCCTTCCGAGTTGGAATTAGTCGGTTTTCTCGCGGAGTTGGCAGCCACGGCGGCAGTGGCCGGAGGGCTGGACAAAGTCAGGGAAATCATCGGGTCCAGTCTGCCGAGCAAACAGATCACCATTAAGAGTTTTGCCGATACCCGTGGCCAACTTCAGCAACTGTTCGGCGATGACCCAGGGTGGCGGGACGCCCTGGAGAGCATTTGTGCGGTTCTGGGTGAACCGGGCTTGCGCGGTGATTCCGGCATCAAGTTTGCCGAGGCCCTGGTGCGCTCCTGGAAGGAAGGGTCGCTGAACGGGGAGGCGAGTTTCGCGGACTATCTTGCCGTTATCTGGAAGTATTCGCGCACCCCGCAGGAGCAGCGAATCTATGATCTGGTGGAGGAATTGAAAGCTGAGGCCCGTTCACGGGACATCTCCCTTCACCTGAAGAATCTCATGGATCGGGATGTGGAATGGGCGGCCGAACTGGAGCGGGTTTTTGACGAGGCGCGGCAGGTTGCCCGGGAAACCGGACTGGCCCTCACACTTCCCGGAGCGGCTCCCAGCAGCCACCGCAGGTGCGAGTTCGTGGAAGGGGGTGGGGCCTTCGTTTCTTGGAACGGCTACGTTCATCCCTGTTACTTCCTCTGGCACCAGTACGGCTGCCATCTCTTCGGCCGGAAAAAATTCGTTAACGCCAGATCCTTCGGCAACGTCCGCGAAAGCGGAATTCTGGATATCTGGAACAACCAGCCTTTCCGGCAGTTCAGGGATGATGTGCTGGCGTACGACTTTCCCTACTGCTCCAACTGCAACGTTGTGCCGTGCCAGTATCTCAAGGCGGAGGAGTTCGAGCAGGATTGTTATGGGAACACTGTGCCGTGCGGTGATTGTTTCTGGTGCATGGGATTGTTCAATTGCCTACAATAAGAAGGGATATTATTGATGAAACGCACGAAAAATATCTATATTTTTTCCAATTCCACCGGAGAGACCGCGGAGCGGGTGATCAGGGCAACACTTGCCCAGTTTGACGCACCCGATACCAAGATCTACCGGAAAAGTTATCTTAAGACTCTCGATGATATCAGGATGGCCGTGGAGGATGTTGCGAAACGTCCCGGTCTGATTGTCTTTACCCTGATGCACCAGGCCCACATTGCCGAGCTGAACGCGGAAGTGGAACGGCGTGGTCTGGAATCGTTTGACGTCATTACACCGATTCTCGATAAGATGCAGGAATATCTCGGCTTGCCGGCCAAGCGGCGTCCCGGGGTGATCTACAAGGTGGACGAAGAATATATCCGGCGCCTTGATGCGGTGAACTTTACGGTAAAGCACGACGACGGCCAGAATACCCAGAATCTGGACCAGGCCGACATCGTCCTGGTGGGGGTGTCCCGCACCTCAAAGACGCCACTGTCCATGTATTTGGCCGGCAAGGGCTACAAGGTGGCAAACATTCCCCTGGTTGAGGGACTGCCCGCTCCTGAGCAGCTTTTCAAGATTGATCAGGAACGGGTCATCGGGCTTACCATTGACGTTCAGCAATTGATCAATATCAGGGCCTCCAGGATGCGGAACATGAGGCAATCGACCATCGGCCGCTACACCGAGTACGAGTCGGTGGAATCGGAACTGGTCTACGCAAAGCGCCTGTATCGGCAGAATCAGAAATGGATGGTAGTCGATATGACGAACAAGGCGATCGAAGAGGCCGCTGCGGAAATTATGAAAAAATTCCAGCAGAAATAGTTGCGGCTGGCGGGCCGAACGGCTGGATTTTGCTCTTTATGTGTGGTCGTTTCGCAAATCGATGATTTCCATGCGGTGGTTGGAATCGGGGTACTTTGTTGAAGGCCCTTCCGCCAGGATGATGAAGTCACCGGCCAGTTCCCGGTTGGTAACCCAGTCTTTCATATAGCCATTCCAGTCTTCCGGATGTTCCGGCAAATTTACCGGCCAGACACCAGAGGTGAATTGCAGTCTCTGACAGGTGCTTTCCTGGGAACTGGTGGCGATAATCCAGACCGGAAGGAGAAACCGGGCAATTCGCCGGGCGGTCGCCCCACTGCGGGTCGGCACGAAAACCGCGGCCGGTTTTATCTGCTCCAGGCAGGTTTCAACGCTCAATGCAATCAGATGGGCCGGTTGGATATTCCCCCTTGCGATGCCACCAGCGAACATTTCCTTGACCTTGAGCATCGGCCGTTTCGGTTCGATGGCCGCGGCAATCTTTGCCAGCATTGCTACCGCTTCCACTGGATAACTTCCCATTGCCGATTCCCCCGAAAGCATTACGCAGTCGGTGCCGTCGAGAATGGCATTGGCCACATCCGTTGCTTCCGCACGTGTCGGACGGCTGTTGTGGGTCATTGACTCCAGCATCTGGGTTGCGGTTATTACCGGCTTTCCCTTCAGATTCGCCAATTTCATCAACTGCTTCTGAATTACCGGAATTGTTTCGATCGGCACCTCGACGCCCAGATCGCCTCTCGCAATCATGATGCCGTCTGCGGCATCAAAGATTTCATCGAGATGTTCCAGGGCATTTGAACGCTCGATCTTGGCGATGATGAACGGGTTGTAGCCGAGAGAGGCTGCTGCCGAGCGAACCGCGGCAATGTCCTCCGCGCAATTTACGAAAGATTGGCTGATTGCCTCAACGCCCTGTTCCAGGGCGAACTTCAGGCAGGTAAAATCATGTTCGGTAAAGGCACTGATGCCGAGATCAATGCCCGGCAGGTTCAGGCCTTTGCGTGAGCTGAGTTCACCGCCTACCACCACGCGGCAATGAACATCAGAATTTTCTATCTTTAGAGCTTCCAATTGAATCAGACCATCATTTAAAAAGAGCGTATCACCCGGTTTTACGGCAAGCGGGAGCCGGGAAAAACTTACGGATAGACGAGTTGCATCACCGAGTATTTCTTCCGTTGTCAGGGTGAGCGGATCACCGGGGTAAAGTCTGATCGAATCCTCTGCAAGCATTCCGATACGCATTTTCGGGCCGGGCAGGTCAGCCATTATGATAAGACGCCGGTTCGTGGCTGCGGCAGCGGCGCGGAGGTTTCCGATAATCTGGCGGTGGCCGGAAAAGTCACCATGGGAAAAGTTGAGACGGGCGATGTTCATGCCCGCTGACAGCATTCTTTTCATAACATCCGGGGATTCTGATGCCGGACCGATGGTGCAGACTATTTTCGTTTTATTATCAGGAAGAGGCATGGTTTGTCTCCGTGGTCTTCAGGCTCTTACAACAAGTCGCGCGGCTGGCCTGTTGAAGCGAGTACCGTGCTCCAGAACCAGCCCTCCGGATCGATTTTTTTTCTCTTCGATACGGCGAGTGAAATAGGCACATGAGTGAACTCGCCTTTCCAGTAGCCGACCACCAGATTCGTCCTGCCGCTCATCCCGGCATGCACCGCATTGTGCCCAAGTAGCAGGCAGAAGGCGGAGTCATGGGGGGTCGCCGGAACGCTCCTGATGGTGTAACTGGGATCAATGTATTTCAGGTTCACCGTAATCCCAAGCTCCTTGAACTGCCAGATAATGGCCTCTTTCAGGTAAATACCGATATCACAAAGACGCGTGTTGCCTGAAGCATCCGTTTCGTAAGATTTCTGCATCAGATCCTGACCGGCACCTTCCGCGACAACAATCACCGCATGTCCCCGCCTGTTGAGGCGGTCGCGGAGCGCAGAAAGCAATCCTTCCAGGCTGAAAGGCGATTCGGGAATCAGGCAGAAATTGACGTTGTTGTCGGCGAGCACTGAATAGGCTGCTATGAAACCGGAATCACGGCCCATCAGTTTGACCAGACCAATACCGTTTCGTGCTCCGGTTGCTTCGTTATGGGCAGAGTTGGTAACTTTGCTTGCTTCGGTTACGGCCGTCTCGAAACCGAAAGATTTGTCTATGAAGGAAATATCATTGTCAATGGTCTTGGGGATGCCGATTACCGCTATCTTCAAACCGCGCTGTTCTATTTCAGAGGCTAGTGCGCCGGCTCCCTTGAGAGTTCCGTCACCACCGATGGCGAACAGCATCTGCACATTCATCCGCTCGAGCGTGTCGACCATTTCCGCGATGTCCTGGGGACCGCGGGAGGTGCCGAGGATGCTTCCTCCCGTTCCGTGAATTATATTGACGTTGTGGGGTGTCAACTCCCGGGGAGTGTGACCGTGGCGCCAGCTGAGGCCCTCATAGCCATAGGGGAATCCATAGATGGTTTTTACTCCGTAATGGTAGTAAAGGCTCATAACCACCGATCTGATCACATCATTTACCCCAGGGCAGATACCGCCGCAGGTAACGATGCCGCATTTCAGTTTTGACGGATCAAAATATATTTTCTCTCGAGGCCCGGCCAGCTCCATTGCCGGCAAATCTTTGCCCTGTTCCAGGCACCCGAAGATCTTCGACGAGTGGGTGTCGTAGAGCATGCGCTCGTCGTCGCTGACAAAGCGTACGCCTTTCATCGGAGACTGGATTGAGCATTTTCCGAGGACATCTATGGAAAAATCAAATTCGGGTTTTGTCACGAAGGAAATTCTCCTCTGGAAGAAAAGAGTGTCGACCCGGTGCCGCCCAGGTCTCTGACCGCCTGCTTTACCCGTTCCGCAAGGGATTTTTCAGCCAGCGTCAGGTAGGTTCGTGGATCATAATCCTTTTTCCTGCCCACTTCACCATCTATCTTCAGAACACCATCGTAATTTCTGAACAGGTGGTCCGCTATCGCACGAGTGTAAGCATATTGGGTATCGGTATCTATGTTCATCTTCACCACGCCATAGCTGATGGCTTCCGCTATTTCTTGCGGGGAAGAACCTGATCCGCCATGGAAGACCAGGTCGAAGCGTGAACCGATACCGAAGGTTCTTTCCACGGCATCCTGGCAATCCTTGAGAATAGCCGGCTTCAGCTTGACCTGACCCGGTTTGTAAACGCCATGGACATTGCCGAACGTTGCCGCCAGGAGGTAGCGGGAGCCTTCAACGGCGTTCAGGCGGCGTGCAACTTCGAGGGTGTCTTCCGGCGTAGTGTAAAGTTTTGCCTCTGCTTCTGCTTTTATGCCGTCTTCCTCGCCACCGACCACACCCGTCTCGATTTCGAGAATCAGGTCATTGCTTCTGAACCGCTCCAGGAGGGGAACGGCGATATCGAGATTTTTCTCCAAGGGGAGGGCGCTGCCGTCGAACATATGGCTGCTGAAGAGATTTGGCCTTCCTGCTCCCCTGCGCTGTTCCGTTTCTTCTACCAGCGGCAGAACGAAGCTGTCGAGTTTGTCTGCCTGGCAATGATCGGTATGGAGAGCCACATAAACCGGATACCGCTCGGCCACGCGGTGAACATGTTCGGCAAGGGAAATGGCGCCCAATACCATGTCTTTTACGGAGGACCCCGAGGCGAAGGAAGCGCCGCCTGTGGAGACCTGGATAATACCATCGCTGCCGCTTTCGGCCAGTCCCCTGAGAACCCCGTTTACCGTGGTTAATGAAGTTACGTTGATCGCGGGGTAGGCAAAACGTCTTTCGCGTGCCCGGTCAAGCATCCTGCAATATGTAGCATAATCGGCAACCGGCATGAGTGATTCTCCTTGTTGTGAGGTGGATTATTTTTTTGACGTTTGTCGGCGTGATAGCCTTGCACAGAGCACTACTACTGAAAAGGGTAGTACCGGGTAGCTGGCTCCCGAGAAAAACGGAGCATCTTTCCAGGAGCAGATGTCATCAGGTGCAGCAAGAGAAGTGTCCAATAACCGGCGCCAGCCTGAACTGGCCTGAGGGGAAACGGACGGAATCTGAAATTCCAGTGTCTCCCGGTAGGCATTGAATATCAGGTGATACATGAGCCGCTCGTCAATGCTCCATGCGGTGAGTGCAATGCTATGGGAATCCTCGCTCCAGTCCGGCTGGTGGAGCCGTACCCCATGCCACTCAATGCGTGATTTCCGCAGCAGTTGATTGAGACTCATGATGGATTTATCGTCAGCAAGCAGGTCAAGGCGCAGTCTCCGATAGATCAGATGCTTGCAGAAACGGTGTATATCGAAATTGACGGAGATCAGGTCCCAGTCAAACCAGCTCAATTCGTTGTCCTGACAATAGGCGTTGTTATTGCCGTGCTGTGTCCGGCGGACTTCGTCTCCCATGAGCAGCATCGGAGCACCGAGCGCGAGGAGTGTTACGGCCAAAAAATTCTTGATCTGCCGGGTCCGGAGATTTTCAATGTGCGGTTCAACATCCGGCCCTTCAACCCCGCAGTTCCAGCTCAGGTTGTCGTTGCTGCCGTCGCGGTTGCCTTCTCCGTTTGCCTCGTTGTGCTTGTTATTATAGGATACCAGATCATTGAGGGTGAAGCCGTCGTGGCAGGTGATGAAATTGATGCTTTGCTCCGGTCCCTGTTCTTCATGTCCGAAGATATCCGGGCTGCCCAGGAGTCGGGTGGCGAAATTCTGGACCGTGCCGGAATCCCCGCGAAAAAAGCGCCGGACGTCATCCCGGAATTTGCCATTCCATTCCTTCCAGTTATCTCCGATGAAACTGCCCACCTGATAAAGACCTGCGGCATCCCAGGCTTCCGCAATAAGTTTGATGCCTGCCAGCACAGGGTCTGAATCGATATCCCAGAGCAGGGGCGGATTCTTCATGGGAGCGCCGGTTTCGTCACGGGAGAGAATGGCTGCCAGGTCGAAGCGAAAGCCGTCGACATGCATCACTTCCACCCAGTAGTGGAGGCAGTCCAGAATCATTCTTCGGACGATCGGGTTGTTGGCGTTGAGCGTGTTCCCCGTTCCGCTGTAATTACGGTAGGTTCCGTCAGCTTTGTCGCTGAGGTAGTAGACGCTGTTTTCCAGGCCCCGGTAACAGAGGGTCGGGCCCCGTTCATCACCTTCGGCGGTGTGGTTGAATACCACATCGAGAATTACTTCAATACCATTACGATGCAAAGCCTTGACCATATCCCGAAATTCGTCAAGGGCTCCGCGGGGATCCTTGCAGGAACAATATTCGGGATGGGGCGCAAAAAAAGATATCGGGCTATATCCCCAGTAGTTGACCAGACCATCCGGGCAATCCTGCACATCGAACTGAAAGATCGGCAGCAGTTCGACAGCGGTAATACCAAGATCTTTCAAATAGGGAATTTTTTCCACCAGTCCCGCGAAGGTACCCCGTATTTCAGGTGCTACCCCGGAGTTCGGATTGCGGGTAAAACCGGCCACATGCATTTCATATATGACCGTGCGGGAAAAAGGGCGTTTCAGGGGGATGTCACCTTCCCAGTCATAGGAACGGGTTTCCGTTACCACACTTTTCATGGCGGTTGCAATATTTTCACCCACACCGCTGGCGTCACTCCGGCTGTAACCGTCCGGCACGGCAACGGCTTTGGCATACGGATCGAGAAGAACTTTCCCCGGATCGAAGCGATGTCCCTGGTGAGGGGCAAAGGGGCCGTAGGCACGGTAACCGTATAACTGTCCTGCCTTCAGCCCGGGAACGAAAACGTGCCAGTAGTGGTAGGATTTATTGTACCTCGGATTGAGTGTAATTATCTTCGCAGGCAGAGGGTCTGAGACATGGTCGAACAGGAGCAGTTCCATGCTGGTGCAGTTTTTCGAGTAGATACTGAAATTTACCCCATTACAATGACTTGTAGACCCAAGAGGATGGCTTTTGCCGTAATCGGTGATGCGGCATTCGCTAAAGTCGTCGCTTCGCAGGTCTCTGTTTTCAGGGAGTGAACCGTCAGGTACTTTCATTGGCGGCGCCTTTTTGCTTTTCTGCACTATGCTGTTCTCCGTGGTGCTGCTGCAGTCAGTAAATCATTAAAGGTGGAGGTTGTAATGCGGTAATGATCAACTACAGGAAAATGTGCTGGAAAACAGCAGCTTCCGACCTTCAGCATTTAATAATAAGGGAAAATCAACTACAGTCAATAGAGCCGGTTAATGGAAGCATTGGACGGTTCTTACTCAATTGCAGGTAGCCAGTTTGTCATCATTGGTTGCGGGATCAGACCTCGGTTTTTGCAGAGTTAGAAGCATTGCGGAAGCTTTGTTTGGCCGCTGGACAAGGGATGGTTCCTTTGTATAATTCTGGAAGCGGCGAATGCACAGGAGGGTCAGCAAATGATGATACGAGTGATTTATAAAGATCAGACGGCTGGGGTGGTTGAAAGTCATCTTCTCGATTCCATGATCAAGAAAGGACGGATTGTGGCGTATCATTCGGTGGACAGATGGGTTCCCGTATTTTCGAAAATCGCCTGCTCTGGAACAGGTGTTGCTGATATACAGCGTTACCTCGATGAACCGCTGAAGTCTAATTCTTTTTGATCTTTGTTTGGCATCTATTCCAATTCCTATCATCTTCCTTTCCTCCTGTTAAACCTTTTCCCCATTTTATCTGATCATTTTTCTGAACAAGCATTCCTATTATTCGGATTTTCGCTGTTTCAGTAGCTGCTCTTTGGTAGTGCGGCAAACATTGTAGTTCGTGCTTTTTCCGCGGGGTTGCGACCTGTTCGGGGTGTTTTCTGCTCTGTGGAGACGATTGAATTATGCTTGTTTCAGTGCTAGAGTGGTTATCTGCTGAAACTGCACAGAGTTGCAGTTCGACGGGGCATAGACTATCAGACGTGAAAGTGAATTGTTGACAATGGACAATAGTGAAAACGAAAATAATTTTGAAAAAACCAGTCAATGTGCTTCGACATCTCACCCGGATTCGGAATTACCTTCCTGTTGAGGACCGAAAACTTTTTCCCAGGGTGGGGAAATAAACGAAAATGTTCCCGGGTTTTCCGGGTGGCTCGTTACGTCCGTTGGTAAAATTCCGCTGATAGCGACCAGCCTTACCATTGCCGATCGAGTTGGCGGATGGCTGGTCCGCTGGGGGGTCGGACGCTTATCGTATCTCGTTCCTGCTGGCATCTATGCCATCGGACAGCCCTCTGCCCAGGACCCGGTTATCGTCACGGCTAACTACAAAATGAGCTATGACATTGTTCGCAGTCAGTTGGCCGGGCGAAATGTCTGGATTCTCGTGCTTGAAACATTTGGCGTGAATGTCTGGTGTGCTGCCGGCAAAGGGACCTTCGGGACAGTTGAACTGGTCCGGCGAATTCAGGTAACAGGATTGTCTCGCCTGGTTTCTCATTTTCAGGTGCTGGCGCCGATTCTCGGTGCTCCCGGCATAGCAGCCCATGAAGTCAGAAAACAATGCGGTTTTACCGTTCGGTATGCAACTGTCAAAGCTGAAGACCTTCCGGAATACCTTGATAATGGCTTGGTAACGACGCCTCGCATGAGACAGTTGACCTTTTCATTGCGGGAACGACTGGTACTTGTCCCCGTAGAATTAATCTTGTCCTTGAAACCGCTGGCATTAATCGGTCTACTGCTGCTGGCTGTGCCACTTCTGATGGGATTTCCCTCGGCAGGTGTTTGGCTGCTCGTGGCTTTTTATTCTGCGGCGTTGAGTGGACTGGCGTTGACGCCGCTCCTGCTTCCTTGGCTCCCAGGTCGTCACTTTTCTCTTAAAGGAGCAGTGGCCGGACTTGCGCTGGTGGCGGGATATCTGTTGGTCGGGCCACGGCTTGAGCTTGGTATGTTTTCTACGCTGGCGGCTTTCTTGATTCTACCGGCGGTGAGTGCCTTTTATGCGCTCAATTTTACCGGTTGTACACCGTACACCTCTATTTCAGGTGTAAAGAAAGAAATGCGGATTGCCCTGCCGATTATGGCCGGCTGTATTGCGCTGGGTGCCGTGTTGGCACTGGCCGGTATTTTTTATTAGGAAAAACAGGAGTAACGATGAAGGGATTCAGATATCTCGACGGGGTAACCTCCCTGCATTTTGACGAGGACACCTGTGTTGCCTGCGGAATGTGTCTGGAAGTCTGTCCGCACCAGGTTTTCGCAAAGGTTGAGAAATTGGTGTGCGTGAAGGACCGGGATGCCTGCATGGAGTGTGGCGCCTGCATGCGCAATTGTCCGGTCTCCGCTATTTCTGTCGATGCCGGGGTCGGTTGCGCGACTGGGCTTATTCTTACCTGGCTCCGGGAAAAAAACCTTTCGAGCTCATCCGATAATTGCTGTTGTTGAAACAATTTAAATCGCAACATAATATTTGCGTGTAAACCATAGTAGCATTCTCTCGTTTTCAAGGACAACAGAACAAAAACCGAGAAGGAGTGTTCACTATGAGAAAATTGCTGCTGAGTATCATGTTGGTTTTGAGTGTTGCGCCTTTTGCACATGCATCGAACGTAGGAGTAAATGTCGGGATTAATATTGGAGGTCCTCCGCCCGTTTATGTCCAGCCGCCGGTGGTTATCGCCGAACCACCCCTTTTCCTGTATCCGCCAAGGCTTGGTTTTCACGTAGCTGTCGGAGTGGGGTATGATCTATTCTTTGTTGGAAACGTCTATTATCTGAACAAAGGCAATGTCTGGTACTCCTCTCCCTATTACAATGGCCCTTGGGTAAAATCTCACTATAAAAAAGTTCCCTACGGTATAAGGAAACATTCTTTCAAACAAATTCACTATTATCGCGATGATTCTTACCGGAAGTACAAGGCAGGAAAGGCCCCTCATCACTACAAGCAATTCAAACCGAAATATCATAAACATTCTGCCGGAGGATACGGCAAGGGGGGCGGTCGGCATGGTGGTGACGATCGCGGCTACGACGATAGGGGCGGTAAATATGACCGTGGCGGGAAATCCGATCATAATGGCAGAGGACATGGGCATAGATAGACTGTTTGTTTGAATGCGAACAGCGAGAAGGTAAAGTAAGATTTTTAACCAGTGAAGTTGATCGGGGATGATTTCCTGGTCCGAATTTCAAAACACCTAGTTGACGAGAAATGGGGGGCAAGCTTAGAGGCTGCCCCCCTTTTGCATACGCTAGCACCATGTAATACCTGAAATTAACCCTCCTCAATCCCCCCTTGACAGGGGGGAAGCTTTTAAGCCTCCCCTGTCAAGGGGAGGCTTGGAGGGGTTGCGTGTGAAAAAAACATCTATTACCGATTACAGGGTACCAAGTTTAGTTGCTGCATAAAGAAGCATAGTTTCCCAAACAAGGAGAAACTGCTTATCCATGTCCGCTAAAAAGGCTGGACTCGCTCCCTGGTCAGCTATGTTATACTGGCAGCAGAGCAAATCCACTTTGTTATGGCAGAACGGATTGATTTTACTCTCTTTCAGAGGAAGCCACGTATGAACGACTTCAAAAGCAACACAACTCCTGTTGACGATGTTCATCTCCTTGTCGCTACTCTTCCCGGAGAGTTGCAGGATGCCTTGCGAAAATTGCCTTTGGAGCAATTGCTTGAGGTAATCATGGATCTGGGGCGTCTCGTGGAAGCGCGATTTCCTGACAGAGTGGTCCGGTTGAGCGAAAAACCTGTCACACACGAAGATCTGTCACATGTTTTAGCTTTGCTGGGTGAATTCACCGAAGATAATCGGGCCGGAATTGAGCGGACTCTGCACCGGATTTCAGCAATCCGCAATCGAAAAGGGCTTATCATCGGGCTGACACTGCGGGTTGGCCGGGCAATCTTCGGTACCATCGAGCTGCTGCGTGATCTGATTGAAACCGGACAGAATCTTCTGATCCTGGGCCGCCCCGGAGTCGGAAAAACCACAAAACTCCGGGAGGTGGCCCGCGTTCTGGCTGATGATTTCAACAAACGGGTCGTTGTGATTGATACCTCCAATGAAATTGCCGGTGACGGCGATATTCCTCATCCGGGTATTGGTAATGCCCGCCGGATGCAGGTTCTGCGGCCGGATCGTCAGCATGCGGTTATGATTGAGGCGGTCGAGAATCATACGCCGGAAGTCATCATCGTTGATGAAATCGGGACCGAGGCGGAAGCTGCGGCAGCCCGAACCATTGCCGAACGGGGCGTTCAACTCATCGGTACCGCGCACGGAAACACCCTGGAAAACCTGATTATGAATCCGGTCCTCTCGGACCTGGTCGGTGGTGTACAGACAGTTACCCTTGGCGACGATGAGGCGCGTCGCCGGGGTACCACCAAGACGGTGAGCGAGAGAAAATCACCTCCCACCTTTGATATTCTCGTCGAGATGGTTGATCGTCAGGAGGTACTCGTCCATAAGGATACCGGTTCCGCGGTGGACAGTGTTCTTCGTGGGTATGTACCGCGTGGTGAACAGAGAAAACAGTTGGAAGACGGGCATATTCAGGTGGAAGCAGCAAAAAACGAAACAGCTGCTCCCCGGACCAGCAAGCCCTCTGTTGTGTCTCCGGAACAGCGCCGCCCTGATGCCTCCGGACCTGTTCGCGTCTACCCTCATGGCGTGAATCGGGAGACCTTGGAGCGGGCCGGTCGGGAGTTGGAACTTGACCTTAAAATCGTTTCCCGTGTCGATACAGCTGATCTGATAATTGCTCTCCGCTCCCGCGCTGAGGATCTCGGACTGAAAAGAATTACCCGGCTTTCCGATGTGCCGTTGCATTTTATTAAACGAAATACCACGGCTGAGATGAGGAGGCTGTTACAAAGAATTTTCAACCTCGTTCAGGGAATGGATGATGAGGAGGTACGGGAAGCGGTCGAAGAGATGGAGCAAGCCGCCCGACTGGCCCTGGAGGAAGGTGTCGAAGTAGCCTTGATGCCCCGGCGTCCGGCACTGCGAAAAATTCAGCATCGGTATCTCTCCCGTCTCGGACTCGTGGCACAGAGTGTCGGAAGAGAGCCTGACCGGCATCTGGTAATTTATCCGGTGGAAATAGACAAGCTATAGTTGACGTACTCTTTGAAAGCGCCGCTGATGGCGTTTTCCGTCATTCCGGCAAAAGCCGGAATCCAGTCTTCCCACCAGTTTGCATGCCTCTGGTCCCGGGCTTTTGCAGGGGTGACGTCATTTTGCTGATCCATCAATAGTTGTTGTCGAGAGAGCGGATTGGGAGGCTGGCTTCCGGCATGTCGCTGCGTCAGAATCGGCGCTCACGATCTGAAACGTTCTTTCGTTACCATAACCAAGACTGCAGTTATCAGTAAAATCCCGAGTAGTAACAGAACGGAAACCAAGGCATTTTGCAGGAGAGTCGGATTGATCAGGAGCATGAGTGCCAGGCCGAGCATCATGAGGCCGGAAAGAAGTTTGAGGACCCGGCCGTGCCACTCGCTCAGTTTTCTGCTTCCGAGCGTAACTACGAAGAAAACAACAATGAGCGCGAGGGGAAGGATGTAGATCAGATTATAAAACGCCAAATAGGCATAATATTTACCGGAAGAGAGTGCGTTGAGAGTAAGGACCCTGGTGTAGACCATGGGAAATCCCGCCGTGCAGAGCAACTCGTAACTATTTGCGGTAACAGCCAGTACAATTGATCCGGTAAGCACGGCAGGAAGTGACTCCGTTTTGAGCAGTTTGCGCATTCTTTCGAATAATTTCGGTTTTGAACCTTCTGAAATACTGAGAGAAATGCCTTGTTTAAAGAAGAAATAGTCCTTGATGTTTATCAGGGAGATGGTCAGAGCTAAAAAACCGGCGAAATAGGTAACCGCTGACAGATGGCCGATAATAAAGTAAAGATTCAGCCACGTCGCCATAAACAGAAAATAGAGACACCCGGAAAAGAATACGAAAACTCCGCCGATCAGGAGCATCCGTTTGCGCGAATGTGCATGAACCAGCAGGCTTAACAGGGTAAAGAGAACGAAGAAGGCGCAAGGGTTGAAGCTGTCAAGTCCTGCGATGATTATGGTGAATAAAGGCAGCGACAAGGATTGAGCATCTTTTTTCCCGAGGAGAGGGATTGTAAACTCTTCGGTTTTTTTTCGTACTTCCCGGTTGCCGGTTGACGTCTCAGTCTTGGTACTCCTCATCCCGGTTGATACCGCGGTCTCGATTTCCTTTGCGACACTCTCGCTGAAACCGGCAAACATTTTGTCTCTGAAAAAGAACGTAGGAACACCTGTCGGTTCCGTACCGAGCGATTTTGCCATTTTTCTTAGTAGGGCCAGATTTTTCGGACTGTTATAAATCTCGTGGGAAATGATGACCAGGTCAGGGTGCTTTTTCTGTAGTTCCACAAGGAAAGGCTTTGCCGCGGCACAGTGAGGACAACCCTCTCCCCAGAAAAAATAGAGCGTGTCCTTCGTGCCGATGTCACCTTCTGATTGGTTTGCTGAAAATGCCGGGCTAGAAAATCCAGAAAAGATAAAAACGTTAAGTGATACCGTCAGCAGGAAAATAATTTGCCGGAATAAGAAGGATTTGCCTGGACGCGTGAACATCGGTGTTCCCCTGGTTTTTGACTTGATGATGTGGACTTTATGACAGTGTACCAGACGGAATTTGTTAAGCCAATTGACGTTTGTTTTCAGGTGAGATGCAATCATTAATCGCATTGCTTTTAAATCTGTCTACGGAAATATTTTTGTCTGCATTTCCCTTAAGATTTTTACTGATCATGCCGATAAGTACTGCAAAATAAATGTATTCCGGGGGTGATATGGCTGTAGCAAGCTCAAAATCTGGCGAAATGCATCACATGGTCGGATTTACCGTGGGTAATGAGGAGTTTTGTGTAGACATTTTGAAGGTTCAGGAAATCATCAGAATGATGGGAATTACGAAAATTCCGAATGCACCGGATTACGCTGAAGGGGTAATCAATTTGCGCGGCAGGGTCATCCCGGTTATCGATTTCAGAAAACGGTTTAATTTTCCTGTAGCTGCGGAAGAGAATGATGAATCACGACGGATTGTTGTCGTGGATATTGTCGGGAACACAATTGGATTGATCGTGGATGAGGTGTCACAGGTCATAAAGCTCGAGCGTGATTGCGTCTCTCCAACTCCCGAAACGGTAAAGAGTTCTGGTGGCGCCTGTTTTAGCGGGATTGGGAGATTGGGGGAAAAGTTGATTATCTTGCTTGATGTGGAAGGAATGTTTGACGATGGTGAGCTAGCCTGGGCTGAGGAGGCTGCCTGACTTTACAAATATCCTCGCAGTGTTGCCAAAGACTGACTAATGCTGTGAGATTGTGTTTTTGGGAGAATGGCCTGCGGCTGAAAACCATTGACACTCCGGTTTCGAAAGGTGTAGAAAGAGTGCGTCTAACAGCCTGTTAAACGCTATTGGAGTGTGATTGCTGCACCACTGAAGGGACGCCCCATGAGCCAGAAGCAATTCCTGAACCTCTATACTCACAATTTTATCCGTACTGCCGTAATTCTTCCGAAACTGAAGGTGGCGGACCCTGAATTCAACTCCCGTGAAACAATTCGTCTGCTTCGCCAGGCGCAGGAAAATAACGCCCTACTGGCTGCTTTCCCCGAACTGGGTCTTTCTGCCTATTCCTGTGATGACCTTTTTCATCAGCAGGCGCTCCTCGACGGCTGTCTGGCCGGACTTGCAACCATACTGGATGAGTCCAAGAGCATCCCGATCATCGGCATTGTCGGTTTGCCTCTCAGGATTGACAGTCTGCTTTTCAATTGTGCAGTAGTTTTCTATCGTGGAAAAGTGCTTGGCATTACCCCCAAAACCTACCTGCCGAATTACCGTGAGTTTTACGAGCTGCGTCAATTTTCACCTGCTGATCATTCCTTGCGTGACACCATCGATCTGCTTGGACAATCAGATATCCCCTTTGGCAACAAGCTGCTTTTCCAGGTGGAGAATCAGCCACTCCTTACCTTTACTATCGAGGTTTGTGAGGACGTCTGGGTTCCGATTCCCCCTTCATCTTATGCCGCTTTAGCGGGCGCCACGGTTATCGTTAATCTTTCCGCTTCCAACATCACGGTCGGCAAGGCTGATTATCGAAGGCAGTTGGTGTCAAACCAGTCGGGTCGTTGTCTTGCGGCATATCTTTACAGTGCGGCCGGATTGGGTGAGTCATCCACCGACCTTGCTTGGGATGGCCACGGGATGATATACGAAAACGGCTCCCAAGTGGCCGAATCGAAACGCTTCTGTTACGAGGATCAGATTGTCTATGGCGATCTGGATCTCGACCGGCTCGTTCAGGAACGGATGCGACAGAACAGTTTCGGGCAGTCAATCCAGCGCTTCCGGGACTCCCTGCAGAGCTTCAGAACTATCAGTTTTGCGGCGGACCTGCCCTCGGCGGAGAAGATCCCGCTGGAGCGTCGTTACGAGCGATTTCCCTTTGTCCCCAGCGACCCGGCCCGGCGCGACGAAAGATGCCGGGAGGTTTATGAGATACAAGTCCAGGCCCTCGTCAAGAGATTCAGGTCCAGTGGTGCCGATAAAATGGTTATCGGCATCTCCGGTGGGCTGGATTCTACTCAGGCGCTGATCGTCTGTGCTCGAGCCATGGATGTGATGGGACTTTCCCGTTTTCATATCCTTGCCTACACCATGCCCGGTTTTGCAACCAGTCAACGGACACTCGAACAGGCTCGTCGCTTGATCAGAACAGTAGGGTGCACTTATCGGGAGATCGATATCAGGCCGAGTTGCCATCAGATGCTCAAAGATATCGGCCATCCTTTCCACGAAGGTCAGCCTGTTTATGACGTCACGTTTGAAAATGTTCAGGCAGGGGAGCGGACCAGCCATCTCTTCCGTTTGGCCAATCAGTATGGTGGGATTGTCGTTGGGACAAGCGACCTGAGCGAGATGGCACTCGGTTGGTGTACCTATGGGGTCGGTGACCATATGGCTCACTACCATGTGAACGCCAGTGTTCCCAAGACACTGATTCAGTACCTGATCCGCTGGACAGCTTTGACCGATCAGCTCGGTTCCGAGGTTAGTCCGGTGCTGAATGATATTCTGGAAACGGAAATCAGTCCCGAGCTTGTGCCGGGGGATGATACCAGCGGCCAGCCGGTTCAACGAACTGAGGATATCGTCGGGCCCTACGAGCTTCAGGATTTTACCCTTTATTACACGCTGCGCCTTGGCTATCTTCCTGCCAAGGTTGCATTTATGGCGTGGAGTGCCTGGCATGATAAGAAAATTCCCGGCTGGCCGGATATCCCGGAACCGAAACAGCACGAGTACACCCTGCACGACATAAAGAAGTGGCTGAAAGTTTTTCTCTGGCGGTTTTTCAAGACCAGTCAATTCAAACGCACTTGCGTCCCCAACTCGCCAAAAGTCGGATCCGGAGGTTCGCTGTCGCCCCGCGGCGATTGGCGTGCTCCAAGCGATGGCGAGGCCACGGCATTTGTTGCCGAGTTGGATAGGATTCCCGATTGAACTTCTTCTGAAAATTGTGAATTAAAAAACCGGCACCCTCTGACAGGATACCGGTTTTTTTGTTTGTAATACTTTGGTCTGAGGTGAGCTATTCAGAACGGCTGGTTGGCAGTTTACCGCCTCGGAAGTGCTTATCTGAACGGAACAAACCTTGATGCTTCTGCACCACAGGGGGGACACTGCTTTGGTGGAGCCTCACCTTCACATTTGTAACCGCATACGGTGCACTGCCATTGCTTTGGTTTGGGCATTTCATACTCCTTTCATCGCTGAGATTGCGCTTTCTGTTAGAAGCGCGTGTGGTATTCCTTGAGCCGCTTTGCGAATTCCTGTCCGAATCGGTAGCATTTTTCCTCGTCTTCGGATGAGGGTTTATAGATGACCTGGAGTCCTGAATCAAATTTTTCCAGGCCCATTTTGTCAAAAATCTCGTAAGCTTCTTTCACTGCTCCACCACCCCAACCATAGCTGCCGAAAGCACCGGCAAGCCTGTTTTTCGGTCGGAGACCACGTAAGTGGGTGAGACATTCCGCAACGGATGGATACATGATGTTATTGAGCGTCGGCGTGCCAAACAGGGTGCCACGCGCTTTCCAGAACTCTTTGATGATAACGTTCATCGGGGTCGCCCTCAATTTCAGAATCCTGCAGTCGACACCCTCACTTGAGATGCCTTCTGATATGGGGACAGACATCATTTCAGTGCTTTTCCACATGGTGTCGTAGACGATGATTGCTCTAAGATCTGCTTTTCCTTGCGCCATGTCTACATAGGATTCGATAACCTTTGCTGCCTGAGATCTCCAGATAACGCCATGATCAGGCGCGATGATTTCCGGTTTAATCCCCAATTTTTGCAGGTCGGCGATCTTGTCCAGGATGAGTTGTCCAAAGGGCATCAGAATGTTGGCGTAATAGTCAACCACCGCGTCTTCCAGAACAACGGAGGAAACACAGGCGCTGAACTGGTCGTCGAAGCGAGCGGTGGATGCCAAATGCTGGCCGAATCCATCCTGGCTGAAAAGAACGCCGGCTTCCTGGCAGTAGGTCATCATGGAATCGGGCCAGTGAACCATCGGTGTTTCCAGGAACAGTAGGGTGTTTTTGCCGATCTTCAGGGTGTCGCCGGATTTTACAATATGAAATTTCCAACGGGAGGTGTCAAAAAACCTGTCGAGCCCCTTTTTGCCCCGATCAGTTATATGGATTGTGGCATCGGGCGACAAGTCCATAATTTTATCAATACCGGTGGCATGATCATTTTCTATGTGGTTAATTATGACATGTTTTATTTTCGCCGGATCCACCAGTTCTTGAATATGCTTGATGGTGATTTCGGAAAAATCGTATTTAACCGTGTCCACGAGCGTTACTTCTTCATCTAGAATAAGATAATTGTTATAGGTAGTGCCTCGGGGAGTTTCATACCCATGAAAATCTCGTACTGCCCAATCGATTGCTCCAACCCAGAAAATATCTTTCTTCAATTCAACTGGTTTCATATGTTCTCCCTTCAATAGTGTAGTAGTGGCCGAGTACTTTACTGCGGCAGGAAACGAGACTGCGAAGCATGGGAGACCTTAGCCTAGATTTTCGGCGCTTCGTCATCGCGGCAACTGGCGCAACGACCGTTAAAGGTGATGGAATAGTCAAAAATCTCAAATTCTCTCAGTGCCCCGCTGTTTGGGGCAAGATTGTCAAGGGTCGAGTCATGGAGGTCGAGTACCTTCCCGCAGTGCATACAGGTGAGGTGGTGATGACGTTTCGTGTCAGCATCAAATCGTGCCTTTGATTCCGGATTGCTGATCTTTCTCACTATACCTATAGATACGAATGTTTCCAGTACGCGATACACCGTTGTGCGAGAAACACCTTTCAAGTTTTCCTTGATATCTTCGTATACCTGATCGACTGTTGGGTGATCGGTACGAGCCGCCAGAGCATCCAGAATTGTTCGTCTCTGTATGGTGAGGGCTAGGCCATTTTTCCTGCATACGTCTTCAAACTCGTTTCTCTTCATTTCTCGTATGTCTCGTACAATGCTTTTCATGTGTGGAATATATTGCAGTTGGTAATAATTGTCAACTTAATTTCAGACAAAAAATATCTTATTGCAAAATAGTGCCTGGTTGAAATTGACAAGTATATGAATTTACAGGTTTGATAGCTGGCGCCGCAAGGTGTAATTGGGAAAAAGAATTATTTTTCTTAATTGTTGGAGTTGTGAGCTGTGAGAGAATTTGTTTTGATAAAAAGACCCTTGAGACCAAGTTCTGCTCGGATTGAGTTCAATTGCACGTAACGGAATAACAGTCTCTTTTTCTTGGGGACATCGGTAAGATCAAAAAGTACAATTGCTGCTTTTTCTTGCGACAGGACTCTGATGTCATGTACTCGGCAAGAAATTTCAAAATAACGGGAAATCCCTTCAATGGCTATGGTGAATGAGATTTCTTGGCGATCCCCGATGGAAAATTCAGCCTCATTCGGGAAGTGAAATGCTGCGCCAGTTACTGACAGATCTTTCAAATAGCCGGAAATTCTACGTTCACCAATGAGCATGGCAGGGACTTTTTCAGACGGGATAATTCTGAGAGCTCTTCTGGTTTCGGTCAGATCGTCGCATCGGACAACTATTCCATTACGTACCACGATCGTTGAAATAGTGCCTTTATCATAGAGATAAACCTCTTCACCCTGATAGAGATATGACGCGAAAGGTTCTCCTGTATAGGGGATTATTTCCGCCACGCTTTTACCGAGAAGATATTTCCAGGGGATAACCTGTTTGGATTTTTTGTTGGAATGAAAAGTAACCATGGTTTCTGTATCCTTGTAGGTGTGTTATATAGTATATTGTATCGGCTGAAATTAAAACGTACTTGAAATTTTTTTGTCGTGTTATGTAACCTTTGTATATATTGTTTTATTGTGTCTTTTAGGGGAGGAAAATAGCTACTTTGCCGGTTTTTCACGTAGAGATTTTTTTATAGGCATACTGAAATTTGTGATGCAAATCTTCTGATTTTAAAGTAATAAAGAGGAGGATGAGACGCAACAGATGTGATGCACGTGGTGTGACCCCTTCGCTCAGCCCATCCATGTACCGGCTTCCGTAAAAATTCCATCTTTCGAATTTCTGAGGAAATTTCTGTGAGTTATCTCGCTAACGTAGTTGTTTGTGCCTATCATAATGTTGGTTTTCGTTGTCTCCAGGAGCTTCTGGAACAAGGCGCTCACGTGTCGGCAGTTTTTACCCATGAAGATTCATCCTCTGAGGAAATCTGGTTCGAATCGGTCCAGGAACTGGCCAAGAGTCATCAAATCCCTTGCTACATGACGGATGTTAATCTGCCTGAAAATATCGAACTCATCCATAGAATCGCTCCTGACTATCTCTTTTCCTTCTATTACCGATCGATGATCAATAAAGAGATTCTGGAAATACCGAAGAAAGGTGCTTTGAATCTTCATGGTTCACTATTACCGAGATATCGTGGCAGAGTGCCGATTAACTGGGCGGTAATTCAAGGTGAGACCGAAACCGGAGCGACTCTCCATTATATGGTTGAAAAGCCGGATGCCGGGGATATCGTTGCCCAGGAGCGAGTCTCTATCGACTTTGACGATACCGCCCTTGATGTGTTTCATAAAGTTACCGAGGCGGCTGTTCGAATTGTCAGACGTTCCTGGCCGCAGTTACTGACAGGGACTGCGCAAAGAACCGCGATGGATTTGTCTGCGGGTAGTTATTTCGGCGGGCGAAAACCTGCAGATGGGTTAATTGATTGGGGAAAAAGTTCGCTGGAGATCTACAATCTGATTCGCGGTGTTACGCATCCGTATCCAGGAGCATTTACGTTTCTGGATGGAGAGAAAGTGCTGATCTGGCGTGCCTTGCTGAAAGCAGGTTCGGGTCGGGCAGGGGAGGTGCTTTCCGATCAGCCATTTCTGGTGGGAACCGGGAACGGATTGCTGGAGGTGCTTTCGCTCCAATATGGTGCGGAAGATGAAGTTGATGCTCTGCTATTCGTAAAAAAACATCCTGTTCTCGGAAAGTTTTTTACCTCCCAGCCAGCGTCGTGAATAGAAGAAATATCCATAATCGATTCATTATTTTAAAATAGTATTCAATTATTCAAGAAGGAGCAGTTATGAAAATTTTAATTCTTGGTGTGAATGGCTTTATTGGAAATGCCTTGACCCGCCGGATACTAACCACCACAGACTGGGAAGTGTACGGTCTCGACATGAGTACCGACAAGCTTGAACACTCAATTGGGCATCCCCGTTTTCATTTTCTTGAAGGCGACATTACTATCAACAAGGAATGGATTGCTTATAATATTAAGAAATGCGATGTGGTTCTTCCGTTGGTGGCCATCGCAACACCTGCTTCTTATGTGAAAGAGCCATTACGCGTCTTTGAGCTCGATTTTGAGGAAAATCTTTCCATAATCCGGCAGTGTGTCAAATATAAGAAACGTGTGGTATTTCCTTCAACCTCCGAAGTATACGGAATGTGCCCTGACACAGAGTTTGAAGAAGATGCTTCGCCACTCGTCCTCGGCCCGATTCATAAAGAGCGCTGGATCTATTCCTGTGCGAAGCAGATGCTTGACCGGGTCATCTACGCTTATGGCATGCATGAAGGGTTGCGCTATACACTCTTTCGTCCTTTTAACTGGATCGGCCCCCGTCTCGACAGCATAGACACCGCCAAGGAAGGCAGTTCACGCGTTTTGACCCAGTTTCTCTACAACATCATTCTCGGGGAACCGATCAATCTCGTCGATGGCGGGAACCAGCGTCGATCATTTACGTACCTGGAGGATGGTATTGATTGTCTGATGAAAATTATTGAGAATAAAGATGGCTGCGCCGATAGCGGTATTTTTAATATCGGTAATCCGGCAAACGACCTTTCGGTAAAGGAGCTTGCTTACAAACTGCGCGACATGGTTAAAGAATATCCTCAATACTCGGACCGGGCAGAAAAATGCCAGATAGTCGGGGTTACTTCAGAGGATTTTTATGGGAACGGCTATCAGGATATTGTCACTCGTGTTCCTGCCATCAAGAGGGCCAAGGAAATTCTTGGCTGGCAGCCGGTGACCGGAATCGATGAAGCGTTGAAGAACACTTTGGATTTTTACCTGATAGCAGAAGGTGAAAAAAACGAGAAAATTCTTTAAGTATGGAAACCCCGGTTATTGCCATAAAAGTTGACGTTGATACCTATTCGGGCACTCGTGATGGAGTGCCGCGTTTACTGGAAATATTTGATTCGCTTGAAATCAAGGCGACATTCTACTTTTCCATGGGGCCTGATAATTCCGGGAAAGCCATTCGCCGCATCTTTACGCGGAAAGGCTTTCTGAAAAAGATGATCCGGACAAAAGCCCCTTCCATGTATGGGCTCAGGACGCTTCTTTACGGTACAATTCTGCCGGCTCCCCAAATAGCCGCGTCTTTTCCTGAAATTCTCCGCAGCGCATCTGATAAAGGACATGAGGTGGGCATTCACTGTTGGGATCATGTCTATTGGCATGATTATTTGTCTGAAATGTCAATTGACAAAGTGCGGGGAGAACTCGACAAGGCCGGCCGTCACTTTCTTGATCTATTCCGATGCCGTGCGGAAACGACAGCCGCTCCCGGGTGGACTGTTTCGCCAGCATCGCTGCGAGTTCAGGATTCGCTGGCGCTCCGTTATTGCAGCGACTCGCGGGGGACTTCGCCCTTTTATCCTGTAGTAGAGGGACAGAGGTACTCAACGTTACAGATTCCCACAACACTGCCGACGATGGATGAGCTGCTGGGAGCGGATGGCATTTCTCCGGGGTCCATAAATGATCATTTTCTCTCCCTTATCCAGCCGGGATTAAATGTCCATACTATCCATGCAGAGCTCGAGGGTGGCTGTCTGGCTGCTGTTTTCACGGATCTTTTGCAGCGGCTGCAAAATGTAAATGCCCGTTTTATTACTCTTTCTCAAGCAGCTGAAGAGGCGATACACAATTCCCTCCCTGATTGCTGCCTTGCCATGAAAGAAATCCCTGGTAGGGCAGGGTTGGTAGCTGTCCAGGGCGCACTAGGCCGGATGAGATAGCAGGTTGTCATATCTGGGTATATATTCTGTCGTCCTCATAACAGGCGTTCCAGTTCCTCGATCATTCCCCCAAGCAGATCGTATCCTTCTTGCCAAAAGTTGCTGTCAGACAGATTTATTCCGGCACTTCTCACTGTTTCGGCTGGTGAAAGTGCGCCACCGCTTTCAAGTATTCCGGTAAATATCGGTACGAAAGCGTCCCCCGTGCTTAGATACTTCTGAAAGAGCGCCAGCACGAGTAATTCGGCGAATGTGTACGAATAGCAGTAAAAGCGCGAATGGATAAAGTGGGAAATATAACTCCACCCCCAGCGATATGGTTCAATCATATCAACTGCATTTCCATATAAAGCAGCATTTTCCTCCCACCAGATATCGCAGATCTCTTGCGCTGAAAGCAAGCCCTGTGCCCTACAATTGTGAATTCTCTCTTCAAAACGGGTGAGAACGTTTTGACGGAATGTTGTGGCGATTATATCTTCGATTTGTGCACAAAGGAGAGCAATCCTGACAGCGGGGTCTGTTTCCTTTTTCAGCAGGGACCGGGTCAACAACATTTCACCGAACACCGAAGCGGTTTCTGCCAGCGGTAGGGGGGGATGATAGTTCAGCATACTTTTATTCTGGGCCAGAACATAATGAAGTCCATGACCCAGTTCGTGGGCAAGCGTTGCTACGTCACGCAAATTTCCAGTGAAATTCATAAGGACATAAGGCGGGAGAGAAGGTGAGATTCCCATGCAGAAAGCACCGCCGCTTTTGCCCGGGCGTGGAAAGGCGTCGATTCTTTTCTGCGAGAAGAAGTTTGCAATGATCTCTTGGAAATCAGGATTGAATTCTGAGTAGGACGCGAGAACCATTTCTCGAGCTTGAGTAAATGAATATTGCTTATCCGTCTTGCCAATTGGTGCGTAGATATCGGTGTTTTTCAGCTTTGGACACCCCAAGATGCGGGCCTTAAGTTGAAAATATGCTTGCGCTAGCGGATAATTTCTTTCCGTGGTTTCCATGAGGCTGGCAACTGATTCATTCGAAAGTTCATTAGCCAGGTGAGTGGGTTCCATGGGGAAGCTGTAACTGCGAAGCTGCCACTCTTGATGGTGGTCAAGGGCAACGGTGTTGATAATCGTGCTAAAAGTAATTGATTCCTTTCGGAACCGGCTGAGGAAAATAGTAAACGCTTTTTCACGCACAGTAGCATCTTCATGGTGGAGCAGGCCAAGCAGTTCTTCCCCGGTAACTTCTTTTTCTTTGCCTTCAATTTCCATTAGAAAACTGAATGATGAAGTTAACTCTTCAAAAAGTCGAGTAAAGGCTTCAATGCCGGTTAAACTCTTTTGCTTCAATAGTCGCTCTTCTTGCTCGCTCAACATGTGCGGTTTGAATTTTCGCAGTCCTTGCAAGTAGTGTCTGTATTGTTGTAAGTGTTTGCTCCTGGCTAGCGATAAAAATTTATCCTCAGGGATACTATTTATCTCAAGTTCGAAAAAGAAAAGCTCCTGCTCTGCCTTATTGGTCAACTCGATTCCTCTTTGGGATAATTTTTGGTTCTCTGCGTCTGTGCTGTCTGCCGCAAAAATCAGATAACTATATGAGTGCAACTTGATGTTGTGATTATAGATAGCTTCAAGCTCGGTAAGCGCCTTCTTCAGATTTTCCCCATCCAGTGCTGAAACTTTTCCCAAATATGTGCCGCGAAAATCTTTGATATGCTCTAGTGCTTTCGAGAAATCTTCTTGAAGACCAGGCGAATCGGGTGATAAGTAAAGTAAACTGGTGTCCCAAGTATATTTCTCCTGAAGATCATTCATTACGGAAAATCCCCCTTCACTAAATATAAAATTGCGCTATAATAATAACTCGCATATAGATCTTGCAGTGTCAACGTCTCAAAATAGTCGTGGCATAAAAACCTGAACAAAGTAGTTGACAGGGGAGAGCTGAGTTGGTATAAACGTCCCT
>SBEG01000038.1 GCA_009668975.1 Deltaproteobacteria bacterium | reverse complement strand
GGGGTGGGTCAATTTTGGACGCCGATGGTGGGTCATTTTTCAATGCCGATTGACATCTCTCGACAAAATGGTTAAATATCAAAGTAAAGGAGTTGAAACTGCGGCAAAAAATGCTGATAAAACCGCAAGAAACAGTAAACTCCTTATCATTGTTGTTCTTGTTGTTGCCTCGATTCTTTCGATCGTTTCCGCTGTTGTCATCGTAAAAGGCATAACAGGACCTGTTGCAGAACTTGTTTCAGCCAACGAGAGCCTCGCCAACAAGGACCTCACTGTCGCCATCAATGTTCAAAGAAAAGATGAAATCGGGCAACTTGCCGAGTCGTCCCGGAGGGTAATTGAAAGTCTTCGCCAAATCATCAATCAGGTTTCGGACACCTCAAGTCAGATCGCATCCGCTTCAAGCCAACTCCAGACTACTGCTGAACAAATAGCTACCGGAGCGGAAGAGGTGGCCTCCCAGACAAGCACCGTTGCAACTGCCAGCGAGGAAATGGCGGCAACAAGCTGCGAAATTGCACAAAACTGTTCCATGGCAGCGGAGGCATCGCGGCAAAGCAGTGATTCTGCCGCCCACGGCGGTACCATTGTGCAGGAAACAATCTCAGGAATGAACAGGATAGCTGACCGGGTCAAGAGTTCGGCCGGCACCATTGAAAGCCTTGGCGCGAGATCAGAACAAATCGGTGCGATCATCGGCACGATTGAAGACATTGCCGACCAGACCAACCTGCTCGCTCTCAATGCAGCGATCGAAGCCGCTCGCGCCGGTGAACAGGGACGTGGATTCGCCGTGGTTGCGGACGAAGTTCGCGCACTCGCAGAACGGACTACCAAGGCTACCAAGGAAATCGGCGAAATGATCAAGGCCATCCAAAGTGAAACCAAGGCCGCGGTCAGAAGCATGGAGGAAGGGGTAACAGAAGTCGAGCGGGGAACCGTCTCCTCGCAGCGCTCAGGAGAGGCTCTCGAAATGATTCTGCAGCAGATCGGCGAAGTAACTACGCAGATCAATCAAATTGCAACCGCAGCCGAAGAACAGACTGCTACTACCAGCGAAATAACCATGAACGTCCAGCAAGTTACCGAAGTTGTCCATCAGACTGCTTGTGGCGCAAACGAAACAGCAACCGCAGCCTCACAGCTTGCTTCTAACGCGCAGAATCTTGAAGATCTGGTCAAGCAGTTCCGGTTGTAATTTATAAAGATGAACCTGATTTATTCAACAGTCCTGCCGGTGCGGAAATGGCACCCTGGGTTGAACGAAGTTTCTGTGTAGTACCTCAACTCGTAAAAAGTGGGGCTTTTCCTTGGAAATGCCCCACTTTTTTGCGGTAAAGACAAATTCAGCATCCTACCTTGCGGCAACTGCCCAATTTCATCTGCTCACACTCCGGCAAGGCATTGTTTACCTTTCCCAAATAATTACAGATGCTTCTTTTGACGTTTCTTTCGTTGAGTGATTTCTTTCGTGTCCATGCAGTATGCCTTGGGCGAAGACAAGAAGCCGAGTGCATTTTTCCTATCAGCAGCTTTCAGATGAGTGGTAAACTTGTTTCCGGATTCTTCCTTTGACCCTCAAAGCAGCAGCACAAAAATAGCTTGGTCCGGGGAATGAATTGCGTTATAAAAAAACATATATTCGTTATATTCAAACATTGCATCAAACTTGCATCCCCAGGGTGCACTACCGTCAGGATGGGTGATGGATAGACAAATTCTTGCAAGTCTCTTCAATAACTCCGCATTGCTCCTTGCCATGTGCCTTGTGTACGACTCTTTGGCGCTCAATCGAAAAACAGGGCAATCGCTTTCCAGCCAGGCGGTCAGCGGTTTTATCCTTGGAGCTATCGGTGTGGCTGTCATGGTCAATCCCTGGCACTGGCATCCGGGGATAATTTTTGACACGCGTTCGATCCTGCTCTGCATTTCAGGTCTTTTTTTCGGAGTGGTCCCGACCTGCATCGCAATGGTCTTGACTTGTCTCTATCGTTTGCACCTTGGCGGCAACGGAGTTTTGATGGGAGTGTTCGGCATCATCACCTCCGGAGCACTCGGCATCATCTGGCGACAGTGGGGCAAAAAAGATCCGGCACAACTCTCTTTTCGTGAAATCTATGGTTTTGGCGTGGTGGTTCATCTCGTCTTGCTTTCCTCCATGCTCTTCCTGCCTGGTCCCATCGTCAGGGAAGCTCTTTTATATGTTGGGATCCCGATCATGGTGATCTACCCGGCGGCAACCGCCATACTGGGGATGTTGATGGTTTCGCGTCACCGTCACACGCAATCAGAGGACGCCCTGGGCAAAAGCGAAGAGCGATTCACCTATGCAATGGATGCGACAAATGACGGATTGTGGGATTGGGATATTGTTTCGGACAGTGGCTATTTCAGTCCCGGCTACTATCGCATGCTCGGCTATGAACCCGGTGAATTCCCCACAAGCAGCGAGTCCTGGCTCAAGCTTCTTCATCCGGAAGACAGAGACCGGGCCTTCCAGGCAAATATCGACTGTGTAGAGAACAGGTGCGAAAGCTTTGAAGTCGAATTTCGCATGCAGGATAAAGGCGGCAGCTGGCGCTGGATTCTCGGCAGGGGCAAGGCGGTAAGCAGGGACTCAGACGGAAAAGCCCTGCGACTGATAGGTACCCATGTTGACATCACGGAACGTAAAACGGCAGAAGTTGAACTGCAGGAGAGTGAAAAACGTTACCGGGAAGTTTTTGACAATTCATTTGACGGGATATTCCTGCTGGAAGTAACAGAAGATCAAAAATTGAGGATTCTTGACGTAAATGCAACCGAAGAACGGCTGATCGGCATATCTGCAGCGAAAATCAGGGGCAAGTACCTTGAAGAGTTCCTCCCGCCCGAGATGGCTGTGTCCCTGACAGCTAACTACCGTCGCTGCATCATCGCCGGCACTTCCCAGAGTTACGAGGAATCAATTGAATTCAAGTCCGGTTCGAGCGATTTTTACACTACTCTCATCCCCATTGCAAACGAGATGGGTCGCATCTATCGAATTGTCGGCATATCACACGACATTACCAAACGTAAACAGGATGAGGAAAGGGTCCGGGAAAGTGAACTGATGTATCGCCAGCTCTTTGAGCTGGAATCCGATGCAATTTTCCTGATAAACGCGGTAACTGGCGAAATTATCGAAGCAAACCAAACAGCTGAAACACTCTACGGCTATGAGCGGGAAGAGTTGCTCGCAATGAAAAACTTTCAGCTCTCGGCTGAACCTCAGGAAACCCGTCAAGCCACAGCTGACAAATTGAACCTGGTTCCAATCCGCATTCACCGGAAGAAAGACGGGACAGTATTTCCCGTTGAAATTACCGCAAGTCATTTTACCTGGAAAGGAAAAGCAGTTCATCTTGCCGCAATCAGAGACATCAGCGAAAGGAAACGAGCCGAGGATGAACGCAAGGAACTCATGGCCCAGCTCTCTCAATCGCAGAAGATGGAGGCCGTCGGCCAGCTTGCCGGAGGCGTTGCCCATGACTTCAACAACATTCTTACGGTGATTTTTGGCTATGCCCATATCCTGCTGACGAAAATGGAACCAAGCAGCCCGCTACGCCATCCAATGGAGCAGATCCTACTTTCCGCAACCCGGGCGGCCGAGTTGACGCAAGGCCTGCTTGCCTTCAGCCGGAAGCAGGTGCTCACCACCACGCACTTGGACTTGGGAGAGGTTATCCGGGAAACGGAAAAAATGCTCAACAGGCTTGTCCGTGAGGATATTGAATTACGGGTTACGGTAGCTGACAGGGGCCCGACGGTAAAAGCTGACAGGGGTCAAATCGGCCAAGTGCTCATCAATTTGGTCACCAATGCAGTTGATGCGATGCCTTCCGGGGGAATTCTTACAATTACTGTCGCGGTCTTCGAAATGGACGATCTGTTCGTGAAAACCCATGGATTCGGACAGCCAGGCAGCTATGCAGAAATCACGGTAAGAGATACTGGTTGCGGCATGGATACGGGAACGGCAAAAAAAGTCTTCGAGCCATTCTTTACCACCAAGGATGTTGGCAAAGGTACCGGTTTGGGTCTTTCCATCGTATATGGGATCATCAAACAGCATGCCGGGTTCATCGCTGTGGAAAGTGAAATAAATTTTGGCACAGCATTTCGCATCTTTCTTCCCCTTGCATCGAGTGAGGCAGTGGCAGGTGCGGAACTGAAAGTTCAAACTATCCTGCCGCAATCCGGCACGGAGACGATTCTCCTTGCGGAGGATGACGAAACTGTTCGTGCCATGAATGCCATGGCATTCGAAGGAGCCGGTTACCGGGTACTTCAGGCACATGATGGCCAAGACGCCATCACAAAGTTCATTGAACACAAGGAAGCCGTTGACCTTCTCGTGTTTGACGTGATCATGCCCAAAAAAGATGGAAAACGCGCCTATGAAGAAATATGCGCAATCCGCCCGGACATAAAAGTTCTCTTTATAAGCGGGTACACAAAAGATATCGTACTTACCAAAGGGGTCTTGGAGGATGAAATCTTTTTCATCGCAAAACCGTTCAGGCCGCAGGAACTTCTTGTGTTGATTCGCGACATCCTTGACCGTCAGGCATAAATTCCACGCACTCGTAGTCGTAGCTCGAAGTCTTTATATTCGCTTATTCAGTAGTGCAACGATCGGGAGCATTTCGCGTGCGCCCGTCACAACTGATTCGAGAGGCTTGGAGGGTAAAATTACCGGGATATGGGTCCTGGACTCGAACCGTTCCCGCATGCCTTTAAGAAGGGCGCCCCCACCGCTCAGGAAAATGCCATTTTCAATTATTTCGCAGCCGATACCAGGTGAAAGATCCTGCAATAATCCGTGTGCGACATCCACTATCACTCTGGTAACCGGTTCAATCTGCTCTTGAATTTCCTTCACCGGCATTGAAATGGATTCTGTTGACCTTCTTCGTTCTGTCCGGCCGGGAAACGTTATCCAGCCAGCCGATAAGGCCGTACGGGAAACACCCGTTTCCCGTACGATCCGTTCCGCTTCATCTTCGCTAATGCAGATCTTATTCTCAGCTGACAGAGTTTTGGTCAAAAGACGCCGCAGGTCGTAACACCCGACCCGCACAGCTCGTTTTGTGATGATCTTGCCCGACCTGATGACTGCGCAATCCGTAACTCCTTCTCCGATATCGACAATCATACCGGCATATGGAGAGGCCACGTCCATTCCGGCACCAATAGCCGCGGCAAGAGGCTCCGGAACGATAAAAACCGTCGAGGCTCCTGCCTTGAAAATGCACTCTCGTACTGCGTCAAGTTCTGCAGTTGAGGCATCAGAGGGAACACACGCAACCACATTGGGACGCACTATACCGAATTTCCGGACTTTGTAGAGAAGCGGCTGCAACAATTCCACCACGGAGGAATCATCTCTGATGATTCCCGATCGCAGGACGGACCTCCCTCTGACGATTGACGGCACAACGAACAGATTCCTCGTCCCGGAGGCAATGCGCGTCATTGCGGTACCAAGGTCTATTGCGATATCCGGTTTCCAGAATGAACTACGCAGATAATTTCCCATCAGTCACACCTCTTCAACAAATTACAAGTGATAATCACCGGCTTTTTCTGGCTGATAGAGTATTTTCTGCACCTTCAGCCGTCTTTCCCCTGTCGGTGTTTTGACCTTGAGAATATGGCCGACCCGGCAACCGATCATCGCAGTTCCGAGCGGTGAGAGCACGGAGACCCTGTTCTGTTCTATGTTCGCATCACCTGGATATGCGACAACGTACTCTTTAGTCACGTTCTGTTCCAGATCATTGAGAAGTACCCTGCTATTCATGGTTATGACATTTGAAGGGATTTCAGTCGAGTCCACTATCTCAGCTTTCATGAGTTCCTTTGTCAATCCCTCCAGGTGCTTGAAGTCTCTTTTGGCATTTCTCGCAGCTATTGCCAATACTTCTTCAAGCCGATTCATATCATCTTCCGTAATGTAAATCTTTTTTGCGTCGATATCCTTTTTCATCAGGTTCTCCAATGCGAATAGTTTATTGTCAGTTATTTCAGGAATATTTCTAAAGTGCCTAAGTATTTGAATATAGACGCACGAAGGCATGTCCTCTCGAAATCAATCAAGCAGAAATGTCGCACAATAAGTTGACATATTGTTAGAGACGATGTGTATGGTCAGGCTTCGGGTAAATACACATGCTCAACAACCTGCACTTCACATCAAAACCAGGCGATCTTTGGAATATTATTAGGTAAATAAGGGAAGATGCACGGGTGGTGCCCTGACAGGAACTGCCGAATGATATGGTGAGAATACGCGGTGGAGCTTGACACGGTCAATGGAAGATGTGCGAGTAGACGGTCCGACAAAAAGGGCGCCCCTCAATAAAACAAGAGATATGATTGATTTTTTCAACTGGCATTGAGAATTGGCCCCTTTAGCCTTGAGAGTGCATGTTTGGAAATTTTCTTCAGGCAAAGCCAGCGAGTAAGATACATAGGTGGTCTGGGCTGAAAAAACAACCAAAAGCGTGAAAATCGCTAATTTCAGATTTGTTTTGTGAGCAAGAAAAGTACAGGTCGTTTTCATTTTTCAACCATATCTTAATTACCAGGAAGTTTCAAGCTGCCACCTTCTGCCAATCAGGCGTATTGGAACTGAGAGTGAAACTGATAAGCGTCCAGTTGTTATCTATTCCCTGCTGTGGCCGGCTCATGCTCAATATCCTCTGTTGACTTCAGAAAAATTCAGGTTTCAGTCTCTTCTGTCGAAATATCGATTATTTCGAGGAGTTCTTCACCTCTGACCGTATGCAGGGAGATAAAATCCCCGACGCTGTTCCCGATGAGGGCTTTCGCAATTGGCGACAAAAAAGAAACGAGTCCTTCAGATGGATTAGCCTCATCAACGCCGACGATGGTAAGGCGCCGCTCAGTCTTCGGATTAGCTCCGCTGATTGTCCGCACGGTAACTGTAACGCCAAAACTAACCCTGTCTGGTCTTTGTGTCTTGACCTCTATTACTTTCGCACTCTCAATGCGCCCAATAAGTTCCTTATTACGTTGAGATAAAGACACCAGCTGATAATCACGCTCAGCAGCATCCATTTCGGTGTTGAGGTAAAACTGTGCGCGTTCAGCTTCTAAATCAGCCAGTTCGCTTCGCAGCAACGAAATCCCGCGTGGGGTAACGTAATTAGGTATGCCTGGCGGCAAAGGCGCCCGTCGCGGCACGAGCACACTATCGTTCGAAACATCGTTTTTGATAAAGGCTCTGCTCATGTCCAGGGCTTCCTTTTCTCAGTCTAATCGTGGTTCCGGTACACCAAACATCCTTCCTGGTTGTACAACAATTCTCGCACATACCGTCTACGGAGGCTTTTCCACCCCGCAGCAGGAAGCCGGTTATTTTTCGTCAGCGGATGTTGGTCCAATCTGTTCGCCTGCCAGCAAAGGCTCTCCGAGCGCACGCGCCAATATGTCGTCATGGCCATAGACATCATCACGGAAATGGACTGTTCCAGTTTCGTCCACCCACGCGGTGAAGTACAGAATGTGGACCGGTACCGGGTCGGAAAGGCGGATACTGAGATTTTTTCCGCTTTTAATTGCGGCAAACAGTGATTCGCTGCTCCAGTCGGCGGGGTCATGAAGAAGGTATTCCGCCAGTTCAACCGGACTTTCAATGCGAATACAGCCATGACTGAAACCACGCGAATCCCTTTCGAAGAGTCCATGGAACGGGGTCCCGTGAACGTAGACGTCGTACTTGTTGGGAAACAGGAATTTCACTGCTCCCAGAGGATTTTTCGGGCCAGGATCCTGGCGTAGCCGGAATGGCAAATTCTTTCCGGTTACCTTTGACCAATTGATGGAAGAGGGATTAATCCGCCGCGCGGAAGGTCCCCAACCCCGGTACACCCGTATCTTGTTTTTTGCCAAGTACGCCCTGTCCTTTCGAATCTCAGGGATCATTTCCGTGCTGGCGATAGAGGAAGGGATATTCCAATAGGGATTCAGTTCCACATCGGTGATCCGTCCGGAAAAGACCGGCGTTTTCTGGAAGTCTTTCCCCACGATCGCCCTCATACTCATGAGGGTGAAATCGTTTTCGATGACAGAGAGCGTGAAGCCGGCAATATTTACCTGAACGTTGCGCTCGCCAAACTCGGCGGGCAGCCACCGCCATCTCTCCATATTCACTTCAATCTGCTGCAGACGTTCGGCGGCAGGCACTGCCATGGCCCTCAGGGTCGCCGGACCGACCGCGCCGTCAACCTTCAGGCCGTGGCGGGACTGGAACTGCATCACTCCGGTTTCCAGATCCTCCTCAAAGCGCCGGCTCTTGACTTTCTCCGTGGATGCCGGATGATCGCCGGTTGCAAGCAGGAAGGCCCGAAGCTCTTTCACACGTGCCCCGCGATCGCCCCGCTTAAGCAGGGGACCGGGTGAAAGCTGAGGCCACCCCCCTTTTCTGACGATGTCTCGATAGTGCGAAAGTGCGGCTGCAAGTTTTTCATATCCCGAATGAGGCGGTTTCAGGCTGACGAGAGTTTCCTCCACGGAATCCTGCATCAATGCCGTTTCCAGCACCTTCAGAAGATCCCGCTTACGGCCCTTGATGTACCATTCGGATTGCAGCTCCTCCGGGTTGACGCGCCCCGAAAGCAAGTGAGACGCATACGTCAGGAACGCATCGGTAAGGACCAGATCAAGATCAGCCGCCTGATCCGGGGACACTGCCCCCATGGCCTTATCGGCAGCGATCCGGCTCATGAGCGCCGCTATGGTTTCAGAATGATAATCATTCGCCGTCAACCCTTCCATGGAGGCGTTGCCGACCGCCTCAGCCAGGGCCAAGGCCCGTGGAAGCGGCCCGGACATCCCTATCCAGGCCGGTGCATACGCGCGGTTGACATAGAACCGCGGAAGGAGGGACGATCCATGGTGGAGCGTGATACCGCGTGCCGCCTGAGTCAGTTTCATCTGGATTCGTTCACTGATTCGACGTGACACATTGTCGGTCAGGTCTTGCGCGGAAACCGTTTTCAACGGAACTAACAGGCATGCTACGAGAATAAGAAAGATCGGAAAGTTTCTACGCATTAAATTCTCCATGGTGGAAGTGCAAAACGTGCTTTGTTTCAGAATTTGCTGATATTTTCCCTCACCTTCGAGCTGCCGGTGCGCTATCCAGGATGCTCTTCAGCAGTTCTCGCAACTTATCCGGGGTATAAGGTTTGCTGATTACCCCTGCTATCTCATCGTTGCCAAACCTGGAGGTGACATCTGCATCACCAAAACCACTGGAAATAACTATAGGCAATGAATGGTTATATTGTTTCAGCGCATGAAATAACGCGCAACCATCCATGATAGGCATACCCATGTCCGTCAACACCAAGGCTACCTCTGAAGCATGCTCCAGGTACAGATCCAGTGCTTCTTTGCCATTCACAGCTTCCACTACCGTAAAACCAAACATTTCAAGCAGTGTTCTCGCAATGTAGCGTATCTGGTCTTCATCCTCCACCAGCAAAATCGTTCCGCTCCCCTGCCATGGAGAATCCGATTTTTGTGGTTCTGATCCATCTTGGCCAGAGTCACTTTTTTGGACAGGCAGAAAAACTTTGAAGCTGGTACCAAGACCAAGTTTGCTGTGAAGTTGTAACGCTCCCCTATGGGAGGTAATGCTGCCAAGAACCGCAGACATTCCCAAGCCGCGACCAGTGAATTTGGTGGTGTAAAACGGCTCAAAGATTCGCAATTTAGTTTCCTCATCCATGCCGCAGCCATTGTCTGTTACTTCCAGACAGACATACACACCAGGTGAAATTGCTTTACCGCTATAGTCCAGCTCTGTGTGGCCTTCAGGTATCGTAGTTTTGGCAAGCGCGACACTGATTTCACCCGGATCTTTGCCGATGGCCTCAGAGGCGTTGATAATCAGGTTCATGACGATCTGGTATAGTTGGCCGGAATCCCCTTGTATAAAGGGAATATCAGTCGAACTTTCTAGTTTGACTTCGACATTTTGCGGAATGGTCTTTTTCAGCATATCGACCATATCGCTAACCAGCGACCGGAAGTTCACATTCGCCTGGACGAATTGTGCCTTACCGGCATACGCCAGCATCTGACGACAGAGTTCAGCGGCTCGTTGCGAAGCTTTTTCTATTTCAGGAATGTATTTGCCGGCATTTTCTTCATGCATCTTTGCCAGAGAACAATTACCCATGATGATTGCCAGGATATTGTTGAAATCGTGGGCGATACCGCCGGACAAAACACCCAGGCTTTCCAGCTTCTGTGTTTGCTGGAATTGTTGTTCGAGAGCGTATTTCTCTTCCTCAATCTTTTTACGTTCGGTGATATCCATAAGTGCACCGGTCCAAAGTACATCCCCGTTTTCTAGGGGCCGAGGTAACGATTGGAAGAAAACCCAGCGGATCATTCCGTTAATCAGAAGCCGGCCTTCCCAGGCAAACTTGTGAAGATTTACATTCGCGTCCTCGTTCCTCCTGGCAAACCCTTCTTTGTCATCGGGATGGACCATATCAAGAAGGATGCCCGGATTATGCTCGTAGGCTTCCTTAGTGATTCCGAGGATGCTGCAGAAAGACTCGGTAATCAATTCCATGGAATAGGGAGTGTTCCTGGAATTGAGCCACGCATCATTCTCCCAGGTCTCACGTGCAAAAACGCGGATTCTGTAAATACCGGCGGGTTGGGCGTTAAGTATATCCATGGAGAGATCCCGTTCCTGCTGGAGGGATTGTTCCGCCATCTTGCGTTCAGTTATGTCCTGAATGGTGCCGATCATCTGCAGTGAGCTGCTATTTTCGTCAAAAGTGACTTCACCCAGACCAAATACCCATCTAGTTACGCCATCATTCCTGCGCACCACCCTGTATTCTTTTGCAAAGGAATTCCTATTGGCGATGACTTCTTCATTCAGGTACTGATCCATCATCTGCCTGTCATCGGGATGAACGATATCCAGCCAGCCCTGAATGCTGCGATTGTACTCCTTGTCAATGCCGAAAATAGAATCGAGAATATCCGAGGACGCCCAAATGCCTTTCACAAAATCACAACGATAAGAGCCTATTGATGCCGCACGCTGCGACTCTTTGAAGAAATATTCACTTTCTTGCAAGGCCGCTTCTGCCTGATGTAGCGCAGAGAATTGGGCACGCTGCCGCCTTTGACGTGTGCGCATCCCCAATGAGCATACTATTGTAAACGCAGTAAACAGCAGAGCTTGAAGATAGGTGTTTTTTCGCCAGGGTGCAAAAAGTGCGTCAAGATTACGGGTTACAACTACCACCAAAGGCTTATCTGTTGGCGGAGAAGTAGATTGAATGGTACGAAAAGCAGCCATGCGTTTTTCACCGGCGGCATACATAATACCTGTAAACACATTGCTTACTTTGCCACTTTCCCGGTGACGCATCAAAAGAGCCCCTGAATTTGCCAGATCGTTGCCTCTCAGCTCTTGCCGAGCGGGTGAAAGCAAAAATAGTTGTCCGTCACCATGGGCGATCCCTGCCCACATGTCTGAGGTGTAACAAACCGAGTTCAGGATCGTGGCGAAATATTCCGGTACAGCACTGACAATCACGATTCCTGCAAACTCACCATGCGGACCGTGTATGGTGCGATAAAGGCTGATTACATAAGTGCCTAATGTCGTCCTGAATGGCGCACTGATATGAAGGATGTCAGGATCTGGATTCTTGAGGGCCGTTTTGAAGTATTCACGGTGGGCGAAGTTCATGCCGATAAGTTTTGCTTCACTTGAAGCAATCACATTGCCGCCAGCATCAATTACAATAATCGGGCTGATTCCAACTGTAGCATTGTCAAGGGTCTTTAGAAAACGATTGGCGTATTCATCATTATTTTTTTCAGCCTGCCAAATTGGAAAATCTTTGATAATTCCATCAATTAGACCGTAGGTAATATGAAGCTGAGGAAGTATGTTTTTTTCTACTGTTTCGGTTTGAGCTGATAGCCTGAGACGTTCCTGAGCATCAATTTGCCGATACTCCCTCGTCTGAAAATAAGCTATGTATCCACCGATGATCAGCAGGGTTGCAATGAGAATCAACCACTGATTGAGGAAACTGATAGTGCCGGTTTTTTGTGGTGAGCTCATACACCCCTCATCTGGCAACAAAATTATCCATTAATAAGACTTTTAATTCCAATTACTACGACAATTCCAGCTCGAGGTTGGAACGGCACACCGCTTGAACCACGCGTCCAGGACAAACCCGTCAAAGCTGAAGGGAGAAGCTGATTGCTGATCAAGTCTATACTGAATCGGGTTGAATTTATAGAGGTTTGTGTAAGGCACCGTCCGACTGGCTGAATAGTCAGCCCGTTCTCCCCGATATTGAGATCCGGCCTGCAAGGCATGCCGCCAAATCTGCTCGATTTGCGGCATGCCTTACATGCTGATGCAGAATGCAACACACAAATAACAATCACTGCCATAAAAAATCCCCTTTGCCTGAAATAAACTCAGGCTAAGGGGATTATGAATATCCACACTATTTATCTAATTGGAAGTATTTTGCGACACTTCAACAAACCGGCGGGCACGCAGCTTCACCTTGTTTTGTCGCAATAGTGAATTAAAAAGCACGTTATTTCAGCAGAAATTTCATATTGATCCCGACCCTTTTCTCATTCGACTCCGAGGAAGACGTCACTGAAGGCTTTGGAATTTCAGGCATAAGATAGGTAAGCGAAATATTTGACTTTATGCCGAACAACTTTTCAAATCCTGTGCTGAGAACACCAATCGGATCCGTGACAACAAGCACCGCATGGTCATACCAATGGAGATTCGGCTTGCTTTTAATTCTGTCCCGCAGAGGTTCAAAGACAAAAGCACCAAGAAGCGAGCCAACCCCAGGCGTGACGATCAAATCCTGGATCGAAGGCTTCTCAAAAATGCACTCAACGCCAAATTCATACATTGCCGACATCATCGCAGAATAAACCAAAGAAGATTTTTTACTCAGCCCACGCTCACGGGCACGGATATAGTATGTGGATCCCCAGTAAGGATGAAGGATATAGTTGACATAGAATTTATCATCGTCGATCACGGGATCTACAAAATGTTTGCCATAGTTACGAAACATCTGTCCCTTCTTCTCTTTGCTCCAGTTGGAAAAGCTTTCAGGTAACACGTATGTTATGGCAACGGCACCGATTTGGGAACCCGCCAAAAGTCCGGTATCGCGCCATATACCACTCCAGTCAGGAGTCGACTCTTCGGCAAGAAGAATGCTTGGGGGGGACACAACGGCAGGAGTCGCGCCGGAGGGAGCATTGATGATACGGACCTTAGCGGATGAAAGGTTCATAAATTCAGCTCCGCTGGCCGCAGTGTCATTACGAAAGGTTGTCTTGGCGGAACTGAGGGTATCACCACCAGCACCATGCGAATGCGGGCTGGCCAATGAATCCGTCTGGGTTGTCAAGAGAACAGACAGCACTACGCAAACTGAGAGGCCTGATCTTTTGATTCGCGTTATAAGCAGAGAAAGGATTTCACAGAATGGCACCTGAACCTCGCAGAACCGTAATTCAAACTGAATACTTCAACTGCTTACTCTATTCCATAACCAACGGCTGAGCTTGTTACACGTTGACACCTTCCTACCGGACGTTTTACGATTTGCGATTGGGCCTTGCGCCAACCGAAAGTTTCCCTGTTAAGTCACCAACAACTCCCCCCGCCCATCCAACTCATGCAATACACACAAAAAGGGGTTAGGCAAATTGCCTAACCACTTGATTTTATTGGAGCTGGAAACGGGATTCGAACCCGCGACCTTCAGTTTGGAAAGCTGTGCTCGTCTAAAAGCACACAGTATCCCACAGCACCACATACGACCGTAATTACCTTTAATATCATTGACTTATGACCAGCTATTTTCGTCACCAAAGCAGTCTATCTGGCCATAGCTGTCACAATGGAAGGTGTCAAAGAGGTTCTTGGCATGTGGGCTACTGAAACAGATGGAGCAAAATTCTGGTTTTCTGTCCGGATTGAATTGAAGAACCGGGGATCGTTTCCCAATGACGAGGCGATGTTCAAACTGTTCAACTTGGCGTTGACCCATATCCCGAAGAAATGTACCATGCCAGTCAGAGACTGGAAGTCGGCACTGAATCAGTTCAGCATCATGTTTGAAGTTCGCATCTACAAGGTAATCTGCTAACCATAAGGCATATTTTCAAAGAATCATTGTTCATTGCCAGGGGAGATACATGGGAAGAGCCGCAACCCTAAAATTTTTGGTACTGATAGTCAGCCTGTTGGTGACGATGTGCAGTATTGCCCATGCTAAGGCAGAATCGGGCAAAGTCAGCAAGGTTGTCCTCCAACTCCGCTGGGATCATCAGTTCCAGTTTGCTGGCTACTATGCCGCCCAGTGGCAGGGATATTACCGGGATGCCGGATTGGATGTGGAGATTCGCAGCGCCATAGCCGCCGATGGCAAAATACTGAAGGCTGTTGACGAAGTACGGGAGAAGCGTGCCCATTTCGGCATTGGCGGGTCGGACATTCTTCTCGCCCATGACCGTTATGGCGATTTTACCGTTCTGGCCTGCATTTTCCAGCAAAGCGCGGCCCGGATATACGCTCTTAAATCCCTGCAGGTGAACTCCCCCGCCGGTCTCGCTGGCAAGCGGGTTGCCCGTAACAAGGGTGACCTGATCGACGTCGAGATGCAGGTCATGCTGAATGCGGAGGGGATTGATCAGGCAAAGCTTGTCAGCGTCCCGCACACCCCGACCATTGACGCGCTCAAGCGTGGCAAGGTCGACGCCATGCCTGGCTACTCCATGTCATTGCCTTACGAAGCGAGGCTGGCCGGCCTTGAACTTTCGTCGCTCAATCCGTCAACGTACGGCGTGGATTTTTACGGCGACTCGCTCTTTTGCCTCAACAGCTGGGCTGCCGCCAACAGCGGTGTCGTTGAATCATTCGTGTCCGCCTCACTCAAGGGGTGGGAGTATGCGCTAACGCATTCGGAGGAGATTATCCAGCGGATTTCGGGCGATCTGCCGCGCGCCGTTCCGATTGCAGATCCCCTGGCTTTCAACCACTTCCAGGCGCAGGTGCTCAAGCAACTGACCATGTACCCGGTCGTGCAGCTTGGCCATATCAATCCCGGGCGGTGGGAACGGATGCACCACGCTCTCCGTGATGCCGGAGTTATTTCCGGCAGACTTGATTTCGCTTCCTTCATCTATGACGCTCCACAACGCGCAGCCAGGAAGGTTGATGAAAAGTATAAACGTCTCAAAACGATCGGTTCCGTCGCCACGATCGTTGTCGCAGTTATCGTGCTCTGGATTGTTACCCTGCGTCGGCAGATAAAGAGCGTAACCAGATCATTCAAGGAAACCCAGCTCTCCCTGATGGAAAGCGAAGAAAAATATCGTTTGATAGCAAAGGCAACCTCGGATTACGTCTATTCAGCGACATTTTATCCTGACTCCACCACGTTTCTGGATTGGGCAAGCGAAAAGTTCCTTGCAATTACCGGTTATACGGTCGAGGAAATCAATAATATGCCGCATGGATGGTTATCGATTGTCAATCAAAATGATATAAAAGAAATAGTAGAGAGCAAAAAGAGTGACGATATATTACATAAAGGCAATTTGGAATCCAAATATCGCATTACTACAAAAAATGGTGAAATCCGTTATTTACATGATCGCATCGTGACAGCAGAGCCTTTTGAAAATGGGACCATACGTGGTGTCGGAGGGGTCACCGACATTACCGAGCTGAAGTCGATTGAGACGTCACTCTTGAGTTATGCCGCCCGCCTTGAAAGTCTCCTGCGCATTTCACAGTTCGAGTACACAAATGTTCAGGAACTTCTGGATTATGCCCTGCACGAGGCTATACAGCTGACAGAGAGCAAAATCGGCTATATCTACTTTTACGATGAGAAGGCCCAGCTGTTTACACTCAATTCCTGGTCGAAAGAGGTCATGAACGAGTGTCGAATCATCGAAAAACAAAAAACGTATGCACTGACCAGCACCGGCCTGTGGGGAGAGGCGGTTCGCCAGCGCCGGCCGATAGTGGTAAATGACTTCTTAGCGCCAAATCCCCTGAAAAAGGGGTACCCTGAGGGGCATGCACCGCTCCACTCATTCCTGACCATCCCGGTCTTTAGTAAAGATTCAATTGTTGCTGTGGTCGGAGTTGCCAATAAAGACGAGGAGTATACTGATGCGGATGTCCGTCAGCTTGCCCTCATGATGGAATTTGTTTGGAACGTGACGGAACAAGCCAAAGCAGAACTCGAACTTCAGGCATTCGAGAAGAGAAATCAGTACCTCGCTGAAATTATCGAGCGAAGCCTTAACGAAATTTATGTATTTGACGCCGATACGTTCAAATTCATCTATGTGAACCGTGTTGCGCTGGATAACCTGTCCTATAGCGCCGAACAGATGTATCAGATGACACCTGTCGATATCAAACCGGAAATGACGTATGAATCGTTCCGTGCCGCACTGAAACCACTCATGAATGGAACGCTTGATATATATAATTTTCAGACGATTCACCGTCGTGCCAATGGCAGCGACTATTCGGTTGACGTCAACCTGCAACTGGTGGAAGACCAGGACCGGCGAGTATTCCTTGCCATCACCAACGACATAACTGATTGGAAACAGCTGGAAAGCCAGCTTCTCCAATCCCAGAAAATGGAGGCGGTTGGTCAACTTGCGGGCGGGGTTGCCCACGACTTTAACAACATTCTGACCGTAATTGCCGGTTATAGCGCATTGCTGCAGACGGATAGCTCAATCGGCGAAAAACAGCGGGAATATCTTGCGGAAATAGGCGCCGCCGCTGACAAGGCTTCCCAATTGACCCACGGCCTGCTGGCCTTCAGCCGCAAACAGAAACTGGTAATGAAGCATGAGAACCTCACCGAAATTATTCAACATGTGCATAAGTTCTTAGCCCGTATCATCGGTGAGGACATCACTCTTAACACCTCCTGCAGCGGGTCGGAACTTCCAGTTTTCGCCGACTATGGGCAGATCGAACAGGTGCTGATCAATCTTGCCACCAATGCTCGCGATGCCATGCCAGGGGGCGGCTCTTTTACTGTTCGGGGAGAGATGGTACTTCTCGATGAATCCATTTATGACTACCACAAAAATAGCGTCCCTCCTGGCAGATATGCCCTGCTCTCCGTTTCTGACACCGGACATGGCATAAGGAAGGAACATCTTTGCCACATCTTCGAGCCGTTCTTCACCACCAAGGAGGTGGGAAAGGGGACCGGCCTCGGCATGGCGATCATCTATGGCATCATTAAGCAGCATAACGGTTTCATCAATGTCTCCAGTGAACCAGGCCATGGCACGACATTCATGATCTATTTACCTCTGGATGAAAGCACTATTAAGCCACTAACCGATACTGCCAAGACAACCCCAAAAATGGGGAACAATGAAACCATCCTTGTGGCTGAAGATGATCCGGCTGTCAGCAGACTTGTATCAAAGATACTCGTCACCAATGGCTATGAGGTGATACTTGCCGAAGACGGGGCTGATGCCATTGAGAAGTTTAGGGCTTACCAGGATAAAATCAGGCTGGTCATGCTGGATATGATCATGCCGAAAAAAAGCGGCAAAGAGGCTTCCGAGGAAATTAATAACATTAGGCCGGAAACTAAAATAATCTTCTCCAGCGGCTACACCGCAGACTTTATTGAGAATCGGGGAATATCCGATGAAGGAGTTGAATTGATTCTGAAGCCGGTTCAACCGAATGATCTATTGATAAAGGTACGGGAGATGCTGGACAGATAAGTCCACCAACCGAATTTCATTTACACAAAATTCTTTACAGGCTCGTTACCAGTGATAGTCAAAGCAGTGCAAGCTAATGAAGCAAGTGACATTGTCAAAGAATCTAAAGCGTTAACAAAAAGTTAATCCAGGACAGCACTGGGCCGGTATTGAATCAACTCAATTTTGATGAAATGAAGAAATGGGAGATATCTTAGGGCTGGTCCAGCAGTTTGTGTAATTTGAATTCCGGTTGTTCAAAACTATGCGTCCAGAACCTCTCTCACCTTTCTTAATAGCTCAGTTGGCTTGACTGGCTTCATGATCAGTTCAACTCCTTCATCCGATATTCCGCGGTTTTCGATGAAGTCGGCGGTATAGCCGGTGGAGAAAAGCACCTTTATCCCCGGCATGATACGGCAAATATCATCATACGCCTCCTTTCCGTTCTTTTTCGGCATGATCACATCCAAAATAACCAGGGATATCTTGTCACGGTTGGCCATGAATTTCTCAACAGCGTCGTCACCGTCTTCGGCAAGGATTACTTTGTAGCCGTAGCTGGTAAGTATCCTCGACACAAGCGCCCGGACGGAAGGCTCGTCTTCGGCTACGAGGATGATCTCGTCCCCTCTGTGTTGAGGGGCAATTTCAACCTTCGGTTCCTTGAGCAAGCTGACATTCTCGTAAATCGGCAGATAAATGCGGAAGGCGGTTCCCAGACCCGGCTCACTATAGACGTTGATGAAGCCGTTATGCTGTTTGATGATACCGTAGATAACCGCCATGCCGAGGCCGGTTCCTTTCCCCACCTCCTTGGTGGTGAAGAACGGCTCGAATATATGATCGATATGCTCACTGCTGATCCCGCTGCCGGTGTCCGATACGGTGAGCAGGGCATATCTGCCAGGAGGAACGTTGCTCTTATGGAAATCGGTAAAAGACTCATCAAGGAGCACCATTTCTGCCACAACCCTGAATTCACCTCCCTTTGGCATGGCATCACGGGCATTGGTGGCCAGGTTGATCAGCACCTGTTCGATCTGCCCCTTGTCGGCCATGATAGGGAGTTCAGCCCCGCTGCATGATGTATTGAGCTTGACATCCTCGCCGATGATCCGGGCCAGGAATTTGTGCACATGCTGGATAATCTCGTTGAGGTTCTCCTGCCTCATCATCAGCGTCTGCTTGCGGCTGAATGCCAGCAGGCCCTGGGTGAGTTGGGCGGCTTTCTCAGCCGAGGTTGCTATTTCTTCTATCTGCCCCTTCTGGTGCTCGTTCAGACTCCCATCCATTTTCAGCAGTGCGCTATACCCGGAAATTACGGTCAAAATGTTGTTGAAGTCATGAGCAACACCTCCGGCAAGTAGGCCTATAGCTTCCATCTTCTGGGACTGGCGGAGTTGTTCCTCGGCTTTGCGTTGCTTGGTAGTGTCACGAACAATACCTAATACACCGACAATCTCCCCGGAATCGGCACGGAGCGGAACGCTGGAGTCAACTGCCCATCCGCTATTGCCCCTGATTGAAAACGGGAATTCAATATCTTCTGCATCCTCGCCTTTGAGGACGTTTTCCAAACGGTCAATCACACCGGCATCCTTCAGGAACGGGAATACGTCAAGGGGATATTTACCAAGTACCTCGACAGCCCGAAAACCCGTCAACTGCTCCATGAACGGATTCCAAACTTTATAGCAGAGATCGCGACCGTAGACGATTACCCCCTCCTGAGCACTGCAGATGATTTGCTGGTTGAATTTCATGGATGCAGTTAATGCCTCTTCAACCCGCTTACGTTCGGTTATATCCTGAACGACTCCTCGCATCATTACGGCGTTACCTTCTGCATCAAATTCAAGGCTACCCAAACCCAACACCCAACGTAGTTCTCCGTTATCAATCCTTTTAATACGGTAGTCTTTATTGAATGACTGTCGATTTGAGATTATGTCTTCCAGAAGGTAGCGCTGTATCATCTCCCGATCTTCGGGATGTACAATATCCAACCACCCTTGAATATTTCTCCCATAGTCCCGATCGATGCCAAAGATATTGTCCAAGACATCGGAAGATTCCCATAACCCGGTAGCAAAATCGACCTTGTAAGAGCCAACCATTGCTGCACGTTGCGATGCACTGAAGAAAAATTCCTTTTCACGGAGTGCTCTCTCGGCCTCTTTGCGGGGGGTGATGTCGAGGGCGATTCCGGCAGTTCCGACAACATTGCCCTTCTCATCGGTGATCGGAGTCTTGCAAGTGAACGCCCATCGGACACCATCCGGTGTCGCGACCTGCTCCTCCACTTGTTTGCGTTGGCCGGATCTGCAAACTTCCCTGTCATCCTCCATGTGTATCGCTGCAAATTCTGGAGGATATAGGTCTAGATCTGATTTACCGAGACACTCTTGAATGGTGCGGCCGCATGACTCAGCATATGGTTGATTAACCATTTCAAGACGGCTTTCCGTGTCTTTCAACCAGGCCATCATCGGGAGATTGTCCAGAATGGAACGCAACTTGAGGGTGTGACGCTGTAGCTCGGTTTCAGCAATCTTTCTGTCAGTGATATCCCGGTTGACGCCGAGCATACGGACTGGTGTCCCGTCTGAATCACGTATGATGGTTCCATCCGCCTTGACCCACCGCACCTCACCATTAGGACGCATGATCCTGAACTCGGTATCCCATCCACATTCACCGTTTAGCGCCTTCTGAATCAAACGCAATATCGGTTCCCGATCATCAGGGTAAATGCCTTGATACCATGCTTCAACGCAACTATCGAATGTTTCTCTGGTATGACCGTAAAGAGCCAACATCTGGTCATCCCAGGTCAAAATATTATCTTTAATATTCCAATCCCATACACCAATATGGGCTGAATATGTTGCCAATTGCAGGCGTTTTGCAAGCTCAGAGGCCTTAATCTCGGCACTGATTCGGTCGGTGATATCAATGAAGCTCATCCTGAACAGACGACTACCCTCAAAGGGAAGAAGAGCAAGATGAAGTTCACATATCAGATCCCTGCCATCAGCGGTTCTGATGTTCCGCTCAGTATTTACCAACTCTCCTGATAGTACCCGTCGGATATTTTCGGCCACTGACTCACTGCCCGACAGACCATCGGGCTGTTTTTGCATATAGAAGCGTTGTAGGCCCCCCTTCAGTAATTCATCCCGGCTGCAGCCGAATAACCTTTCCGCCGCAGGATTTGTATCGACAATCCGTCCCTCATCTACATCAAAAACAACTATGGCTTCTGGAGCTTGTTCAATCAGGGAACGGAAGCGTTCTTCGCTTTGCGCTAAAATTTGTGCAGTTTTCCTGCGTTCGGTAACATCCTGAGCCATGCCACGATAGCCGCAGAAAACTCCAAAATCATCATAGAAAGGCACCCCGCTGGTCTCTAAAACCACTCTTCGGCCATCTATATGTAGATAGGTGCTCTCCAAACAAAAGAAAGGTTCCTGACGGGCTGCTATCCCGTCAAAAATATCTTTGATGCAGTTAGCCTCATCTTCAGGCATGAGATCAAAGGGTGTCTTACCGATAATTTCATCCGGAGCATACCCCAGCAGCTTCCTTACTTGAGGACTGGCGAATGTATAGACAGCATTTGCATCAACCTCCCAGATCCAGTTATGGGATGACTCTATCAGTTGATTATGGCGATCATCCTTTGCTTGCAACGCTCGCTGTGTTCTTTCAAAGTAGATAAGTATCATCCCCATGGCGATAGTCGTAGCCAGGATACCGCCTATAAGAAATCCCCAGGGTGCAAACCATTCTATGGGTCGAAGAATCGGATAATCGGCCTGGTGAATTCCCCATATTATGAACAGCCAACCCGTAATGCGGCTAGCAAGTTCATTCGAAGCAGAATTCTTCAGGAATTGAATTCCTATATGGATATAGGTGAAAGTCAGGAAGGCGAAGATTGGAATAACGGCATTCATAGCCGGCATGCTCATGGAAATAGAAATCACTGTCCATATCGCTATGAGAATCCCAATGATGAATGCTTTCCCGCCAATGGGCTTTCCCATGAAATGGCTCGTCCCGGCCAAAAGGACAACCGCACTGGCTATAATACAAAGGTAATTGATCTCTTTGAGAATACTGCTGGCAGGCAATAAGGTTGATGCGATGAGGAAGAGGTATCTGCACGTGTGTATTCCCCAAGCTATCGCCCACAACTTCATGAAACGTTCTTTATAGCACAGATAGAGATAGATATTTACCAAGGTCAGGATTAATACTGAACTGGCTGTCGCAGTGGCAGCTATAATTATCCAGGGCATATACTCTCCAGCTTGTCGTTGGCTTGCCTGTTACTCTGTGAAAGTTTTTCCGGTTATGTTAACTTAACAAGACATTCTGCCTTAAAACAAAATGCCGAATTGATTAAACGCCGATTTCCAATCTTTGATCGGCATGGTCCGCTTTCAACCATCGACACAGGAACCAAGCATATTCCTGTTTCCAGTCCCATCAATCCGGGTGCGATGTGCTTCTTTCGTATATGCCGAAGGTGGGGACAATATTTCTGTAAATAATCAACCAAGGTCAGCGCAAATCACCTAGGCAAAAAAATGGTTCAGGAGTGGGATCCAAAGTCGGGGAAATAGATTTTACCTGCAACAAATACAAAAGCTGCTCACCTTCTCGCTCTTAGCAATTAATAAAACACGAAAGTCCGCGTTCATTTACTACGTGGACCCTAAGGACCGCTAAGAATGGTGCAAATAAATGTTCCAAAATATTTCTTTTATAGATCGCAGGTTCCATATGAATGGTCCAATAAAAAATCGAAAAGCAAAACAGAGGAACCACGAGAGGAACCACAATACTCAAAAAGGGGCCAGGCAAATTGCCTAACCCCTTGATTTTATTGGAGCGGGAAACGGGATTCGAACCCGCGACCTTCAGCTTGGGAAGCTTGTTGACTCAGTATTTTATGATATCTCATGATATATTCTGATAACAAGAACAAGGGTGACAATGTCTTGATTTATCAGCATTTTTACCTTATAATTCGGGATACGTTACAACTTGATATATCACGATACAAATCGTCTTATCGACCTTATCGCGGGTTGCATGGAGGTTGCACAATGTACTTTACCGACAAGTACCTCAATAGCCTGAAGCCAAAGGAAAAGCAATATTATGTCCGCGAGGGCCAAGGATTCGCAGTCCGCGTCCTACCTTCTGGTGTAAAGACTTTCCTGTTTATATACACGATAAATGGTAGTCGTCGTCAAAAAAATCTAGGTAACTACCCAGCCAAAAAATTAGCAGATGCAAGACAAGAATTTCGCGATGCTGCCAGTGGCCTTGCATCAGGTTTAGACCCACAAGCTCCCCCTCCCCTTCAACAACCTCCACCACCCACAGAAAAAACGGTTTCAGAGGTAACAACAGAATTTCTAAAAAACTGGTCTAAACTCAACTACTCACCTCGATGGCACTATAACGTCGACAAAGCGCTTGAGCAGGATGTAATTCCAATAATAGGGACCAGGCCAATAAACTCTATACGTCGTCGCGAAATCATATCTTTACTGGAAATTGTAATTGCTCGAGCACCTGGTCAAGCCCGAAATGTTCATAAAGCCATAGCAAAAATGTTCTGGTATGCACAGGACAGAGAATATATCGATATTTCGCCTTGTACCAATATGCTTGACTCTCTTCCGACACTACGGGTGTCTGAAGGCAAAAGTCGAATTTTAGACGACAAAGAAATTATGAAACTTTGGCGTCGAATAGATAATGGCCCTGGCAACGATTTAATCAAACGTGCCCTTAAGCTTATTCTTGTCACAGCACAAAGGCCCGAGGAAGTTGCAGGGATGCACCGTACAGAAATAAAAGGACATTGGTGGACAATTCCTTGGCAACGCATAAAAACTGAAAACAGCAAAACCTTGAGAAGGTCACCAGAGGATCACAGGGTATTCCTTACTCCTTTGGCGTTATCTTTGATAGGCGATGCTAAAGGGTACATATTCCCCTCAGATGTGAGCGAATCCTTATCAGAAGAAACACTAACGCCGCCAGTCGAGAGGCCAATTAAAAGAAACTCTCTCTCCCAGCGTGTTGAGCGAGGAGTGACCGTAACCTGTCGAAATGGCAGGAAAGTCCAGTTTAAATACTATGGGCTACCAAAGTGGACACCTCATGATTTGCGCCGGTCAGCTCGAACTGGAATGGCTAGAATTGAGATACCTCCACATTGGGCTGAAGAGGTTTTAAACCACAAAATGTCTAAAATACAGTCTATTTATGACCAGCATAAATATGATGAGCAAAAGAAAAAGGCTCTGACTCGATGGGCGGAACATTTAGAAATTTTGGCAGGAGTTTCGCGGAATTCACCTTCTACCCCATCGATTTCCGAATAATATAATTTCTGCTTACGGATTCGTAGTCCGTCGAAAGTCAATTTTGAGTAACAATTGACAATGTATAACCACATAACTTCAGACAATTACAGGACTTAACTTAATTGCTGTTTGTTGTGAATAATGCTTTCCGTTGTCCCAATTGTCCCATGAGTGTCCCAAGTGTAGAAAATTGAAACTGCTAAAGATCTCCGGTATTAACGGATCTGAGTATTCTAAAGGATCATATACTTGTAGCACCTGTGGATCGGATTCCAAATATGACCCTTAAAAGGCGTCGAACAATGACCCACCCGAGTCTTTAACTGTCTACTATAACGATTGAATAATCATAGGGAGGGTCAAGCTTGGACGCCGATGCTGGGTCAATATTCCACGCCGGTTCACAGATATGTGGTCAGCTTCGCATGCTTTCAACCTTCATCTAGTTTGAAATTGTTTTTTTGTCGCAATTCAAATCCACAACCTTTACCATGCTTTTTTAAAGAAAGTGAAAAACTTTGATGGGGCTGTTGCACTTCATATCATGTATTAAAATTTCGGAAGGATTCATAAGACGCTAAGAGTTACACCAGCAATGGAAGCGGGAATTGCAGATCATGTGTGGACTTTGGAGGAAATTACAGGGCTTTAACTTTACAGACCAATCGCTCTAGGAATGGGAATTCCACCCACTGGCATCATGGGCCGGAAATAACCTTTGATGCAATTTGGGTTGCAAACGCATATCTGAATATGATTCTTTTCTTTAAATTCAGCGCCTTCGTATAATGGCTCTCCCCCAATAAAGGCTCCCCTAACACTATGGTAAGCTTTCCCTTGCATTTCCATGAGTTCATGCGGAGCCTGGATTACAGCGCAATCTAGATATCTACGTCCACTATTGTTTTGAGGAAGTTCCTTGTTTAGCGAAAGGGTTGTTGTTGACAAATGATCGTAGCTTGCCCTAACAATATCAATAGATTTGCCTTCGAGCAGGTTCAGGCAAGTTCCATGGTCAATGATTGCTCCAACCACAACGGGGTTTTCTATCACCGTTTTTCCCTTAGAAGTTCGTTTCGGATTTTCTTTTAATTCGTGCGCATATTCTAAAGCGCGCTGCGGATTATGCTCCCAGAAATATATCCGATGACCCAGCCAATCGTAACCATTTGCACTAGACGATAAATGATGATCTGTTCCAGCCAATACTCTTTCGGCTACACTCTGATCGCATCCATGGAAACCAAGTACGAAATGAGGAAACACTGAATACATAATTAACGAAACTCTTTTTTCAAGTCACCTTTTTTGTGTACATACCTGTTTTGGCTAAGAATTCACGAGACTCTTTTTTTGAAGCAATCATCTTTTCAGTAATTTCTTTAGTTTTTTCTATATAATCCATAACTTGTGCTTGCGTCACAGCTCCCCCCCCTTCCATAACGTTTGTGAAGTTTGCTATGAATTTGCCCCGGGAATGTGGACAGCCAGTTAAGCGGCAAGTTGTTGTTGGTCGACCTCGTATGGGGTCCCATACCCCAGCGAGGAATGAATCCTCTTGCGGTTGTAGAATCGCTCAATGTAATTGAAAATGCTCTGCCGTGCCTCCGCACGGGTCAGATACCCGTTATGGAAAACCAAGGCTCTTTTCAGCAAAGCGAAAAAGCTCTCGGAAACTGCGTTGTCCCAGCAGTTGGCTTTGCGGCTCATGCTGCAGACAGTGCCGAATTTCGCCAGGAGCCGCTGGAAATCGGCACTGGCGTACTGTGATCCCCGGTCTGAGTGGTGAATCAGGCCAGGCGGAGGGTTTCGGCGTTTTGCAGCCAGAATGAAGGCATCAATCACCAAGCTCCGTGTCATGCCCTCAGACATCGACCACCCAACTACGGCGCGGGAAAAAAGGTCGATTACGACGGCCAGATAGAGCCAGCCTTCGTTCGTCCATATGTACGTGATATCGGCTACCCAGGCCTGGTTAGGCTCGGCTGAGAAGAAGTCACGGTTAAGCAGGTTTTCGGCCACCGACAGGTTATGGTTAGAAATGGTGGTCGCCTTGAATTTACGGATAATTTTCGTCTCAGGCCATCTTTTCGCATCAGGCGGGCAACGCGTTTGCACCCGCAACGTTTACCCTGACGACGCAGCTCCTCGTGAACCTTCGGGCTGCCATATTCGCCGCAGCTGTCGTCGTGGATCTTCTTGATCAGTTTGGACAGCTCCTTGTCACGTTTCCCTGCGGCTTTCAGGTCTGCGTAGCCAGGCATAGTAGCCGCTCTTCGAGACGTTGAACAGTCGGCACATTGCCGAAATGGGGTACTCACCCTGAAAATGGCAGACGAACGGAAAGTTCAGCTCGGGTCTCTCGAAAAGATGGCCATTGCTTTTTTAGAATTTCACGCTCCATCTTCAGTCGCTCGTTCTCTCGCTTGAGCTCGCGGATGATCTCTGCATCGGAGCTGGCCAGATTCCCTTTTCCGGGGAATGCCTCGTCCGGCTCGGCTGAAAACTCTCGTATCCATTTGTAAAGGGTATTTACGTGGACACCCATATCATCTGTAACTTGGCTGGCGCTGGCACCGCCTTCGGTGACCAGCTTGACCGTTTCGATCTTAAACTCACGTGTGAATGACTTTCTCGTATTCCGAACCATCGACAACCCTCCAGCTGAGGTTGTAGCAGCTTTTCGGACTGACCACAAGACCGGGGGAGATCCACTGTATCTGTTATAGTTTGTCAATATTTTTAATGTTAAGACCGTTTTACAACATGTCAATATATCAGCAATAAATGAGCCACATACCTAGCAGTTTGTTGAAAAACTAGCTCATTTTGATTCAGAAAAGTGTCAAATTATGCTATATTACCACGCGCAATACATTGAAATTGTTGGAGAATATTATGCGTGGAAATGACTGCAAAACCGAATCGATGTTCGTTTACGTGGCTCCCGAGTCGTATGTACCAAAAGACCATCCGCTGCGCCCAATACGAGCACTGGCCGATAAAGCGCTGGCTGAGCTTGATAAAGAATTCGAGGCCATGTACTCCAGTACCGGGAGGCCGTCGATTCCGCCTGAACAGCTGTTGAAAGCATTACTTCTCCAGGCACTCTATACCATCAGGAGTAACCGCCTGCTGGTGGAGCAGATAAGCTACAACATCCTGTTCCGCTGGTTTGTCGGGTTGTCCCTTGACGAGAAGGTCTGGGACCATTCCTCCTTCTCCACCAACCTGGAGCGGTTGATAAAGGCCGATGCGTCTCGGATGTTCCTTGCCGGGGTCGTGAAACAGGCCCGCAAGGCGAAGCTTCTATCCGACGAACACTTCAGTGTAGACGGCACTCTTATCGAAGCATGGGCTTCCACGAAGAGCTTCCAACCCAAGGACGGACCAAAGAACCCCATTGGTCGGAACCAGGAACATGACTTCCGTGGAGAAAGCCGAAAGAACGATACCCATGAGTCCACGACAGACCCTGACGCCCGACTCTATAAGAAAAGCGCCGGAAAAGAGGCCAAGATGTGCTATCTGGGCCATGCCCTGATGGAGAATCGAAACGGCCTCATCGTAGATGGCTCCATTACTCATGCTACCGGTACTGCAGAGCGGGAAGCCGCCGTCGAAATGGTTGCCGACGTTGCCGGGGAAAAGCGTATTACCGTGGCAGGCGATAAAGGCTATGACACGAAAGACTTTGTCGAAGACCTGCGGGCACATAAAGCGACACCCCACGTTGCTCAGAACGTTAACAGAAACGGCGGCTCTGCAATCGACGGTCGGACGACCCGGCATGAGGGCTACCACGTCAGCCTACGAATCCGCAAAAGGATCGAAGAAGCGTTCGGCTGGCTCAAGACGGTCGGAAACCTCCGAAAAACCAGGCACCGGGGCATTGAAAAGGTTGACTGGTACTTTACCCTGGCATTATCAGCCTACAACCTGGTACGGATGCGAAATCTGGGCGTTCTTGCAGCATAATTGCGTCCAGATCTGGCAAAAGGGACTGAAAATGGCGAAATCGAAGCAAACGAACAAGGATTTCAAAGAGCAAACAGATCGTTGAACAACAAAAATCGAAGAAAAAACGGTAACAGGAAGAAAAACAACTCAACCAGAGTAGTTTTTCAACGGCCTGCTAGACATCTATTTACAAACTGACCCACTACCATGCATTGCATCATTGGTCACCGTTTCTTTACTTCAGTCAGGAGTATGTCCAAATGTATTTTTCTTTAATCACAAAGCTCCAGGCCTAAGAGATGTTACTCAAGCCAAAGCGCCGATCCATCTCTTCGAGTGCCGCCCTTGCAGCAGCGCAGGACTCAGGAGAGTGTGCTAATTTTCTAAGTTTTTCATCTTCTATTCTCTTTGCGTTTTCAGCCGATTTAGCAGCATCGATGGCTCGGTATTGCTTGGCCGTTGCCTCGGCAAAGCCGGGGTGCCCAGCTAACATTCTCTTCAGTGCATGATACAAGTAATCAGCTGGCACTTTTCCCTTAGAGACAGCTCTTTCCACCTCAGCTCGGATTGACGCGCGATCGTAACCTTCATCTATTAACTTTGACATTAAGCTTCGATTATCACTTGTATCGAGCACAGGAGGCAGATTGGGGAACTCTGACTTTTCTTTGTGACAAGTAGTAGTAGATATTACCTCAACTTCTTCAGTAGAAGTATCGTGACGACGATTAGCTATTGTAACATCAGGCAGTTGCATAACATCGTCACGCATTATATGGTGACTATTTTGTGACGATAACGTGGCGTCACCCTGATGTTTTATTTTATTTCGATCCCGATATTTTTTCGACCTTAGCGCACTGAGCGCTCGCTTCTGATCTACTTTATCACCGGTCATCAAGGCCTCAACTTTTTTAAAATGATCAAATAGTAGAGGGTCTGTAACCGACACAGTCGCGCCATTTATTGTGATGGTACCAACCAGCTGCAAAATCCTGATTGCAAATTCAACTTGCACAACATCCCGGCCAATCGAAGCTGCTATCATTACCAAATCCATCGGGTTGCCGTTAGGAAACAAAAGACGGCCTTTTTGCTGAATTTTTGCAGCCAAATCTCTCAACAGCAATCCGATTACTATTGCTGTATCGCCGCTTGGGAAAGCAGCCACAGCTTTCCAGCAAGGCTCGTCAAGATGCCCAATTGGAGTCGCTATGTAGGTAATTTTTACTCCTGCCATTTATGGCTCCCCGATTAACAATGCTAGATTGTTGAAACGTGGCTTTAAAACCAACATTAATAAATAATTTAGTCGTTAACTATTTTTTTTCGCCGTCACAGTTTCACGACGAGAAATCCATTCTAGAATTTCTTGCTCATTCCACACAGCCGTCCTTGAATTGCCTCCAAATCGTCGCCTTGGTGGAAAATTACCGGTGGGGTCATTCTCCAAGCGCCACAATGTCATTCTGGATATTCCGCCAAGCAATGTTGAAAGTTCATCAAAGCGGATAAGTCTTAACTTATGATGTTTTATCATAACAATAGATCTCCTTTCATAACCGTTGTTTTAACCAGAAACATAGATAGTTGTTA
>SBEG01000065.1 GCA_009668975.1 Deltaproteobacteria bacterium | reverse complement strand
AGATAGTATTCATCTAGTTGAACTTATATCACATATGAAAGCATAGTCAATTAACACTAAAGTACTAATCTGATGATATTACTCGCTGTTATTGACTCAATGAGATTATTTAATGTAGCTGATTGCTTATGAGAGGAGGTCAGGTAGATCAGTTTAGTCAGGAATCGGGCGCTGGATTTCGTAATAGTCGAGAGAAGGTCTATTTTTGAATATCATCGATACAAGTTGAGAGCGATTTCGTACCTGCAGTTTTCTGAAAATACGACCTAAGTGTGATTTTATTGTTTGCTCGCTTAGAAAAAGCCTGGAAGCAATTTCTCTGTTTTTCATCCCTTCGACGACCAGTTCAACAATTTGGCTTTCCTTGGCAGTGAGTTTATCAACCGGTGTGGCTGGTCTGGGGTTGTCCATGCCGTGAATAAGAATCTTCATCCTTTCATTGTTTATCCATATCTGGCCGCCGTTTATGACCGCTATGGCTTTTTTCAGTTGCTGAAGGTCGGAATCACGTGACAAGACTCCATAAAGCTTGTGCAGGCGCATTAAATGTATGATCTCCTCCTCTTGCAGTCCGGTATCAATCAGCAGTATCTTGGCTTCGGGCCAACTCTCAAGCCCATTGTGCTGCAAACATTCATGGTCAACGAGTATCACATCTGGTTCGAAGTAATCATGTGCTTCGTGACGATGGCATGTTTGCGCCTGATAATCATTTGCTTCCAATCTCAGAACCGTGCACAGGGCATGGGAAAACAAAATGTTTCGCATTGCCACGAGTACTTTCATTTTTCCCGCCTTCCCATCTCTCTCTACGGTGACTCGTGGAAGGAATCTACAACCGCTGGTAAATGCTTTCAGGGATATAATATCGCCTCTTGTTGAAAACCATCCCCAGGATGTTGCCGCCACTCTTCTCTATCTTTTGTTTTAAATTTTCAACAACTTGCCAGCGGGTTTTTTCCGCCTCCACGACCAGGATCACCCCGTCCACCCCGCGAGAGATCTCGATTCCGTCGGGAGAACTGGAAACGGAACTTGAATCAACAAGGATCAAATCATATTTCTGCCTCAATGAATCCCAAAAATCTGCTATGTTCGGCGAATAAAAGTTTAAAGGACGATGGCCGAGAGACATATCCAAGGGGCACATCTCCAGATCCATCTCACCCTGGGGCACATTTTTTCCTGTCGCAGTTCCTTCGTGTTCACTTTCTGGCATAATGTGCAGAAAGATGCATCGCTGATGTGGATCGTGACCTGAATCGAGCACAAACACCGTTTTTCCCATCTTTCTTGCGGCGATTCTGGCGAATTCACGAACAATGGTCGATGTGCCTTCACCCTCCTTTGCACTAAGAAACAGAATTACTTTCTTATCGAGATCAGGCAGTCGTGACTCGATGCTTTGGTAAAGGGCAATCATCTCGTTTTCGAAATCCCTCCTGGCGATGGGGCGCAAAACCTTAGCAGCGGTTGTTTGAGGCACTTCGATCTTTTGCGTAGCCAATTGCCGCGATTCCTTTTGGGCATTTTCCAAAGCCTCATATATCTTACTCATAGCTCCTCCTGCTCCCTTTTTTTTCGTGCGGGGAACAGAATCTGTTCTCCGATCAAAATCTTGTCTGCGTCGTAGATGCCGGAATTATTCTCCTTGATAAACCCCAAAAGTTCCTTGTTGCTGGATCCGTACACTTCTGCTGCGAGCTGCGCCAGGGTATCTCCTGCTTTCACGACCCTGATAACCGGAAAGCCGGGTTCCCTGGATCCGCGGATAGTTTTGCCAGGTTCTGCAAGGCTGCCGGAGACCACGGCCGATGGGTCATTTGTCAAGTCCGCGGCTGGCTTTATTACTGATTGGATGGTTTTGTTTTCCCCTGCCGGAGGTACGGGGAGCTTGCTTGCCGCAGACGTTGCCTGATCTCTGTTATGGATATACAGGAAATACGAAGACAGCATTGCCAGAACAATTGCCAGGGAAACCAGTGCAGTTTTCAGGGCCTGCCCCCCTTTTTTGCCGGAAAAGTCAGTAATGACTTCCTTCACGACACGTGAGGTTATCCGATTCTGCCGATAGCCGAGCGCCGTGATAAAAGCATTTTCACAGAGGATGTTGATAAGCCGGGGGATGCCGTGAGCTTCTTTGATAATCCTCCGCAAGGCTCCATCGGTAAAGAGGGCGGAATTATCAGCAGAAGCCTTGTGCAGCCGGTGAAGGATATAGGCACGGCTTTCTTCCGCCGACAAGGGACGAATTGTCGCTTTAACGGCAATCCGTTGTTTCAGTTGGCGTAATTCCTTGCGTTCGAGTTTCTGCTCAAACTCGGGTTGTCCACTGAACACGATCTGGATCAGCTTGTCTGTGGAGGTCTCCAGATTTGAAAGCATCCTGATGTTTTCAAGAGTTTCAATCGGCATGTTCTGCGCTTCATCGATAATCAGTACGACAGTGATACCTTTTTTGTATTCCTCGATCAGCTCGTAATGGAGCAGATTCACCATCTCGAAGACATCGTCGGTCAGGTCGATGATTCCCAGTTCCTTGTTTATCGTTTTCAGCAGACCTTGAAAGGATACATTGGAGTTGAAGATATAGAGTATCTTCAGCTTGCTTCTGTCGACATCTTCTAGGTAGGAGCGGATAATCGTAGTTTTGCCGGTCCCGACTTCACCGGTTATCAGCACGAAGCCTTTTTTGTGGCCAACTCCATAAATAATAGAGCCCAAAGCCTCTTTATGACTGGGGCTCAAAAAGAGAAACTCAGGATCAGGTGTTATATGGAAAGGCTCTTTCTTAAGATTGTAGAAGTTTGCGTACATTGTTTTCGTCTCTGTAAGGGATAGTCGCAAGAACCGTGAGATTGAGACGTTTTTCGGCAATTTCAGGGGATGCCAGTCCCTGTGAGTTGCGTTCCGAGATTAAGGCATAGCCGATACCGGAAAGCGCTCCAAAGAGCATTCCCAGTAAAATATTCAGACCCTTCTTGGGCTTGATCGGCTCTAAAGGAGTCGTTGCCGGTTGAATGACGCTGATGTTAGCCAGCTTGAGCTTGTTCATGTCGTCAGTGATCCTCGCATCTTCCATCTTTTCACCGTATATCTGAAAATTTTTCTCATTCGTGGCCAGTTCCCGCTTCAGGTTCTGCATATCTTTTTCGCGGAGATCAAGTGCTTGTATGTCGCGGTCGAGTTGTCCCAGTTGAACTCTCAGCGTGGCGTATTTTGCTCTTTGGGCGCTCAGGTCCGCCTCGGTTTTTACCGCATCCCTCTGGGCATCCTGGTACACAACATTGCCGGTCATGACTTTTTTGCTGATGTCCGCCTCCTGCTCATGGAGAAAATTCTTCACCAGCTGTATCTGCTTGCCGTTTTCAACTACCAGCCTGTTTTCTCCCTTGTACTTCCGCAGTAGTTCCTGTTGACTGATTTGCAGGGCAAGAAGCCTGGACTTTGCCTCCACGATGATTTTGTCTCTCTCTGTTTCCGTGTACAGGGCATTTGACTTGGTCAGGCTTTTGGTTCTGGCATTCAAAGTAGCCAGTCTCCTTTGCAACTCATCGATAGTGTTCTGGGCGCTCATCATTTCACTGGCAAGGTCAGTCCGCTGTCTCAGTAACAGGCTTCTCTGTTCATCAAGTGAATAAACCCTGTTTTTCTGTTTAAAGGCCTGCATTTCGGATTCCGATGCCAAAAGCTTTTTGCGAATTACCGCCACCTGACCTTCTAGAAAGGAAGATTGAGGACTACTGAAGACCTGAAGGTGTTTTTCCCTGAAATAATCGACCAGGAGATTTACCGCCTTTGAGGTAATCTCTGGATTCTTGTGCTCGAAAGAAACCTGGATAACGCTGGATTTCGTTACTTCTTTCACGTTCAGATTCTTCTCGAAGCGGGCTATGGCGACATTCATGAGCTTTTTATCCCGGGTTTCAGCTTTCGCCAGATCCGGATATATTTGGCTAAGTTTGATGGATTCGATTACCTTTTGAGCCAAGTCAGGACTCTTGAGTATCTGAATCTCTGAGTTGATTATTTCTTTTCTGTCCAAGGACATCATCGGCTGTGAAGCACCCACCTCGGACTGATTTAAATACTCTCTTCCGTATTTAACGAGCAAAGTGGATTTTGCTTCGTAAACGGGTGAGGTAAAGAATGTGGTTAGTGTCACCATGGCTACAACGATGGAGAATGTAATGAGTATCTTTTTCCGGTGCTTGAAAAAGACGGTGAGCAAGTCTCTCAAACTTCCTTTTTGATCAACCTGTTTTCTCGAACTGATCCTTTCCATGGTAACCTCTCAACTCCCTGAATTTTGGTAGACCGATTTGGAGGAGCGAACCGGCACACACTGCATCGCAGGTTTAAAAACCAATTCCATACGAGACTCCGAACGGGATCGGGATATTTCTGCGAATATATTGATCAATAAATTGGTTTACGTTGGCAATCGTGGATTTCGGGACAAATACAACGTCGTAGGGGGCAAGAAGCAGGTTCTGACTTCCGTCGGCAGCTTTTCTTATTTCGTCAAGATTAACTTCGATTGCCTGAGGTTTGTTGTCTTGCGACTTGCGGATGATGAGTATCCGGTCCGTCTTGGCAGTATCTTTTGCTCCACCCGCTTCGGCGATGGACTGCAGAACCGTAAGCGGACCGAGCAGGGCTACCATTCCTGGTTTGTTGACTTCTCCATCTACATAAACTCTCTGTGAACTGAACGAACGGACGATAATGGTGATGCCGGGATTGGCAAGTTCCTTTTCATACTTTGCTTCCAAATTTCTGGTCAGTTGGGCTGGCGTCAGACCCGCTGCCGGTATTTCCGGCGCCAATTGAAGAGAAATGCGACCATCGGGTCGAACGACGACCAGATCGTTCAATTCGGGATTGTAGAAAAACTTGATGTCCAGCGAATCCCCTGGCTGAATCAGATAGTCTTGCAGAGGGACGGATGTTGCCATTTTGTTCATCTGTTCTGTGGGAATGATGTTGTTAGATGCGCATGCCGTCATGAATACAGCGGTTATTAGAATCTTCACAAAATTTATTGACATGATTCCCTCCTTGTTCTACAATCCGCAATTTTTTTTTAATGTTTGTTAGAAAAGTGTAGCGCAGGCTAGATGGTTGTCAATTCGTTGGAATACTTCCGTTCGAAACCAGTTGGCTGGGTAAAAGGTTCAATGGTCCCGGCTTTTTACCGCTATCTGGTACTAATTCTTTTTCCCTCTGGATTCAATAGAAAGGGTGATGGGTGGGGGTGCTGCCTGTGGAATAGGGCGCC
>SBEG01000037.1 GCA_009668975.1 Deltaproteobacteria bacterium | reverse complement strand
CAATAACAGTCAATAAAATATTTTACACGACCAAAATTTACTACTGTTATGATGTAGTATAATACCGCCTTCAATCTCGGATTGAGATCACAGAACGATTATCAGGAAAGTATGGCCACGAGAACTACAACAGGAACACCAGGAAGGGCAATAACCGCGAGGTTTTGCAAACAAGTCAGTGAAAAGCATAAAAGGATGCGGGGCAAGGAACCGGCAACAGAATCCCGAAAAGGAATCGGCTGCACTTGACAGATCAACCGAACCCCGCACCCGGTATGGTGTGCGGGGTTCGGCTATCAATACCTGTAACTCAGCGTGCGGCAGCCTTTTCCACGGCGGACCTCAGGGCCTTCGTACCGGGGTTTCTCCCATCACCTTTCATGATGATGTCTTTCGGTCCGACATCCTTGCCGTAGTAGCCTTCATTGAGTGAATCGCGCACCGCCAGCACCGACCCTTCCAGGTTCAGGCCGGCATAGAGACCTTTCGATCGGGCAAAGGAGAGGAAATCAGCGGAGACCGCGGGAACCGCAATCGACCCCTTGGCCCCCCCGCCGATCGGGCCGACAGCAATGGAGGCATCGGCACCCAGCTTGGCTGTTGAAACGAGCAGGGTATCAATGGCTTTCCGGTTCATGGCCAGCATCACCACTTCGGCAGCCTCGGCGCCAATCTGCAGACCGAAAGTGACCGAACCGACTGTATAAAATGCCGGATCGCTCCAGGCACCGGTTTCCTCATTCCGCACCAGCAGTACGCCGGTTCCGCCGGAGCCGCCGACAAAGAACCCAGCTTTCAAGATCTGCGGAAAAATGAGAATTCCCTTCGCATCTTTTAAATATTTATCCAGCCAGTAGAAATTACTGTCCGTCAAAACATCCGTGAACGTCGCCTTCGCCTTGTCCACGATCACCTGTGCTTCGGACTTATCGCTGGCCGCAACAGTGCTGAAGGTGCCCAACAGCAAGGTCAAGGAAAGAGCAACCGCAACCATCCTCAAACCTGCAAGAAAAGCCTTTCTGATCTCAGGTTTCATGGTGTTCTCCTTTCACAGTGTGGAATGTCTGAAACGAACGTATGCCGTTTCCATGCTGTAATTATATCACTATTCACAAACACGCGGCACCAGGGCACCTGGTTCCGGACCGGGCAGACTCGCCACGGAACAGGCTACAAGGGTAAAATCGCTGGCCGGAATCGAGACAAAAAAAGACCAGTCGCTTTTTCCGCAAGCACTGATCTTTTTGCAAATCAAACTTGATACCTGTAACTCCTGAAATCACCCCCCCTCAATCCCCCCTTGACAGGAGGGAAGCCTTTAAGCCTCCCCTGTCAAGGAGAGGTATGGAGGGGCTGCATGCGAAGAAACAACTGTTACAGGGTACTAGATACCTAAAAACCGTCAATCCACCAGAGAGTCCCTTCTCCCTGATGACCCACAGGGCGTAAAGGAAATATCAGGTTAAAGGGAACTCTTGTTCTGATTTCCTCACAGCCCCCCACGCTCGAAATCCGCCGGCTTCGGCTCTTCGCCGAATTTGTAGAGGATCAGGTTTACCCGATCACGACTTCTGGTAAAGACGAAGTTCAGGTCATGTTCGAAAGCCATCAGCGCCACCGGACCGACCTGGCCGGGATCGCGCAGCCGGAACAGGATCCGGTTTCCGGCCCCCAGGTAGTCGAGAAAGGAAGTGGTGACGTAGAAGTCGATCTCGCCCCGTTCCCGTGTCAGGTCGACAAAGCTGCCGTCTTCATTGATAATGAACTTTTCGTCCAGACGGATGGTTTGGGCCGAGGTACCGGCCTCCGAGGAAAGACTCCGGATTATGCCGCCGCCGGAGATGAGCGTGCCGTCCTCGACGACAAAGCGGCCCAGGGCGATGTTCTCACTGTACAGGTCAGCGGCGATATCGTTTTTCAGGGCGAACACCACGTTTCCGACCTCGGTGGAAAGGAGTTCCTTGGCGTGCCGCTCGGTCACCTCCAGGGAGGAAGAATCGAGGCGCTCTTCGATCGCCACCGCGGTGGCGGTTACCTCGGCCGTGGCCAGCTTCAGGGTGTAAGTCTTTCCGGCCAGGAACGGTTGGTCCGCCAGCCAGAAGATGCTCGCTTTGATCTCGCGGGTTTTGACCGGGGCATTGTCCCGCCGGGCAATCACCTCGCCCCGTTCCACGAACAGTTCATCCTCGGTGGTGATGCCGATGCTTTCGCCTGCCCCGGCAGAAAAGAGCTCCGGTTTCAGCCACTTCTCGACACTTTTCACTTTGGTGATCTTGCCTGAAGGCAGGAAGATCACCTCATCGCCCTTGCGGATTTCGCCGGACTCGACTCTGCCGACATAAATTCTCTTGTCGTCCCACTTGTAGACATCCTGCACCGGAAAGCGCAGCGGCAGGGTACGATCGGCATGAACGTTCTCAAAAGTGTCCAGAGCCTCCAAAACCGTCGGTCCGCCATACCACGGTGTATGACCAAGCCGGTTGGCCATGTTCTCACCCTCGCGGGCCGAGACCGGTATGACATGGGAAGGCGTGATCCCGACCGAGTGAAGGAATGCCCGGATATCGTTCTCCACCTGACCGAAAACCTTGCGGTCATAGCCGACCATGTCGAGCTTGTTCACGGTCACCACCACCTGGCGGATACCGAGCAGCGACAGGACATAGGCATGGCGCTTGGTCTGCTCACGCACCCCTTCGGCACCGTCCACCAGCAAGATCGCCGCGTCGGCACTGGATGCCCCGGTGATCATGTTCTTCAGAAACTGCTTGTGACCGGGCGCGTCGATGATGACATAGGGGCGCTTCTCGGTCTTAAAAAAGGTCGAAGCGGTATCGATGGTAATGTTCTGGTCCCGCTCTTCCTCCAGGGCATCCATCAGGTAGGCAAACTCGAATTCCCGCCCCTGCGCCTTGCAGGTGGCGGCAATTTCCTGGTAGCGAACCTCGGGAATGCTGCCGGTATCATAGAAGAGACGACCGATCAGGGTGGACTTGCCGTGGTCGACATGGCCGACGATGACTATTTTCAATGTTTCGTTCTGGTTCATAATGGCTCCGAATCTTTTTTAGAACACGCTTACGCGCCGAAGCGCTTCAGCGTGCAAGCAGGATTTGCGGGATCAGAATAATTTTTCAGAAACGCTCAATTTTTTGTCCTGGCAAGGCTGTCGAGAGACTGTGCGGAGGCGTGGCAGCGCCACGTCGCACAAACAGGCTCGAACACTTACACAGCCAGGGCGAAAAAGTGGGCGGTTCCTACCTCACATGTAGCCTTTGGCTCGCAACTTCTGCATCGCATACGCATTTTCCTGATCCTGAGCCCGTCCGGCTCGCTCCGGATCCTTAATGGTCTGCAGCTCCGTGATGATTTCATCCACCGTGGTGGCGGTGGACTCGATCGGCTTGGTGCAGGGCATGCAACCAAGAGAGCGGAAACGCTTGCCATCGCGGGCAAAATACAAGGGGCAGATTTCGATATTCTCGCGCTTGATATATTCCCAGATATTCAGCTCGGTCCAGCCGAGGATCGGGTGAACCCGAATGTGGGTGCCCGGCTCGAAATTGGTATTGAATTGGTCCCAGAGCTCGGGCGGCTGATCCTTGTACGGCCATTCGAAGTTCTTGTCGCGGGGAGAAAAGACCCGCTCCTTGGCGCGGCTCCCTTCCTCATCGCGGCGAATGCCGAGAAACAGGCCGTTAAAATCGTACTTTTCGATAATCTGGGTCAGCCCCTCGGTTTTCAGCTTTTCGCAGCAGACCAGACGTCCCTGTTCCGGGCCCATACCGGCGGCAACGGCCGCTTCGTTCCGGCCGACGATCAGATCCGCCTGCCACTCCTTGGCCATCCGGTCGCGGTACTCGATCATCTCCGGATACTTGTAGGTGGTGTCAATGTGCACCAGCGGAAAGGGAATCTTGCCGAAAAAGGCCTTGCGGGCCAGATGTATCATGGTAGTCGAATCCTTGCCGATGGAATAGAGCATGGCCAGGTTTTCGAACCTTCGGTAGGCCTCGCGGAATATGTAGATACTTTGTGCTTCCAGTTCGTCGAGATGATCGTACATGTGAATCTCCTTCGTCGATTTGTGAGGTATCAGGGGTGAGGAGTGAGGACAAAAACGTTTAAGTTCACGTGATCCTCTACACACCTAGCACCTCACGCCTTACTCTTTACCCCTCACTGGCGCTTCAGCGCCGATGTAATCCGCACTCTTTATGCTCCGGGTTCTCCCACCACCAGCGTCCGGCCCGGGCATGTTCACCCGGCGCCACCGCCCTGGTGCAAGGCGCGCAGCCGATCGAGCGATAGCCCTGGGCATAAAGCCTGCTGACCGGGACGCGGTGCGTCTTGGCGTATTCCCAGACCTGCTCTTCGCTCCACTCCAGCAGCGGATTGATCTTGAGAATACCGCCGTGATTTTCATCGATCTCGATTGCTGCCAGATCGGTCCGGGTTACACTCTGTTCCCGGCGGAGTCCGGTAACCCAACCGGCCAGTCCGTCAAGGGCTCGGCCCAGCGGTACCACCTTGCGAATACCACAGCATTCATGGCGGTTAGCCAGCGACTCGCGAAAGGAATAGAGGCCCTTTTCCCGTTCCAGTTTCTCCACCGCATCATTTTTCGGAAAATACCAGTCGATCCGGATGCCGTATCGTTCAGTAATGGCGTCGGCCACTTCATAGGTCTCTTCGTTCAGTCTGCCGGTATCCAAAGCAAAGATCCCGATTGGCAGCCCTTCTTTGTGGATCATGTCGATAATAACCGTATCTTCCACGGAAAAGGAGCAGGCCAGCTTCACTATCCCTTGTGCCGCCTCGGCACCCTGTCGCAAAATCTCCTGTGCTGTCGCACCGGCCGGTACTACTGGAATTGTACCACTCATTTTCACTCTCCTTATCAGGACTGAATTACTCGTAACCTCAGACTTTTTCAATTGACAGAATACAGTAGCCATCAGCCTTCCGGGATTCCAGCATCTTGTGTCCTTCAGCTTCCAGGCTTCTGGCAACGTTCTGTTCAGGCTCTCCCTCATCCAGATAGAAGCGCAGGATATCCCCGCTGTCGGCCATCTCCAGTGCCAGCTTTGCCTTAACGAAATTGGTTGGGCAACAGACACCGCGCAGATCGATTAATTTTACGGCACCTTGGGACATTGGAAATTCCTTCCCGCCAGAAGTCTCTCGATCATCAAAAAAACTCCGTAGCTGAATCGTTAAAAACACCTTGCCATATCCATATTCTTTTTGTCAACAAAAAATATTTGTTATACTTTACCAAAATGATGTGTTTTACGGTAATAAAAATACAGTTACTTATTTTCAGAAAAATGCTTTAAAACAAGTATGTTAGACTTTTTGTGTTTCTATTACTGAAAAACTTCTGGCAAACAAACGGCAGGTTAACGAGCAGGGGAAAAATCTCTCTGGAAAAAAATTTGAATTTTCACGGCGGGGCAGCAACTTAATTCCCTCATAATCCAGGGGTAATCAGGAAGGAAAGCGAATGACTACTTGCTGAGGCAAAAACTCTTCTTCAGGCAACGACTTGCCGCCTGTCAGGGAATCTCGCAGATATTCCTGGCACCCTCTTCATCCCGAAGTTCGAGAATGGTCGGATTTTCACCGCAGAGGGGGCATTTTTTCTGGCGGGCAATGGGGGAAGAGTAAAAATCCAAACCCTCCGCGTCGTAAACCAGGAGCCTCCCGGTGAGGAGCTTTCCGACACCGAGCAGGAACTTGATCGCTTCGGTTGCCTGGATCGTGCCAATGACGCCTGGCAGCACACCGATCACCCCGGCCTGGGCACAGGTCGGAATGGCGTCCGGCGGCGGGGGTTCGGGAAATATACAGCGATAACAGGGTGATTCACCGGGAATAACGGTCATGGTCTGGCCGATGAAATGGAGGACACCACCGTGCGAATAGGGCTTTCCGGCCATGACGCAGGCGTCGTTGATGAGAAATTTGGCCGCGAAATTATCGGTGCCGTCGATGATAAAATCATAATCGCGGATTGTCCCCATGATGTTTTCGGCCGAGATCCAGGTCTGATGGGTTATGACCTTGACATCCGGATTGATGGCCTCCATCTTTTCCCGGGCCGATTCCACCTTCGGCTTACCGAGGTCGGGAGTGGCGTGAATCACCTGGCGTTGCAGATTCGAAATAGCCACCACATCGGCGTCGGCAATCCCGATGGTCCCGACCCCTGCGGCAGCCAGATACAGAGCAACCGGAGAACCGAGCCCGCCGGCGCCGATAATCAAAACTTTCCCCTGCAGAAGCCGCAGCTGGCCACGGCCGCCAACCTCCTTGAGGATGATATGCCGGGAATAGCGCTCGATCTGTTCTTCGGTAAACATTTTAGCAACCTCCGGGAAGTCTGATACCTGATGACTCTTTTCACCAAATAGTATTTTTTATTAGTTTTGTCAAGTTCTTTGAGCGAACAATCCCATTGATTCCAAAGGTAATTAAAATCGAAATACACAGCACTGCATTAAGCATACAAGCAACTATTCAGAATAGTATTGCTGAAGACTGGAGCCTGGCTCCCCTCCCTTGACGGGCCTGCGCCCTGAAGCGCTACGGCGCGCAAGCGGGAGGACCCACAGGACCTAAAGGGATTGAGGGGTGGATGAAGCTGCCAACAGCGCAAACATGGCAGCCCCCATCCCGCAAGAAGCGGGGAACCTATCTCGCGCTTTGCTTATGTACTAAAAGTCACATTCCTAAGCCCACAATCTTATTACTAACACGCATCAATCGGGTAGGTTGGTCGTCCCCTTTCATGATAATAAAGAAATCAGTTATTATAACAACGGCAATAGTTGACCATTAAAGTGTGGTATGATATACAGTATAACCATCTGGCAGACAATGGAAAATAACAGGGGGTGAACGACATGACACGTCACATTTATCTGGACAATAACGCTACCACGGCGCTTCATCCTGAGGTTCTCGAGGAAATGCTGCCCTTTTTCCGCGAGCATTTCGGCAACCCCTCCAGTATCCATTGGGCGGGACGCCGAGTAAAAACGGCCGTGGAAGAGGCGCGGGAACAGGTCGCTATCCTGGTCGGCTGCGACCCATCCGAAGTCGTCTTCACCTCCTGTGCAACAGAATCGAACAACATGGCCATCAAAGGTGTTGCCGCGGCCCGCCAGGCACTGGGCAACCACATCGTCACCACCACGGTGGAACACCCGTCGGTCATCACCCCCTGTGTTTACCTGGAACACCAGGGTTTCAAGGTCACCACCCTCGAGGTGGACAATGAGGGGATGCTCGACCAGAAAGCCCTGGAAGCAGCCGTGACTGACAGCACCATCCTCCTCTCGGCCATGTACGCCAACAACGAGACCGGCACGCTCTTTCCGGTCAGGGAAATCGGCGAACTTGCCGCCAGAAAAGGCATCTGCTTTCACTGTGACGCGGTTCAGGCAGCGGGAAAAATCCCCCTCGAATGGAAGAACTCGAATATTCACCTACTCTCCCTTTCGGCTCATAAACTCCAGGGCCCGAAAGGGATCGGCGCCCTGATCATCCGCAAGGGGACCAAGATCTTTCCCCTGCTCCATGGCGGCTCCCAGGAGCGAAACCGCCGGGCCGGAACGGAAAATGTTGCCGGCATCGTCGGCTTCGGCAAGGCCTGCGAACTCGCCACACGAACCATGGCAACGGATTCGGTGCGCATCGCGGAATTACGCGACCGCCTGGAACGGGGAATCATGGAAACAATTCCCGGCGTCAGCCTGAACGGGCACCCCTTGAAACGACTCCCCAACACCTCGAATCTTTCCTTCCTGGAAGTTAAGTCCGACTCGTTCCTCTTCAATCTGGACCTGGCCGGAATTGCCGCATCATCCGGGTCGGCCTGCAGTTCCGGGGCACTGAAAACCTCCCACGTACTCAAGGCGATGGGGATCGGCAGAGGAGCAATCGTCGGAAATATCAGGTTTTCCCTCGGCCCCGGCAACAGTGACGCTGACGTGGACTACCTGCTGGACATTCTCCCGGCAATCGTCCAGCGCCTGCGTGGCACTGACGCGGCTTCCTGAACCCAGCAGTCTGCTTAGCGTCCCACCATGCATCTTGTATTTACCCACTGAAAATGGTAGGTTAAACAGCTCGCGGCGCAACAGGAATCAAGCCGTGAACGGGCAGGGAATAATACCGTGAAAAATGCCCGGCAAGATGCATCACAGGGAGACGCTATGAAATCATGCAGCAGCAGACTGGCAGAGGAAACCCTTGAAACAACAGCGGGCAAGCGATACCTGGTCGAGCAGGCCATCGGCAATACACCGCTGGTGGAAGTGACCGGCCTCAACCCCAATCCCCGCGTGCGGATCCTGGCAAAACTTGAGGGCAACAATCCCGGCGGCTCGATCAAGGACCGGCCTGCGTACTACATGATTGCCAAGGCCGAAGAGTCCGGCGAACTGACCCGCGACAAGATAATTCTGGAAGCGACCTCCGGCAACACCGGCATCGCCCTGGCGATGATCGGCGCTGCCCGGAAATACCGGGTAAAACTGGCGATGCCTGCCTGTGTCAGCCTCGAAAGGCGCAGCATCCTGGAGGCGTACGGAGCAGAAGTCGTGCTCTCCCCAGCCCACGAAGCCACTGACGGAGCGATCCGCCTGGCCCACCAGATCCTCAAGGAAACCCCCGGGATGTATTACATGCCCAATCAATACGCGAATGAAAACAATGTACTGGCTCACTACGAGACCACCGGACCGGAAATTTTCTCCCAGACCGGCGGCGAGGTCGACATCTTCATGGCCGGCATGGGTACCGGCGGTACCTTGATGGGCGTGGGCCGCTACCTGAAGGAGCAGAACCGGGCTATCCGGATCATCGGCGTCGAGCCGCGGATCGGCCACAAGATCCAGGGGCTCAAGAACATGAAGGAAGCGATCGTCCCGCCGATCTACCATGAGGACCGGCTGGACGAGAAAATAGTCATCGAAGATGAGGATGCCTTTGAAACTGCTCGCCTGCTCGCCATCCAGGAAGGCCTGTTCGTCGGCATGTCCGGCGGGGCCGCCATTGCCGCGGCCTGCAAGATGGCCGAGAGAATCGAGTCAGGAACCATCGTAACCATTCTGCCCGACCGGGGAGATCGCTACCTGAGCACCACCCTGTTCCGTTCGGTCTGCGCCTGCTGCCCCCCCTGATCCCTTCCCTTCCACCTCAACCGCCGAAGGAATCCCATGAAAGCGCACCTTAACGGAATATCTTTGTCCTATGGCGACAGCGGCAGCGGTCCCGCCGTGGTCCTGCTGCACGGCTTCCCGCTTTCCCGGGACATGTGGCGCCCCCAAATAAAAGCACTGGCGGAGGCCGGTTTCCGCGTCATCACCCCTGACCTGCGAGGCTTCGGTGAAAGCGAGGTTCCGGAAGGCCCCTACTCCATGTCCCTGTTTTCGGACGACGTGGTCGCCCTTCTGGATCACCTGAAAATTGACCGGGCCGTAATCGGCGGCATGTCCATGGGCGGCTACATTCTGTTCAACCTCCTGGAGCGCTACCCGGAGAGAGTCGTTGCCGCCTGCTTCATCACCACCCGCAGCAGTTCTGACAGCGAGACGGCCAAGGCCGGACGCCTTGCCCTCCTGGAAAAAATGAAAAAAGAGGGAACCGGCAACATGGCCGAACTGTCCATCGCGTCCCTGTTGGCCGGTGAAACAGTGCGACGCAATCCGGAACTGGTGAACACCGTCTACCGCTGGATCACCACGGTTGACCTCAGAGGCATCGAAGGCGCTCTCCATGGCCTTCTGGAGAGAAAAGACTACTCAACATTCCTGGAAAACTTCGACCTGCCAGCCCTGGTAATCGGCGCGGAACAGGACAGCGCAATACCGCCGGAGGATCTCAGGGTTCTCAGCGAGGGACTGCCGAACAACGAACTGTGCATCATTCCCCAGGCAGGGCATATGGCCAACCTGGAACAGCCGGAAACTTTCAACGAATGCCTCCTGCGTTTTCTTCGCCGGGTTTGTTCGCAGAACATGACCTGAATTGAACATGAAACAAGTCACTCGTGGCTTTCTCTTTACACTACTACAAGGACCTGCATACTATGGAAACAACGGCCAATAACACTTCGAACAAATATCACCGCCCGGCCTGGATGCGAGTGCTCGACATCCTCTTGCGAACGGGCCACGTCGGTTTCGCCGGAATCCTGTTAGGCGGATTTATTTTTGAAGTCCCCCTTTACGATCTCTATCTTTGGCACTACCTGACCATCTTCACCGGCCTCGGACTTCTGCTGCTTGAGCTTCGCCACAGCCTGGGCTGGCCTCATCAGGTCCGGGGTTTAATCGGCATTGTCCATATCGGGCTACCCGGATTGGTACACTTCTTTCCGGCCATGGTAATCCCCTTCACCTGGGTGACCCTCGCAACCGGCGGCATAGTGAGCCATATGCCGCGTAAATTCCGCTACTGGTCGATTCTCTACAGGAAGGTGGCCGATTAACACGGCTTCGAAGCGTAATAACCTCGTCCGCTACGGAATTTTCAGCAGCTACTGCCTGGTGCTTTTTCTGCTTCTCAGCGGGCTCACCGCCTGCGCGGTAAAACAACTTTCACCCCGTTACGCCGTGGCGACCGGGCCAGTTCCGGTCCTCAACACTTCCGACTTCCGCTCGGTTTTCGGCGGTAGTGACGGCATAACCCTGGCTGTTGACCAGTGCGGGCAGCTCCGTTCCCTGGAATTCATCGCGCTGCCGGGAACCGCGTTCCGGATCGAGGGCATCTGCAGCGATTTTCACATTCCCGTCTACCGGGTAACCAGCGACGACTACCCCTACCCTGCAACAACCGGCTACTACGTTGACAGCCGCATGGTCCGGACTACGGACAGTTATCCAGCGCCTCGTGAACGCACTCTGCCGAATCCGGAATCAATTATCTCACAACTCGTCTCGGCGGTCGGCACACCCTACCAATGGGGCAGCAACCTGCGTCAAGGCGTCCCGGAAATGCTCGCCCTCTATCCCCCCGCGGACAATCAAACATTGGAAAAAGAAACACAAGAAACCTGGACCTTGCAGGGACTCGATTGCTCAGGCCTTCTTTATGAGGCAACCGCAGGCTGGACTCCACGCAACACTTCGGAACTGGTCGGCTACGGCTCCCCACTTCCGATTGCCGGTCTCGATGTCGATCAAATCGTGCAAAGTGTCATGCCGCTCGACCTGATCGTCTGGAAGGGCCACGTAATGATTATTCTCGATCGGCAACGGCTGATCGAAAGCCGCCTCGATTGTCAGGGGACAGCCGGCGGGGTTACGATACGGGATCTGAGAGAGGCACTTCTGCAACTTATTGCCGTACGAGTACCATTGAATGAGTACGAAAGTCATAATCCGGCTGCGCCACAGGGTTTCGTGATCCGGAGGTGGCATCCCACCGTCAGTTCAGCCGCAGAGACCAGACCGGAATCAAAGACTAAAGCTCAAAAAACTCGTCATGATTAACAACAATCCCTCTGTGCAGAAATACTATTGACAACAAGGGTTTACTTGCAAAACTTAGTAAAGTAACAACCAGCTGCCCAGCAACGGTGGCAATGTGGCGTAGATCGGCAACACTGCCAGCTCACGGACATCAGCAGACTTCAGATCACCTACATTCTGAAGCACAGTACGTAAAGGGATTGCACTCATGAGCAAGCGAGGCACGCTGCCCGACAAAATCGACCACTTTGAACCGAAGGTGCGCAGGGGATTGATCGTGGTCATCACCGGCAATGGCAAGGGGAAAACCACATCCGCGCTGGGAATGGCGCTACGCGCCTGCGGCCACGGTCTCCGGGTGTGCATCATCCAGTTCATGAAGGGTGACCTCTATGCCGGGGAATGGGACGGCATCAAGAAGTTAGACTGCGCCATTGAACTGCATGCCACCGGCAAGGGTTTCTGCGGCATCCAGGGCAACCCCTACCCCTGGGAGGAACACCGGGCCAACGCCCAGGACGCCGTAGACCTGGTCCACGAGAAAATCGCCGCCGGCTGCCATGACATCATCATCCTCGACGAGATCAACAACGCTCTGAAACTGAAGCTGGTGGACCTGGAACAGGTACTGAACATTCTGCGCAGCAAGCCGCCGCTCCTGCATCTCATTCTCACCGGCCGCGACGCCCATCCCGAGGTAATCGAGCGTGCCGACACGGTCAGCGAAATAAACGAGATCAAGCACGCCTACCGCCAGGGGATTGAGCCCCAGCCGGGAATCGACTACTGAGTCCAATTCCATATCAAGGCCCTCTCTGCGTTGGCTCGTCTTCGGCTGCTCAACGTACTCTTCAGTACGCCTCGCAGCCTCATTCCTCGCCGCCTTGAGATCATCCTTGATCTGAAATTGGTATAAACCCATACGCAATTCATTACGAGAACACTTCCCGCTTATCTTTAAACCATTTCCGATATTTCCCGCCAACGGAAACAATCCACCGTGTGATCGTTCACCATGCCGACCGCCTGCATGTGGGCGTAACAGATGGTACTGCCGACGAAACGGAAGCCGCGCTGCTTGAGGTCGCGGCTCATCGCATCGGAGACCGGAGTGCTGGCCGGAACCTCCCCGATGTTTTTCCAGGCATTACGAATCGGTTTGCCGTCCACGAAGCGCCACTGGTAAGCTTCAAATGAACTGAACTCCTGCTGCACCGCCAGGAAGGCTCGGGCATTGGTGATCGTCGACTCCACCTTCAAACGGTTGCGGACGATGCCCGGATTTGCCAGCAACGCCGCCACTTTTTCCGCATCGAAACGGGCCACGACCTCGGGGTCGAAGCCGGCAAAGGCGTCACGATACCCGGAGCGCTTGCGCAGAATGGTGAGCCAGGAGAGGCCTGCCTGAGCGCCTTCCAGGGTCAGAAATTCGAACAGGAGATTGTCATCGTACACCGGGACACCCCATTCGTTGTCGTGGTAGGCCCGATAGAGCGGGTCTTCGCCGACCCAGGCGCAGCGGGCAAGCGTTGCACTACTTTCCATTTAGGCTCCTGTCAATTACATAGACCTTCCAGGCAGGTTTCATAACCTGGCAGGTCTGATCTTTAGCCCCATGCCCCTCAGCCTTCATTAGCTTTTTGCCTTTCCCGCTGCCAGGGCTTTCACATCTTCGGTCGACAGGGGTTTCCCGCCAATGCCCCAGTCGCCACTTTTCACTTCTTCCACAATGCACATGGTCACTTGACGCATATTCTCCCCTTCGATAGAAACCATGGCGTCAGTCAGTTTCTTCACAATTTCCTTCTTTTGTTCTGACGTAAACACACCCTCGATGACTTTTACCTCGATCAGCGGCATATGCGCACCTCCTTTTGTTTCAGGATGCGTTGCCAGGACGGATGGCCAGTCGCCACATCCCGTTACGTTAAATGCTATGGGGCAAGGCTTTGCTATGTTAGCGTATGGTTATCGAGTTTAAACCGCCCCTTTGTCATGTAAAAGTGTAACCAAAACAACCCACAATACAAGCTTGCCACTATCTTCGCGATGCTTCCGCACGTATAATTTTGCGAACCCTCTCGCTTAGTGAGGACTCGTTGACGCCGGACTTTAATCGCCAATCGCCAAAGGGAATAATCAGCGGCTGTCCCGAGAGCGTTTGGTATATCTTCACCGCCTGCTACTATGAAGAGAACTACCCATGAATCCGGAAAGTTATTCAACACAGCGCTGCCGATGGCGCTTGGCAGACGAAAATATTTCCCGTCTGAAATGAAAGAGGGTATTGACTCCTGCGTGCATTTACAATAAAAACAATTTACTTTAAATAAACTTATCAGACTCAATTCCCTTTCAGCACCAATCCGGGACTACCAGGTGAAGGTAATGAGGCAATGGCCTGTCTGTTGCCGGATACGAATTGTCAGGCGTCCGGTTTGCCAGCTCAACGGATTAACCGGCTGCATCCCACAAAAAGGAGCATACCTATGGAAAACGCAAAAAACATCAATCATGAGACCTACGGGACGGTGACCGTCACCGACAACACCTCCAACCCGGCACCGCTTGGCCTGTTCGCCTTCGGCATGACCACGGTGCTGCTGAACCTGCACAACGCCGGATTTTTCCCCCTGAACACCATGATCCTGTCGATGGGGATCTTTTACGGCGGCTTGGCCCAGGTCATCGTGGGGATCATGGAGTGGAAGAAAAAAAATACCTTCGGCACCCTTGCCTTCACTTCATACGGCCTTTTTTGGCTGACCCTGGTAGCGCTGATCGTGATGCCGCATGCCGGGTGGGTACCCAAGCCGACCGAAAGCGCGATGATCGCATTCCTGGTGATGTGGGGCATCTTTACCGGGCTCCTGTTCATCGGCACTTTCAGGCTCAACAGAGCGCTTCAGTTTGTCTTCGCCTCGCTGACTATCCTGTTTTTCATGCTTGCCTACGGTGACTATTCGGGAGACGCCGGGTTCAAAACACTGACCGGCTATGAGGGCATCATCTGCGGATTGTCGGCCATGTACACCGGCATCGCCCAGGTCTGGAACGAACTTTTCGGCAGGACTGTTCTGCCACTTGGTCCCATGAAATGAAAGATACGGTAAACTGCCCTACAGTCCATGAATGGTAAAAGGCAACCGCTAATGCGGTTGCCTTTTTAGTTTCGCTGCCAAAGCCCCACCACTTGAGTGAACCGTCAGGTGGCACCACCTCGGATCACCCATTGAAAGAGCGTATAAAGAACGCCGAGTAGAAAAAGAGTGCCAAATATGGCCTTATTGTACCTGGCAATCCAAACAGGAAGATAAATGTCGAAATTATCCGTTCGGTCCTCGGTAAAACGCGCTGCAACATCGGTCAGAGGGCAGCTGCCGCGATTAACAGCGATTAGCACGACCTCGAAAGTTACCACACCAATAAGCACGCATGACAAGAGAAAGTTTGCTGCATGACTACTAAACGGAATTGCCAGAATACAGCCCGCAAAGAGTGCCCAGATTACTGTATGAATCAGCTTAATTGTGCGAAGCGCGCTTGATGGTTTCATTGATTTATTTGTAGCATGAGGGCTGTTCGGTTTAGGCTTAAGTCACGCAAGGGGCAGGTCTCAACATTTGACAGAAGCTGTTGATTGTTGAGACCTTTGACCAACTTTTTGCGGTTTTCCAGGCCCAAAGTCCTTCGTGAAACAGCGAAGAGGCCCGGGAGATCGCGAAAATGGGCATCAAGTATGCACAAGACTTGACGCCAAGGATTTCGGCGTGTTAGAGAACCATATATTATGACAACACTGTCTTGAGGAGAAACGTATTATTGATTGCGGCAGCAATATAGGCATGTCAATTTTGTTCTTCAAAAATATATACCCTGCCGCGAGAATTATTGGCTTTGAGCCTGATAAAAACACCTTTAAAAAACTTGAGGAAAACATCCGCCTCAACAATCTCCAGCACGTCGAGGTTCATAACCGTGCTGTTTCTGACCATAAGGGAAAATTAACGTTTTACACAAATCCCAATATAATTGGCTCTCATGTGATGAGCATTCTGGTCAAGAGGGAGTCGGGAAAGAAAGTTGAGGTAGAAGTTGATTTACTTTGAGAATACATTACAGATGAGCTAGACCTGCTGAAATTGGATATCAAAGGATCTGAGACCGCTGTAATCAAGCAACTCTCTGAAGCAAAAAAACTACGGCTGATAAAGAGATTATCATTGAATACCATCACCACTTCTTGGATGAAGAAACAGATAACCTTTCAGAATTCCTGCAATTGTTGGAAAATGACGGTTTTGGCTATCAGATTGCCAGCAATATCCGGATTCCATTTATGCGAAAGATTACGAATGATCTGATTATCTGTGCATACAGGAAGTAGCTTTCCAACAGCATAGCTCATTGGAACTATTTTCTGAATTAACAACCAAATACGGCTTACGACAAGGGCGGGGAGCGTACCCGCCCCTTGATTCCATTTCTATTGATCCAAAGAAATACAAGCTAGTCCCCATTGCTTCATATTTTCCCGTACACCTTCGGTTAACTTTAGACTGTTATGTATCGAATGTCAAAAGTCAAACCCGACGTCACAAGGCTCTCTTAAGTCCTGCCAGGTATTAAAAAACTGGCAGGTCTGGTCCATTTTGCAGCTTTGCATGCCTGAACCAAAAGTCCCTTCGCTCAAAGCCTTAGCTTACTGGCCTGCCCGAGGCCAGGGCTTTCACATCTTCGGTCGACAAAGGTTTCCCGCCAATGCCCCAGTCGCCACTTTTCACTTCTTCCACGATGCACATGGTCACTTGACGCATATTCTCCCCTTCGATAGAAACCATGGCGTCAGTCAGTTTCTTCACAATTTCCTTCTTTTGTTCTGACGTAAACACACCCTCGATGACTTTTACCTCGATCAGCGGCATATGCACACCTCCTTTTCAAGATGCGTTGCCTGGACGGGCAACGGCCCATCGCCGCATCCTGTTACGATGAAGGCAAAAGGGCAAGGCTTTGCCACATTGGCGTATGGTTATCATGTTAAAACCGCCCTCTTGTCATATCGAAAGTGTAACCGAAACATCACACAGTACAAGTTTGCCTATCTGTTCACGATACTTCCGCAGGCAGGATTAACTCGGTCCTCTCCCTGGTTTTTTTGGCAGAATATCTTAAATATCCGTTTTAGCGCTTACCGCATACCAAAATAAAGTGGCAGGTTGAAAACCCTGAGCAAGAAACTCGCAGCGAGTCCCGGCCCCATTAGGCCGATATTTTACGTTGCATTCTAAAATTTTCTTGTTTTCATGAAGTGTCATCGCTAAAATTAACCCATTGTTTTTCAATGGGATACTTTTCAGTTGAGCTGCCGGCATAATGCGGCCGGTTCCCGGAGCAAATATGTCCGTCGCACATGACTATTTTTTAAATCCGACGAGTAGCTGCAGCACTGCAGTTAGCACTGCGGTCGAGAAAAATTATCCAGTACCACCTCATGGGCGGCTGATTGAGAATATTTTTTCAACAGTCACCGACCCAGGCGCCTGGTCCGCGGTGCTGCGTGAACTGATCGCCTGTACCAACTCGCGTTCGGCTCGGCTGCTGGTCATGAATGCCGACGCCACGCGCGTCGTCTCAAGTATCAAAGAAAATCTCGACGACAACTATCATCGCCAATACACCGAGTATTATGTCAACGCCTGTCCCTGGCGTCCGGAGTTGCAGCAAAAACCTCCGGGCCGGCTCTATTCGACCTATCTCCACTTCAGTTGCAGCCAGTCCGATTTCCTGCGCAGCGAATTCTACAACGATTGGGCGGGCCCCCAGGATATTCACCACGGTGTTTGCGGCACCATCTATCGGGATTCCGGCCGGACGGTACAGTTGCTGGTGCAGCGCACCGGCGGGCAGGGCCACTACACCGAGCAGGACACGGCCTATATCAATCATTTCGTGCCTCATCTGCACCATGCCTTTCAGCTGTCAGGCCAGGTCGCGGATCGCTGTGCCCGTGCCGAAGCTGTCGCACTGGCAGCCGAAAGCGAAACCCTGCCCTATTTTCTGCTCGATAACTCGCTGCGTGTAATTCATTGCAATCCTGGCGCGGAGGAGCTGCTCGGTGTGGACACGCCCCTGATCTTTCGCGACGGTCACATCGGGGTTGCCGATGAGGTCTGCAACCAGCGCCTGCAGCGATTATTGAAAGACTGTCTCGCTGCCGCCGAATCCCGCGCTTTCCAAACCACCGGCGGAAGCCTGGACGTTCCCCGGACGGACGGTGCCAGGCTGCAGCTGCTGGTAAGGCCGATCCATCCGGACATCCCGGCTTTGACCGCCAAGCCGGCAGGATATGTCGTCGTGTACCTGTACGATCCCGAAGCGGGGATTGCCGTCGACCCTGAGTGTTTACGCAGGCTTTACTCCCTGTCCGAGGCGGAACTGCGTGTTTCAATAGCTATGCTTGCCACCGCGGACCCTGCGGAAGTGGCAAAGCGCTGCTTTATCAGTCTGCACACCGTGCGATCCCATCTCAAGGCGATCTTCGCCAAAACCGGCAGCAACAGCCAGGCCGACCTGATGAAGCGATTGCTTACCGGTCCTGCCCGGCGGCGCTAGGAGCATAAGAAATGAGCATTTCAACCAACGCGTGCCATTCACGCACCCTGCTTTCCCATGATGACATTCCCTTGGCCTGCGATTGTCGCGGAGAGGGCGCACCATTGCTGCTCTTCGTTCACGGTTGGACCTGCCGCCGGTCGCACTGGCTGCCGCAGTTGGAGCATTTCTCTGCCAACCATGTCGTAGCAGCGCCGGACCTGCCCGGTCACGGTGAATCTGGCAGCGGCAGGCGCCTGCGCTGGGGAGTAAAGCCCTTCGCCCAAGATGTGGTGTCCTGTGTCGGCGCCCTTGACGCGGAGAAAGTGATTTTGATCGGGCATTCCATGGGCGGCGCCGTAGCGCTGGAAGCCGCCCGCGAGCTGGGTTCCCTGGTGGCCGGGGTGGTGCTGGTGGATACCTTCGTTATCGATTACGGCGGATTGTCGCCGGAGACGGTCGAAGCTATCTTCGCCCCCTTTCAGGAGGATTTCGCCGCAGCCATGTCCGCCCTTGTGTCGCAGACCGCCACCCCGGCAACTCCAGCGGATTTAAAGGCGCGGTTGCTCTGCGAGATGTCCGCCGCCGATCCGGCCTGGGCCCTTCCGGCCTGGCGGAATCTGCTCCAATGGACTCCGGCGGCAGCCTTTTCGGAACTGCAAGTGCCTCTCCATGCCATCAATGGCGCTCTGATTCCGCCTTCGGCCCGTGAACGCTGTGCCCCCTTCGTGACCGAGACGATTATCCCCGAAGCCGGTCATTTCCTGCAGATGGAAGATCCCTCGAGGTTCAATCATATACTGGAAAAGATACTGACCCGCCTTTGCTGATGACGGGAACCTGCCGGACTCCGGAATGAACTCCTCGAATTCCACGTTCGGCAGGCTCCGCCATACCCTGTCTATTCTTTACGACATTTGCTTTCCCGCCCGCAAAATCACCCATTTGGGTGATTACACCCTGAAAAACCCCTGCTAAACTACCTTGCAAAAAAAATCCAATCATTGTCTTTGGGAGGCATTAATGCGAATATTCAAGTTAATTCTTTGCCTGCTTATGAGTCTTCTCGTTGTCGCTTGCGGCAGCAAACACCATCCGCCGGTTGCCGACGCCGGCCCGGATCAGAATATCACCACCGGCAGCCTGGTGACATTGGACGGCAGTGCCAGCAGTGATATTGACGGGGATCGTCTGGTGTATTCCTGGAGTTTCGTCAACCGGCCGGAGGGGAGCACCGCCGTTTTATCCGACAGCTCTGCAGTGCGCCCGACCTTCACTGTGGATCAGGATGGCAGCTACATCCTCGAACTGGTCGTCAATGATGGCAGATCCGAAAGCACACCGGACAGGGTAACGGTTACTGCCGCCACTGCCAACAGCGCGCCGGTCGCCAACGCCGGACCAGACCAGAACGTCGCCACCGGCAGCCTGGTGACCCTTGATGGCAACGCAAGCAGCGATGCCGACGGCGATCCCCTGAGTTATTCCTGGAGCCTGACCAGCGTTCCGGCCGGCAGCGGAGCGGTGCTCTCGGATACCGCTGCGGCGACACCGACCTTTACTGCGGACCTTGATGGTGATTATGTCGTTCAGCTGATTGTCAGCGACGGCACGGTCGCCAGCGCTCCGGAAAGCGTGACGATAACTGCCGCCACTGCCAACAGCGCGCCGGTCGCCAACGCCGGACCGGACCAGACCATCGCCACCGGCCGTCTCGTGACCCTGGATGGCAGCGCCAGCAGCGATGCCGATGGCGATCCGCTGGGTTATACCTGGAGCCTGATAAGCGTTCCGGCCGGCAGCGGAGCGGTGCTCTCGGATTCCACTGCGGCCTCGCCCACCTTCACCGCCGATCTCGATGGCGATTATGTCGTTCAGCTGATCGTCAACGACGGCACGGTCGACAGCACTCCGGAAAGCGTGACCATTACCGCCTCGCCGACCTGGGGCCCATTGGAATTGGTCATCGATGCCGCTGCTGTTCCCGGGATCGACAACCATGTCGGCTATCCGGTGCCGGTACGCTTTGATGCCAACACCATCCACCTGTACTTTGCCGGTTATGCCTTCAAAGCTTTTGCGAACGTGCCTTCGGCCGTCTTCCGGATCATCAGTACCGACAACGGCGCAACCTGGTCGGCTCCCGAGCGTCTGACCCAACTTGAAGGGAACTACCAGAGTTACCCCAGCGTCTACGATAGCGGTAAATTACTCTTGGTATGGCACGATGGGTCTCATGCCGAGCTATACCATACCGACCTGGCCAGCGCTGCCGATGTTCCCGTTGTTCCGAGCAAATACGTCGACTACAGCAGCATCTCCAAGGAAGTCATCTGGACCTCGTCCTGGAGCGGTAAACTGGTAGGTATGTGGCATACCACCGCTTCGGGGGATTCCTCCCCGTTTGTGGCTACGATGGAGGCCACTACCGCAACCCTCTCCGGTATAAGCTGGCCTTTCGGGGGGGCGTACTACATAGCCACCCCCATTTCCGCAGACAAGGCCCTCGTGCTCACTGACAGCGGATTGTTCCGCAGTGATTTCGATGGCAGTGCTTTCTCCGCTCCGAACGAACAAATGCCGTTTCCAGCAGCCAACGCTGGCCTGAACTACGGGGGTGCAACCTTCCATTACGCAGCCCTTGACCAGGCCAGCGGATACATCTACTTCATGGGCTACAATCAGGATACCAGCAAAGCAGCTATTTACCGGGTCAAACTGCTTCAATAATCCGGTATTTTCCAAACGTCAAGGAATTCAAACGGGGCGGCCGCAAGGTCGCCCTGTTTGTTTCTGGAGGAACAGCAGAGCAACTGTTTTTACGATTCACATGAATCCCGACAGCTGGCGAAAAGTTGGATGTAAGAGAAGGAAATAAAAAAGGGCAGGAGCTCACCATATTCAAATAGTTTTGGTTGTTTCGGTCTAACTGCTTCTATGCTTACGGGAGAACTGCCAGGTTCTGAAATATGGCAAGTTAGTTCTTTTACAGCTGCATGCATGCCCAGGGATCACCCAACAGCCAGCCGAACTCACGACGTCAGAAAAACCGCCGATTTGACTCCAGAATAATTCGCTCATGTTTCAAAGCAAAAAACTCAAAACCAAAAACCTCCTTTCCAATTGAACTTTCCCCCCACCTGATCTATAGTTTCAACACTTTAACGGCTCCATCTCGGGAGGTTTTCATGAATAACAGATTTCTGCTGACGGTTGCTGCGCTATGTTTCATGTCGATCGGCCTCTCTACCCCCGTCGGGGCCTGGACCGTTGCATCCAACAATATCCCCTTGGACAGCCAGGTTTACGAGTGGCTGGACAAGCTGGCAGGGTACGGCTTGATAAAAAGTGATGTGAAGGGCATTCGGCCCTTTACCCGGACCGAAGCGGCCCGGCTGCTCCTGGAAGCCGAAGAAAACCGCTCCGCAAACCCGGACCTGGTAGTGTCATCGCTGGTAAGCCATTTGCTGAGAGAAACACGCCGGGCGCTGGCAAGGGAGGTTGCGATTTACAAAGGTGAGAATACCGCTTCGGGCTTTGATTACAAACTATTCTCTTCTGCCCGGGCCCGTTTTGTGTTTGTGGATGGCGTTCCCCTCAGCTATGACCGGCCGGTCCATGATCCGGGCAACGATGGCGTGTTCGGCATCGGCCAAGGACTGCGGCCGAAAAATCCCTATCCCTCTCCAACTCAGCAACACGGCTATGAAGGGACCCCGCTGCTGGAGAACAACGAAGGGGTAATCTTCCGCAGGGGCAGCAATGGCGAACTCCGCTTCACTAACGAATTCTATGCCGGACGTTGGGCAGCGGCACTGGTGGAACCGATGATGCTCTATGCGGAAGGCGACAGAATCTACCAGGCCCGAATCAACAAGGGCTACCTGAAGCTTGGCAGTGACTCCGTGGAACTGGAAGTGGGCCGCGACGCCAATTGGCTTGGCCTTGGCTACCGGGGTAACATTACCCTGACGAACAATGCCCGCAATTTCGACCAAATCAAGCTCTCCAGCCCTGAGCCGATTCAGCTCCCCTGGCTCGGCGCGCTTAAATACTCCCTGATTTTTGCCCGCCTGGACGAAGTGGCATCCAGCCGCGGCATCCGCCAGCCCTATTTCCTGGCCAGCAAGGTGTCGGTGAAACCGGCCGATTTCGTCGAAGTAGGCCTGAATCTCGGCCGCCAGGTGGGCGGACCGGGCGTGGACAACTCCTTCGGCAGCCTGCTGCGCGGATTCGTCGGCGGCACCAACAATGACAACTCCAACTCACTGGCCGGGCTCGAGCTCCGCTTCCGTGTCCCCTGCCTCCGCAACAGCGAAGTATACGGTGAGTTCTCCGGCGAGGACGCGGCCTCTTTCTGGCCGATCGTCGAGAGTTATGTGGCCGGATTCTACATCCCGCGACTTACAGCCGACGGCAAGAACGACCTGCGCTTCGAATACTTTTTCGGCAATGCTGCCCTTTACACCAATGGGACCTTCACTCAAGGGTATATTTATCACGACCAACCGATCGGTCACTCCCAGGGCGGAGCGGCCCAGGAGTTTTTCTTCCGCTACAGTCACTGGTTCACGGCTCGAAATAACCTGGCCCTGGAGTACTGGCACGGCGAACGGGGCAACCTCGGACGCGTCCCGGTCAATGGCGTAATGCAAACCGTGGAGAGGAAAGACTCCGCCCGTGCAACCTGGACCTTCCCCCTGGCCAGAGACTTCGACTGCGGCCTCCGCTACGGCGTGGAGCGGGTCCGGAACAAGGACCTGGTGGGCGGCCAGGATCGCACCAATCAGCTGGTTTCCTTGCAGTTGAGTTACAAATACCGGTGAAGTCAGTTCTGCTTTCACGCTCAAAATATCCTTATTGAACCGTTTCAGCGCATGGCACGTTCCAAAACGACAGGGGCCCGTTTCAAACCCGCCCTCTCAATTCCATTTCTGTTGATAGAAAAAAACCAGCCACTTACAAATGCCCTCATAGTTTCCCCTAACCCTTGGCTTAGACTTATCAACTTATGTGCCGAATGTCAAAAAGTCAAACCCAACCCCTGAAATCTCCCCTTTCAACCAGCATCTTCCCGACACATGATTCGTCACCCAATAGGGCTTTCTCTGCTTTGTCGCCAGAATTGTTGTGGATATGATTCTTTTATGTAGAATTGATTTGAACCATGGCAAGTAACCGGCAGACAGAGCTCAAGGAGACAGCACATGCGTGGTGATTTTCCCGAACCCGGCTTCATCCAGACCAATGGCATTCGCATGGCCGTTTACGAACAAGGCAGCGGCTTCCCGGTGGTGCTTTGCCACGGATTTCCGGAATTGGCCTTTTCCTGGCGCTATCAGCTTCCGGCCCTTGCAGCTGCGGGATTCCGGGCCATCGCGCCTGATCAGCGCGGTTACGGCAGGACCGATAAACCCGAAGCAGTTGAAAATTATGACATCAAGCATTTGACAGATGATCTGGCCGGTTTGCTCGATGAACTGGGTCTGGAAAAAGCAGTTTTCTGCGGACATGACTGGGGTGGCCATGTGGCCTGGGAAATGCCGATTTTACATCCTGACCGGGTCGCGGGAGTGATAGGGATAAATACTCCACACCGCTACTTTCGCAGGATGGGAGATGACCCGATTACATGGCTGCTTGACAATTTCAGTCCCGGTAATTACCGGCTGGCCTTTCTCCAGGAAGGAATTGAGAACGGGCTGACACCCGATCTGCTGCCCGGTTTTTTCAATGGACTCTTCAGAGCACGCCCGATAACAATGTCCAACTATCTTGCTGCGCCAGCCAAGGTCCGCAACCTGGAGTTCGAATTTATCATGGAGACGGCTCTCAACCCGGAACCCGCAGGAAAATCTTTCATCACTCCCGAAGAGCTGAAGACCTATGTTGACGCCTTTACTGCCGGCGGACTTACCGGCCCTATCAACTGGTACCGCAATCTGGTCCGGAATAGCCGGATCCTTGCCGGAACCACCGACCGGATCACGGTGCCGTGTCTCATGATCTCGGCTGAAGATGACATCTTCCTGCCCCCCACTCTGGTCGACGGTATGGAGGAATTCATACCCGACCTGGAAAAGCATCTGATACGAGAATGTGGTCACTGGACCCAGGCTGAGAAACCTGAAGAGGTTAACCTCCTGATTTCCGATTGGCTGATCAGGCGATTTCGTTGAGGATACATAGAATTGATAATTTCAGGAGCTGCCCGGTAATGAAAATAAAATATCAGTTCGGTTTTTTTCTGATATATGCAGCCCTTCTCAGGAAATGAAAAATCATCAAAATCATGCAACTGAGTATAATGAAACATCCTTGAAAATCATTATTCCCTGACAAAAGGAGAACATCATGTCTTCAAAAAAGATCATCATCGTCGAGGGAAGTCCTCGACCGAACGGCAACAGCACACTTCTCGCCAGGTCGGTTGCTTCAGGCGCACGAAGTGTCGGGGCTGAGGTTGAAACTCTCCAGCTCCACAAAATAGACATTAAACCATGCAACGCCTGCGATGCTTGCCAGGAGTCCCTGGAGAAGGACTGCATTATCGATGATGCAATGAAGGATGTCTATCCCCGCTTGCGGGCCGCGGACGCTATTGTGTACGCAAGCCCGATCTACTGGTTCACCGTTTCCGCTCAGATAAAACTGTTCATGGACCGCTGCTATGCCCTCACCTTTCTTGGAACTTTGCCGGGGATAGACGGCAGCGAACCGGTCGAAGTTGTTCAGACCGACCTCGGGGGCAAAAAGTTTGGAGTAGTGCTCAGCTACGGAGACATCGACCCCTACGCTTCGGGCGCTGTCAACGCCATTCGCACCTTCCAGGATATGGCCCGCTTCGTGGGGTCGGAGATGACCGGACTCGTCTACGGAAGTGCCATTGCACCCGGTGAGGTAGCAGAAAACAAAGCATTGATGAGTCAGGCGTACGACCTGGGCAGAGCGCTGGCGGCGGACGCAAGGTAGGACAAAATATTGAAGCATTGCGATCCGGAGTTTATTGACTTTACGCAATATCGGGGGTCCTCACAGTACGAATTACTTCGATGCCGTCAGCAAATACATCTGGGGTCAAGGGCCAGTCCCCGCATGACATTCTTTGTTTTATTTTGAGTACTTGCAGTTTGTCCCCTGTCAGGGGTTTCCCCCTCTGTTACGAAAAATTTCCTTGAGTACAGTTCAGGATTCTGCATCGGCAGCTTAGAGGTCACATATGAAACACTATAACAAAATGACTAAATCTGAATTAATCGAGTTGCTCAGGGAAAGAGACAATCTGCGCTCATCAGAATATGAACTGGCGGCAATCGTTGGATCTACGAACGCTGCAATTATCGGCATGACGCTTGATGGTGTCATCACAAGCTGGAATAAGGGGGCGGAAAATATTTATGGCTATTTTGCCAGAGAAATCATTGGCCGGAATATCACACTCCTGTCCCCACATGACCGATATGAAGAGGTTTCACAGATACTGGAAAAGGTCAAGCGGGGGGAAAGTGTCGAGCACTTTGAAACCGTGCGCATTACGAAAGACGGCAGGGATGTCCACATATCCCTGGTGGTGGCGCCGGTCCTTACTCTGGCAGGCGAAATAATTGGGGTCTCGTCTATTGCCTCTGATATTACCAAACGCAAGCATGCAGAAGAGGCTTTGCGGCACAGCGAACAGCTCTACCGGGCAATCGGTGAATCGATCAACTATGGGGTTTGGGTATGTGCCCCCGACGGACGCAACATCTACGCCAGCAAGTCTTTCCTGGAAATGGTCGGACTGACGCAGGAGCAATGCTCGAATTTTGGCTGGGGAGATGTGCTGCATCCGGATGACGCCGAACGAACGATCGCCGCATGGAAAGAGTGTGTCCGAACGGAAGGGACGTGGGATATTGAACACCGCTTCCGGGGAGTGGACGGAAAGTGGCATGACGTCCTTGCACGCGGGGTCCCCGTTCGCGACGAGCAAGGGCGGATTACCTGCTGGGCCGGTATCAACCTTGACATCAGCAAGCACAAGCAGGATGAAGAGTCGCAACGGATAAGCGAGCAACGTTATCGCTCGCTGTTTGAAAACATGTTGGATGGTGTTGAATACTGCAAGATGCTTTTCGATAATCAAGGCCATCCGGCGGATTTTGTCTATCTCGATGCAAATAGCGCATTCCTACGTTTATTTGGTCTGGAAAACGTAGTGGGCAAAAGAATAACCGAGCTTATTCCAGGCATCAAAGAATCACATCCCGAGTTGTTTGAGATTTACGGCCGTGTTGCGTTGACAGGACAACCGGAGACATTTGAGTTCGAATACAAATTCTTCAGAAAGTGGTTATCCATTTCGGTTTATAGTCCGGAAAAAGAATATTTTGTAGCTGTGCTGGAGAACATCACCGGGCGAAAACTGGCCGAGGAGGAGCTGCGCATGAGCAATCAGCGGCTCGATCTGTTGGCGCAAACTGCCAGCCAGCTGCTCAAGAGCGAGTCGCCGCAAGAAATGGTGGATTACTTGTGCCGGAAGGTTCTGGCTTTTCTGAATTGTGATGCCTTCTTCAATTACCTTGTAGATGAAGAAAAACAGCGACTGCACTTGAATGCCTGTGGTGGAATTCCGGAAGAAGACGTGCAGAAAATGGAATGGCTTGATTATGGTGTCGGCTTGTGCGGCTGTTCTGCCCGTGACGGCTGCCGGCTTGTGGTAGAAAATGTGCAAGAGATGCAAGACCAGTATACGGCCTTGGTAAAACCATTCGGCATCCAGGCATATGCCTGTCATCCTCTGATTTCGCAAGGACAGGTATTGGGCACACTTTCCTTCTGTACCCGCAACAGGACACATTTTGCAGACGAAGAACTGTCGCTTATGAAAGCAGTCGCCGACCATGTCGCCATTGCCCTGAAACGCAAAATGGTCGAAGAGGAACTGTTTCTATCCCATTCCGAGTTGGAAACAAGGGTTAAGGAGCGGACGGAACAACTTGAAAAAACTGCTGAAGCGCTCTGCGCAAGTGAGGAAAGATATGCCTTGGCGGTTCAGGGTTCAAACGACGGAATATGGGATCTGAATCTTGCAACGGACGAGGCGTATCACTCGCCGCGCTGGATGAGTATCCTCGGCTATGAAGAAAATGAAATCACTGGAAATTTCAAAGAATGGGAAAGCAGGATTCACCCGGATGACTATCTCATGGTCATGGCTGCATTCAAAGATTATCTGAAAGGCCATATCTCCACATTCGAGGTTGAGCATCGGCTTCAACACAAGGACGGCAGCTACCGCTGGATTCTTTCACGAGGTGTATGTCTGCGCGACTATCGGGGACGGGCATACCGGATGGCAGGCTCCATTACCGATATTACCGAACACAAAAAACTCGAGCAGCAACTTCTGCAGTCGCAAAAAATGGAATCTGTCGGCATTCTTGCCGGGGGAGTGGCCCACGAATTCAACAACCTGCTCCTGGCCATTTTAGGGTACGGAAAAGTACTCCAGGAAAGTATTCGCACCGACGACGAGCTTTCACAGGAAAGTATCGCGAACGTATTAAAAGCCGCTGATCGGGCCGCAGATTTGACCAAGAGTCTTCTTGCCTTCAGCAGGAAACAGTTGATTATCCCGAAACCGGTACACATTGACACACTCATCAGTAATACCGGCAAACTTATTCAAAGGGTTATCGGAGAAGATATCGAGTTCAGAACCAGTTTTTCCGGAAAAAAACTGCTGGTACGAGCTGACCCCGGACAGATCGAGCAGGTTCTGATGAACATGGCGACCAATGCCCGCGATGCCATGCCTCACGGAGGCTGTCTCTCCATCACGACAAAGCAGGTCATTATCAAGAAGGGTTCGGAAGCTCGGTATGATCTGCCTGAGCCTGGCAAATACGCTCTGATTTCCATTGCTGATACCGGCACGGGGATTGACAAGAAGTCGCTGGAAAGTATCTTCGAACCTTTTTATACCTCTAAAGAGGTCGGCAAAGGGACCGGCCTTGGACTGTCCATAGTCCACGGTATCATCAAACAACACAACGGTTCTATTCTAGCCAGCAGTGAGCCAAATATGGGGACGACATTCAGTATTTACCTGCCGTTGATTGATGGTCATGCCATAAATGAAGACGCGAAAAAACTAGTACCGCTTGCACATGGCAAGGAAACCCTGCTGGTCGTTGAGGACGAAGAGGTTGTAAGGATGTTTATGAAAAAAATCCTGGAAAGGGCCGGTTACAAGGTAATCATTGCCGAAAACGGAGAAGACGCAGTCACACGGTTCAGGGAGCACGGTGACATTTCTCTTGTCCTCTCCGATGTGCTGATGCCTAGAAAAAACGGCAAGGAAATGCTGGATGAAATCAGAGAGATAAAACCTGGCGTCAAAGTGATTTTCATCAGCGGTTACGCGGCGGATGTCATGCAGAAAAAATGCCTTTTTGAAGAAGGCACAGAGTTTATCACGAAACCTTTTGATGCAAATGACCTGTTACAGAAAGTAAGAGAAGAGCTGGACAAGGATTGAATTCAAGCGGGTTTGAAACCCGCCCCTACTTTTTCAATTCAATCCCATACGACTTGATCTTGCGATGAAGATTGCTCCGCTCCAGCTCGATGGCCTCGGCGGTTTTGCTGATGTTCCAGCCGTGCTCCTCAAGCTTCTGCAGGATGAATTCCTTTTCAAACTCTTCCCGCGCCTCGCGGAGGCTATGCAGCTCAAGCACCGTATCCAGGCGCCCGGCTCCCCCCTCGTGGGGCAGCTCGCCGGAGATGATCGACTCGGGGATATGATTGACGGTAATGGTCTTGCCCGGCGACATGATCACCAGCCGTTCCACCACGTTCTTCAACTCCCGCACGTTGCCGGGCCAGGCCCCTTTCTTCAGTACTTCCAAGGCTTCCAGACTGATGTTCTTCCACACCAGCCCTTCCCTGACGCAGAACATCTCAAGAAAATGCTCGATCAGGAAACAACCTTAGGGTCAAAACAACCTTAGGGTCAGGTCTACAGATCACAGAACACACGGATTTGATGCTTAAAATTTGTGTGTTCTGTGATCTGTAGACCTGACCCTTTTACTTTTTGCTTTTACTTTTTGACCCTTTTACTTTTTTTCAGCCATCCAGAAATATAGCGGCCTCAAGCATGCCGATGACAAACATGATGCATTCTGGTTGGCCGAGATGCTGAGACTGGGCATCTTGCCGACAGGTTACGTCTACCCGAAAGACGAACGACCATTGCGCGACCTGCTCAGAAAACGGGGTCATTTGGTATCTTTGAAATCGTCGTTGCTTATCAGTCTCCAGAACATCATCACCCGCAATTGCGGCATGAAGATGAAGACCAACGACATCAAACGCCTTCGTGAAAACCGTGTTCATCCGCTACTGGCCGATAATGAGGACTGGCCCTTGCCGGTCAAGTGAGTAAGGATTCCATCGACTTTCTAACCCGACAGATACGGTCCATTGAGACGTTCATCGAAAAGAAGATCGAACTCAAGGATGGCTACAAGAACCTCGTTACTATTTGCGGAATCGGAAAGATCCTGGGACTGACCATCATGCTTGAAAGCGGGCCAATGGATCGTTTCGAGAAGGTCGGCAACTACGCATCCTACTGCCGGGTGGTTTCCTCACAATGGAACCAGCAACGGCAAGTCCAAGGGCAAAGGGAACAAGAAGAACGGCAACAAGTACCTTTCCTGGGCATTCTCCGAAGCAGCGGAATTTGCCAGACGTTATGACGACAGGGCTAGGGCCTACTATAACCGGAAACTGAGAAAGACCAACTTCATGGTGGCGCATGCGGCATTGGCTCACAAACTCGCGCGGGCAGCGTACTACATCATGCGGGACCAGGTTGAGTTCGTGCCTGAAAAAATATTCACATAGGAACTGGCTGGAGCGGGGAACCCGCATAGGGGTTGGTAAAACCACGAGGCCTGATTGGCAGCCGCTCCACCCAGCATTTATAATAGTTATCGACGTCTTTACTGCCCACGCCGTAAGCCACCAAGGGACTGGTTAACAACCACTAGACCTGAAACAACCAATTGGACACGGCCTGGAACCGAAGGTTTTCTGGTCCGCGAAATGCGGAAAGGGCTGTTGAACCGCCATT
>SBEG01000064.1 GCA_009668975.1 Deltaproteobacteria bacterium | reverse complement strand
GTTCTTTAACAGTTCAAACAGCCGATAGGTGTGGGTGTTTGGTGGGTAAGCAGGTAGTGGGGGTGCTCTGAAATCGAAGGGGTACCTGGGGTGGTTGAGAGACTGCTTCGACACGGAGGGTAGCTTGAGAAAGTTGCTGAAGTGTTACGCTGTCCTGCTAGCAAATGAAACCAAATACTCACACGAAGTAATAGAAGAGACTAGCGCAAGCTAGCCTCGGAGATTTCGTTTGAGAGAGTAATAAACAAGATTGAACTGAAGAGTTTGATCCTGGCTCAGATTGAACGCTGGCGGAATGCTTTACACATGCAAGTCGAGCGGCAGCGCGGGGGCAACCCTGGCGGCGAGCGGCGAACGGGTGAGTAATACATCGGAACGTACCCTGTCGTGGGGGATAACACATCGAAAGATGTGCTAATACCGCATACGACCTGAGGGTGAAAGCGGGGGACCGTAAGGCCTCGCGCGATAGGAGCGGCCGATGGCGGATTAGCTAGTTGGTGAGGTAAAGGCTCACCAAGGCGACGATCCGTAGCTGGTCTGAGAGGATGATCAGCCACACTGGAACTGAGACACGGTCCAGACTCCTACGGGAGGCAGCAGTGGGGAATTTTGGACAATGGGCGCAAGCCTGATCCAGCCATTCCGCGTGAGTGAAGAAGGCCTTCGGGTTGTAAAGCTCTTTCGGCAGGAACGAAACGGTCCTTTCTAATACAGAGGGCTAATGACGGTACCTGAAGAAGAAGCACCGGCTAACTACGTGCCAGCAGCCGCGGTAATACGTAGGGTGCGAGCGTTAATCGGAATTACTGGGCGTAAAGCGTGCGCAGGCGGCTCTATAAGACAGATGTGAAATCCCCGGGCTCAACCTGGGAACTGCGTTTGTGACTGTAGGGCTCGAGTGCGGCAGAGGGGGGTGGAATTCCACGTGTAGCAGTGAAATGCGTAGAGATGTGGAGGAACACCGATGGCGAAGGCAGCCCCCTGGGTCGACACTGACGCTCATGCACGAAAGCGTGGGTAGCAAACAGGATTAGATACCCTGGTAGTCCACGCCCTAAACGATGCCAACTAGGTGTTGGGGAAGGAGACTTCCTTAGTACCGTAGCTAACGCGTGAAGTTGGCCGCCTGGGGAGTACGGTCGCAAGATTAAAACTCAAAGGAATTGACGGGGACCCGCACAAGCGGTGGATGATGTGGATTAATTCGATGCAACGCGAAAAACCTTACCTACCCTTGACATGCCAGGAATCCTGCTGAGAGGTGGGAGTGCCCGAAAGGGAGCCTGGACACAGGTGCTGCATGGCTGTCGTCAGCTCGTGTCGTGAGATGTTGGGTTAAGTCCCGCAACGAGCGCAACCCTTGTCATTAGTTGCCATCATTTAGTTGGGCACTCTAATGAGACTGCCGGTGACAAACCGGAGGAAGGTGGGGATGACGTCAAGTCCTCATGGCCCTTATGGGTAGGGCTTCACACGTCATACAATGGTCGGTACAGAGGGTTGCCAAGCCGCGAGGTGGAGCCAATCCCAGAAAGCCGATCGTAGTCCGGATTGCAGTCTGCAACTCGACTGCATGAAGTCGGAATCGCTAGTAATCGCGGATCAGCATGCCGCGGTGAATACGTTCCCGGGTCTTGTACACACCGCCCGTCACACCATGGGAGTGGGTTTCACCAGAAGTAGGTAGCCTAACCGCAAGGAGGGCGCTTACCACGGTGGGATTCATGACTGGGGTGAAGTCGTAACAAGGTAGCCGTAGGGGAACCTGCGGCTGGATCACCTCCTTTCTAGAGCAAAGCTCACTAAGCACCCACAACCTATCGGTTGTTACAGACAGCGGGTCTGTAGCTCAGCTGGTTAGAGCACCGTCTTGATAAGGCGGGGGTCGTTGGTTCGAACCCAACCAGACCCACCAGTTATTGTGGGGGTTTAGCTCAGCTGGGAGAGCACCTGCTTTGCAAGCAGGGGGTCGTCGGTTCGATCCCGTCAACCTCCACCACCCGATTGAAAGTCGATATCTGAGCCTGGCAAGGCTGAGATATCGGTTTTTACCGAAGGCTGTTGAGATCTTTAAAAATTTGGAAGAAGTAAAGGTGTTCATTTCAGGGAACTGGAATGGACATGGGTAGTGATTGCATTCTTCGGCGCTGTGTGCGAACCAGCCGCAGCGTCTGAAAACAAGCGCGAACAGATTACTAGGCGGGGGATTCTGGGGAACTGGAGTTCAACGTTATAGGGTCAAGTGAATAAGTGCATGTGGTGGATGCCTTGGCGATTACAGGCGATGAAGGACGTTGTAGCCTGCGAAAAGCTGCGGGGAGCTGGCAAACAAGCATTGATCCGCAGATGTCCGAATGGGGAAACCCACTCCGCAAGGAGTATCCCTGACTGAATTCATAGGTCAGTGGAAGCGAACCGAGCGAACTGAAACATCTAAGTAGCTCGAGGAAAAGAAATCAACCGAGATTCCCAAAGTAGTGGCGAGCGAAATGGGACCAGCCTGCTAGTGATAGCCATCGCGTTAGCGGAACGTTCTGGAAAGGACGGCCGTAGTGGGTGATAGCCCCGTACGCAAAAACCCGATGGTGGTACTAAGTTAGCGACAAGTAGGGCGGGGCACGTGAAACCCTGTCTGAACATGGGGGGACCATCCTCCAAGGCTAAATACTCGTAATCGACCGATAGTGAACCAGTACCGTGAGGGAAAGGCGAAAAGAACCCCGGGAGGGGAGTGAAATAGATCCTGAAACCGCATGCATACAAACAGTGGGAGCCTCGCAAGGGGTGACTGCGTACCTTTTGTATAATGGGTCAGCGACTTACGTTCAGTAGCGAGCTTAACCGAATAGGGGAGGCGTAGCGAAAGCGAGTCTGATAAGGGCGACTTAGTTGCTGGGCGTAGACCCGAAACCAGATGATCTATCCATGGCCAGGATGAAGGTGGGGTAACACCCACTGGAGGTCCGAACCCACTAGTGTTGAAAAACTAGGGGATGAGCTGTGGATAGGGGTGAAAGGCTAAACAAATCTGGAAATAGCTGGTTCTCCCCGAAAACTATTTAGGTAGTGCCTCGTATGGACACTTCCGGGGGTAGAGCACTGTAATGGTTGAGGGGGTCATTTAGATCTACCTCGCCATAGCAAACTCCGAATACCGGAAAGTGATATACGGGAGACAGTCCTGGGGTGCTAACGTCCTGGGACAAGAGGGAAACAACCCAGACCGCCAGCTAAGGTCCCAAAGCCATGGTTAAGTGGAAAACGAGGTGGGAAGGCATAGACAGTCAGGAGGTTGGCTTAGAAGCAGCCACCCTTTAAAGAAAGCGTAATAGCTCACTGATCGAGTCGTCCTGCGCGGAAGATGTAACGGGGCTCAAACCATGCACCGAAGCTGCGGATTCGTCGTAAGACGAGTGGTAGGGGAGCGTTCTGTAGGTCTGTGAAGGTGTCTCGTAAGGGATGCTGGAGATATCAGAAGTGCGAATGCTGACATGAGTAGCGATAAAGGGAGTGAAAAGCTCCCTCGCCGAAAGCCCAAGGTTTCCTGCGCAACGTTCATCGGCGCAGGGTGAGTCGGCCCCTAAGGCGAGGCCGAAAGGCGTAGTCGATGGGAAACGGGTCAATATTCCCGTACCGATCTGTAATGCGATGGGGGGACGGAGAAGGTTAGCTCAGCCGGGTGTTGGACGTCCCGGTTTAAGCGTGTAGGCGTGCTGTCTAGGCAAATCCGGACGGCTTAGCTGAGGCGTGATGACGAGGAGCCTTGTGCTCTGAAGTGAGTGATACCCTGCTTCCAGGAAAAGCCTCTAAGCTTCAGTTACAGATTGACCGTACCGCAAACCGACACAGGTGGGCAGGATGAAAATTCTAAGGCGCTTGAGAGAATCCAGGAGAAGGAACTCGGCAAATTGATACCGTAACTTCGGGAGAAGGTATGCCCCGGTAGGGTGTAGCGGCTTGCCCGTGAAGCCCGATGGGGTCGCAGAGAATCGGTGGCTGCGACTGTTTAATAAAAACACAGCACTCTGCAAAGGCGAAAGCCGACGTATAGGGTGTGACGCCTGCCCGGTGCCGGAAGGTTAAGTGATGGGGTGCAAGCTCTTGATCGAAGCCCCGGTAAACGGCGGCCGTAACTATAACGGTCCTAAGGTAGCGAAATTCCTTGTCGGGTAAGTTCCGACCTGCACGAATGGCGTAACGATGGCCACACTGTCTCCTCTTGGAACTCAGCGAAGTTGAAGTGTTTGTGAAGATGCAATCTCCCCGCGGCTAGACGGAAAGACCCCATGAACCTTTACTGTAGCTTTGCATTGGACTTTGACGGGACTTGTGTAGGATAGGTGGGAGGCTGTGAGACGTGGTCGCCAGATCACGAGGAGCCATCCTTGAAATACCACCCTGGTGTCGTTGAGGTTCTAACCTGGGCCCCTGAATCGGGGTCGGGGACCGTGCATGGCAGGCAGTTTGACTGGGGCGGTCTCCTCCTAAAGGGTAACGGAGGAGTACGAAGGTCTTCTAGGTACGGTCGGACATCGTACTGATAGTGCAATGGCAAAAGAAGGCTTGACTGCGAGACCCACAAGTCGAGCAGGTGCGAAAGCAGGTCATAGTGATCCGGTGGTTCTGTATGGAAGGGCCATCGCTCAACGGATAAAAGGTACTCTGGGGATAACAGGCTGATTCCGCCCAAGAGTTCATATCGACGGCGGAGTTTGGCACCTCGATGTCGGCTCATCACATCCTGGGGCTGTAGCCGGTCCCAAGGGTATGGCTGTTCGCCATTTAAAGTGGTACGTGAGCTGGGTTTAAAACGTCGTGAGACAGTTTGGTCCCTATCTGCCGTGGGCGTTGGATATTTGAGGGGGCCTGCTCCTAGTACGAGAGGACCGGAGTGGACGTATCTCTGGTGGACCGGTTGTGACGCCAGTCGCATCGCCGGGTAGCTAAATACGGAAGAGATAACCGCTGAAAGCATCTAAGCGGGAAACTCGCCTCAAGATGAGATATCCCGGGGACTCGATCCCCCTGAAGGGTCGCGGAAGACCACCGCGTTGATAGGTCGGGTGTGGAAGCGCAGTAATGCGTTAAGCTAACCGATACTAATTGCCCGTGCGGCTTGACCCTATAACCTTGCGCTCCTCTTCCAGGATCGCCGGTTAGGGCTGTAGCGCTACAATCACACCTTCCCTTACTTCTTCCAATTACGTGCGTCGTCAGGCTTCCCGCCACACGCCGCACATCCCCCTTCAGTCTGGTGCCCATAGCGTCTTGGAACCACCCCTTCCCATCCCGAACAGGACCGTGAAACGAGACCGCGCCAATGATATTGCCGTAACAGGTGAGAAAGTAGGTCAGCGCCAGACTATCCCTCTTCATACTCACGCCCCTCTACTCCTTCAGTAGCGGGGCGTTTGTACTTCTAGCAGCGGTACA
>SBEG01000063.1 GCA_009668975.1 Deltaproteobacteria bacterium | reverse complement strand
CCTTGTTGGTGGCGGCGATGATCCGGACATCCACCTCAATGGTGCGGTTTCCGCCGACGCGCTCGAATTTGCGCTCCTGAAGGATGCGCAGCACCTTGGCCTGGGTCTTGAGGGACATGTCGGCGATCTCGTCAAGAAACAGCGTACCGCCATCGGCCAGGTCGAATTTCCCCTTCTTCTGGGCCACCGCGCCGGTGAAAGCGCCCTTCTCGTGGCCGAACAGTTCGCTCTCGATCAGTTCTTCGGGAATGGCGGCGCAATTAATCTCCACAAAGGGCTTGTCCTTGCGCTGGCTGTAAAAATGGATCGAGCGGGCCACCAGTTCCTTGCCGGTGCCGTTTTCGCCGGTGATGAGCACCGAGGCGTTGCTCGGCGCCACCAGTTTGATCTGCTCCTTCAGCTTCAGCATCGCCGGCGAGGAACCGGTCATCTGCCGGTCGCGAAAAGCCAGATCGCGCAGGGTTTCGTTTTCGTCCTTCAGGCGCAGCATGCCGAGGGCATTGTGGATGCAGAGCAGGAGTTTTTCCAGGGACAGTGGCTTTTCGACGAAGTCATAGGCGCCCATTTTCGTCGACTTGACCGCGGTCTCGATGGTGCCGTGACCGGACATCATGATCACCAGCAGCGCAGGATAGAGCTCCTTCAGTTTCTGCAGGGTCTCGATCCCGTCCATGCGCGGCATCCAGATGTCCAGCAGCACCAGGTCCGGCCGCTCCTTTTTCACCACCTCCAGGGCGGTGACGCCGTCATTGGCGAACAGCACCCGGAAACCTTCATCCTCCAGGATACCCGCCAGCGAGGTCCGGATACTGTCTTCATCGTCAACTACCAGTATTTTTTCATCCATGCGCGCTTTCCCCTGCTCTTTCAGCAGCCTTCAAATATTTCGCTAGACACTGCGATCGGCAATAAATATGCAGTTAGCAACGTGCGCCGCGCAGCCGTATCTTATCAGTCAGAAACCTTACCACACGCAACCTCTCCTGAAACAGGATGGGGCCAGGGGGTGGTGAGAACAAAAAAGTTACTTAAGTGATCAAACGTACTCCCCGTTTGCCGGAAATTCAATGATAAAAACGGTCCCCTTCGGTTCGTTGTCCTTGACCCGGATGAAGCCGCCGTGGTCCGAGACAATCGTGGTGACGATCGCCAACCCCAAGCCGGTGCCCGACTTTTTCGTCGAAAAGTACGGTTCAAAAAGGCGCGGCTTGTCTTCCGGGGCGATGCCGTGGCCGGTATCGGCCACCGTCAGGGTCGCCATGCGCAACTCCAGGTCAAACCGGGTTTCGATCCGGATATCCCCGCCCCCCTCAACGGCCGCCACCGCGTTGTCAAGCAGGTTGATCAGCACGCGCTTGATCTGATCACGGTCAAGTCGGAGCAGCGGAATCGTCTCGTCGGGGAGAAAGGAAAAGTCCACATCCCGGTGCGCTTCCTGGTAGAGGGTCAGGGCCTCGCGGATAATTTCATTGAGGTTGTTGGGCGTCGGCTGGGCGGCCGGCATGCGGGCGAAACTGGAAAACTCGTCCACCAGAGTTTTCAGTTCATCTACCGATTTGATGATCATCCCGGTGCACTCGTCAAAGACCCTTTCGTCCTCACCGAAGCGGGACAGGTAGCGTTTGCGAAGCCGCTGGGCGGAAAGCTTGATCGGCGTCAGCGGGTTCTTGATCTCGTGAGCGATGCGCCGGGCCACTTCCCGCCAGGCCACCATGCGCTGCACTTTCATCAGCTGGGTGAGGTCATCGAATACCACCACGGTACCGAGAAATTCCCCATTCTCATCACGCATGATCGACAGGTTGATCAGCAGGGTCAGTTTGCGGTCCCTGAGGCGGATGTCGACCTGCTTGCTGATGGAGTCCTTCTTGGAATTCACCAGATCCCGCAGCAGCCCCTTGATGATATCCAGCTGTTCCGGGCGCAGGACCTCCTTGAAGTGACGGCCCATGACCCCGTCCGGGGCAATGTTGAGCAGACGTTCGGCCGAGGTATTCACCGTGGTGAGGACGCCGCTCCTGTCAACGGAGATGACCCCGGCGGTCACATTCCGCAACACAATCTCCATGTAGCGGCGCCGCTGTTCCAATTCCTGGTTGGTGCGGGTCAGCCCCTCGTTTGCCTCCCGGAGGGCTCCCTGATTGAGCAGAAGGTCTTCGGTCATCTTGTTGAACGAGGCAACCAGCATGCCGATCTCATCCTCGCCCTCCCCTTCGAGACGTACATGGAGATTTCCGGCGGCAACCTGACCGGTCGCCTCGGCAAGCTCCCGGATCGGGGTGGAGAGGCTGTTGGCGAGGTAGATACCGAACCAGATGGCGAGGAAGATGATCACCATGGTGATCAGAAACAGGGTCAGGATGTAGCCGCTCCTGATCGGCGACTTGCGGATCTTGAGCTGCCAGTATTTCTCGTAGGCATTGGTGATTTTCTGGACCTTGGTCACCAGGTCATCCGGCATATAGTAGCTGACCACCACCACCCCGAGCACCTTTCCGCTGTCAGCGGGCGCATACACCGGGACTACGCCGCGAATCAGATCGGCCGGGCCGGCGTGGACCACACTGCTGAACTCCTTGCCGCCCAGGGCCACGTTGAAATCATCGGGTGGAAGCATGAGGGAGACACTGCCCGGTACACTGCTGCTGATGGAACGGGCCAGACCTTCCCTGCCATTGGAATAGACTTCGACTGCCCCGACGTTATATTCGCTCCGCACCTGCCCGACGTACTTGCCGAGCCCGCTCCGGTCATGGCCGTCGAGCAGCCCGCGCTGCTGCAGGACCGTCCCGATCTGGCGGCCGAAATGGAGGGCATCAGCAGCGGTGTTGCGGTAGTAGGTCCGGGCGACCTCCTGCGACTGGGCCAAGGACGATTCGATCTGCTTGTGCAGCCAGTTTTTGATGCTCATATTGATAAAACTGGCGGAAACGAAGAACAGCAGTAGCGTGGGGATCAGGGAAAGCGCGACAAAAGCCACCACCAGCTTGCCGCGCAGCCTGGAGCCGAAGGGGTTGCGTCTGCGTTCCAGCAGGATCCGGGCGATGTTGCGGCAGACCAGGTAGACGAGCAGGACAATCAGGAGGATGACGACGTTGATGAGGACGAAGATCAAGATATCATTGACCGTCTGCACTTCGGCGCTGATATCGGAAAGACGCAGTTCGGCCAGGGTGAGAAGAACGATCAGCAGGAGCGAGAAAAAGATGACGATCGCCTCTCGTTTGCTCTTCTTCACCTCTGCCGCACTGAACCTGTTTTTTCGGGGTTTTTTCATCGCAGGTACCTGGGAATCCGACGAACTCCAAACCGTAACTTTTCCCCCACTGTAACTGAAGAAACCGGCCAATTCAAGAAGGGAAAGGTCGCCTGAAGTCTTCTGAGGCATATTCCCTGCAAAACTTAGCGCAGAAACGAAAAAAGCAGCCCCGAAGGGCTGCTCAATGGAGGATCTTTGGAACCAGGTATCTTAAGCTTCCGACCAGGCCAGTTCCGGTGAGGAAACAGGACAGGCGGAGCGGGTTCCCGCTTCTTCGTTCATTTCGACCAGCTTCCAGCAATCGGTTTTGGCAAGGATTTCCGTGACCAGTTTATGGTTCAGATCATGGCCCGACTTGTAGGCCTTGACGTGACCGATCAAGGGGTAGCCGGCAAGGGCCAGATCGCCGACCGAATCCATGATTTTGTGACGGACGAATTCATCTTCGTAGCGCAGGCCGCCCTCATTGAGAATGCCTTCATCACCGATGACCACGGCATTGTCGAGGGAGCCGCCGCGGGCCAGACCGTTGGCCTTGAGGGTCTCCACTTCGATCAGGAAGCCGAAAGTCCTGGCCGGAGCAAAGTCGCGGCCGAAAACTTCCTGGCTGAATTTCATGCTGCGAAACTGATTGTTGACCACCGGATGATTGAAACGCATGTCAAAAGAGATGCGGTAGTAACGCGAAGGGATGATGGATATTTTCTTGTCGCCGTCAACCACGGTAATCGGTTTCTTCACCACGAGATACTTCTTCGGGAGGTTCAAGCTGCTGGTGCCGACCTTGCGGAGACCGTCCACAAAGGGAGCGGCGCTGCCGTCCATGATCGGAACTTCGGGGCCGTCGATATCCACGTGGACATTATCAATACCGCAACCGGTCAGAGCCGCCATCAGGTGTTCAATGGTGGAAACCACCGCCCCACCCTTGCCGATGGTCGTGGAGAGACGGGTATTCACCACGTTCTGCGCCACTGCTTCGATGGAAACCGCAGGATCAAGGTCGATCCGGTGAAAGATAACACCGGTTCCGGCGTCCGCGGGACGAACCGTCATGGTTACTTCTTTCCCGGAATGAAGGCCGATGCCCGAGAAAACTACCTTGTCTTTTACCGTTTGCTGTAAGGCCATGAAGAGGCTCCTTTGATGTTTCAGTCAGTATTCCCCTAAAATATAGCAACAACCGGGCCAACTTTGCAGACGCCTACCCTCAGATCAAGCTTCATTAAATACAACACGTTACGCAAGAGGGGCAAGAAAAAGAGCGGTGCAGAAACACACCACTGTGGCGTAAAAGCCACAGCTAACGTGGCGTTATTGCCACAGCAGGCCCTTCCGGCTCGAAATGCGTCGAAGCATCCGGCAGGCTACTTTCGGAACAAGGCAAAAAGCAGGGAGAGGAGGAGCGAGATCAGGATGCAGGTGGTCAAGGGGAAATAGAAGGAATAGTTTTCGCGTTTGATGGAAATATCACCCGGTAGCCGGCCGAGCCAGGGAATTTTATCGGAGAAAACCAGAAAGACCCCCAAGACGGCCATCAGGCAGCCGGAGATGATCAGCAGTTTACCGATGCCGCTCATGGCGAGACCTTTCCGGAGCGGAGCGCTTTCGGCAGATAACGATCCTTTTCACTGTAGATACAGCCGCAGTATTGCTGCCGGTAGAGTCCCAACTCCTTCGACCGTGCAATCCCCTGCTGCCAGCCGGGCCGGTAATCGTGGTAGAGGAAGCTTACGTCATGCCGCTCAGCGGCCAGCTCCCCTTCCCGGCGGATCACTTCGTGCTGCTGGTAGCGGCTGTAGAGCAGCGAACTGGTATAGGCCTCGTAGCCGAGTTCGGCCGCGGCTTGGGCGGACCGTTCCAGACGCGAGAGGTAGCAATAGCAGCAGCGCTCTTCCGGACGGGCCGCGGTCGCGGCCAGAAACTCCTCCAGCCGGTATTCATCATGGCAGATCAGCTTCAGCTGCACGCGGGCAGCGTACTCCTGCACCGTATCCAGACGTCGCCGGTACTCCTGATAGGGATGGATATTGTGGTTGAAGAAATAGCCGTCGACCTCTGCTCCGGATGAGCGGAGCGTTTCCAGCGGGTAGATGGCGCATGGGGCGCAACAGATGTGGAGGAGAACTTTCATGGAATTATTCTAGATCATTTCGCCCAGCAATGGCAATGGCGGAGATGCGAATCTGGAGTCACAGGCTGCAAGAGATTTGTAACAGATGCTTTTTCGCCGGCACCTCCTCCAAACCTTGTATGATCCAGGGGGGATAAAGGTTTGTTTTTGTTGTATGCTCCAAGTACT
>SBEG01000062.1 GCA_009668975.1 Deltaproteobacteria bacterium | reverse complement strand
TGGGAAAACGGGCCAGCCAGCCCTGCTCCAGGGCCAGGCGGTCCAGCTCGCTGCCCTCTCCGGTTACCGCCACGGCATGCCGGGAAAATTGCAGCCCGCCCCGCTGGTAGGCAAGAGCCGCCTCCAGCATACCGTTGCGGGTTTCCTTGGTGCCCCCGCTCTTGGAAATCACCAGGGTCAGGGTTTCGCCCAGGCGGTCGCCGATTTCCGCCAGGACCCGATCCATTCCGTCCGGGTCGGTATTGTCGAAAAAATACGGTTTCATGGCATCACCCGCAGTGGCAAGGGCATCGGCGATGAATTGCGGCCCGAGGGCTGACCCGCCGATTCCGATCAGGAGCAGCCGCGTAAAGCGCTCGCCTTTTTGCGGTACGATCTCGCCACGGTGAACCCGTGCGGCAAAGTCCTTGATCTCCTCCCTCGTCCGCTCGATAACCTGGGAAATTTCTTTTGTGGGCGCAAGATACGGCATCCGCAACCAGTAGTGCCCCACCATCCGTCCCTCGTCGGGGTTGGCCAGCGCCCCGTCCTCCAGATCGGCCATATCCCGATACGCCTTCAGCATGAAGGGTTCCATGGTTTTGAAATAATCATCCGGAAAGTCCATCCTGCTTACATCAAGCATCAGACCGAGATCCGGAAAGCAATTCAGATGTGTTTTATAGCGTTCCCATAGTTTCAGTCCGTCCATACGTTCCTCGCGCCTCTTTCGATATTTTCAGACCTGCCAGACAGAAAAACCGGCAGGTCTTCTCATGGATTTTCGATCCAGTTCGCCGCATCCCGGTCCAACAGCCAGCTGACGTGACTTTGCGAAGCAGCAACCCGGGCGGCCGGATAGTATGTCTCACCTCCACCTCCCGAAATCTTGGCGATTATTCCTGCCTTGCCTGCCCCGGTCACAAGGAAGACGATCCGGCGGGCACGGGTCAGAACCGGCAGAGTCAGGGTAACCCGGGAACTCCGCAGCTTTTCCACGTACACGGCCACGGCTTTCCGCTCGGAGAACCGGTCCAGATCCATGCCGGGAAAAAGGGACGCGGTATGACCATCTGTTCCTACCCCGAGAATCAACAAATCGAACACCGGGATTTCTTCAGCCGGAAAAGCCGCGGACAACTCGGTCTCGTAGCAAAGGGCCGCCTCATCGGGAAGCAGTTCACCTGCCACCCGGTGGATTACCGCACCTGGAGCGGGCAGTTTTGAGAGGAGATGTTCCTGCGCAAGGAGAAAATTACTCTCCGGATGATCCGGCGGCACACAGCGCTCGTCAACCCAGAAAACATGAACCGCGCTCCAGTCCACCTCGGCAAATGGGGCTCGTGCCGCCAAACAACGAAACAGCGGGATCGGCGAAGTGCCTCCCGAGAGGGCCACGGTGAAGCGTCCCCGGGCGGCGAGTGCTGCCCGGGCGGCGGACAAAAACAATTCCGCTCCCCGGGCAGCGGCAGCCTCGGCAGTTTTGAAGATCTCGACGTCCCTCAGACCGGTCACAGGTGCCTCCAGCTGCGGCCATTCCTTTCCAGCAGTGCAGCGGCGGCGGCCGGTCCTTCCGACCCGGCTTCATAGGAAAACGATGTTCCGGACGCAGCCCGATCTTCCAGCGTTTGAATCAGCGGCGTAAGAAGCGACCAGCTCACCTCGACGCCATCTTCTCGGACAAAGAGCATCTGATCGCCCTCCATGCAATCGAGGAGGACCCGCTCATAGGCACTCAGGGAAACCTCACGGGGGTAGAGGAAATCGAGACTCACCGGCATGAGACACATGCGCGATCCGGGGTTCTTGGCCTGGATTTCAAGATGGATGCCCTCGTCGGGCTGCACCCGGAGGATCAGGGTATTGGCCTCGATCCTGCCACCCATGGTCTGGGAAAACATCAGATGGGGGACCGGCCGGAAATGAATGGCAATTTCAGTTGTGCGCCGCCTCAGCCGCTTCCCGGAGCGGAGGTAAAAGGGCACACCGTTCCAGCGCCAGTTGTCGATCCAGACCTTCAGCGCGGCATACGTCGGCACGCCGGAATCGGCTGCAACCCCGCTTTCTTCCCGGTAGCCCTTGATCCCGGCAGCAGCAGACGCAGCATACTGGCCGGTAACGACGCACTCCTCAAGCCGATCCAGGGGAAAGGGCCGGATGGAATGCAGGACCTTGGCCTTTTCGTCCCTGACCCGGTCGGCGGTAAACAGGGACGGCGGTTCCATGGCCGTCAGGGAAAGCAACTGGAGCATGTGGTTCTGGAACATGTCCCGAAGCACGCCGGCCTGCTCGTAATAACCGGCGCGACGCTCGATGCCGATCGTCTCGGCAGCCGTTATCTGCACATGATCAATATAGCGCCTGTTCCAAAGTGGCTCAAACAAAGAGTTGGCAAAACGGAACATCAGGATATTCTGGACCGTCTCTTTGGCCAGGTAGTGATCGATGCGGTAGACCTGACTCTCCCGGAAAGACTTCAGAAGGGTGGCGTTCAGTTCCCGGGAAGAGGCCAGATCATGGCCGAATGGCTTCTCGATAACCAGCTTGACGTGAGAATTTGCCTGAGAAGCCAGACCGGACTGATGCAGGGTCCCGATAATGTCCCCGTAGACGCCCGGCGGAGTGGCCAGGTAGAAGATCCGGTTCCCTCCGGTATCGGCAGCCTTTTCCAGGGCAGGTAACACCTCACCCAGGGCAGTGCGGTAGGATGCAGTATCATGATAGTCGACCGCACGGTAGTGCAGCCGCGAGGAAAAGTCGTGCCAGCAGGACTCGTCGCATTCCTCTGGAAAGGCCTCCCGCAGACCTTCTGCCATCAGTTCACGAAAACGGTCCGAATCCATCACGCTCCGCGCAACGCCGAGGACGAAAAATCCGCGCGGTAAAAGGTGTTGCCGGAAAAGTCGGTAAATGGCGGGGATCAGCTTGCGCCGGGTCAGGTCACCGGATGCGCCAAAAATAACCAGGCAGCAGCTTTTCGGAATCACGATGCGGCAGACCGGGGCCAGCTGCTCTGCTGACATGTTTTCTAAGCGGGAATTCATGTCCATGGGAAGTCCTTTTTCAGCATAGACCAGTTACTTGATGAATCCTGAGTTTCCGCAAATCCTATTTGAAAAAAGGAACAGATGATCGGTTACGCTTGTTCCGGATCTTTCTGAGGTGCGGCAGGCTGCACGTCGCCCGCTCCGGCCGTGTCAGATCGTTTCTCCGCGCCCGCTTTGAGAACCGCGTGCCCGCCGAACTCGTTGCGGAGGGCCGCAAGGACTTTGTCGCCGAAGCTGTCTTCCAACCGGGAACGGAAACGCTGAAAAATTGAAGCGGCTATGACCGGTGCCGGCACGCCGGTATCGATGGCCTGCTGTACAGTCCAGCGCCCCTCGCCCGAATCTTCGACATAACCCTGGATTGAGTCAAGACCCGGATCCTTGCGGAAAGCCTCCTCGGCCAGTTCCAACAACCAGGAACGGACCACGCTCCCCCGGTTCCAGAGATGCGCAACCGCGGCAGGGTCAGCTGACTGGCCGTAGGGGGAGGCCTTGAGAATGGAAAAACCCTCGCCATAAGCAGCCATCATGCCATATTCAATGCCATTGTGGATCATCTTGACAAAATGACCCGCCCCGCTTTCTCCGCAGTAGAGGTAGCCTTCCTCCGGAGCCAACGTGCGAAAGAGCGGCTCGAGACGGGAGTAGTCGTGCCGGTCACCCCCGACCATCAGGCAATAGCCTCCCGTAAGGCCCCAAATGCCGCCGCTTACGCCAACATCCAGATAGCGGATACCGACGGAACTCAACCGGTCCTTCCTGCGCAGATCATCCCGGTAAAAACTGTTTCCGCCATCAATGATGCAATCACCAGGGGAAAGCAGCTGCACCAGCTGTTCGATCGTCTCGTCGACCACCTCGCCAGCAGGCAGCATCAGCCAGACCGCCCGGGGTGGTGTCAGTAATTCGACCAGCTCCTCGAGGCTGAAGGCCGGGCGAGCCCCTTCTGCAGCAATCTCCTCCACCTTCCCCGGAGAGCGGTTCCAGGTGATCACCTCGTGCCCGCCGCGCAGGAGTCTCCGCGCCATATTGATACCCATGCGTCCCAGACCGGCAATGGCAACCTGCATAGCTACTACTCCTCTCAAGGTTCGAGGTTAAAGGAACGAGGTTAGGGGTTGACAATCAGAATGAGCTGCCGAAAATGAGATTAAAGAAGAAGGGGGAATTTATTGTGGATCAAGCATGCGAATACAGATGGTCACATCCTCACATCCTCACTCCTCACTCCTCACTCCTCGAACCTCGAACCTGTTTTTAAGCCGCCAGCGACCCGGTGCAACTCGAACCCTCACCGGCGGTACAACAGTAACAATGCTGGCCCAGTTCGAGCCGGCTCCCGGTCCGGACTGCCTCAGCCAACTGGTCAATGGTCAGGTCTCGTCCATCCCTCCCCTTGACCGGCAGGCCGAGAACCTGGTTGAAGTCGCAGTTGTAGAGATATCCCTGCCAGTCAACACTGACCATGCTGCGGCACATGATGGCACCGGCGGTCTCCGGATTGAAACGGTCGGCAAGCAGCGCGAGGTACTTTTCATAGACACCCTTTTGTTCCAGGAAGTCACGAAAGCGGCCGATCGGGGCATTGGTTATGGTGAAGAGGTTACTGAACCGGATGCCGAAGTTCTCCGCCAACTCCTTGCGGTAGGCGGCCTCCAGGTCCCGCTGGGAACCGGGCAGAAACGGGCCGCCCGGATTGTAGACGAGATTGAGCTCCAGTTCCGATCCATAGCCAAGGGAGTTGAGCTTTTTCAGCGCCGTTATACTCCGCTCGAACACACCCGAGCCACGCTGTTTTTCAACATTCTCGGCGGAATAGCAGGGCAGCGAACCGAACACCACCAGCTTGTGCTGTCGATAAAACTCCACCAGCCACTCCATTCCCGGTTCCGTGACCACCGTCAGATTGCTCCGCACAATGCGGCACAGCGAAAGGGATTCCGTTGCCTCCACCAGGTAGCGGAACTGGGGATTGAGCTCGGGGCAACCGCCGGTCAGGTCGAGAACGATGCCGGGATTCTGCCGCAGAACGGCAACGATCTTTTCCGCCACTTCCCGGACCATTTTCTTCTCTCCGGCAGGGGAAGCCGAGACGTGACAATGGGCACAGGCCATGTTGCAGAGGTTACCGAGATTAACCTGCAAGGTCTTCAGGGAAGAGAAGCTGAGAAAATCCGGGTTAACATTTTTCAATCGGTCGGAAAAGGTTTGTGTCATAAGAGATATTCTTTCTTCGCTGAATTTTTGGAACCATAGGGTCTGTCACGGGATAAGCGTTACATTCAGGCGCTCAGCTCCGGGTTGGATTTGACGTTCCCGATTGAGCAAAAACCGCAGTCGTAGCAGGGCTACGTCGAGGATTTTGCGATTGAGGGGACGGCAAAGACCTCCTGAAGATGAGATGCATCAAGTGTGACTCTTATTCCGTGACAGTCCCTTAGGCAGAAGGTTTTTTCATGCTCCTGACCAGGCCATAGAGAACCGGCGCCAGGGCAAACAGGCCGAGCAGGGCAAAGGAGCCCAGCACCCGGAGTGAGAGAATTTCACCCACACTGTTGATGGAAGCGAGGCTCGCCCCGGCGTTACAGTAAACGAAGCCGCCGGGAATAATGCCGAGCATGGTGCCGAAGAAAAAGGTCCTCAGGGGGATCTTCGTCAGACCGGCTGCCAGGTTGATGAGGAAAAAAGGAAACAGCGGCACCAGGCGCAGAAAGAGCAGATAGTTGAATCCGGCATGGTCAAACTCCTGGTTGATCTTTCCCAGCTGCGACCCGAATTTGCCCTGGATTGTATCACGGAACAGGTATCTGGCAACCAGGAAAGAGA
>SBEG01000098.1 GCA_009668975.1 Deltaproteobacteria bacterium | reverse complement strand
ACATTTGCCATCGCCTGAAATTTGAGGTCATCGCAAAGGGCTACTATTCGTTGGTGCTGTATGCCACTCATAGCCGTCCCTCCTGAAGCATTTGCTCATAGATACCGGGAGAGCGCTGGAGAGGAGTTGCCGGCCAGTAAGCAGGGACGATGACTTCCGGTTTTGCCGGCTCAACCGGCAATCTCTGGGGAAGTGGCAACAGCGCCTGCCGCTCAACCTCCAAACGGTCGCATGGGCATTCATTGGTTTCGCCGTGAATACGGCAGTTGGCAACCTCGTCGAGCCATCTTCGGACCTCGATGTTTGCGGTTGCCGCATCAAGGGTAAGGCCTGCCTGTTTCAGGCGTGACAGCAAAGGGTAGTAAAAACTGTAGCGGAGATAGCGGTTGAACCGCTCCACCTTTCCCTTGGTCTTGGCCCGATAGGGCTTGCACAATCTCGGCATGAAACCGAAATGCTTAGCGACGTCCCAGAGGCCGGGATGAAAGCGGTGTTTACCTTCACCGAAGGCGTTTCGCTCCAGCACCACTGTCTTCATGTTGTCATAGAGCACTTCATGCGGTACACCGCCGAAGCGAGAGAATGTCTCTTCGTGACACTCGCGAAGGACATTGAAACTTTGGCTCGTGGTGAACATGACGAATGCGTCACGGCTAAAACCAAGGGTCGCGACAAAGGCGTACAAAGGGTTTTTGCCTTTACGCAGTTCGCACCAGTCGGCCTGCATCTGTTTACCGGGCTCGGTCTCGAACCGCACAACAGGTTCCGGGTCTTTAGCCGGATGAAGCGTTGCTAGAAAAAGCCTGACCAGCCGTTCAGAGCCATCAAAGCCGAGGCTTCTGATCTCCCGTGTAAGCACGGTTGCCGGAAGGCGATGCGGTAGTGCCGCCTTTAATCGTTCTTCCAGGAAGTTCTTGAAAGGATCAAGTTTTCCCGGACGTCTCGCTCGATCCTTGTATCTCGGCTCTGACGACGAGCGTAGAAACTTCCGGATGGTGTTGCGCGAAAGCCCTGTGATCCGGTTGATCTCCCGGATGCTCTTACCTTGCTTGCTGAGAATTCTGATTTCCATACACTCTTCCTTTCCAATCATGCCGACCCTCCTGGTCGGCATAGGATAATGGAAAAGTGGGTCAAATTTCAGTTTCCAAGGTGGGTGATTTTTACATTTCCGCTAACA
>SBEG01000061.1 GCA_009668975.1 Deltaproteobacteria bacterium | reverse complement strand
AGTACTTGGAGCATACAACAAAAACAAACCTTTATCCCCCCTGGATCATACAAGGTCGGGCCTGTACGCTGAAGCGCTTCGGCGCGCAAGCGGGAGGGGTTAAGACACCTTGCCGTCATAACTCCCCCAACCCCTTTAGGCCCTGTGGGTCCATGAGCATTCATGTTATCTGCGTGCACAAAAATAACAGCGTTAAGTAGCTCTGAAAAAAATTCTATTCGATTTCCTTGACGAGCAGGCCGGCCAACGAGAGGTCAAGACCCGTTTCGATCAAAGTTTCACGTACCGTCCAGGGAAAATCGGGATGGCCGATCAGCAACGATACCATTCCATGGCAATGGGCCCAGAGCGCCTGGAAGACACACTTCGCGTCACGATTTGATCCTGAGGCGACCAGTGCCTCATGTACCCGGTGACACATCAAGGCAATCAGTTTGTCGGCAACGCCTCCTTGTTCCAAGATGCTTGCCGTGCTTACATAGCGGGATAAGTCTGCCATATAGGTTATCTTGTACCGATCCGGTTCGGAGAGACCGAAATCGACATAAGCCCGCAGGGCCGCGCGCAGACGGAGGAGAGGGGACGGTTGGCTGATCCCGGCTTCGCTCAGCGCCTCAAATTGGCGTTCCAGTGTCTCCACGCAGAGATGGTAAAGAATATCGTCCTTGTTTTTGAAATAAAGATAGATCGTGGTGGGAGAGTATTCGATGCGCTCGGCAATACGGCGCATGGAAAGGTAGGCATATCCCTTGGCAAGCAGGATTTCCCTTGCAGCGTCAAGGATTTCCTGTCGAAGAGACTCTTTGTGCCGCTCTTTTCGCTCAACAATGCTCATCTGTGTACCTCGAAACGGGGAGCTGCTTAACATGTGTAATATATTTAACACTGTTAAGTGTTGCGGTCAATCTAAATTTTGCAGCTTTGACCGGTAAGATTTTTCCTTACGTCGCATCGCGACAGTTAGATGGTAGCCGGGGAATTCATTCCCAGGAAATGAGACAGGTTCCACCTCGTCACGTACGTGACGAATGAATAAATGGATTTTTTTTCATCCGTGGGATAAATCCCACGGCTACCATCAAACACCCCTACAGGGCTGTTTCAAATACCTAACCGGACAACACTGAAATTTTTGCACTTTGGGCCTATACTTTTTACCGTTTGACACGAATCTCTCCATCGACGCCATGCTGGGGGAAGCGAAAATCAAACTGGCCGAATTTCAGCATTCCCGCAGTATTTTCTTCACATCAATCCGGTGAATTTTTCGCCAATCCTCATTCACCAGAGACGGTTCCGTGCTCTCTTGATGTTTTCTTGATGTGATGGGCGCATATTTTGAGATTATCTTTATGCCGGTTTCGCTACAGTGATACTCAGCAGGTACTATATCACTTGGAGCAACCGCATGAAGCAGGATCCCGCCGAATCTATTACCAAAGGAATCATCAAATCGTTCGGACTGGTCTTCGGCGACATCGGCACCAGCCCCATCTATACCCTCACGGTAATCTTCGCCTTGACCCTTCCGACGCCGGACAATGTGCTCGGCATCCTCTCTCTGGTTTTCTGGACCATGACCATCCTGGTCTCCGCCGAGTACGCCTGGCTGGCCATGAGCCTTGGGCGGAAGGGGGAAGGCGGCACCATCGTCCTCAAGGAAATCCTCGCCCGGCTCCTGAAACCGGGACGGCAGATCGCCTTTGTCGGCTTCCTTTCATACGTCGGCGTATCCCTGCTCCTGGGCGATGGGGTCATTACCCCTGCCATCAGTATTCTCTCGGCGGTTGAAGGCATGATCCTGATACCTGGTTTGGAGAGCCTGCGTCAGGAAACTTTGATCCTGATCGCGGCGCTCATCGCCATAGTTCTTTTCATCTTCCAATACAAGGGAACCGACAAAGTGGCCGGTACCTTCGGCCCGATCATGGTCGTCTGGTTTGCCGCGCTTACCGTCTCCGGACTCGTCTCGATCGTGAACCACCCGGAACTGGTGAAGGCGGTCAGTCCCTGGTATGCGCTGAAATTCTTCCTGGACAACGGATTTGCCGCCTTCTTCGTTCTCTCCGAGGTGATTCTCTGCGCCACCGGTGGCGAGGCGCTTTATGCCGACATGGGACACCTGGGACGAAAACCGATCATTCGGGCCTGGTCCATTGCCTTTTGCGCCCTGATCATCAATTACTTCGGACAGGGGGCGTACGTGCTCACCCACGGTACGGGCAAAAACCTGCTGTTCGGCATGGTCCAAGGGGAAGCGCCCGCCCTCTACATCCCGTTTCTCATTCTCACCATCATGGCAACAATCATTGCTTCCCAGGCGATGATCAGCGGAGTCTTTTCCGTCATATACCAGGGGATCACCACCCGGATCATGCCGCTCCTGAAGGTAGACTACACATCGACCCATCTGAAGTCCCAGATCTACATCGGCTCGGTTAACTGGATACTCCTCCTGGCGGTCATCTTCATCATGATCCTCTTCCGGAAATCGGAAAACCTGGCCGCGGCGTATGGCCTGGCCGTGACCGGGACTATGACCATCACCGGCATCATGATGATCATGATTTATCGTAAAACGAGGAAGAAATGGAAAGTTCCCTTTGCCATACTGGTAACACTGGCGGATTTCGTCTTTTTCACGGCCTGCCTGAACAAGATTCCCCATGGCGGCTACTGGTCCCTCATCCTCGCCTCGATTCCGTTTGTCATCATTCTCATCTGGACCTGGGGACAGCGCTCGCTGTATCGCGCCTTGAAACCGCTCGATCTGGAAACATTCCTGCTTTCCTACGAACAGATCTATGCCAACGAGAAAAACATTTCGGGGACTGCACTCTATTTCATCAAGGAAATTTCCGTCATCCCGCCCTACCTGGTTCATAGCGTGATCAGGAGCAACATTCTCTATGAACGCAATGTCCTGGTTTCCATTGTGCGCACCGACGAGCCGTTCGGGGTCAAATACAAATTGACGGAGGGCATTGGGTCGGGTCTTGATTCTTTCGAAATACGGGCGGGATATATGGAGATGATCGATATCGAAAAGCTCCTGCAAAAGCATGGAATCAGGGAAAAGGTTATCTTCTACGGCATCGAGGACATTGTCACGAACAATCCGTTCTGGCGCATCTTCAGCGTCATCAAGAAGCTGACGCCAAATTTCGTGCAGTTCTACAAGTTGCCGTCGAGCAAGCTTCAGGGCAACGTGACCAGGGTGGAAATGTAATCCGGCAGACTAATAGCCTGATAGGGGGTATCGCCGGAGGGGTGCTACTTGACGGAATATAACTTCAAAAAGGGCAGCGAGGGAAGTATATGAAAATATACCTCTTCAATTCGGAAACCGGGGCCTATCTGGGAGAAACTTTTGCCGACGAGGCGCCCTTGAAGCGCGGCGAATATCTCCTTCCTGACGACGCCACGTTGATTCCGCCACCGCAGGTTGAACCGGGGCAAATACCTTTCTTCATTATCCGGGAACAGCGCTGGGAGGTTCGCAATCATCCCCGGTCCTGCGAAAAGGCCTTCCGTGCGGTTAGCTTGTCTGAAAGTATTTCAGCGGAGGAATTGCAATGAACCCGAATGAATGGGTGGCAACAATTCTCTTTTTTGTCGTCTTAATGGCCCTGGTGAAGCCGCTGGGCACCTTCATGGCCCGGGTTTACCAGGGTGAACGGACCTTCCTGTCTCCCGTTCTGGCCCCCTGTGAAAACCTCCTTTATCGGATCTGCGGGGTAAACAGGGACGAGGAGATGGGGTGGAAACGCTACGCCTGGGCCATGGTCCTCTTTAACCTGATGCTCTTTGTGGCGCTTTTCGCGATGCTGATGCTTCAACACCTGCTGCCGCTCAACCCGCGGAGATTCCCCCCCTTTTCCTGGCAGCTGGCGCTCAACAGCGCAATCAGTTTTGTCACCAACACCAACTGGCAAAACTACAGCGGCGAGCTTACGGCCAGCTATTTCACCCAGATGGTGGGGCTGGCGGTGCACAATTTCGTCTCCGCCGCCACCGGCATGGTCATCGTCATCGCCCTGATACGCGGCTTCGTGCGGCGCAAAACTTCCCTGCTGGGCAACTTCTGGGTCGATATGACCCGGAGCATCCTCTACATCCTGCTGCCGATCTCTCTCATGGCGGCCCTGATCCTCGTCTCCCAGGGGGTTATCCAGAATTTCAGCGACTACAAGACGCTGCCCCTGCTCCAGGCCGCAAGCTACGACAAGGCCAAGCTGGACGACAAGGCAAATCCGGTCACGGACTCCGCCGGCAAGCTGGTTACCGAGACCGTGACGGTGAAGGAAGTTACCGTCCCCATGGGTCCGGTCGCGTCCCAGGAGGCCATCAAAGAGCTGGGGACCAACGGCGGCGGTTTCTTCAACGCCAACTCGGCCCATCCGTACGAGAACCCTACCCCCCTCTCCCATTACCTGGAGATCCTGCTGATCCTGTTGATACCGTTCGCCCTTACCTATACCTTCGGCAGAATGGTCGGCAACACCCGACAGGGCTGGGCGCTTCTTGGGGTCATGTTGTTCATTCTGCTCGCGTCGTTCGGCGTCCTGCAGACAATGGAATCCAACGGCAACCCGCTGGTCGCCGGTCTGGGAGTCCAGGGGGCCAACATGGAAGGTAAGGATATCCGCTTCAGCGTGGCCGGCACCAGCCTCTTCGAGGTGGCCACCACCGGCACCTCCTGCGGTGCGGTTACAGCCATGCACGATTCCCTTACCCCAATCGGCGGCATGGTTCCCCTGAGCCTGATCCTTCTGGGCGAACTGGCACCCGGTGGGGTCGGTTCAGGGCTCTACACCATGCTCGCCTTCGCGGTGATCGCGGTCTTCGTCTCCGGCCTGATGATCGGCCGGACCCCGGAATACCTAGGTAAAAAGATCGAGGTGCGGGAGATGTGGATGTCGATTCTGTCGGTCTTGACGGCAGGGATTATGGTCCTGATCCTGTCGGGTATTGCCATGATCACACCGTCAGCCGTGTCGTCCATGGCGAACCCCGGGGCACACGGGCTTTCCGAGGTACTCTATGCGTTCGCCTCCATGGCCAACAACAACGGCAGCGCATTCGCGGGCTTAAGCGGCAACACGAATTTCTACAACCTGCTGGGCGCGCTGGCCATGACCCTCGGGAGATATGTCCCGGCCATCGCGGTGCTGGCCATGGCCGGCTCCCTGGCGGCAAAGAAGTACGTACCCCCCAGCCTGGGCACCCTGCCGACCGACAAGGCGCCGTTTGCCGCATGGTTGACGCTGGTCATCCTCATCGTCGGGGCACTGACCTTTTTTCCGGCGCTCTCGCTGGGGCCTATCGTCGAACACCTGCAGATGATTCGGTAGGGGCGCTGCTTGCCGCGCCCGGTTTCAACGACAGGCAAAGGGCGCGGCAAGCAGCGCCCCTACAGGAGATTAAAAATGACGAAAAGTGCTCCGGCACCCATATCCATCTTCGACCCGCGCATCATGCGGCCTGCATTAATCGAATCTTTGAAGAAACTTGATCCGCGTACCCTGTGGCGCAATCCGGTCATGTTCTGCGTTGAGATTGCCAGTTTCATTACCCTGATTACCTTCATCATGTCGCTCACCGGCAAAAACGCCGATCCGGCATTGTTCACCGGCATGGTATCCCTGTGGCTCTGGCTGACAGTCATCTTCGCGACCTTTGCCGAGTCCCTGGCCGAGGGGCGCGGCAAGGCCCGCGCCGCTTCTCTTCGAAAAACCCGCACCGAAGTTACGGCCAGACTCCTGTCAAGGCCCGAATTCGACAGCGACAACACCCAGGTGGACGCCAACCAGCTCCGCAAGGGGGACCATATCCTGGTGGAGGCAGGCGAACTTATCGCGGGAGACGGTGAGGTCATCGCCGGCGCTGCCCTGGTGAACGAGGCGGCGGTAACCGGCGAATCGGCCCCGGTGGTGCGCGAATCGGGCGGGGACCGGAGCGCCGTCACCGGCGGCACCAAGGTCATCGCCAACTCGATCATCGTCCGCATCACCGCCAATCCCGGAGAAACTTTTCTCGACCGGATGATCTCCCTGATCGAGGGGGCCAAACGACGCAAGACCCCCAACGA
>SBEG01000036.1 GCA_009668975.1 Deltaproteobacteria bacterium | reverse complement strand
CAACGACCACCTGATTAAAAGTCAGGTGCTCTACCGACTGAGCTAGCGGCTCGAAGTGTCAATCAAGATGGACTTTATACTATACCAAGAGTCCGGGGTCAAGCATTTTTTTCGCCAACACAATTTTTTTTGCTAGAGGAAAGGATTACCCAGAATGATGGTTTCATCCCTCCTGGGACCAACGGAAACGAGAGTAATCGGGCACTCGACCAACTCCTCGAGTCTATTCAGATATTTTCGGGCGTTCTCGGGCAGATCTTCAATTTTCCGCACCGAGGTAATGTCGGTACACCAGCCGGGAAGCTCTTCGTACACCGGCTGGCAACGGGCAAAAATCTCCATTGAAGCAGGGAGTTCCGTCAACAGCCGACCTTCGAACTCATAGCCGGTACAGATCTTTATCGTGTCGAAACCGCTCAATACATCCAGCTTTGTCAATGCAATACCGGTCAAGCCATTGATCCTGACCGAGTACCGCGCAACAAGCGCATCAAACCAGCCGCACCTGCGCGGACGGCCCGTAGTGGAGCCGAACTCGCCCCCTGCGGTGCGAAGTCTTTCGCCAAACTCGTCTTCAAGTTCGGTGGGGAATGGACCGCTGCCTACTCTGGTGACATAGGCTTTCGAAATGCCGATAATTTCATGAAGCTCTCTCGGACCGACACCCGTTCCGGTACATGCACCGCCTGCACAGGTTGAGGAAGAGGTCACAAAAGGATAGGTGCCATAATCGATATCCAACATCGTGCCTTGGGCACCTTCGAAAAGAATTTTTTTACCGGCAAGTATATCCTGACGAAGAACGAGGGGAGTATCTGCAACATACTTGCGCAGAACATCGGCGTAGCCGCAATACGTTTCAAAAATTTCCTCAAACACAAGTGGAGACTCGCCTAGATAATTTTCCAGGAGAAAATTCTTTTCTTCGAGATTTTCCCGAAGCTTCCTGGCAAAGCAGTCCTTATCGAGCAACTCCATAAGCCTGATACCGCGACGCCCAATCTTGTCTTCATAGCAGGGCCCGATGCCGCGCCCGGTCGTGCCGATCTTGCCGGAGCCGGACTTTTTTTCTCGCGCAATATCAACCTTCTTGTGGTAGGGCATGATGATGTGGAGAGACTCGCTCAGAAGAAGACAGGAGTCATCCTGCAAACGGCCCCCGGCTTTCAATGCGGCAACTTCCTGAAGAAAAACCTCCGGATCGAGAACGACCCCGTTACCGATAATGCACCGCTTACCAGGATGCAGAATACCGGACGGAATCAGGTGGAGAATCACTTTTTCATTTCCGACAACAAGGGTATGCCCGGCATTGTTTCCGCCCTGAAAGCGGATTACATCGTCAGCATATTCGGTAAAAATATCAACAACCTTACCTTTTCCCTCGTCGCCCCACTGGGCGCCAACCACAACAACATTCGCCATTCCTAGTCTCCCTGCAAGGGGCCGAAACTCAAGGGAAAGTCCTTCTTGTACAAATCGCTTTTGGCGACTGTAATCCCTTTCTTGTCAGCAACCCTTACAACATATACGTGATCATCGGCACCGTCAGCTGCGCCAATGACTATCACATGCAAAATGTTCATCTTCCGGGCATACTCCAGAGAATCGTCAAGCGCTCTCCGGATAATATCCCTGGCCACGGTAAAACCTTTTTTCCTGAGACGCCGGGCAACCTCCAAAGCTTCCCGCCGGTCGTCCTTTGCATTGAAGACCAGGAAATCACCGGCTTTGCCCGCCCCCACATCAGACTTTTTTTCAACTGCTGCCAGCAGAGCCATGATATTGAAGGCAAAGCCGGTCGCCGGTGAGGGGAACCCATAGTGTGCCGTCAAATTATCATAACGGCCGCCACTACAGACCGGTTCTCCGATGCCTCCAACAAATCCTTCCAGAGTCACACCGGTATAATAGTCAAGACCACGGATTTCACCAAGGTCGATGGTCAGAAAATCGCTGACTCCGTAGATATCAAGAACGTCAAGCACCTGGGAAATATTGTCCAGCGCCTTGCGGGAGCGATCATTGGTAACTCGTCGATCAGCCTCCTCCAGAACTTCGGGCCCGCCAAAAAGGCGCGGCAACGCCAGCAGCTCTTCCTTTACCGAATCAGCAACGGGTTCATTTTCCAGGAGTTCGCGAAGTGCAGATACATCTTTTTTCCCAATGGCATTTCGGAGAAGAACCCGCGACGCCGGAGAAAAATCGGCTGAATCCATAATTCCCCGAAAAAACTCCACCTGACCGATGGCGATTTTAAAATCGCTTAAACCCAGGCTTTTCAAAACTTCAACCGCTATCGCTGTCATCTCCGCATCAGCTTCAGGGGAATCGAGCCCGATCAGCTCGACACCGGCCTGAAAAATTTCCCGACTACGCCCGGACTGCAACTCGGCGTGACGAAGCACCCGGCCACGATAATAGAGCCGGTGGGGCAAGGGGTAGCCAGTCATCCTTGTTGCAACTATGCGCGCAATCTGGGGAGTGATATCGGGAGGAATAACAAGAAGTTTGCCAGTCTGACGGTCATCAAAGCGAAATATTCTCTCCTTGAGATCATCACCAATGGCCAGGGCCATAACATCCTGGAACTCCAGGAGCGGGGTAATGATACGCCTGAACCCCCACAGTTCAAAAACCTTGAGGATTCTTTCCTGAATAGAGCCGATTTTTGCGGCCTTCTCAGGGAGAAAATCAGCAACTCCTTTTGGCAGGGAGGCTTCGATGTTCCGGGGAAATGTCACTTTTATTTCTTTCTACTGCACAATACTCAGCATTGGTAAATTCAACCGAAAAGTCATTCCCGGCCCTCTTCAAAGGTTTTGAATGTAGCAGTATCAGGAATTCCTGTCAACGAATTAAATGGTTGATTAATCGTAACGATTTCACCGTCAGAGCAAGGGAAAGGGGCGATTACCGATGCTCACCGCTCAATATCTACGACAATACTATGGCTTCATCATATCCAGATACTTTTCCGCATCGAGTGCCGCCATACAGCCGGTTCCGGCAGAAGTGATCGCCTGCCGGTAATGCTGATCCTGCACATCGCCGGCCGCGAAAACTCCCGGGACACTGGTTGCGGTTGCGTTGCCTTCCTGACTGCAATGGGTATTGATATAGCCATCCGTCATTTCAAGCTGTCCTTCGAACAGGTCTGTATTGGGTTTAAAACCAACGGCAATAAAAACACCGTGAACCGGGACCTCCTTGGTGGAGCCGTCCTTGTTCAGCAATCGCACCCCGGTAACGCCCGTTTCATCGCCGAGCACTTCGTCGAGAATACTGTTCCACTCAATGGTTATATTGCCTGACGCGCTCTTCTCAATCAATTTATCGGCCAGGTGCTTTTCCGCTCGCAATTCGTCCCGGCGATGGACTACCGTGACATGCGCCGCAATGTTGGAGAGATACAGAGCTTCTTCAGCGGCGGTGCTGCCGCCTCCGATAACTGCCACGTTTTTCCCGCGATAAAAGAAACCATCGCAGGTGGCGCAGGCCGAAACCCCTTTCCCCTTGAAAGTCTCTTCGGAAGGCAGTCCCAGGTATTTGGCCGAGGCGCCGGTAGCTATGATCAAGGCATCACAGGTATAGGCGCCCGCATCCCCTTCCAGATGGAACGGCCGTTTGGAAAGATCCGCCTTGTTGATGTGGTCATAGATGATAGCGGTCTCAAATCGTTCCGCATGCCGCAGCATGCGGTCCATCAAATCGGTCCCCAGAACGCCATCCGGATCCCCGGGCCAGTTATCAACCACGGTAGTTGTGGTAAGTTGCCCCCCCTGCTGCAGACCGGTTATCAAGGTCGGCGACAGGTTTGCCCGGGCGGCGTAAACAGCTGCGGTATATCCGGCTGGTCCGGAACCAAGAATCAAAAGCCGATGATGGGTGATATCCATAAAATGAAGCCTCCGAAAGTACTTTTTTGCTACGTTACCAGCAGCAGCCGCAAAATGCAACGGCACCGAGCAGAAAGGGCTGGATTTGACCGGGACTTTGCCCTCTGCTAGACTTCTTCCAGCAGCACAGAGCCGCCGGAGGAGCAATGCTCACCTACCGTTTCATACAGAAAGCAGCCGAACGTCTCAAGCAAAGAATTCGCCACACCGAATTGATTCCCTCGCACTCATTCAGTGAACGACTCGGCCTGCCGGTCTATTTCAAGTGTGAAAATCTGCAGCGTACCGGGTCTTTCAAGATCCGGGGAGCACTCAACTTCATCCTCTCCCAGCCGCACGAAAAACTGGCACGAGGTGTCATCACTGCTTCTGCTGGAAACCATGGCCAGGGAGTCGCCTTTGCCGCATCACTTCTGAAGGTTTCTTCGATCGTGTTTATGCCGGAAAACACCCCGCTCCAAAAGCTCCATGCCGTCAGAGACTACGGTGCGGAGGTCGTTCTGACCGGGAAAAATTTCGATGAAGCGTATGCAGCTGCTCTGGCTCGACAAAAAGAAACAGACAGTCTGTTCATCCATCCCTTTGACGACTCTCTGGTAATGGCCGGTCAAGGCACCATCGGTCTGGAAGTCTTGGCCGAGCTTCCTGATCTAGCCACGATTATCGTCCCCATTGGCGGCGGTGGCCTGATTTCCGGGATCGCAATCGCCATTAAGGAAACCCACCCGAAGGTGAAAGTCATAGGAGTGGAAACAGCCTCGGCACCCGCCATGCATTTTTCCCTGAAAAAGGGAACCATCATGGAAACTCCGCTCGCATTCAGCCTTGCTGACGGAATTGCCGTGAAAAGACCGGGAGAAAACACCTTCCGCATCATTCGCGAGCGGGTCGACGAGGTGGTGCTGGTTGAAGAAGAAGAAATTGCCCAGACCATCGTCCTGCTGCTGGAACGATCGAAGCTGCTTGTGGAGGGAGCCGGTGCAGTTACCCTGGCCGCGCTTCTCCATGGGAAGGCAAAATTCCCGCAAGGCAAGACAGTCTGCCTCCTGTCGGGGGGTAATATCGATGTGAGAACTCTCTCTATGGTAGTCGAGCGGGGACTCGTTGCGGTGGGGCGCTACGTGAAGCTGAAGGTTGCCCTGGTGGACATACCCGGCTCTTTAGCACGGCTGAGCGCGGAAATCGCCGCGGTCAAGGCAAATATCTTCTATATAACCCATGACCGGCGCTGTATCTCACTCCCCCTTGGCGAAAGCGAAGTGATCCTGGAATTGGAAACCCGAGGCTTCGAACACATCAAAACCATCCTCAAGCATCTTGAAGAAAAAGGGTATGAGGTGACGGTTCTGAAATAAGAACGGTCGTCCGGCTCGTACCTTGTCGCACGTGTTGCTTCGCCCCCCCTAATCCCCCCTGGATCATACAAGGTTTGGAGGGGTTGAATTAGGTATTTTCTTGGACTAGATCTTATTCTCCCGCAGGTAACGGAGCGTACGCGGCGCGTATTCCGAAGATCCCCCGGCAAGAAATCTTTTCAGATCTTCAACCGTGTCCATATCATGCCAGACCGGCAAACATGCCACCTGCAACCCAAGGAGAGTAGCTGCCGTCAGACTCTTCTCCAGCACCTGATTCGTGCTCCAGGGAATATTACGAAAAATTCCAAGGTGATAACTTTTCAAAGCAACCAGATAATACCCGCCATCCGCTGCCGGGCCAAATACGGCGTCCGCACCACCCGCTTCCAATAAGCGAAAAGACTCTTCCAGATATGACGGAGGAAGATCCGGCGAATCCGTGCCGATGGCCACGACTGATTCGAAACCGAGGGAGAAGGCCGTTGCGAAGGCCTTCTCGAGACGCTCGCCGAGACCAACACCCTGTTGAGGAAAGGCCCTGATTCCGGGGAAATTTTCCCGAAAAAAGTCAGCAGCCCCGCAGGATGGCTCGAAAAAAAGCAATCTTTCAACTCCGGATACCTCCGCGACTTTGACCAGAGTATCAGAAAGCATGCAGCCATAAATATCTGCTGCCGCTTGAAAGGTAAAGGGGGGAGAAAGGCGTGTTTTGACCTTACCGGGAAGGGGCTGTTTGGCAAAAATGAGCAGCGCTTTATCCATAAATCAAAAAATGGGCAATTCCTCTAAAAAGTAGCTTTATCCACAAATTAGCTATTTTTCAACACAGTTATCCACAGACGTTATCCACTTTTGTGGATTTTTGCTTGTCGATTTCGATGGCGGCATAGGCTGAATGGTTGTGGATCGACTCGAAATTCTCCGCCGAGACGGCAAACCAGGTGATATTATCCATTTTCAGGAGCCGAAGTGCTGCCTCGCGGACCATATCCTCGACAAACCGGGGATTTTCAAAGGCCTGCTCGGTTACATACTTTTCGTCCTCTCTCTTCAGCAGGGAATACACCGGACTGCTGCCGCACTCTTCAATGGCGGCAACCAGGTCCTCAATCCAGACAAACTCCCGGTAACGCACCTGCACGGCAATGATGCCACGCTGGTTGTGTGCGCCGAAACGGCTCAATTCCTTGCTGCAGGGGCAGAGCGAGGTAACCGGAACTCGTATTTCCAAAATGAAGTCAAAATCCGTGGACAGGGTAGCGAGAAAACGGCAGGTATATTCCATGAGACTCACGGCACCGGAGACCGGGGCACGCTTCTCAATGAAATAGGGGAATTCCATTTCCAGGTGGGCACTGGATGCGCCGAGTTTTTCCTTGATATTCTGGAGCGTGGTCTCCATTTTGTCCAGAGCCATCTCTTTGCGGTGCGCGTTCAGGATCTCCACAAAGCGGCTCATATGAGTCCCCTTGAAATGGTGGGGAAGATCCACGTACATGTTTACTCTCGCAACGGTATGCTGAAAGGCGTCGTTCTTGTCCATCACCACAATCGGGTAAGAAATATCCTTGACCCCCACTTTATTAATGGCAAGTTTACGGAAATCCGGTGCTTTCTGCACATCACTCATGGGCGCAGCCGCCCCTTTTTTCTCCTTACCCTTCACTCCTCACCCCTCATAACATATGCCACCGGATCCTGAACCCCCGCCTCCGCAAAACCCTTGAGCCGCAAGCGGCAGGAATCACACTGTCCACAGGCGAGGCCTTCCGCTGTCGGGTCGTAGCAGGAATGGGTCTTCCCGTAATCAACACCCAGCTCAAGCCCCCGCCGGATTATCTCGGCCTTGGTCAAATGGATCAGGGGAGTATGTATCCGGTAGGTGCCGGCACCCTCCACGGCTGCCTTGGTAGCCAGGTTTGCCAGCGTTTCAAAGGCGGCGATATACTCCGGGCGGCAATCCGGGTAGCCGGAATAATCCAGGGCATTCACCCCGATATAGATATCAAAGGAACGGAGCACCTCGGCCCAGCCAAGGGCAAAGGAGAGAAAGATCGTATTCCGGGCCGGAACATAGGTAACGGGAATGTCACTTCCGACACCATCTTTCGGCACCTCGATCGCCGAGGTCAATGCGCTGCCGCCAATCTTGCGCAGGTCAAAATCCACCAGCATGTGCTCCTGCGCACCCATCTGCCGGGCACAGTCACGCGCAACCTTCAATTCCGCCTGGTGACGTTGACCATAGGCAAAGCTTATGGCGTAGGGCTCAAACCCCTCCGCGCGGGCAATGGCCAGGCAGGTGGTGGAATCAAGGCCACCGCTGTATAAGACAACCGCTTTTTTCATGCCGGAGCCTCCCCCTCGCCAGCCGGTTTTTTCCGTCGTGGCCGCCGACGCCGCTGTTTTTTCTCAATATCTCCAGAACCTTCCGGTTTCGCGGTGTCTGCCGCCACCGGCACAGCCGCCAGCGTCTCGCCGCCTTGAATCTTCTGCCGGCTCTGCGATTGCGGCCGGCCCTGCGGCCGCGGCTTTCCGCCACCCGTCCGACTCCGGCCCGCCCCACCCTTCGCCGGTCCAGCACCTGCCGCGGATTTCGGCTTTGGCTTTGTCCGCTTGTAGTCTTTCACATACAGGTCGCTATCAGCCCATTCGACCGGAATTTTCTGTTTGGAATATTCCTCGATAGCCTCCAGATGAAAGGCGCCATCCTCATCGGCCAGGGAAATGGCCTTCCCTTCGGCGCCCGCCCTGGCGGTGCGGCCGATGCGGTGCACGTAATCCTCGCAGTCCTGGGGCAAGTCATAATTGATCACGTGGGAAACCCCATCGATATGGAGGCCTCGGGATGCCACATCGGTAGCAATGAGAATCGGCAACTTGCCGTTTTTGAAATCCTCGAGGATGCGCATCCGTTTTTTCTGGTCCACGTCACCGGAAATCACCCTGCTGGGAAAATCATTGACGTTGAGCCGGTCACAAAGAAATTCCGCTTCACGCTTGGTATTGACGAAGATCATGGTCCGGGCCATGCCCTCTTTTCGCAGGAGGCCCAACAGGAGGGGGAATTTTTCTTTGCTCGCCACATGATAGAGAAGCTGCTCAACTCGCTCGGCGGTCATTTTCTCCGGGGTCGCGGATACTTTTTCCGGCAGGTTCATGAATTCATAGGCAAGCTCCATGACCCGCTGGTTGAGGGTCGCGGAAAACATCAGGTTCTGCCGTTGGTCAAAAGGCGGCAGGCGGCGCAAGATGAAACGGAGGTCGGCAATGAAACCCATGTCGAACATGCGATCCGCCTCGTCTATCACCAGTGCCTCAATCTGTTTCAGGCTGTAGACCTTCTGCTTCAGGTAATCAATCAGCCTGCCGGGCGTGCCGATAACAATATCGGTTCCCTCCTGCAGGGCGCTGCGCTGTTTTTGATAATCGACCCCGCCGTATATCGCCTGGATGGTTAAACCGGTATGCCGCCCGAGGAGCTGGGCATCTGCCTCTATCTGCACCACCAGCTCCCGGGTCGGGGCAAGAATCAGCGCAAGAGGATGGTTATCTTTCACCTGACGTGGCCGAGAAAGAAGCCGGGTAAACAAGGCAATCAGAAAAGCCGCCGTTTTTCCGGTGCCGGTCTGGGCCTGGCCAGCCACATCTTTCCCCGCAAGGGCAAGCGGCAAGGTCTTTTCCTGGATCGGCGTGCACTCGGTGAACCCTGCATCGGAAATGCCCTTCAAGACGATTTCCGGCAGATTCAGATCAGTAAATTTCATGTGTAGGAATCCTTTTTTTTCGCTATTTCAAGTGGATAGCTATAACACAGCGGGCCTCAAATAGCAAGAGACACACTGTTTCTGCGGCGTGCCCAGACAGCACCAGTGACCGACACTGAAGGAGCAGTAGCCACATGGCTCTTCACCGGGACACTTTCCTGTGCTATGGTAGGCACCCGCCGACAAGCAGAGGCTGGATTTTCCATTCCCTCTCGGCAAAGATAGACAGAAATTCATTATCCAGGGGTAGCCAATGCAGTCCTTTATCCATATCGATTCACCAAACTATCTTCGAGCAGAAAATTTGGAAAAACCAGCCGACTGGCAGGCAATATTCGGCAACGAACAGCCCATTGCCCTGGAAATCGGCTGCGGGGTCGGTGATTTCATCGCCCTCACCGCGGCAGAGCGGCCGGAAACCAACTTCATAGCTATCGATTTTTACAACAAAGGCTGTTACAAAACCTGTCGCAGGATCGATGTCCGTGGCCTGAAAAACGTGCGCGTGCTCCGGGAAGAGGCTCGCCAGTTCATCGTGGAAAGAATACCGAAAGAGTCGCTCACCGCCGTCTATATCAACTGCCCCGACCCCTGGCCGAAGAAAAAGCACCGCAAACGACGTCTGGTTAATCGCGCTTTCATGGAATTTCTTCAAAGCTACCTGGTTCCCGGCGCCGATTTTTTCTTTGCCACCGACTTTGACGACTACGGCATTGACGTTGCCGAGATGATGGCCAGCCTTGAGGGCTTTGAAAACATCCTTGCCCCGGAACTATACCGGCATGAGATGGAAGGCTACCACCTTTCGAAGTACATGAAGAAATTCATGGCTGAGGGAAAAAAGATTTATTTCGTGCACTACCGGAAAATCGGGAACCCGAATTAACGGGCAACCACTGGAGGTTGCCCCTACATCAAATCACGTACCCCTTTATTACAGGCTGTTGAAAAACGTCGCGAGGAGGCCGGGCCTGCGCGCTGTAGCGCTTCGGCGCGCAAGCGGGATGGAAGGCGCAAGCGAGTGAGGACGCGAGGCGTAGCAGCGCTACGTTGAGTGTTCGAACGAGTGGCAACACCCCAGACCGGCCCCACAGTAGTTTTTCAATAGCCTGTCAGGAGATTTAGCCATGCATGCATATCTGACCGCCGGCCTGCCCGGCATCGGCGGAGTCATCAAGGAAACGGCCGAAGATTTCAAGGTGACGGAAATCCCGCTCTACTTGCCTTGCGGAGAGGGCGAACATGCCTACCTGGAAATAGAAAAACGCGGCCTCACCACCCTGGAGGCGGTGCGCCGCATCGCCCGAAGCCTGGGTGTTTCCGACCGGGATATCGGCTACGCCGGTCTGAAAGATTCCCGGGGCATTACCCGGCAGACGCTTTCCATCCCCCGGGTGGAAACGGACCGCCTGCTGGCCCTTTCACTACCGGGGATAACAATTATTTCCGCAAACCGGCACCGGAACAAGCTAAAAACCGGGCATCTCGCGGGAAACAGCTTTTCCATCCGCGTGCGGGAAGTGGAAAGTGATGCTCGGGAAAAGGCCTCAGAGATCCTCACGATATTGTGCAAACGGGGAGTCCCCAACTACTTCGGCAGCCAGCGCTATGGAGGCCTCGGTAATTCTCACCTGATCGGAAGGGCACTGCTGCGCGGAGACTTCAAGGGGGCAATCGATGCCATCATCGGAGATCCGACCATGGTCCGGGACGAGCAGTGGCGCCTGGCCGTGGAAACATATCACCGGGGAGACCTGACCGGAAGCCTGGAACTGTTTCCCGGACACTGCCGCACCGAACGGGAAGTACTGCAGCGGCTGCTAAGACGCCCCGAAGCTTTTGAAAGGGCACTGGACGCAGTATCTCCCCGGCTGAAAAAACTCTACCTGTCAGCTTATCAGTCCTCGCTTTTTGACAGGATTCTGGAACAGCGCTTGAGCACGCTTGACCTGGTTGAAGAAGGCGACCTCGCCTACCGCCACGACAACGGCGCCTGTTTTCTCGTGGAGGACAGCGCGGCAGAGGAGCAGAGGGCCCTCGATTTCGAAATTTCCCCCACCGGGCCCATGTTCGGCTGCAAAATGAAATTGCCGGAAGGTAAACCGCGCGAGGCAGAAGCAAAAGTACTGCAGGAAGAGGCACTGACTCTCGCCGAATTCAACCTGCCGGGGGGTCTGCGGATGGAAGGGGAGCGGCGTCCTCTGCGGGTACCCCTGCAAAACCTGTCCCTGGCCATGGATGACGAGGGGCTTACCCTGAATTTCTCTCTCCCGAGAGGTGTCTACGCAACCACGGTCCTGCGGGAAATCATGAAAACGAACGGTGCCTAGTTCCTTATAACAGATGCTTCTTCACAGACAACCCCTCCAAACCTCCCCTTGACAGGCGAGACTTAAAGACGTCCCCCTGACAAGGGGGAACTGAGGGGGGTTGATTTTAGGTGTTAATTGGCACTTGCCATAATGGCCAGATTCACCGCCCCGCACTTTTTTCAAAGGCAGACAGAAAAATGCCCCCCATGGTCAAATCGAAATTCATTTTTCCAACTTGACAATAGTAAAACAATATTCTATCTATTTAAAGAGTGTCTTTTGCCTGCCAATTGTAACGCATTTTTCCCGGTGAGTTTTTGAAATTGATTTTCATCAGAATTTGTTTCCAATCACAGATAAAACACCACGACTGCGTACTTTTCCAAATAAAATTCAAGAATAATGCGGCACCTGAAGCACCTCTTGGGTACACTCACAAAAATTGCTTTTCATTTCCCCAGAGCGCTCTTCAGTCACAGCCCTTTCAAGGTACTTCCCATGGCAAAAAAAGAAAAATCCGAATATCTCATTCAATCGGTATCCCATGCCCTCGACCTGCTCGAGCAGTTTCACGATGAGGTGGACGAACTGGGCGTAACCGAACTGAGCAAGCGCCTGCAACTTCACAAGAACAATGTTTTCCGCCTGCTTGCCACCCTTGAATCCCGCGGCTATATCGAACAGAACAAGGTAACGGAAAACTATCGGCTCGGCCTGAAAACCCTGGAACTGGGACAGACGTTTGTCAAGCAAATGGGACTCCTCCGGCAATCCCGCCCGGTCCTTGAAGAAGTCGTCCGGGAATGCAACGAAACGTCCTACGTGGCAATTCTGAAGGATTTCAACATCATATACCTGGATGTGGTAGAAACCGACCTGACCGTACGAGTTGTCCCGCGTGTAGGCTCTCGATTGCCGTCCTACTGCACCGCTGCCGGTAAAGTGCAGATTGCTCATCTTTCCGACGAAGAGATCGACGAATATTTCCCGGCAAGAGAGTTGAAACCGTTGACCATCAATACGATAACGGATCGGGAGGAACTGAAGAAACAACTCAAGCAGGTTGCGGAGCAGGGCTATGCCATTGATGACGAAGAACTGGATGTGGGGGTCCGCTGTGTCAGCGCCCCGATTCGGGACTACACTCGAAGGATCGTCGGCGCACTCAGCATCTCGGGACCAGCCATGAGACTCTCAACGGAACGACTGGATAAAGAGCTCATCCCCCTCGCAATTAAGGCGGCCGACGAGATCTCTGCGAAACTCGGTTTTCACAAATAGTTTTCGAGAGGGTTGCGAGTAGTCAACTCCCTGACACAGTACTCCTTGCCAGCAATCTTTTCCATTCAAGCCGAACGCAGTGCGCCGTATCATCAGGAAGGCCGTTATTGTCGATAATCACATCGGCATATGCGGCCTTTTCCCGTAACGGCATCTGTGCGGCAATCTTACGCAAAGCCTCTTCCCGGGGAATTGCATCACGCTTCATCAACCTCTTGACCTGCTCCTCCTTCCCCACGGAAACCAGCCAGACTTCATCGACCATCGAGACCAGCCCGGCCTCAATCAAAAGCGGAACCACGTAAATCAGCACCTTGGTCCCCCGCAACCGTTCCTCCTCAATCCTCCGGCCAGCTCGCTCCGCAATGCGCGGATGCGTTATCTGTTCCAGAACCTTCCGTGCCGCCACATCGGCAAAAACCAACTTTCCCAACGCCGTTCTATCCAATGTCCCGTCCGGCCTTAGCACCACATTTCCAAATTCTTCAACTATGGCATGGAAAGCAGGCTCGCCCGGCGCCACAACCTCACGGGCAAGCAGATCAGCATCGACAATCACAGCTCCGCAGTTCTCAAGAATATTCGCAACGGAACTTTTGCCCGAAGCAATGCCACCTGTCAGGCCGACAATCTTCATAGTTTTCTCCATTTTGCCATACCGGTGATGCTTTTTCTGGCGGAAACACTCGAGAATGCCAACACAAATAAGCGTTTTCCTGAACAGGGAATCACCATAAGCCATTCTAATTAATTACATTATTTGACAGAAAATAATACAATTCTTTACATTTTGAATTGACAGTTGTCATTTTTCAGATAACTTATTATACGAATATCTGTATCATTTCAAATACCGTTTTACTATAAACCAAATCGGAGTTTTTTTCTCCCTCTCTAACCATCAAAAAGTTTCAGAGAAAACTGGCCTATTGACACCGGTTAATTCTGTTGCAAAATGGTTCGAATGGGGGGAGGTGGAACCAGTTATATTTATTGAGAAGTTTGGCGCCGTTCACACGCGAAGCTTGCAATTCACTAAAAGGGAGGGTTACCTGATGGGAGCAAAATGGGTTCCTCGGCTGTTGTTGACTATTACACTTCTTTTACCGGCAACTGCCTGGTCCGTTGAGATTCACGGGAGGAGTTCAACCCAGCTGGAATGGTTCAACAACTATTTCAACGACCAGAGGCAAGTTGAAGTCGGTCAGTACCTGCGTTTTTCAATGACAAATATTGACAAAGCAGGGAAGTTTTCCATTTACGGCTACGGACGGATGAACCAGGACCTGAACAACGGGGACGGTTTCAATGCAAGGCTATACTACCTGTACGGCGAATATCGCGGCCTGTTTGACAAGGTGGATATGCGCCTCGGCCGGCAGTTCGTCAACTATGCCGCGGGAACCGCGATCATCGACGGTGGCCAGGTAGAGTTGAAGAATATCGGCCCGGTAGCTTTTTCAGCGGCCTTCGGCAGAAATGTTTTCTTCGACATCGATGGTGGCGAAGCTGGTCATGGAGGCGATCTCGCTCTCGCCTTGAGTGCCTATCTGCACGGCTTTCGGCATACCGACCTGGAAGTCAGCTGGTTCCGTAAATGGGACCGTTGGGATGTGGCCCGGGATACAATCGGGGCAACTTTCAAGCAGAACATTTTTAACAGTCTGAAGGTTTATGGCAATACCCGCTTCGACTTGGCCTCGGAAACCTTCAACGAGGTTATGGGCGGCGTAAAATACTTCCCCATGTCAAACCTTGTTCTGACCGGCGAATACTACCAAAGCTATCCAACCTTCGATGCCACCTCCATTTATTCCGTGTTCGCGGTCGATCAATATCAGGAAGCGGTGTTCCGCGCCGATTATACCATCAACAGCATGATCACCCTCAACGGAGGCTATACTTCCCAGTGGTTCGGGGAAGGCGGCAGGGGGCACATCTACCACATCGGCTGTGGATTGCGGCCAATCGACTCATTGCTGATCAACCTGGAATACGACAACAACCAGGGTTACAACGGCAAGACGAACGGTTTCCTTCTCGATGCCTACTACGACCTGACCAAGTCCTTGCAGCTGGCAGCCGGCATGGGCTACGACGTCTATACGCGTGACATCGTGTTAAGTGACGGCACCGCCAGGCTCTTCTGGCTTGGCGGGAAATATCGAATTGCAAAGAATATGACCGCGTCTCTCCGGATAGAGGACAACTCGAACGAGAGATATTCTAACGATGTGCAAGGACGTTTCGTCTTTAACTACGATTTCTAGAAAGGGGGTGGAGCTTTGAAAAAATGTTTTTTTATCATTATGCTTCTTGCACTGTCGACCTTTGTATCTCATCTTGCCCTCGCCGAGAAAGCGACAGAAAATGAGCCTCAAAAGGAAGCCGCCAGCCAGTCCGCAAAAGAGTCCCATAAAGACTACGCTGACATGAAGATCTCCGAATGCAGTGAGTGCCACAAGGGAGAAGGCGTTGCACCCAACCATGACGGAGACTGGGTTCGCGGGCATCGGATGTCTGCCAGCAAGGCAGGGAGCAACTGTTCCGAGTGTCACGAGCAGTCCTTCTGTCTCGACTGCCATTCCGGTGGCGGCATCGACCCGGATCTAGGCACCCGGAATTACCAGCGCGATTATGTGCCGAAAAGCCACCGCACCGACTTTATGTCCATTCACCCGGTCAAGGCCTTGGACAATCCCCAAAGCTGTAATCGCTGCCACGAACCATCCTACTGCAACTCGTGCCACAGCCGCTTCCCGAAGGGATCGCTCCGGATCAAGTCCCATCTGATGGCCGGGCAAAACAGCCAAACGTATAACATTGCAAGCATTCAGGAACATGCAACCGAAGCACGAAGAAATCTTCAGTCATGCCAGACATGCCATCCAGACGGCGATGTCTGCATCCAGTGCCACTCAGGCGGCAAGACCAATCCTCACCCCAGAAACTGGGGCAGCATCAAGAACAATTTCAAGGACAGAGCAGGCAGCAGAGTGTGCACCAAGTGTCATCTGCCCGGCCAATACTGACCGACACGCCACAGGAATGAAGGAGGAGACAGCATGAGCAGGATATCAAAGCGTATTTTCGCCACGCTCGCCTTGTCGCTAGTAGCGATAGCCTTTACCGGCTGCGGGTCCGGCAACAGAGAGGGAAGATCCGGCATTGAAGGCTCACCCTTGTTTGGTGGAGTCGCGACTGTTGGCGACAGCACCTGCAGGCAGTGCCACAGTTCAGTTAGGGAGGCACTGACCCAGGAATTCATTATCGACCAGTACCAGCTATCGTCACCCCATAACGTCAGCGGCCTCGGCTGCGAGAGCTGTCATGGTGGTGGGGCGGGACACAACGGCGTAGGTCCCATTCCGTTCGCGCTGGTAGGCTCCACCCCGGCGGAGAAAGCAGCGCGCTGCGCAACCTGTCATGACGGCGTTCAGACACTGACCGTCAATGGCGTGGCAACGGTAGCACCCGCAAGCAATGCTACCGATTTCGCGGCTTCCAATCATGCAAACATGAGACTCTTCACAAACGGCCTCTGTATCCGCTGCCATACCAGCGAGGGAGCGATAGTCTCCAACACAACCGGCTTCACCGGTGGCAGTGCGGTCCTCGACAACGCGGCATTTGGCCCTCCGACTGTGACAACGGCCTTCACCGCCATCAATTGCGAAACCTGTCACCAGCATGGTGGTGCTCTGCGCACAGTACAGACCACGGATACGGTATCCGGTAATGTCGTCCGCTGGGACCCCAATGCCAATGGCAGAATTGATCAATACGACCTTTGTACAAGCTGCCATACCTTGACCAACAATGCAGGAACACTTCTGGTTGACGGCAGCACGCTCACCGGCGGAGTTGTCACCGAGAGCGTGGTAGGGCGTCATTCTGACGAGTGGTACCGTTTCATCGCAAGCACCCACTATGACAATCCGAACACGGGTGTGGGGCTTGCCTCCAATGTAGTAGAAGGTTACGTGGTAAGAAGTTCAAGGGCCACCGCGTGCTACGACTGCCACGGTCATGAGGCAATGACCGAAACCAATCCTGGCTCTACAACTAATACCATTCACAAAGACTGGGCCCAATCTGCCCACGCCGGCCGTGTTCTGGCTGCCAAGTACACCGCCACCGCCGGAATGGCCGATTCAGCAGCAGCGGTTGCATTGGCAATGAATGCCGGATCGATCGATGACGCCGATATCGGAGGACCGGGCTGGGTACACTACAACTGGGACGACACCGCCAGCCGCGGATCATGCCAGGCATGTCATACGTCAACCGGCATCTCTAATTACCTGATTCAACAAACACCTGACCTGACCGGTTACGACGCAACAGGTGCAAACAACAGCTTCACTCATCTTTCAGGTTGGAGTGCATCCGGTGGATCACCACAGAATGAGCTTCTTTACTGCTGGGGCTGTCACAGCAACGCTGGAACAGGTGCCCTGCGCAACACCAGCCAGGCGATCTTCACCTTCACCGACCCGAGCGATAATCCGATTGTGATAACAAATGCTGGTAATTCCTCAGCCTGTATCGTATGTCACGGCGGGCGTGGAAGTGCTGGTGAAGCGATTCTCACTCCGAGCAGCCGCTTCAACGGCCACCATGCACCAACTGCCGGTTTCCTTTACAGTGAAAAGACCCATATCGGCTTCGAATATCCTGGCCAGAGCTATGCCAATCCGGCATTCTTTGCCCATGATGAGATCGGAGCAAATGCTGCGGGACCATGTGCCTCCTGCCATATGGGACCGGCAGCCTCTGATGGCAAACCAAGTCATACATTCGCAGCACTTACCGAAAGTGGCGACGTAATTACTGCCATCAATAACCAGGCGCTCTGCAATACCTGCCATACACCTGGTGGTTCATTCGAAATCACGCCTGCTGTGATGGAAGAAGAAAGGAACGGCTTCCATCAGGCATCAACCATTCTGAACAACTATCTGCAAAACGTTACTGGTTACACAAACTATCTGAATGCAAATATTATTTCTACATTTGCAACAGCGCCTGAAAATGCCTACCGTGCCTATCAGAACGGAAAAATCGGCGGCACTCTTGGCGGAACTTTCGGGGCTACCGTTGTTGCGGCGAGAGATGGCGAAGAGCCATGTGCCTATGTGCACAACAGATTCTATATCAAACGCCTTGTTTTCGACTCCATCGACTGGATGTTGGATGGTGCGATCAACAACACCATTACCCTAACCGCCGCGACCCTCAGTGCATACCCCGAGGCCGCCTTATGGTTAGGAGCCGACCCGATAACCGGTGTCGCAACCCGTCCGTAAACGGACACTGCAAAGGAAGCCGGGCCTTATCTGGCCCGGCTTTTCCCCCGCAATTATTCAGATCTGGAAATTTTTTCACGGGAAAAGCCCCCACTTCTAGAAGAAGTGGGGGCTTTTTATCTATGCATGATACAATTAGGTCTTTCCGGTTGTTGACTGGAAGTCGCTGAATGACCGGGAAAAATAATCCCCTAAAACGTGAAATGAAGAATTATCCGAGTAAGAAATATTCAATTGCAGTCTTTATCCTGGTTTCATTTCTGGCCCACCTCTTTGCCATCTACATCCTGGCGGTGACCGGCCCACTTTCGTTCAGTGCTCCGGTCCAGCCCATTTCCGCAGTATTTATCTCCCTCAATAGTGCCGTTGAAACTCCATCAATCACAGCTGGAAAGCCAGGACTGATCTCAACGAAACCGGACCAGAAATCTCCGCCCCTTAGCGAAAAGAAGGGGACATCCGATAATTTAGCTCCTCTGGTTGGATCACCCAAAAATTTCAGACAATCGCAGAATCATGCCCTTGAGCAAAAACCTGTTATGACACCTGGCGATCAAAACCCTACTGCATCTCGGGAGACGCTGGAAATCTCTGAGCCAGATAATGGAAAGAGAATAAACTATTCGTATAGTCACATCCCTCTTGCCATTGACTATGAACGCTACAAGGGCCCCGTGCGAGATACCGAGGAGTTTATTGTCACAAAGAAAGAAAAACTGACCTACCGGATCAGCCTGCTCAAAATCCCGGTGGGAACTGCTGTCATGGAAGCGACCAACAGCAACGGTGAGTTTCGCGTATCGATTACTATATCGTCCAACACGGTTTTCTCAGCGGTCTATCCGGTTGATGATCGGGTCGAAACACGGATGATAAAGGGGAATTATCTTCTGACGAGAGTCAGGCAAAGTGAAGGAAACTATCGGAGTGACTTCGGCTTCACGCTGATGCTGCGGGAACATAAAGCCTTCTGGGTGGACCGATTGGCTAACAGCTATAATTATGTACCCCTGCCAGTTGATGACGTGATGGATGCCGTCTCCGGTTTCTACTTTCTCCGGAATCGAATCCTTGAGGTCGGCAATTCCGTTGAACTCCACCTCTTTGACAGCAATGAATATTCGCCCACCACGGTTGAAGTGCTGCGTAAAGATCGCATCAGCCTGCCGGGAGGCGATGAGGTGGATGCCCTGGTGCTCCATCCGCTCTTTAAAACAGCAGGCTTTTTCCGCCGGACCGGCGACATTATGATCTGGCTGACTGATGACCAATTTCACGTGCCGGTGCGTCTGGAAACCTTCATCAGTTTAGGAAAAGTGACCGCCGAACTGATAGCAGTGGAAAGTGAGGAGGAGGAAAACGTAACGGAAAAGAATGTACCGGGGTTTTCGCCTGACCACAGACGATAGAAAGTATCCTTCGGAGACGGAAGCAAACCTCTCCCTAATCATCACCGGGGCACATGAGGATTGTTGAGCCGCTCACGACCAATAGTGGTGGGCTTCCCATGGCCGGGAAAAACCCGCGTACTGTCGTCCAGCACATAGAGACGCTCCCTGATGGAACGGTGCAGGGAGTGCAGAGAACCACCCGGCAGATCCACCCGACCGATGGCGCCGTTAAAAAGGGTGTCTCCCGTAAACACAACCCCCTCACTCTCGCACCAGAAGCAGCAGCCCCCCAATGAGTGACCCGGAGTATGAAGCACCTGCAGCAGATAGCTGCCAATCGCGATCCGCATACCGTCTGTCAGAAAACAATCCGGCTCAGGAGAGTCTTCCGCTTCAACGCCGAAGTCTCTGGCTGCCGCAGCCGCTGAAGAGGAAAAATAGACCTCATGCTGGTGGATGCGGAATTCCGCGCCGGTCGCTTCGCGGATTGCCCGGATAGCGCTGACGTGGTCAAAGTGCCCATGGGTGTTGAGAAGGTATCGAATTGTTAAACCATACCAGTTCGCTCTGTCCAGAATAAGTTCCGCATCCCCACCTGCGTCGATAACCGCGGCCTCACCTGTTTTCTCACAACCGATCAGATAGCAGTTGACCTTTAACGGCCCGACCGGGATTGTTTCGATAATCATGGACTCTCCGAAATCAAGTCAGCAAATTCCGATAGCTTTTCAGTATCGATCTTCTATAATTGCAATCATGCTTTCCCTCGTAAAACCTCCATATTGATTATGTAATTACGGCAAATCACTTGAGACACAGCTCAGCATGAAAGGATACCGCAACCGAATGCCCTACGCGTGGGATGGAATCGGCAAAAGCCCCCTGACGTTGGTCAGGGAAGAGCTCTCCAATAGGTATATCCAGGCCAGGGAAATTGATGCACATTTCCTCAATTACACCATTTTTGTGGATGTCGACGAGAATGAGCAGGATCTTACCACAGGGGTCCTGTACAGTAACAACAGCCTCTTTTTCATGGTCGACCTACAAATTGAGTGCCCCGATGACCTGGAGATTCTGGCGAATGTCGCCGAAATCTCCTACAATCTCTATCTCCGGGAAGAACCGTTCTACGGCAGAATTCTCGTCAACGAAGGAAGCACCTACTACCAACTCTGCCATATCCTCGGCCCCAGCGGCATTCTCGACCCCACCATGGTTTCGTACCTGCTTGACCTGGTCCAGAAGGAAGTGCTGGAAATAATCGACGTGCGTTATTCCCAGGAATTGTCCTGACAGGAAATCATTACGCACCATGCATGGGTTGGGGACGCTGCCGCAAAACCAGCAGAAACACGACGAGTCCGGCCATGGCGGCAATGCTGCCCAGACCGAATCCGGCCGGATATCCGACAACACTGATGCACAGCCCGAAGATTGTCGATCCGGCCATCATGGCCAGATAGACCGAACTGTTATACATCCCCATGGCCAGCCCCCGCTGCAGTGGCGGAACCGCTTCGGCAATCAGGGCACCGACAGCGGTAAAGGTAAAAGCCATGCCGATACCCAAGACCACGGCACACAACGACAGGCTTGCCGTTTGCCGGAACAGTCCCAGCAGGGCCAGTCCGGCAGCAAAAAAGAGGATACCGGCGACAACAATCCAGCGCCGATCGAAGCGGTCCGCGGCGATTCCGACCGGAATCCGGCTGAAGACATTGGTAATGGCCTGCGCGGCAAAAATCAGCCCGACCTGGGCCGGATCCAGACCGGCACCCGAAGCATAGAGGGGAAAAAAGGAGACAAAGATGCCGAAGCCCATGGCCGCCCCCCAGGTAACCAGCAGACAGGCCACCAGCGCCCGGTTGCGGAACAGGGAAAGACTCGCGGCAATGACCGCCTGAGGCTCTCTTTTCCTTAAGGACGATGAGCGTGGCAGGAATACCAGCGCAAGAAGCGCGACCAGCAAAAGCAGTCCCGCCGACAGGTAGAACACCTGACGAAGGCCGAGATGTTTACCCAGGTAGCCGCCGGTGGCCGGCCCCAGGGTGATGGCGACATACATGGCGGTGCTGTACCAGCCGTAGGCCTGCCCGAGCTTCTCCACCGGAAAACTGTCCGCAACCTGGGAAAGCATGCTCGGGATAAAGGCTGCCAGCCCAACTCCGAAAAGCAGGTAGGCTGCCGCCATCTGGCCCGGTGTCGTGCATTGTGTCACGAGGAAAGAGGATAGCGCTGCCGCGAGAATTCCCCCGACCGCCGGAATGCGCGGCCCGATCCTGTCTGCCAGCAAACCGGCAGGAATGGAGAGGATTCCGGTCGCCAGCATGAAGGTTCCGTTGATGATGCCGACCTGGGCCGGTCCGGCGCCCAGCGAGACGGCAAGTAACGGCAGCACGGGAATACGCAGATAGGAGCAGAAGAAAGTGGCAAAAGCAACGCAGCAGAGGAGTAGAAAAAGGCCATATCTGTGGCGGAAACCGCTCATGGGTTGAGAGCCTTTCAAAACAGGAACGCGGGCAAAAGTGAATGAACGAAGAACCTTTGACTGGGGAAATTAGCCGGCCAAGCATTCCGCAAAGAGCAGCTTATCATCATGATCAGGCCGGCCATCCTGCGCAATTGGTTCCCTCAGTTCTTCCTTGATGCGGACAAACTCGGCGCGATTATCCAAAAACAGGTCCAGAAGTTCCGGATCAAAGAAAATTTCCCGGTCACCCCGCATTATCTCAAAAGCTTTTTCAAGCGGAAAAGGCTTTTTATAGGGTCTTTCCGATGTCAAGGCATCAAAGATGTCCGCCACCATCACAACACGGCCGTAGATATGAATGTCAGTGCCGGATAGGCCATGTGGATACCCCTTTCCATCCCATCTTTCATGATGCTGGAGGGCAATGATTTTACCTGCCCTGATCACGGGGAATTTCTCACCATTATCGAGAATTCTTCCGCCGATGGCCGCGTGCCTCTGCATCAACTGAAATTCCTCTGCATCAAGTTTCCCAGGCTTGAGAAGAATCCGGTCCGGAATCCCGATTTTCCCCACATCATGGAGAGGTGAAGCGTGGCGGATAATCTCACACTCCTCTGCGGGAAGACCGCGCAGGACAGCAAGCTCTTTTGACATTTCACTGATACGGCGGATATGCATGCCTGTCTCAAGATCGCGGTATTCGGCAGCCCGGCCGAGACGAAGCGATATCTCAAACTCTGCTTCCCGGGAAAAAGAGAGTGCTTTTTGGAGGGCGGCAGTCTTCCTGACGATTTCACTTTCAAGAACCCCGGTCATATCACGGGTCAGGTCACTAAGTTTTTTGCTCCGCACGTGATTCATTACCCGCAGTTTCAACTCGCCAGAATCAAAGGGTTTCGCCATAAAATCATTGGCGCCCATTTCGAGGATTTTTTTCACCTCTGATTTTTTGGACGTCACAACAATCACCGGAATATCGCGAAACCGTTCATGGGACTTCAGATAGCGCAGCGTTTCGTGGCCATTCATCACCGGCATTTCCAGGTCAAGGAGCACGATATCCACATCAGACCTCTGGGCCAGACAGCCCAAAGCTTCCTTGCCATTGCGTGCCTCGAGAATCTCGATAGCGTCGAGTTCCTTCAGCACGTCCTGAATTATTCTTAGGTTCAAATCGATATCGTCCACTGCAAGTACGGTTATTTTATTTAGCATTGCCTACCACCTGATTTAAAGTCTTACCTGCGCAGCTGATGCGAAGAAACTGCGATCGTGCCAAACTATAGAAGCAATTCAATCTGCCAGCATTCTCCATATTCTGCTTTTCGGTAAAAACCCGATTATCTTGAATTATGAATAAATATTTCCATCGTTGAATGGCTTGTGGCGAAACCGGTTCCAGCGAGCTTGCTTTTCTTCGCCTGCCGGGGGAAATAGAGCACGATAAATTTCTCCTACGCGAAGACTTTCCCGTAACAGGAGAGCTGCATGCCATGCCGCGCTTGCCGTTCTGCAAACTTGAACCTGCCATTTTCCGGAAGAGGTCGAGGACCAGGAAAGTTTATGCGAGAGAATTAGTGGAAGTCGATCGGAAGCAAGTATCGGCTGCTACCTGACCGATCTTCACTTCAGCAAGGAGAATAATGGGAAGATTTCAAGCTGATGCACGGTGTGATAGTTCTGGTCTGTGAATGCTCATTTCTGAAACAGGAAAAAGAAGCTGCGATTGCTTCCTGCGTGTCACTTTATATCGTAATAACCCCCGAGGTCGCATCGATAAACGTTACCGGCTCACGATGGAACAGGCGATGATCCCGAACCTTGCCCCGGAAGAAAATCGTCACGCCCGGTTCCAAGGAGGGAAGTTCTTCACCTTTCACAATCCGGACAATGACCATACGCCCCACCCGGTCGCGTCCTTCGCAACGATAGATTTTCATGCGCTCCTGAATCTTGCCGAGATGAATTTCAAAGTCATAGTGATTTCCCACCCTGCCGAAAAAACCTGACTTCTGCAGAGGATGCTTTTTCCAGCCCCGATTCAATTCTTTTTCCGCACGAAGAATCGCCTTTTCTGCTGCCTGGATAATGGAATCGCTCTCCGGAGTGTCTGCCCTGCACAAAGGCAGCAGGGACTTGCACGACTCCAGAAGATCATAGAGCGCGGGACAGGAAGAGGCAATGGCCATCTGTCGTACTTCCTCGGGATAGACCGGTTTTGATGAGCTACGCATAGGTTCCTTTCAAACCAGATAGTTTGCTGTTCGGAACTCCGCCCCGTTTGACGGCGTGCAAAGTAGCGAACGTACGCATGATATGACGAGGACTCGCGATAAAAAAACCCCCTGCAGATTCATCGAGAAAAAATCTGCAGGGGAAGAACCAAAAGGAGAAGCTAAAAGCTTCAAAAAGAGTATAGCGCAGCGAAAAAATTCATCAACCCTGATTTTCAGCAAATGACAACGACATGTCCAAGGTTCCGTCCTTTCGCCGTTCCATGCTGGTGCGACGAAAAATACTTTCTGACTGCAAACAAACTTCGCCAGTTGGCCCGGAAATCCGCTACTTCATGATTTCCGAAAGCAGCTTACCGCCAATCCCGATATTGTCACGCTCCAGTTCGTTGATTAAAACAACGAACTTATCCTCGGGGATCTGGGTTATTTCGCTGGCCTTGGCAGTTAACTCCTTCACGAGGGCAGCTTTCTTTTCCAGACTGGTGATACCGATATCAAGTGTAATGACCGGCATGATTTTTCTCCTTTCTTATGCTGTAATTATCGTTACTAACTGCTTACATACCGAAAATTTCTTCCCGGATCGCATCAATTCCCAATTCTTCGACAACCTTACCGATCCGGCACTTTTTGTCAAGTGATTGGGTCCAGGCAACGACCTTCTCAAGAGCTGCCAAAGCTTCGCTCTCCGTGGGAACATTTTCCAGCAGCAGGGAAGAAAAGCGCGGCCGCGAGCCGCCGTTGCCGCCAAGCATGATATTCCAGCCTTTGGTGGTTCCAATCAGACCCAGGTCGCGGATACAGACCTCGGTGCAGTCATTTGGACAACCGGATACCGCCATTTTGAACTTCCACGGCACCTGGAGACGGTGAAACTTGTTGTCCATCTCCATCCCGAGATCATAGGTAACCTGCTGGCCACGCTTGCACCAGGTGGCGCCCGGGCACATCTTCACATAACGGATGCAGAGACCGGTGGCGCCGTCTTCCAGGTCGCCCAGATCCGCGCGAACCGCATCGATTTTTTCCTCGGGAATGCCGATCAGGGCGATGCGCTGGGCAATGGTAACCTTGACCGTGGGAATTTCGTGGCGCTCTGCCACATCGGCCACCGTACGCAGTGCCTGCGGCGTAGTGAACCCTCCGGGCATGTGCACCTTGATCGCATAGGTTTCGCGGTCACGCTGCACAACGGCGCCCTTTTCGGGAATGTTCTGTTTCATGAAAAAACCTCCTAATTCTCTGTTGCAATCCAGATGACACAAAATCCAACCAACTCCCGCTCCTTTAGGCCCTTTGGGTCCTCCTTTTGAAAGGAGGGGCGCTTAACGTCCAAACCCCACCTATTTCGCTCTGATCTTCAGCCACACATCCCGTTTCAATGCATCAGCATCGTCAGCAGCAGCTGCGCCAAAAGTATCTTGGTTATGGTGGCAACCGGATACACTGAAGCATAGCCGACCGTCGGCAACTCGTTCCGGCTCTGTTCGAGGGCATAGCCAAGCACCGCCGATTGGGTTTGGAGTCCGGCGAGCATGCCGATCAGGAGACTCATCGGTATCTTCAGCAGCCGGTAACCGATCCAGAGCATGGAAACGGCAACGGTACAGCTGATGACGATCCCGGTGCCAAAGAGCAGGACCCCCCCTTCCTGGGTAAAGGTGGTGATGAATCCGTAGCCGGCCCGTGTGCCGACACCGGCCAGGAACAGGATCAGGCCGATCTGCCGCAGGGTCAGGTTGGCGCCGTACGGCAGGGTCCAGACCAGGGGGCCGGTGCGGCCGAGGGTCCCGAGCACCAGGGCAACCAGCAATGGGCCACCGGCGAAACCGAGCCGCAGTTCAGAGCCTCCGGGCAGGGGAACCGGCAGCGTGCCGAGAAACAGACCGAGTGCCAAGCCGAGACTGAAGGTGAGAATATCCACCTCGCTGACCGCCCGGTAGGAGTCGCCGAAAAAGGTGCTCAAGGAGTCGATTCTTTCACGATCGGTAATCACTCGCACCCGATCGCCCAGTTCCAGCACCGTGTCGCCGTTGGCCAGGACGTCGTCATCTCCCCGCCGGATCCGGGTAATGAGCGCCCCGTGGTTTTCCTTCAAGCGCAGATCACGTAAACGGCGACCGACCAGCTTCGGGTTGGAGACGAAGATCCGTCGGTAATCGAATTCCCGGCGATCCAGGTCCAGTTCGTCTTCACTCGTCTCACCAAGAAAGCGGGTAACCCTTTCCAGTTCCTCCTGGATTCCAACCACGGTCACCAGGTCCCCGATGTCAAAGTGTGAGTTAGGATCGGCCAAGGAAACGGAATCGTCATGCCGGATCCGGCCAAAAATTATATCCCAGCCGTTCCTGCGCCGCAGCTCCTCGATGCTGGCTCCCAGCGCATCTTCTGAGGTCACCCGGATAGTGATGTTGCGGAGCGGCTCGGTGGCAACACCGAGACCACGGAGCTGTTTTGCTTCAGCGGCATAATCGACCTTCCAGAGCCGCTGCAGGAAACTGATGGAAAGAATCGAACCGATCACGCCCATCGGATAGGTTATGGAGTAGCCCACAACCGGATCAGCAAGAAAACGGTTGAGCATCTCCCGAGGTACGGTATGCTTGATAATGTCAAGGATTGCCGCCAGTGCCGGAGTATTGGTGAGTGCTCCGGCAAACATCCCGCTCGCCAGGGCCGGCCGCAGCTGAAAAAGCTTCTGGGCCACGATCGTCAGGCCTGCAGCAAAGATCAGGACTCCCACGACAAGAAGATTATTCCGCAGACCTTGCCGCCGGAGTGAAGCGAGAAAAGCCGGGCCATTGGCCAGGCCGACCGTATAAACGAAGAGGGCAACCCCAAGGATGTAGATGATTTCCGGCAGTTTCAGCTCCGGGTGGAGGGAACCTACTGCCAGCCCGGTAAAAAGCACCGAGGCGACTCCCAGGCTGCTGCCGCAGATTTTGATGCGCCCAAGGGGATAGCCGATTGCCGCTACAAGGAACAGGAGCAAAAGCGGATTATCGATAAGGATCTTCAACATGAACCGGTTTCCAATCTTTTCGGTGAGTCCCGGAGATGCCGCGTCGACAGGAACGCCCGACCGGGTAGCCTCTTAATAAAATTCGACGTGCACCAGAATCGCAGGAAAGGTACATAACACTATCAGCTTGCGAATCAAAGGAGAAAAAACATGAATGAACCGGAACGTATCGACATCTTTTTCGACGCAAAAGTCTATGGGGTCGTAGGCGCCTCGGCAGATCGGCGCAAGTTCGGCAACAAGGTGCTCCGCTGCTACCTGCAGAACGGCTATCAGGCCATCCCGGTAAATCCGAAGGAAAACGAAATCGAAGGGGTTCCCTGCGTCGCCACGGTTCTCGACCTGCCGGACGATGTCACCAGCATCTCGGTCATCACCCCGCCGTCCGTCACGGAAAAGGTCGTGGATCTGGCTATTCAGAAAGACATCCGTAACATCTGGATGCAACCCGGCGCCGAAAGCAGCGCCGCGGTCAGCAAATGCCGGGAACACAACATCAACGTCATAGCCGACGGCAGCTGCATCCTGGTCGTTCTCGGTTACCACGAGCACTGACGCAGCCCGGAGCACAAAGTACACTGCTGTACGGTTCGGAATGGCCTTTGCAGCCATCGGCTCAGCTAATCGATACGTCGGCCTCCACGGCGAACCGCTTGATCTTGCGGGTCGTGGTCTTGGGAAACTCATCCTCCCGCAGGGTAAATTTCTTCACCCGCTTGTAATCGGCTAACCCTTTGCACGCCTTCAGCACCTCGCTCCGGATCAGAGCCTCGACATCAGCTTTGGTCATGGGCGCGGCATTGCTCGTCCGTTCAAATTCGCCGAGCGCTTCCTGGGAGGGAAAGATCAAGGCGTGCACCTCTTCCGAAACCGCATCGATTTTGTGTCCGAAAACCATGGCCTCGGCGATGTACGGGCTTTTCAGCAGCTCTATCTCCACTTCCTCCGGGTAGACGTTTTTTCCGTTGGGAGTGACAATAAGATTCTTCACCCTGCCGCAGATAAAGAGGAACCCATCGTCATCCAGCCGGCCCAGGTCCCCGGTATGGTACCAGCCGCCGGTCAGCACCTCTGCCGTGGCCGCCGGATTCTTGAAATAGCCCTGCATGACGTTGGGCCCTCTGACGAGGATCTCGCCGATACCATCCACTCCCGCCCCCGCAATCTTTACCTCAACTCCCTCGAGAACCGGCCCGACAGAGCCGAGCCGGGACTTGCCGGGACATTCGGCCGAGATCACCGGAGAGGTTTCCGTTACACCGTAGCCCTGGAAAATTTTGAAACCAACGGACATCAATCCCCGGGCTATCTGCGGGTCAAGTGAAGCCCCGCCGCTGATAAACATGGTCCCGCCGGCAAAGTTCTTTCTGACTTGGGATACTACCAGCTGCCGAACCACGGGAAGAGAAAACAGCAGCTTCGAGAGGGCCCTGCCCCTGATATTCTTCATGATCCGGTCATGGAAAAGACGATAGACCGCGGGCACGCCGGTAAAGAAAGTCGGCCGCACCTCCACCAGGTTCTCGCCAAGTTTTTTCAATGATTCGGCAAAGGACACCGTCCCGCCGACCGAAAGGGGCAGCAACAGGCCGCAGACCTGCTCGAAAACATGATTTATCGGCAGAAACGATAGAGTATGCATGCGGCTGTCCGCGCTAAAGCGCGAAGCAGCGGCGCGTATATTGGAGACGACATTTCCATGACTCAGGACCGCGCCCTTGGCGCGGCCGGTCGTTCCCGAGGTATAGAGGATCAGAGCAGTATCCTCAGGGGTATGGCTCGGCTCCGGCAACGTTTCAGCCCGACAGAATTCCTCGAAGGAAATGAGCCGGCCGGTGCGGCAAAGCTCTTTTCTGACACTCGACGGAGGGAAAAACGGGTTTACCGCTTTTTTGCCGCTGGGACTCTCACATGTTTCGGTCCCGGCCAATGATGCAACGGTGGCGACGACGCTCCGCAATCGGGCCGACTGATCCGCCGAGAGAGCAAGGTCTTCCAGAAAGCCACTCAGCTCATCCCGCACCTGACGAAGGAGTTGCTTCTCGGACGCATCCAGGGTAGTGACGCAGGGCTGATCATGAAGAAGCACGATGCGTTTGATCGCGGAAAGGGCGCTTGACATCTCCAGAAGACTGTCAAGCTGGTCCCGGTCGCCAAAAATCACCCTCACCTCTGAATCGCCGAGGATGTGGCGCAACTCGGCGCTCTTCAGCTCCTTATCAACCGGTACGACAATCCCGCCGACGCGAAGAATGCCGAAGTAGGCAGCAACCCAGCGGGGTGACGAAGGACCAATCAGCGCCGCCCTGTCACCCGCGGCAAATCCCGAGGAAAGCAGGCCGGCGGCGATCTGATCAGCAAGGGCTGCCAGCTCGCCGTAGGACAATTTCTGCCAGGTTCCCGCCTCTTTCCAGCGCAATGCCGTATTCAGTGGATAGCTGCGGAGATTCCCGCGCAGCAGAGCATCGATGGTGGTCATTGTCTCTCAACTCCTTGAAAGGGGGTTCCAAAAATTACATTTATCATGATGGACTCGCAGAGTGGCTGTTGAAACGTACGTAAGTATACTACCCCAAGAGACGACCGGTCCGCATCTTCTTTTTCGAAAAATCTTCTGTCGGACAGTGCACGGCAGACTGGTTTCAAATCATGTGGTACACTTACGATAAGGTTAATCGGTCACCGTAACGCCGACTCTTACAGGCGCTGGATGATACGGACCACCTATGACACTCTAACAGCACAACAAGGAGGAATTCATGGAAGAACGAAGCGGAATCATAACGTTCCAGGGCAACCCGTTGACCCTGGTTGGCAAAGAATTAAAACCCGGAAACGCGGCCCCCGGCTTCCGGGTAGTGGATAATGGCCTGGCACCGGTCACTCTGGACGATTTTGCCGGAAAAATCAAGATCCTCAGCGCGGTACCCTCCCTGGACACCCCGGTCTGCGACACGGAAACCCGCAGGTTCAACAAGGAGGCCGCCGCGCTTCCGGACAAGATCGTCGTGCTCACCATCAGCATGGATCTGCCCTTTGCTCAGGCCCGCTGGTGCGGCGCCGCCGGCATCGACCGGGTCAAGACCCTTTCCGACTACCAGGAGTGTTCCTTTGCCGAGGCATACGGCGTGTTGATCAAGGAGCTCAAGCTGCTGGCCAGGGCTGTTTTCGTAGTTGACGCCGACAATACGATCCGCTACCTGCAGATCGTCCCGGAAATCACCGAGGAACCCGATTACGACGCAGCTCTGAACGCCGCGAAGGCGCTGGTGTAAATAAATTTTGAATGATGAAGTATGAAGGATGAAAAATAGCGTCATCGCCGCCAACCTTCATACTTCATACTTCAAATTTCATCCTTCATACTTTCCAATACATTCATCCGCAAAAATCTCCGCGATCATCCTGATCTTGCCACCTTTGTTGCTCAATCCGTGAGAAGCGGCCGCATCGGCCAGGCAGACCTGCAGCAGACAGGGAAAGAGCCGATGCTCCATGAACCTGCGCTGGTTACGCGTCAACCTGTCGTCAGACCCCAGATTCCAGGAAAAATGAAACAGGTGATGCTTGACCAGCCACGCCACATCGGCGGCCAGTTCGTCCAAACCCAACCGGGACATGATGTCCGGGACCAGGTGTGCCCCGGCTTCGGCATGGCCAACAGATCGCCAGCGGCTGCCGTCGAAATAAGTCTTCTCCGCCTTGCCGATGTCGTGCAGAAGGGCTCCCCAGAAAACCAGCGGGTCGGCATCGTCGTCCACCGCTTCCATGGCCAGCAGGGTATGAACAAAGGCATCGCCCTCGCCATGGTACTCTTCCGGCTGTTGAACGCCGCGCAACGCGGCCACTTCGGGCAGCTTCCCGTCAAAGATTCCCTCGGCAAGCCAATGCCGGACCATTGCCCGGTACTCCCGTGTTCTCACGTGGTTCTCCTTCCTCGTCGGCACCGGCAAACCCGGCAGCGGCTCCTGTCTATTTTTAACTTTTTTCAGGGCTGAAGAAAAGAATTTCCAAGGGCTTTACAGTCTGACGGGGGCTGCTACGATTGAGAAAGAAACTATCCGACCAAGGAGGACACCATGCATTACGGCGAAAACAGAGTGTACAAAAAGATCGAAATAATCGGAGTCTCGAAGAAAAGCATTGAGGACGCCATCCAGACAGCGGTCGCGAAGGCTCACAAAAGTCTCGAAAAGGTCTCCTGGTTCGAGGTCGGAGAAATCCACGGCCACGTGGGCGATGACGGGATGGTGAGCGAGTACCAGGTGATACTTAAAGTATCCTTCCAGCTCAAGTAGTTTTTACGAGATGCATAATCGACAGACGAAGCGGGAGACGCGGCTCAAGCATCTACCCCTCCCGCTTCACGGCCCGGAACCTGCTCGCGGTAAAGACCTTCTTCCGCTCCAGCAGAATACCATGGTCTTCATTTGCGGAGGCATGCAGGAGAATCCGGAATACGGACTCAACCTCATCCGTGGCGCCGATTGCAATGGCAACCTCATCGGCCGTCTGGGATTCCTCACCGGAGCCGCGCAGGTACGCTAGCACCTGTCGTTGCAGATTCAAGACGCTGGTCGCCGCCCGCTTGCCCGCTTCGACCCCCGGCTGGTGGTAGGCATTGATGCCGATCAGCGAGGCGTAAAAGCCGACCGCGCGTTCGAAAAGGGCGATCAGTGCACCGACGGATCGGGCATCGACCCGCTCGAGGGTTATGGTGAGAGACTGCCGGCCATTCTCGTGAAGGGCCTTGCGGGTTCCCTGGAGAAATCCGCTCAGATAATCTCCGCTGGTGACCCCCGGCTCCACCGGGGGAGACCCCCCTTCACGATCATGAAGAATTTCGATAAAGGTAACAAAGAAATTATCGACACCGTCCCGCAGTTGCTGGACAAAGGCATGCTGGTCGGTAGAGCCTTTATTGCCAAAGACCGAGATTCCCTGGTGAACAATGTTGCCGGACAGATCCTTTTCCTTGCCGAGTGACTCCATGAGCAATTGCTGCAGGTAGCGTGAAAACAGCAGCAGGCGATCCTTGTAAGGCAGGACGACCATGTCCCGTCCACCCCTGCCTCCGGTCGCCCGGTACCAGACCAGTGCCAGCCGGGCAGCAGGATTCGTATGGTTGCTGGGCAGGCGGGTCAGGGCATCACAGCAGCCGGCCCCCTCCAGAAAGGCATCAATGTCGATGCCCTGCAACGCGGCCGGCAGCAGACCGACCGCCGAGGTGACCGAGGTCCTCCCCCCCACC
>SBEG01000035.1 GCA_009668975.1 Deltaproteobacteria bacterium | reverse complement strand
GCCCTTGACACCCACCCGCCCCTGGCGGAACGTATCCGGCTCCTTGACGCTTCATTCAATGGGAAATTCCCCGAAGTAGAACCACTTCCGGCACCACCACCCAATGAAATGTATCTCAAGCCGCAACCGCCCAAAACCGCTTCCGATCCGGCTGTTGCCCTTTCCGGAGCCGAAGTCACGGCATTGCTCTGTCGTGCAGGCGATCCGGTGCAGGAACATCTCGATCGGGCTCGATTCCTGATCAACGAACTTCCCGAGCCTCTCATATCAGCCATAAGAGACCCATTTGGCGCCTGTGCCGTGGTCTACGGCCTGTTGCTTGACAGGACACCCGCAATCCGGGCCAGACAGGAAGAAATCCTCACCGCACAGGGGGGTCAGGCTTTCCTTGAAGAAATGCGATCGCTCGCTCCGTCCCTCAGCACCTTGCCGCCTGAGGTTCGGCTCCCCCTGCTGGAACTTTTGCTCCCATCCCTCCGCGCCTTGAGCCAAAAGCAGTTTTCCACGCTGAAAGAAACCGTCGAGCACTTGAGCGCCGCCGACAAAAGAACCAGCCTCTTCGAATTCACCCTCCGCTACCTGCTTTTGCGGCACCTGGAGCCCAACTTCACCCTACGTCCCAACCGGCCGGCACAGATTTACGGCCTGCGCGGCGTCCAGCAAGAGTGTTCCTGTGTCCTGACCGCTTTGGCCCGGGTCGGGCACCAGGACGAAACACTGGCACGGCAGGCCTTTGATCGTGGCCTGATTGTTCTGCAAGAGGCTAAAATCGAATTCGCCTTTCTCCCGGCAGCGGAAAGTGGCATTGCCTGCCTGGAACGGTCATTCACCGCCCTTGAAAGTACCAGTCCCTTGATAAAGCGTCGCCTCCTGGGCGCCTGCCTGGAATGTCTGAGGCACGACGGCAAAGTTACGGTGGCTGAAGTAGAACTGTTCCGGGCAATTGCCGATGCCATCGGCTGTCCCCTTCCCCCTTGGCTCGACATGTCGCAACGGTAAATCGTTGGTCAGGAATAAAAAACCGCTCCTTAGTGGAAGGAAGCTCTGCCATCCTGTTCAGGCTCAACTCTCCAGCAGGTTGACCAGCACACGACCACGTAGCTGCCCTTTCAGTATTGCCTGGATTTCTTTCTCGAGATTATTTAGCGTGCATTCACGGACAATAGAATCCAGATTTTCCGGTTTCCATTCGCCGGCAAGTTTTTTCCAGACTATGCGACGAAGTTCCATCGGGCACTGGACCGAATCGACGCCAAGGAGGCTTACGCCCCGCAGAATGAACGGCAGCACGGACACGGAGAACTCCCGTGACCCGACCAGCCCGCAACAGGTGACAGTACCACCGTAGCGGGTCGATTTGATGGCAGCGGCGAGCATCTCGCCAGCCACCACATCCACAACGCCTGCCCATCTCTCCGGCATCAGGGGACGTTCGGCCTTCAGCAAAACCTCTTCACGTCCAATCACGTCCGCGGCACCGATCGAGAGAAGATAATCCTTCTGTGAAGCTTTACCGGTCGCAGCGATCACGCGATACCCAGCCTTTGCCAGGATGGCGACGGCAATACTACCCACCCCTCCCGTGGCACCGGTAACGAGGATTTCGCCTTGCTCCGGCGTCACACCATTGCGGACAAGTTTCTCCACCATAAGTCCGGCAGTTAATCCTGCGGTGCCCAGAATCATGCTCTCACGCAGGCTGAGTCCCGCGGACAGCGGAACGACCCATTTTGCCGGGACTCTGATGTTTTGGCCGAATCCTCCGGGAGTATCCATTCCCAGATCGTAACTGGTGACGATCACCTTGTCACCCGGTTTGAAGGCACTGTCACTGGACTCGACAATTTCACCGGCAGCATCGATGCCCGGCGTATGGGGATATTTTCTGGTTACGCCAAATTGCCCGGTGGCTGAGAGGGCATCCTTGTAGTTGAGGGAAGAGTAATGAACCTTCAGCAGGACTTCTCCGGGCGGAAGGTCCTTCACCGACCTTGTGCCAATCCTGATCGGGTAGTTTTTTTCTTCCGTTTCTTCAACGATCATTGCGGTAAAAAAGTCAGCTGTCATTGTTTAGCTCCTTTTTGTCTGATCTGAAGGCAGAATCCAGCAGTTTTTCTTTTGCTGTTTCCGGTGGATACAACTGGCGAGGCTCCTAGTTACACTATATAACCAGTTTCCCTTTATCCAGGAGAAGATCCGTAGTCCCATCCTCGAGAATTGCCGTCACGGTCGGGCCATAAAAGACATAGTCCTCGTGAAAAGGAGTGCTCACGGTTCCGCCAAAGCTCGAATTATCTCCCAGGGCAATGTGAATGGTGCCGAGAATTTTTTCCGCCTCAAGGATATTGTCCGGTCGGCTGGCACGATCATTGGTCCCGATGCCCAACTCGGCGATATTCCGGTTCAGGGGGCTCAGGGCAAATTTATCTTCCAGGAAGGCACGGAAAGGCTCATCTCCAAGAATATCCGACACCTTGCCATCACGAACAATTAAGCGCAGTGGAGAGGACAGTTTCCGCATCGGAGCATACTCAAGAACCATTACCCCCTCGCTGGTACCTTCCACGGGGGCAAGGTAGACCTCGCCCGCAGGGAGGTTGCCAAAGCTTCCGGGTGCCGTGAGAAGCCCGTCATCGCCCGCCGCCGTCCTGCCCCGTTTGCCGAATTTCATGTGAGTGCCGTTCCCGGACTCGACCCGAATCTCCACCGCACGGTTGATTCGCTCCGCCAGCCGGTTCGTCCGCTCGGAAAGCTGATGCCAATCGACCCGCATGGAAGTAAAGAACATTTCCGGATCAAAGTGGGGTAGACTGGCGAAACGGCAGCCGGCCTGGTTCAACAGGGAGCGGAAGCGGGTATGGCTGGTCGAATTATTGGACAGGGCAATCACCACCTTCACAACGCTTTGCCCACCGGCCAGCACGATCTCTTCCGCTCGTGCCAACTGTTCGGCAGTGGCCTTTTTTGCGAGGAGTGCGTGGAAGATTTCCTCCGTTTTCAGCATTTCGACGACACTGTCACCGAAAGCTCCTCGCCAGAGTGCCTCGGGGGGCTCGGCACCAGAAGCCGCGGTGGCGTCAAAGGAGATAAAACTGCAGTTCCCGAATACCTTATCGGCAAACGTCGCCGCCTCGCGAGCCACTTCCAGGAGTCTCCGTCGCCGGTCAGCTTCCGACGGTGAGAGTTCCTCGCCGGGACGGACGATATCGCTGAACACAAGGATTCGTTCCCCGGGAACAACCCCCATATTGATCTCGAATAGCGATTTAAAAGCATTTTCCAGTGAATACACGGCAACCTCCTTCGTTTGTTTCTTGCAGTATGCCGTCATCATGACACGGAATCAAGCGCTGATCCCGGGAAAAATTGACACAGAAGTCAAATCCTGTGCTAGAATTTTCAAATCTTGCCCCGGATCAGATCGTTTCCGGGATAACCATCTACTGGTCTGACAAAGGAATGTGTATGAGCGCACATCATAAGACTGTGGCCATTCTCACCGGCGGCGGCGATGTCCCGGGACTTAACCCCGCATTGAAGACCCTGGTATATCGAGCGATTGAAAACGGCTACCGGGTAATCGGCATCCGGCGTGGCTGGAAAGGCCTGCTCGAATTCAACCCGGCAGACCCGGCCTCGGCAGAAAAGAACATGGTCCATCTTGACCGCCAGGCGGTCCGTACCGTGGACAGGACCGGCGGCACCTTTCTCCACACCAGCAGGACCAACCCCGCCAGGGTGAGCGCCGCGGAAATCCCGGAGTTCCTCCGGACCACGGAGCACGATCTTTCCTCGAAAAACAAGTATGACTTTACCCCGCATATCCTCTCGGTTCTCGACCACCTTGGAATTAACGCCTTGATACCCATCGGCGGAGACGACACCCTGAGCTATGCGGAACGGCTGCACCGGGAAGGTTTCCCGGTTGTGGCAATTCCCAAAACCATGGACAACGATGTCTTCGGGACAGATTTCTGTATCGGCTTTTCCACCGCGGTAACCCGCAGCGTCAACTTTATCCATAATCTGCGTACCAGTGCCGGCTCTCACGAACGCATCGCCATCGTCGAACTGTTCGGCCGCAACTCCGGGGAAACCTCACTCATCACCGCCTATCTCTCCGGTGTGGATCGAGCCCTGATCTCGGAGGTTCCCTTTGATGTGGAGAAACTCGCCCGCTTCCTGGTGGAAGACAAGAAGGCCAACCCCAGCAACTACGCCATGGTAACCATCTCGGAAGGCGCCACCATGATTGGTGGACAGATCATCGAATACGGACAGGAAGATGCCTACGGGCACAAAAAACTCGGCGGTATCGGCGTTGCGGTGAGCGAAGCGGTCAAACAGCTTACCGGTTCCCACATCATCTACCAGCAACTGTCCTATCTCATGCGCTCCGGCGCCCCGGACTCACTGGACCTGATGGCGGCTTTCAATTATGCCAATATGGCCATGGATCTTGTGATCGAGGGAATGTCAGGACGCATGGTGGCCCTCCAGGGCGGGACCTACGTCCATATACCGATCAGCACCATCATGCAGGGACAGAAGCGTGTGGATGTAACGGAACTGTATGACATAAATGAATATCAGCCGAAAATCCGTCATGTGCTCGGGAAGCCGATGTTTCTTTATTGACGCAAATATTTTTCACGACAGAACTTGAAGTATCAATAAAACCTAAAAGGAACGCTCACCGCATGATCAAGACCAACAATCTGAAAATCAGGAGTATTACCCCGATTATCGCCCCCACCGACCTGAGGCAGGTATTCCCCGCTTCGGACGAGACAGCGGAATTCGTCAACACCAGCCGTCGCCATATCAAAAACATCCTGCGCGGCCTCGACCCCCGTCTCATGGTTGTGGTGGGTCCCTGTTCCATCCACGATACGAAGGCCGCACTCGAATATGCCGAAAAACTGTCTCGTCTCTCGGAGGAATTGTCCGACCAGCTGCTCATTGTCATGCGGGTCTACTTCGAAAAACCTCGGACCACCATCGGCTGGAAGGGACTGATCAACGATCCGGACATGAATGGGACTCATCAGATTTCCAAAGGACTGGGTATCGCACGGAGGCTGCTGTGCACCATCAATGAAATGGGTCTGCCCGTTGCCACGGAAATGCTCGATCCGATCACTCCCGAGTATCTGGCTGACCTGCTCTGCTGGGGAGCGATCGGCGCACGCACCACCGAATCACAGACGCATCGCGAAATGGCCAGCGGGCTCTCCTTCCCGGTCGGCTTCAAGAACGGCACAGACGGCAATCTTCAAATCGCCATCGATGCCATGAAATCGGCACTCCATTCCCACAGCTTCCTCGGCATCAACAAGGAAGGCAGGACCGCGATCATCCAGACCACCGGCAACAGCGATGTCCATATGGTTTTACGGGGCGGAACAAAGAAACCGAACTATCTGCCGGAGGATATCCAGAAAGCCACAGAACTGATGCTCAAGGCGGAACTCCACCCCAGCATCATGGTAGACTGCAGCCACGGTAATTCAGAGAAAAACCATGAAAAACAGCCCTTCGTGCTTGAGCAAGTGATCGACCAGATCGTTGCAGGTCAGAGGAATATTTCTTCAGTGATGATCGAAAGTAACCTTGAGGCGGGAAATCAACCGATGCCGCAGAATGCCGCGATGATGAAATACGGTGTGTCTATCACTGACAAGTGCATTGACTGGAAAACAACGGAAGAAATGCTTCGTCGTGCCCATGGCCGTCTCAAGGCCTGTGGAGGAAGAACGGTGGCCCAGTAATCAGGTTGCTATTGCCAGAGGTTCTGGAAGATGTTTGAACTGTTTCCGGGAATTACTCCTTGCCTGCTATCCTTCGTTAACTTTTCTTCGGTCCCGCCCTTGGTACCTGATTTCGCGAACCGGATCGATACCGACCCTGACCCAGCCACTTGAGCGGAGAAAAGATTTAATTTTGCCGGCGGTAATGAGCGCATTTAGCTGGGCTTCTTTCACGAAGCCCACTGAATCATCTATGAAAATTACCTTGATTTCTTTCATGAGTTCCTCCGGAAGATTTCGAAAAACCTCGGGCGCATGTCTTTTTACGAAAATGTTTCACAAGCCAGTTACCCTCGAGGTATAAAACCAATGGTCAAATTATATCCAAGAAAAGGTTTGCTGGCCACCCCGGCAATCTTTTTCTTTTTTCTGAGCCAGGCAATTGGATAAACTTAAGAATTAAGCTGCTGAGAAAATGAACCGTCTGTGTCAAGTTTCTCATGAAGTTGACAATCAAGCCAAGTATCTGCTATATATTTGTTTCGTTTATGTAACGGCCTACTTGTCAGTTACCTTCCTTCCATCCGGAACAATTACATTTCAGGAGTAATCGAATGTTTCATATCTCTGCAACCAGAAGGACTTTTCTTAAGTATTCATTGGCCAGCGCCTTGATGTTTTTCGGGGCGAAACCTGCCATGGCAAATACCACATTCACCGCGGAAAACCCCGAAGGAAAACTTTCGCTTTACAATGTCCATACCAGTGAGAGGTTGACGGTAACATACCGGACTCAGGAAAATGAATATGACATGGAGGCGCTCAAGGACTTGAACTGGTTATTACGCTGCCATCACACCAACCAGACAATCAACATGGATACTGCTGTCATTGAATATTTGAACACTGTCGACAACCAGTTCGGCGGGGACAATGAAATCCATATCATTTCCGGATACAGGTCGCCCGAGTACAATTTGCTGCTGCAGCAGAAAGGCAGAAAAGTGGCTGACAACAGCCTTCACAAACTCGGCAAGGCCCTCGATTTCTTCATCCCGCATGTATCGTTGAAGAATTTACGAACAGCCGCACTGAGCCTCCAGTACGGCGGCGTCGGATATTATCCGCAAACCGGTTTTGTCCACATCGATTCGGGAAACTTCAGAACCTGGTAATTTGCCGTTCTCAAGCAAGACCGTTTCTGAATAAGCACATTTTATTACAAAAAATGTTGTGTACTTACCGGAGAAGGCCAATTAGACTGCTGGACCGGATTTATTTCCGGGTGGGGACACAACCTCAATGCGAAGCGGTTGTGCGCTGTCAAGATGAATATCACGCTGGGGAAAAGCAAGAACAATTTGCTCCTCTGCAAAGCGTTTATCAATCATGAAACGAAGATCGCTGGCCACATGCATCGGATTTACCTCCGGACCATAATCGATCCAGTAGAATAGAGCAAAAATCAGGGAATTGTCGCCAAACTCCTCAAAAAAAACCTCAGGGGGCGGATTTTTCAGAATTAGGCCATGATCGTTTCCGCACTCGGCAAGGATGTCTCGCACCCTTGTTGCCGGTGAACCATAGGCTACCCCGACTCGCACAATCCGGCGCAGCCTGGCATTGGTATGGGTCCAGTTGGTCACCTTGTTTTCAAGAAAAGTCGAGTTCGGAATCACCGTCTCAACACCATCGAAACCAAGGACGGTCGAGGCCCTGATGTCCACTGTGACGATTCTACCCACCACACCATCCACATCTATGGTATCCCCCACCTTAATATTGCGTTCGAGCAGAATCAGTATGCCGCTAATGAAATTCTTGATGTGGGTCTGGGTTCCAAAACCCACGCCAATGGCCAAAGCACCGCCAAGGAAGGCAAATACGGTGAGCGGGATTCGCACGAGGTTCAATGTGATGATCAACAGGATGAAGATGGTCAGTGCCAATAGCCAGCGGCGTATGACGTTGGACTGATGCATACCGACGCCAAAGCGGGCAACCAAAATTCGTTGGACTCTGCGGCCCAAAAACGCTGCGATCAAGTAGCCGACTATAAAAAGGATCAGCGCGCCAACACTCTTGCCGACCGTAATCCCTCGTGAAGTGACAACTTTCTGCCCCGCCACTTCCATGGAGTCCTTGATTGTGAACAGCTCGAAACGCCAGACTCGCCGGAGAATGTCCGATAACGTCCCGAACCAGTCACGGGCACTGTCCGTGAGGCTGCGTGACTGCTGGGCGCTTTCCATATCTTCCACCCACGATCGCCGTTCCAGATCCACCTGTTTGACGGCGGCATTCAGCCGTTCGGCCAACTGCCGCTGGAAACGCAGCGCCGCTTGCAGATCTTGCTCTGCGGCGCGGGCCGGGCCTTGCTCGCCATTTTTGTCCAGCCGTGATTCCTGTTCACGATCGGCTGACTCATACAATACCAGTTGTTGATTTGTATACTCCAGCCAAGGCTTGAGCTGTTCCCGGCTCTTTCGAAACTGGCCCAGGATAGCGCGTTGCTTTTCAGCATCGCTTCCGGTAATTGCAGCATATCGTTTTTCCCATAAAGAACTAGATGACTTGTTCATTGCAACGAGTGACGAAACGACCTCAATTTCAAATCTCGAGCTCTCCACCCATGCCAGCGCAGAGCGATTCCGGGCTTCAAGAACGTCACGTCGCGCCACTATCTGTGAGGATGCTTTTCCTTTGCCATGTCGAAGAGCGAATGAATCCAACTCCTGCCGCGACCGAGTCAGTTCGCTCCTGTTGCGGGCATCGCGGACCAGTGAATCCGCCAACTCCTGTTCGAGACTTTCGCGGCTTGACGTCAGGTCAGCCAGCGCCTTGTTCAAGTCTGCCCGCCTGAAAACCATCCTCTTTCTGGCTTCCGCCAGTTGCCGCTCCAACAGCTCGAGTTCTACCCTTGCAATACCAAGTCGCTCAGCCAGCACCTCATGTCGTAGAGCTATCGACACCGCCACTGCATCGGCGTTACGTGCCCGAAAACCCATCAGTTCCTTCTGCCACGAGGCAATCACTCGCTCTTCGGATGATCGAGCGCTCTCATACTCATCGGCGGCCTGGCGTTCCATTTCCTGAGCTTGCCTTGCCGTTTCTCTGTATTGTGCGATCTGTTGGGCCAGAAGCTCCTGGTTCGCGCTGAGACCCTGCGCCTTGGCTCGGGCAGACTGCACTGAGCCCATTAGCTCGTCAACACGCAGAATTGAATAGGGAGGCGGCTCAGGAAAGCCTGTCCAACTCTTTGCTTTATGCTCGACGGCTGTTCTGGTACGTCGCAATTCTTCGCGTTCGTCAATAAGGTAAATGTGGGAGTTGAATGCAGTAACCAACCCATCGAGGAGACGGTAGCGTTCTTGTGCATCCTGCCGGGAAATGCCTCGCGATGCGCCGAGCATCCGTTCCCGGTCCCTCTGCGCCTCTGTCAGCGCGAGTTTTGCATTTTTCCGCTGCTGATCAGGAGTCAGTTCCTTTGACTCCTTTTCGCTTTCCGCGGTATTCGCCTGAGTAATGTTCATCAGCTTAGATGCCTGGGCAGAGGCAGGCGAGTAGACTGCAAAGACAGCCAAAAGTAAAACCGCGAAGACCATGGCGAACGTTCTCTTCCAGCGGCCCAAGAAAGCCGTAAGAACAGTGATGAGCTTAATCATGCAATATAATCCTTGAAGTTTCCGAACTTTCCAACTGCACACAGGAAAATATTTCAATATATCCACCCTTGCAGAAGTCGCGACAGTGCCTAAATACTGCCATGAGAGACTTCGCAACTACTGTGCCGGATGAACCTAGTAGAGCTACAAAACTCAATAGGCTGATTTTACGAGGTAAAATGAGGAAGCAGACTGAGGGGAAGGGATAAAAACCGTCAACTATATCCGCCATACCTTGCGAAACAGTCATATATGACGGCATGATCTGATTTTATATCGAATTAAGACAGAGGAAAGAGGGGTTTTCCATTATCACTGGTTTTAGTAAACCCTTGATAAAAAACGCTGAAATAACCCTTCGTAAAAACGGTTCGGGTTTCAACTCGGCGTGGAGGTGTTTCCCGAAGCTATGAAGTTATTCCACACCGCAAGTTAGCACTCTCCGTTGAGAAGACAACGAGCATGAACGAAAGAAGGTTTCGACCTGTGGGAGAGAGCTCTCAGAACTTGGAGTTGATGCGCCTGTTCGACAAAGCTTATGCAGATTGTCGCTTGACAGCTGATTACTAGATTGATACAATTATTAAACAGCGGCGAACATGCCATACCTTACTCCTGAAGCAGTAACGGGCTCTGCTCTAGCCCTCGTGGTAATACACGAAGCGGCAAAACAGGTAAGATAAGCAAGGCATGACAAGAGAAGTTAATCAAAGTTTAGCCGCTGGGGGGAGATCGGAAACCGGTCTCCCTTTTTATTATAGACGAAAAGATAATAATGACCGCTCTGGAAGACTGGGGCGGTCTTTTTAGCTCACGATTGCCTCTATATTGCCCCTATGGCTCAAATGACAAAGAAAAAGGGCTACGACTTTAACCGTAACCCCTTATTTTCATTGGCGTCCCCGAGACGATTCGAACGTCCGGCCCCTTCCTTAGGAGTAAACAGAAATACCCTTTTCAGCACTTTTCACACCCTTCCACACAATTCAATTATCCCACCACAAACCATTGACAATACGCCGTTTTTACCCTATCCTTACTTTCGTAGAGTTTCATAACATTCCTTTACAACCCACAAAAAAACGGCAACAAAACGGCAACAGTTGCCCAAGGGAAGGTGTCGGATGCCAGATATTCTAAACGATATGTTTGTGAAGAATCTCAAGCCGGAAAGCTCGGAATACACGCGCCGGGAAAAGGGTGGTTTCGGTGTCCGTGTGATGCCTACCGGGCGAAAGGTTTTTTTCTACCTGTACCGGATCGACGGAAAGCGGCGTTTCCTCAACCTGGGGAGTTACAAGACAAAGGAAAACCCTGACGGAATAACCCTAGCAAAGGCCCGTGAAGAATACGAAGCGGAACGCGCCAAGGTGAAAGCACTAAAGGCGGGACGATCAGAAGGCGCTGATCCGCTCGAAGAACGCCGGGAGAAAAAAGCTCAACGCGAAGAAAAGAGTAAAGCTGACACTGTTGCCGATCTAGTCGATGAATACCTCAAGAAGCACGCGAAGCAGTTCAAGAAATCATGGGAAGCTGATGAGCGGTTACTCAATAAAGAAATCATTCCGATATGGGGCAAGCGTAAGGCCGAGGACATAACGAAGCGCGACGTCACCCTTTTACTGGAAAGTATCATTGAACGTGGTTCACCGGGCATGTCAAACCAGGTCCTGAAGATCACCCGCAAAATGTTTAATTTCGCCGTTGAGCGTGATCTACTCCAACACACACCATTCGCAGCGGTAAAGGCCCTGGCACCGAATAACAGCCGAGAGCGGACCTTAAGTGAATCGGAAATCAAGACTCTATGGGAAAGCGTGAATAACGCCGCCATGAGCGACGAAATCAGACGCGCTTTGAAGTTGGTCCTCGTAACTGCTCAAAGGCCTGGAGAAGTTGCAGGGATGCACACAAGCGAGATTGACGGCAAATGGTGGACAATACCGGCGGAGAGATCGAAGAACGGTAAAGAGCACCGCGTATATTTGACCGCTACGGCCTTTGAATTGATCGGAAACACCAAAGGCAAGACCTTTATCTTCCCCTGCCCTCACGAGGCAAAGAAACAGCCGATTGATTCACACGCACTGCCCGTTGCTGTCCGGCGTAATCTTGTATGGCCATTGACTGACAAGAAGGGTAAACCGCTCTATGGTGAGGACGGCAAACCGGCCACTGAGAACAAGCTAGAGATCGAAAAATTTACCCCTCATGACTTGAGAAGAACGGCGGCCACCTTCATGGCCGGTATGGGATTCATGGATGAAGTCATTGACGCCGTGTTAAACCACGTCAAAAAAGGGATAATTCGCACTTACAACCGCCACGGCTACGACAAGGAAAAGCAACAGGCCCTTGAAGCCTGGGACCGGAAGCTTAAAAGCATTATTACCGGCGAGGCTTGCAAAGTTGTCACTTTCAACAGTCGTATGAAAAAAGCGTGAGGGGGGCGGTATGGACCTGGAAAATTACGTTTGTGAGATAAACAATTACTTTCATAGGTTTTTTGCCTTGAACCCCAAAGGCATAGCACAGTTTTTTGAAGGCCACGATATTCATGACAGGGATGGAAATGTTATGAGTAAGGAAGCAAGAGAAAACTTTGTTGCCATGTTTGAAGGAGTAGAACTTGTAGCAAGTTCCTCTATCATCGGAACACCAATTGGACTCACCTTGAATCATGATGACCAGTGTAAACTTATTAGCCTTCAACCGGCAGAACAGAAAAAACTATTACGTGAATTAACGGTCAAGTCCAGACAAGAGCAAACATGTTTCATGCCCGGTATCAAATACGACAAAATACGAGATAAGTCTTGTGCTGAAGAGAACGATCCTTTCCCAATGTGGGACCGATGCATCAAAGCATATAAGGAGTACGCCAAATTCAAGAAAGCCGGTAAAAAACGCTTTTATCATATAATCGCCAAAGAGCTTGACTATATCGGTGCTGTTGACAATGCAACAGACCGTGTTCAGGAAGATATTAAAACAGCCATTGTATTCATCAATAGGGCCATAAACTATACATTCCCATACGATGAAAACTGTCAATGGGCATATCGGCACTTATTCAAAAGCATACAACTCTAACCAAAAAAAATATTTCAAACGATCACAAAGGCTCCTTTCGGGGCCTTTTTTATTGCCAAAAATCTTAACGGGGGTTTTCGTACACAGACGAAAACTCCTTTAATTTCAATTATTTACAATTGACTACCAACTATTCACCGTTGTATCATTTCTATAGATACCATGACATATCAAAAGAGTGCATACGCATATTAAGGGGTAACCCTGACTATGGTCAGGGAGAAAGGGCTTCAGATAATTTCATTACACCTCAGAAAGATTCATAAACGGCATGTTCTTCTCTATTTAGTACAAAAACTGAAAAATCATCACCCAGCAGAAAAAGGAGACCAAATGACTGAACAGTATGTAGACAAAAAGGGCTTGAAACAGTATGTCCCGCTTTCCGAAGTTTCGATTTGGCGTCTCGAAAGAGATGGTAAGTTCCCGAAACGCAGGCAGATCAGCAAGCGGCGTGTGGCGTGGCTCTTGTCGGAGGTTATGGAATGGGCAAAGACTCAACAGCAGGCTTAACGACAAAGAGCCGCACCGGGGGCAACCGGAACGGCTCAAAGGGGAAAATTCATTGACAAGTGAATCCTATCACAGCGACGAATCAAAAACAATACTTGAGGCCGCTCTAAGCTATTTACAGCGCGGTTTCTCTGTAATCCCCCTGGAACCCCGAGGGAAAAGGCCTGTCGTATCCTGGACCCTTTACCAAACGAGGCAGGCAACGGAAGAAGAGGTCCGGGAATGGTTCGATAATGACAAGGGGTACAACATCGGCATAGTCACCGGCGCAATTTCCGGGTTGACCGTCGTGGACTTCGACACCCAGGAGGCGATCCAGTTAGCGAAAGAAAGAAACTTTCCCGTTACCCCATTGGCTAAAACCGGCAAGGGATACCACGCGTACTGCCAATACAAGGAAGGTACTCGGAATTTCCAGAAACGGGCAGACCTCCCGGGAATCGATCTTAGGAGTGATGGCGGTTATGTGGTTGCGCCCCCATCGGTACATTCAAGTGGCTCGGTTTATCAATGGGTACAAGGGAGGGGTCTTGATGACTAAGCTTGCCGAAATTCCTGAATGGATACTTGCGACCGCCACCGATGGCAAGCCGACACTAGGACAGTTATATACACCGACAACCGGCGACCGTAATCAGTCCCTTGCTCGCCTGACAGGTATATGGATAAACCAGAATCCAGGTATCAGCCGTGATGGCCTCATTGAAATGGGTCTGGCCTGGAATAGTGGGATACCTTCACCATTACCGGAAGCTGAAGTCAAGAGAACCTGTAAGAGTATCTTTGATAAGCACAACAGAGAGAATCAGGATCGCGACAGACGTGAGAACACGAAGCCATTAACCTTTGAACTGGTACAGGGCAGCAAGATTGAACCTGAAGATATCACATGGTTATGGCGGGACTGGCTCCCATGCGGAAAACTGGTGATCCTCGCGGGACAACCAGGGACCGGAAAAACTACAGTCATGATGTCCATTGCAGCAATTACGACCATTGGCGGCAGAATGCCGGACGGCACCAACGCCGAGAGCGGCAATGTGGTCATTTGGTCCGGGGAAGATGGGATTGCGGATACCCTTGTTCCACGCCTGAAAGCCATGGGTGCCGATATGACGAAGATTTATTTCGTTATCGGGAAAAGTGGCCTGCCGTTCGACCCAAGCAAAGACTTGCCTATGCTGGCGGAACACCTGAAGTCAATCCCTGATGTGAAACTGATTATTGTGGACCCAGTTGTAAGTGCGATCAACGGCGATTCTCACAAAAATGCCGAGGTCCGCAAAGGCTTGCAACCCCTCGTTGATTTAGGCCTCGTTACAGGGGCATGTATCGCTGGCATATCGCATTTCAATAAAGCAGGGGCAAACACGAACCCCCTCGACCTTATATCCGGGTCTATCGCATTCGCAGCCGTTGCCCGTGTTGTGCTAGGCGCGGCAAAACTACACACCCCGGATGAACACGGACATTCTAGAATATTTTGCAGAATCAAAAGCAATATCGGTCCCGATGAAGACGGCATTGGTTACGACCTCTGCCTGGAGCCGTTATCGGTCAGAACAGACATAGAAGCATCAACCGTTTTGTGGGGGCAGTATGTGAAGGGTCATAGCCGGGATTTACTTGCTCAAGCGCAGGCCGAGGCCAAAAACAGCACCAAGCAGGCCGAGGCTGAAGAATGGTTGACTGACTTGCTAACTGCCGGTCCTGTCGCATCGAAAACCATACAGGAAGAGGCCAAGAAAGCCGGACTCTCTTTCCGTACAGTCCGCCGGGCGAAAGAGAGATTAAAAGCGATTGACTATAAAGTCCCCGGAAAAGGTGGCCAATGGATGTGGATGCTTCCGACCGAGGAACTTGACCAAGTAACTTGTCCAGATTTCACCACAAAAAAACTTGGACAACTTGGAAAACTTGGACAACTTACAGAGGGTAACATTGCCAACTTGTCCAACTTTACCATGAAAAATGTTGAAGAAAACTTGGACAACTTACCTTCTGGTGCCTGCCAAACAGAACAACCGTTTTTTGACCTTGAAGAGGAGGCCATATGAAATACATCGTAACCAAGATGTTTTCTGCAAAGATCAATGGCGGGCAATCAACCTTTCTCCCTGGTGACCGGGTGGAATTTCCAGAGGCAAAGGCGGCAAAATTGTTGCGGGCTGATGTCATTTTATCGGCAGATCCCGAAATAATGGAAAAAGAATACATCCAGCTCTTGGCTCGCTTCTGGTCCCTCGACGATACCCCGCCAGGAATCAGTGATAAAGATGCCGACCACGTTCTTGCAAGACTGGACATTCTATTCCGCGAACTCACTCGTCAGGGCCGAAAGGTGCCTGTGCGGTTGCCGGTCGAGCGGAACCGTCACGAACCGAATCAGAAGGAGGTTGCGCTATGAGCAAACGAAACAGGCCATTATCGAAGAAACAGCAGCGGACAATGCAGGAACTTATCAAGGCAGCAGAGACAGCGAGGTTTGCGATAATCAACATCACCGCTGGGAAGCGGGGCGAAGGAGAAAACAATGGAATACGAACTGAAGGCGTATGACGAGGATTTGATTGTAATTGGACCGGGCATGAATGCGGAGCGATACCAGGCAATCAAAGGCACTCTCCCTGAGGAAGTACAGCAGCGGCTTATTGGTTGGCGGCTGGTTTATAGGCTGGTGCCGGGGTACTCCACATCTCGGTCAACTGAGAGCCAAACCACCGCGATGGGTCCTTTTTGCGAGCGAATCACAAATTAAACTTTTCAGGGGGCAGAATGAAGCGGCAAACTCTGAACATCACACAGACGGTTGAATATCTAGGATGCAGCCGGTCCTATGTGTATCGGTTGTATGCTGAAGGTAGGATTGAAGGGTACAGAATAGGAGATCAGAAAGGTATTCGTTTCTATCTGGACAGCCTCAATGACTACATTTTTTCAAGAATTGGTGAATAGTGTCTACCACCTCCACCACATCAACCGATTTGCATAGTCTGCATGATATGATGGAATCATAAATTGACGGAAGGAGCAAATCAATGATGACACTAAAACGATTCAAAATACACCTTACAAGTCAAGGAAGCACGTTGAACCCTATTCCTACTTTGAAGCAATCCGGTTTACTCAAGATCGGCGATAATGAGGCCATGACGGCCCGTGATGTTGTTTCTGTTCTTGTTGCTTCTACTGCCTTGTCAGAATCGGCAGCGGTTGAACACTTCATTAAAACCGTGAATCTTGTTGACGCTGACGGCTGTTCTTTCGGTGAAGCTCTTCAAGGGTTGCTTGAGTCGGGAGACCCGGGCGTCTCGTCTGTCCATGTTTGCCTTAGCACACCCTGGGCGCGGATTGCTTTGCTTAATGGAAACGTTCTTGATTACTCACACGAAAATAGCAAGCCTTGTGCAATCCGGCAGGAAGCAGTTATCACTGGCGGCTTTATCTCAATGCTGGCGTTCATGCTGAACAATGAGACGAAATCAGGGTGGAAGGGGGTTAAAGATGAGTCTCAAGCATAAAATCAGTATGAAAAAGTCTGTTAAAAGCCTGAACCAGATTAAAGCCCAAAAATCATTCACCAGGAACAACAAGGTGCCGACTTTTCAGAACAGCCTGCGAGATGCAGGCCAGATGAAGAGTACCAGCATGTTAAAACACCAGAAGAACCCCTGAGGGATTCAGGCGGCAAGGCTGGATATAGAGACAATAACAATAAATCAATCAAACGAAGGAGCAACATAATGTCTATCACAGATGAAGTAATGACAGCATTCGACCAATTCAAAGCAGTTCACACTTCCAAACTTGATGAAATCCAATCCCGTATTGATGGCATTGAGGGCGCAAAGAATAGAGCGGCCTTTGGTGCCGGCGGAAGCTTTTCCGGTAATGCCGAACAGGAAGCACATAAGGGCGCTTTTCTCGCCTTTGCACGTAAGGGCATTGACTCGGGGCTTCGTGACTTGGAGATTCAGGCAAGCATGAGCACCGGCAGCGATCCGGACGGCGGTTATGGTGTCCCTACCGTCATTGACAGCGAGATTGAAAAGCTGCTTTTGGATCTATCCCCCATGCGGCAGATATGCAAAGTAATCCCGGTTTCGACACCGGATTATAAGAAGCTTGTCAATACTGGTGGGCTCGCTTCCGGTTGGGTAGGCGAGACACAGGCAAGGCCGGAAACCGATACCCCGCAACTTGCAATACTCACCCCGTTCATGGGCGAGATTTACGCGAATCCGGCAGCGACACAGCAAAGCCTCGATGATATGAGCTTTGACGTCGAAAGCTTCCTGCAAGAAGGCATTGCTGATGAATTTGCCGACCAGGAAGGCGCGGCTTTCATTACGGGCGATGGCATCTTGAAACCAAAGGGATTACTTACCTACCCGACAGCCACCACAGCCGACGCTACCCGGCCTTTCGGAACTCTCCAGTACTTCAAGAGCGGCGACGCAAGCGGCTTTGTAACCGCTTCAGCAACGGTATCCCCTGCTGATTGCCTTATCTCTCTGATCTATGGGGTACGTAAGGCATACCGCAAAGGGTCCGTATTCCTCATGAACAGCAACACCCTTTCCGTTATCTCTAAGTTTAAGGATGCCGTGAACGGTCTCCCTATCTGGAGACAGAGCTTGACTGAAGGTCAACCTTCAACACTGTTGGGCTACCCTGTCGAGGAAGACGAGAACATGCCGGACATTGGAGCAAATGCTTTCCCTATCGCATTCGGTAACTTCAAACGTGGCTTCACGATTGTTGATCGGATGGGAACGAGGGTACTCCGAGATGCCTTTACTAATAAACCTTACGTTCACTTCTACTCAACACGTCGAGTTGGAACTTTCTTGAATAACTCACAGGCCATTAAACTGCTGAAGATCGAAGCAGCGTAATGAATCAGGCCACGGCACAGGCCTTAAACCGTTTGTTCAATTCTTCCATGCGGTGTGCTGGCAAAAGTCGTGAGTGTGCCGGGATTGCCCAATGAACCATGACAGCTTGCGGAGTAGATTTCGGGCGTTGCCCTCTCCTTGAACTCACGGCAGGCACATAACAAGAGCCCTTTCTATTCATCCCGTAGAGAGGGCTTTATTATAAATTGCAGGGAAGCGGCAAGGAGTTGTGAATCACCACCCTCCCCCCCCGGTAGGTCATTTTTCGATTTAGGCACACTTTGGAAACCGTGTGGGGACCTCGACATTTAAGGAACTAAGAATTCAAAGGAAAAAATCATGGCGATAATCAAACCACCGAAAGGGCTTTCGACCGATGCGCGGAAGGCATGGGCGGCGCTCCAGGAAGAATATGGAATTGACGATCCGGCAGGGCTCCAGCTCCTCGCGATATTCGCGAACGCCTTTGACCGGGCCAAGGACTGTAAAGCCGCTATCGATAGGGAAGGGCTTCAAGTCAAGGACAGATTCGGACAGCTGAAGGCACACCCGCTGATTACGAGTGAAAGAGATGCCCGAGGCCAAATGATGACGGCGCTGAAAGCCCTGAATATCGGCGTGGAAGTGCTACACGATAAACCGGGCAGACCGCCGGGAAGGTAGGCAATTATGGCGACAAACAGGCGCAAAATTACGCGAAACAGGCGACAAACGGACGTATCTGAGGCATTGAAACACTATTTATTAACTGGCGAGCGGAATTCGGGACTTGATGGGGACAGTGAATTGAAATGGCTGTTTTTCTGTGACAAAGGGAAGCTTTCAGAACTCTGGGGAACTCACCGGGATGCCCTGCTTACCGAATGGATAAAAAATAACCCTTGTTCCCGGCCTTGGTATTGGTGGGTAGAGGAAGCACCGAAAGAGATTATTCCTGGCTTTGAGAATCCGGAAGACCATTCATTGTATCCGGAATATTACGAACGGAGTGCATATCAGGCGCGACGGGAACGCCTTGGAGGGACAGGCACACCGGCCTATGAGGTACTCGCATATGGTCCGGCTTTTGACATGGGTATCCCTCACCCATGGGTAACAAAGTTTGATGAAGATTATTACAACGGGCGCGCGGTTGACATCCACGGCAATATCATCCAAACGAATTACAAGGAAGGCCATTTCAAGGGCAAGGCGATTGACCCAAACGACCCGCCCACTTTTGAGAGTGAAGCGGCTTACCTTTCCCGTCACGGCCTCTTGACGAAAGAGGAAAAGGCATACTTGAAGAAGCACCCGGAGCTATTGGAACCGGAAGCGGTTATCTTTGACGAATGCGACGAGGAAGAGTCAGAAACGGAAGCCTGTACGCCTCTGTGAAGGGTTTTGCGGGGCAAAGGCACAGGATACCATTCGGAAGAAAGGGCCGGTTAAATACCGGCCTTTTTCATTTCTTGGAGTGTTTGGCGAGAAGATCCTTGACAGCCTCTTCAACGAGAGCTGAGAGTGTTTTCTCAGTATCAGCGGAGAGATGTTTCAATTCCCTTATCAATTCAGGTGTCAGCCTAATTCCAGTTTGCTTTTTTTTGGGTTTCAATATGGTTTCCATGCAGTAATTATAAAAATACCTTTCTATTCTGTCAACAAAATACCTTGACAACAGATATGTTGAGGTATAATGGTACCATAATACTCTATCGAAAGGATGGTGAAATGGAAACCTACCGAGGCGCGGTTATTTTCAAGTCCCACATCGAGCGGCAATGGTATGCGGTTTTCGGCTATGGGGATCATGTGAAGGCGGCGTCCAGGAAGGCGGTACTGGCGGCGGTTGACAATCGGGAACAGTAAAAACCATAAAGGAGGACATGATGGCAAACAGCGGGAACAAATCAGAAGGCAAGTTTGAAGGATTAAACGCTGCAATTCAAAATTTACGGGTCCACTACCGGAAATGCTCAGAGGCAGAAAAGCAGAAAGATTTTTTTATGTTCCGCGATGAATATTTAAAAGGAAATATTGGCTACATCAACCTCGCGGTTATATCAATGGCGATATTCCCTGATGATGCAGAAAAAAAACTTCGTCGCGCGATCCCGATCGGATGCCGCAAAATAGAATTCGCAAGAATGATGTCGATGGATATACCGGAATTCCAAAAAAAGGAACTTTCTACCATGTATCTATCGAGGGCCCGCGGAGTGAGAAAAGCAGCATAGCACCGGCCACGCCGAAATATTAAAGACCATGGCCGCCCTGGGAAACTGGGGCGGTTTTTTGTGGCTAACTACATTATTTTTGACCTAGAAATGAAGCCTTGAAACGGCAACAAAACGGCAACAATTCCATTTTTGACAAAGAAAAAGGGCTACGGCAAGTGCCGTAACCCTTTAATTGTATATGGCGTCCCCGAGACGATTCGAACGTCCGGCCCCTTCCTTAGGAGGGAAGTGCTCTATCCGGCTGAGCTACGGGGACAAAATAGAAGTAATTTTATATACCAGGCACCACTTTTTGGCAAGGAGTTTTCCGGCCAGGTATGGCTGGCACCATTTTGATGACCACTAAAAGGCAAGCAAAGAAAAGACCTTGTTTTCCGGCAGGCGCTTGCGTCCGTTAAGGAACTCCAGTTCGGCCATGAAACAACACTCGACTATTTCGCCCCCCATTCCGTCCACCAATTCCACAACCGCTGAAATAGTTCCTCCCGTGGCAAGGAGGTCGTCGGCGATCAGAATCCTTTCGCCTTTCTTTATTGCATCCACATGAATCTCAAGGGTGTCGCTGCCGTACTCCAGTTCATAACTCTTTTTAACAGTCTCCCCAGGAAGTTTACCCGGTTTACGCACAAGAACCACCCCAGCGCCAAGCTTGTACGCCAGAGCGGCACCGATGATGAAGCCGCGGGCCTCAACCCCCACCACCTTGTCGATTTTTTTCCCGACATAGCGATGGGAAAGAAGATCCACCATCCGCTGATAGGACGGTGCGTCGGCAAGCAGTGTTGTAATGTCTTTAAAAACAATCCCTTTTTTCGGGAAGTCGGGTATATCCCTGATAATACTTTTCAGATCTTCCATGCAGCTCTCCTCATCTAAAATCTCAAGTAACAAAATACCCGGGATTGGCAATCGCGGGTCAGGAAGGAATCTCGGCGCTTCCCTTCGCCTCACTCTGTTGAAGCATTTTCCTCAGCTTTTCCAGAGATTTTGCCTCGATCTGACGTATGCGTTCCCTGGTGACGCCGAAACTTCTCCCGATAGTATCGAGTGTCTGCGGCTCCTTGTCCTCGAGCCCGAAACGCATGGCAATGATCTTCTGTTCGTTTTCTGAAAGTTCCCGCAGCCATTCCGATACCAGTTCGAACTTGTTGATGTCTTCGAGCAGCGTCGCAGGCGAATGGTTTGAGGTATCCTCGATTGTGTCGATCAGAAAATAGTCGCTGTTCTCACCCATGGGCATTTCAATGGAGTAGGTTTTTTTCAGAAGAACCATCAATCTCCGCACATACGAAGGATTCACTTCCATTTTAGCTGCGACTTCTTTGGTAGTTGGCTCGCGGTTTAAATCCTGAACGAGAATCCTGGTAACTTTGAGCATCCTGTTGATATCATCGGAGACATGAACCGGAAGGCGGATGATCCGCGATTGATTTACCAGAGCTCTCTCGATAGATTGACGGATCCACCAGGTGGCATAGGTTGAAAAGCGGCATTCCTTCGAAAGCTTGAAGCGCTCAACCGCCTTGATCAAGCCGATATTGCCCTCCTCAATAAGATCGATAAAGGGAAGACCGCGGTTGATGTAGCGTTTGGCTATCTTGACTACCAGGCGCAGGTTCGACTCGATCATTTTGTCACGGGCCGCCTTGTCGCCCAGGTCGATTCTTCGGGCAAGCGCCTTCTCTTCGTCCGGCGTCAGCAGCGAAGTTTTCTGAATTTCCCGCAGGTAATGTTTTATTGCATCATCGTAATGTCCGTCATAGACAACCTTTACTTCTTCTTCAGGTTCGTCGGACAACACATCCTCAGGTTCCGCGGTTGCACCCGGTTCGGGCTCATCCACGTTCTCCGGCTCTTCAACATCCTCCAGAAGTCTATCGCTCATAGTGCCTCCCCCTAAGCTTGGTAGGAATCCGACATTCAGATATCTTGGCAAAAACGGGCTTTCACGACATAGAAAGCCCGGAAAGCGGTAAAACAACTATTCCACTTCCCAGCCATGCTTGCCAATCAATTTTACGAATCGGCATCCGATTGACTGCTCAACGGATACTGCACCATCCGCCCCCTTCCGCACCCGCACCAGTGTCTGGGAAACCTGGCTCCCGACCGGCAGCACCAGGCAGCCCCCCGGGGCCAACTGACTGACGAGATCCTCTGGAATCTCCGGGGCGCCGGCCGTAACGATAATTGCGTCAAAGGGAGCTTCTTCCGGCCAACCGCAGGTGCCGTCATCCACCTTGATATTGACATTCAGGAGGCCGAGACTGTCCAGAACCTTGCGGGCACGCATGGCCAGGGGTCGAATTCTCTCCATCGTATAGACCCGGTCGGCCAGAACGGCCAATACGGCAGCCTGATATCCCGAACCGGTTCCAATTTCAAGGACCTTTTCCTTGCCTTTCAATTCCAGCAATTCCGTCATCAGGGCAACCATATAGGGCTGCGAAATTGTCTGTTTTTCTCCGATTGGCAAAGGGTTGTCGTTATAAGCTTGCGCTGCCATGGCCTCTTCAACGAACAAATGTCGCGGAATTTTCAGCATGGCATCAATGACGCGACGGTCCCGGATACCCCGCCCGACAACCTGGGCCTCTACCATCCTTTTTCGAGCTATATCGTAATTCATCCCACTCCTCAAATCCGATCAACGGAGTGAGATTTATATCAAAGACCGACACAAATGTCCAACATATCGGTTCGGCTTCTGGACCTACTCCAAGTCCCAGCCGCGCAACACCTGAAAAGAGGTGTAATTCGTCAGATCCAGGTGCAGGGGGGTAATGGAAATATGCCCTCGTGAAACTGCATAAAAATCGGTTCCATCAAGATCAAGAAAAGATAATTCAGTACTTCCTATCCAATAATATTTTTGCCCCCTGGGATCCAGTTTATCGACAATGCTCCCCTCATAACGTCTGCGCCCCTGGCTGGTGATGCAGGAGGCAAGCAATTTTTCCGGAGGAAGGTCCGGTACATTTACGTTCAGAAAGGTATCGTCGGGAAGGCCCTTCTGGTGGATCTGCCGGGCAAGCTTCGCAGCAAAGACCGCGGCCGTCTCGAAGTGTACACCCGGCCCTTGGGCAACCAGGGAAACGGCAAAGGCGGGAATCCCCATCAGGGTTGCCTCCATTGCCGCAGCAACCGTTCCGGAATAGGTCACGTCATCCCCGAGGTTTGCACCGCGGTTGATGCCGGATACAACGATGTCAGGCGTAAAGGAAAGCAGATTGTGAATCCCAAGGTTGACGCAGTCGGTCGGGGTCCCATCAACGGCAAAACTATCTGGCCCCAGCTGCTGAGCCCGGAGAGGGTGGTGAAGTGTCAGGGCATGTCCGACAGCACTTCGTTCCCGGTCAGGTGCCACCACGACAACATCACCAATCATCCTGAGCGCCTTTGCCAGGGCCTGGATCCCCGGAGCGTGTATACCGTCGTCATTTGTTACGAGTATTTTCATGGGGGCGGCTGGGTATCCTCACAATTCGAATATGCGTTCAAGCTGACTACTTACCACCCCTAACCCCTCCTTACAAAGGAGCGGCCGGGGGTGGTTGGGTTTATGCCATCTTGAATGTAGAAACACCGAAATAGCTGCACATCACAATGACCGTCAAAATCCGGGACAAAGACACATCAGGCAAGCAGACAAAACAGACTCAGACCATTACTTACAGGTACCGAGGCGCTTACCCTTGACCTTCATGGTCATTTTCTGGCCGTGACTATTCATCTTCATAACCGAAGAATACGAATCATTGCTAAAAACTGTTTCTCCGGTCATGGTAGCGGCATTTTCACCGGTGCACTTCATTTTCCAGGAGACTTTGTTGGATGATGTCTTCAGATCGGAAACAACACAGTTCTTATCACGGGAGATGATGTTCTTCTGGTCTGAAACATCTTTTTTCGTGTAGCAGTGTTTCATGACCGTGGGAGGCATCTTCATGGGCATTTCCGGCATCTCCATCTGAGTTGTTATCTCCCAGAGTCCCTCGCGAATTGTATCAGCGGCAAAGGTAACAGCAGGGACCAGCAGCACGGAGAGGACAGTGAAAATCATTTTTTTCATAGGCTACTCCTTCTTTTTCGGGTCAGTGTCTCAAGCTAAAAAAACATCAGCAAACCAGTCAACTGAAACGGCATGACTAGGAGTCTGTCGGACTTAGGGTAAATCTGCTGCAAATCCGTCTGGACGGTCCATATTTCGCCGCTTTTTTGGGCAACAGAACAACTATTGCCCTGCAAAATCGACAGAAATCTGTCCTCGCCCAGCCAAATTTTCGTTTCAATTTCCTAAGTCAGACAGACTCCTAGAACGAAATCAAACGCACGGAAACAAAGTACTTTTTCAGAAAGTATCAATTCCAGAGAGATAATTCAATGAAATATCTTCAATCTGACGAAAGAATCACTTCCCCGGCACCAAACTGAGAGTAATTTCAGATTCAGGCCGGCCAAGGAATGATTCCCATCAACAGTTTCCTCAGTGCCACTCACTTCCGGAGCCATTATCACTCGTCCTTTTCCGGCTGAAAACCGGGCACTCAACGTCTTTTCGATTTCCAGAGACTTTCCGGACGGAAAAAGCGCACATTCGGCCCCATGATGTTTTCAGGCAACAGCGGACTCAAAGCCATGCCATATCGGAAATCGATCAAAAATTTTCTGTCATGAATTATGATCAATCATTTCGACCAGTACGTGATATAATTGAGCAAAAAATGGTTGAAGAAAAGGGTGCTAAAACGCTAAAAATAATGAAACATCAATCGGATACATAATTCTGAATTCAAAAAAACTGGCCGGCCTCACTATCAATTGGAATGGGAATAAAAACAGGCATCTTGTAACAGGAAATAAAGCGTCATGGGCGAACCTAGCAACATGCACCTGAGCGTTATCAGCAGACTTACACTGGCAGTGACCGGGGTATTGGTTGCAGCGGTGCTGGCGGTTGGCAGTCTGACTCTGCTCGAACAACAACGTGCCCTCCACCAGGCACAGGCTGACAAAGCCGCAACCTTGGTGCAGGTAATGGCCAAGGTCACTCCCCACAACATCCTCACATTGAATCTCCCGGAACTGAACAGAATCACAAAAATGCTGGTAATGACAGACGACGAAGTTCTGTATGCGGTTATCCTCAACGGAGAGGGGATACCCCTCGTTCAATCCTTCAAGGCCACAGCCCCTTCGGTAACCGGCAAGCCGCACCACCTTATTGCGAAAAGCAAGCCGCTGGCCTCGATCGAGACACTGAAACAAAACGGCGGAATCGTGCAGGTTACGGCGCCGGTCATTGAGGACAATAAGTACGTAGGATCGGCCGTGATGGGGATTTCAACCATCAAGATACGGCACGTGCTGCTGAAACAGGTTATGATTATCGGCACGATCCTCTTCGTTATCACAGGTTTGTGTATCGCCTTGCTGCACGTGCTTTCACGTCAGTTTCTGCTGCCAGTGCAGAAGCTGATCACGGCTGCAGACCGGATCAGTACTGGCGATTTAAATGTCGAGCTGACCGGAACGGAACGGGCCGACGAACTGGGAGTCTTATCACGGGCTATTGCGAACATGGTAGAAAGGATGCGCAAATTAATCGCCGGCTTGGAGAGCCAACTGCGGTTCACGGAAACGCTGCTCGGCACGATTCCCCTGGCGGTTTTCTATAAGGACACCGCAGGCAGGTACCTGGGATGCAATGAAGAATTCACGATGATCACCGGCGTCACAAAAGCTGATATTACTGGCAAGACCGTGTTCGAACTCTGGCCAAGTGAGCTTGCGGAAATCTACCAGCAACAGGACCGTTATCTGATGAGTAATCCGGGCATTCAAACCTATGAGTTCAAAGTTTCCAATTACAAGGGGGAGTTGCGTGATGTTTTGTATCACAAGAACGCATTCCTCGATGACAAAGGACACGTGGCGGGTATTATCGGTGCATTTCTGGACATAACCGAGCAGAAGCAGGCGGTGGCGACACTTGCAGAGCGGGAGAGGGAGTTCCACTCCTTGGCGGAAAACATCCCTAACAATATCGCTCGATACGACCGGAACGGGCGGACCCTGTACATAAATCCAAGCCTGGAAAAGACTATCGGGATAAAACTTGAAGAGGTTATCGGAAAAACTCCAAGGGAATATGGACAAAACTGTACATTCGATGAGTGTATTGAAACACTGGAAAAAGTTGTCGCCACAGGTGCCAGCAACAAAGTCGAAATTTCTTTTCCTGATGAAAAAGGTAACGTCATTCACCATTTGATCGACTTCGTACCCGAACGTGATCAAGAAGGAGAGATGACCGGCATCCTGGCCATCGGCAGTGACATCACCGATCTCAGACGGTCCTCCCGGGAACTGCTGAAAGAGCAGAAGCGGCGGTCGGAAATGGCGCATGAGTTATCCATGGCCGAAGAACGGGAACGCCATGCCATTGCTACCGAACTTCACGACAGGATCGGACAGGATCTCGCCCTTGCTAAGATCCGGCTCGGTGTTCTGGCCAAAGGAGCGGTTAATGACAAGGCAGTCACCTTACTGAACGGTATTCGGGAGATTCTCGACGGAGCCATCCGCTATGTCCGGACCCTCACCCGACGCATCACTCCCCCCATTCTGGAGAGCGGCAGCCTCGAGATGGTGTTGAAATGGCTGTGCAGGCAGATGGAAGAAGACTATAGTCTGCAGGTAGTGTTTCAAGATGATGGTAGAACAAAGAATGTATCCCGCGAATTTCGCGTTGTGTTGTACAACGCGGTTCGAGAATTGCTTGTTAACGTGGCGAAACACTCGGCAGCGAACTCGGCGCGAATTTTAGCCGAAAGTGAAAACCGGTGCCTGACAATTAAAATCGAGGACGACGGAATAGGATGTGATCCTGGATATATTGATACGTGCCTCAACGGAGAAGGAAGAGGTTTGGGCCTCTTTAATGTGCAGCGCAGAATCACCCAACTTGGTGGCGGTCTCAGAATAGAGTCTTCTCCTGGCAATGGGTGCCGGATTTCCATCATGATGCCCCTGACAGAGTGCAAAGATGTGCTGAAAGAGTAGATGCATACAGAAAGTTTGTATGTTTTTCCTGGGAGAATGCCCATGATGTGCATAAATGTGCTTCTGGCAGATGACCATAAAATCATGCGTGAAGGTCTAATCGCCCTTTTGGACGATGAGGCTGAAATCCATGTTGTTGCCCAGGCCGGAACCGGAGCAGAAGCTATCGAAAAAGTCACGGAACACGAAGTGGATGTGGTTGTAATGGACCTGTCTTTACCGGATATGGGGGGGATTGAAGTCACCCGACGCATAATGAAACTTAACCCCCGTATCAGGATCCTGATTCTCTCCATGCTCATGGACAAGGATTGCGTTTTTGAAAGCCTGGAATCCGGTGCCAGGGGTTATCTTGCCAAGGACTGCGCAGCTGAGGAACTGGTGACGGCAATACGGTTGATACATGAGGGGAAGCCTTATTTATGTACCAGCGCCCAAGAGTTCGTAATCCAGGGATTCACCCCTTCTTCCGTTGCAGCGAGGTCGAAACCGCCTCTGAGCAAGCGGGAGATGGAAGTGCTCAAACTTACCGCCGAAGGCTTTAACACCAAGGAAATCGCATTTAAACTCGGCGTCAGCAGAAAGATGATCGAGATCCACCGGATGAGTCTCAGGAAAAAGCTGGGCTTAAAAAACATCGCCCAACTCACCACCTACGCCGTGCGAATCGGCCTGATTTCCATTGATTAGGCCGGAGCAGCACACCCTTCTTCCAGCTTTCCCTCCTATAGGCTGAAAGACAGCATCTTGCAGCGAATGTTTCGACCAGTAACAGTTGCCACGAATCTGCTGCTAGGAGTCTGTCGGACTTAGGAAATCGTAGCGAAAATTCGGCTGGTCGAGGACGGATTTTGTCGATTTTGCAGGGTAATAGATGTTCTATTGCCCAAAAAAGCGGAGAAATATGGACCGTACAGGCGGATTTGCAGCAGATATACCCTAAGTCCGACAGGCACCTAGGGATTTCCCTACCCATTTCCTTCCGAAAAAAGCATCTTGCACTTCAGGACAGTTCAATTAACCTATAAAACAATTATTTATTAATTAATGCACAACTTAAAACTTTAAAATTATGATTGATTTTTGCTTAACGTCATCACCAAGTGAGAACGGCCAGTTGAAGCAAGCGAATCCATTGCACCTGGTACTGACCTCAAAACGGTTCCAAAACTCCCTGTCACCTCCCAGCCGACAAGCTTTACTTGCAGGCAAGCAGCAACCGGCTGGCACACACCCCCTTTTCCGAAAGGAAGCAAGATTTTCCCGGGTTCGACATTCAGTAGAATTTCAGAACAAACAAACTCATCGTCCAAATCACAATTTTTCTTTAAGTACAACACGACACAGAGCGCCAGTGGTCAATCGACACACGAATCGATTTTCACGAAGGACTATTAACAAGGGACTCGCCGTAGATGGAGAGGGTTAAATGTCTATTCCAGTTACTGAGTGCACAAAAACCATTCTCGTTGTTGAAGACGATGGCTCATTAAGGAACTATCTGAAATTTGTTCTAGAGAAAGCAAGTTATCGAGTAATTCTTGCGGAAGACGGGGAAGATGGTGTCAGAAAATTCAAAGAGCACCGGGATATTTCGCTGGTTCTTACAGATGTTCAAATGCCAAGGAAAAACGGCAAGGAACTCTTTGATGAAATGACCGTCATCAGGACAGGAACAAAGGTAATCTTTATGAGTGGAGATACGGGCAACTTAATTGACTGGTTCGCAAAAGAAAGACTGACATTCATCAGCAAACCATTTAACTCAATGGATATCTTGGGGAAAGTTCAAGAGGTGCTGGACAATCACTCAGAGGATTTCTGACGACTGGAGTCCCAGGACGCCAGAAAGCGGATCCCATACAGTCGTAGAAAACGAAGAAAAAGCAAAACATTTTGCCCATCTTATTACAAGCCCACCTCCCTCGTTCCCATCAGGAACGAGGGAGCCTTGGCAACTCACCTAGCTGCGTCGAAAACTGGTTACTCACCCAAATAGGTATAGCCCTGAAGAGTCCGGTCGAGAAGTTCCAGAAAGTGGCTGCTTTCCTCAATGGAGATCTTCCGGGATGCGACACTCTTTTCCAGGTTGTCCCGGACAGTCTTCAACACCTTGCTTCCCTCGTACTGGACATACTTAAGGCTTTCCCAGGTGGCATCACCGTTGATCACGGTATCGATCTTGTAATTGGTCTTTTTGTTGAAGGTAATGTGCACCGCATTGGTATCACCGAAGAGGTTGTGCATGTCGCCAAGGATCTCCTGGTAGGCGCCGATCAGAAAGAAGCCGATGAAGTATTTCTCGTCGCTGCGAATCTTATGAATGGGCAGATATTTCGTCCGTCCGTTCTCACCGACGAAACTTGTGATCTCCCCGTCGGAATCACAGGTAATATCGGCGATGGAGGCGAGCACATCAGGTTTCTGGTTGAGCCGCTGAATCGGCACAATCGGAAACAGCTGGTCGATGGCCCAGGAGTCGGGAACCGATTGAAAGAGGGAAAAATTGGCGAAATAGGTCTGGCGCAGGCTGAGCTTGAAGTTCTGCAACTCTTCGGGAATCGGCTTTATCTTTTCGACAATGCTGTTAATTTTCCGGATGATCTTACTGCAGAGCCATTCGGCAAGGGCCCGGTCGCTCAGGTTCAGATAGCCGAGATTGAACAGGCTGACCGCCTCCTGAATGAGCTGGATGGTGTCATGATAGTCTTCGCGCAAGGAGTGCCGGTCGATACTCTGGTAGATGTCCACCAGTTTCTTGACCGTGGGCGACAACTTCTCCCGCTCCTCCAGCATGGACTCGTAATCCGGCATGATATTCTGGGTATTGGTATCGAGCACATTGGTAACCAGAACCGAATAGTGGGCTACCGTCGCCCGCCCGGACTCGGAGATAATGTTCGGACAAGCTACCCCCGCTTCGTCACAGATATTTTTTACCTGATAGATGACATCATTGGCGTATTCTTCGATGGAGTAATTGACACTGGAAAAATAACTGGATTTGGAGCCGTCGTAGTCGACGCCAAGGCCTCCGCCGATATCCAGGTATTGCAGGTTGACGCCGAGTTTTTTCATTTCCACGTAAACCCGGGTCCCCTCAATCAGGGCATTCTTGATCTTGTCGATCTTGGTAATTTGGCTGCCGATATGAAAGTGGAGCAGACTGACGCTATCAACCAGGTTATTTTCCCGCAGGATGCCGATTGCGGCGATCAGTTCGGATATCTTGAGACCGAATTTTGCGTCTTCCCCCCCGGAGGTGGCCCACTTGCCGGTACCTTTCGAGGAAAGCTTTACCCTGATGCCCAGTTTCGGGGTGATGCCGGTTTTTTTGGCAAGCTCGATGATCTTTTCCAGCTCGAAGAGTTTCTCCACGACAATGGTAATGTCATAGCCCACTCTGGTGGCATAAAGAATCGTTTCGATAAACTCCGTATCCTTGTAACCGTTACAGATAATCGGCAGACCGTTTCCGGTGGCAAGCGAGATGGCCGCCACCAGTTCCGGCTTCGATCCCGCCTCGAGCCCCAGTTCAAATTTCTTGCCGAATTTGGTGATTGCCTCAACTACCTGCCGCTGCTGATTAACCTTGATCGGATAAAATGTCTGGTATTTGGCCGGATAGTTGTTCTCCTGGATAGCATTCTTGAAGACCCGGTTGATGCTGGCAATACGCCCCTCGAGGATATTCATGAAACGGAGCAGAATGGGTGGCTTGATCTTGCGCTTGATCAGATCGTCGATCAAAGCCCGCAGGTCGATCGAATGCTTGGAATTGGGCGAAGGGTGAACACAGATATTCCCCTTTTTGTTGATGGAGAAAAGCTCAGACCCCCAATTGTTGATATTATATATTTTTGCAGACTCATTGATCGACCAGCGTTCCATAGGCAATTCACCAACCTTTATAATGGATAGTAGGGGCGCGGCGTGCCGCGCCCTGTTTTTTAATACGGCAAGGGCGCGGCACCTGCTCGCCGTAAAACTCCGGCAGGCAAGAGCAGCGCCCCTACTTCATGACAAGCGACTTCTAAAATCTTCGTAGCTGAAGCTACGTACCACTTTCAATTCTCCGGTATCCGGCTCGAAGGTGCAGATATGCGGATGCTGGATACCATTAAAAGTGGTGGTCTTGACCATGGTGTAGTGGGCCATGTCCAGAAAAGCCAGTCGGTTGCCCGGCGCGAGCGACTGCTCGAACGACCAGTCGCCGATGACGTCTCCGGCCAGGCACGACGGACCGGCAAGCCGGTAGGTGCGGTCCTTTTCGCCGGCCGTGAAACCGCCCAGGATCCCGGGACGGTAGGGCATCTCGAGAATATCCGGCATATGGCAGGTGGCTGAAACATCGAGGATCGCGATATCCATCTCGTTGTGCACCACATCGAGAACTTCACTCACCAGGATTCCGGTACCGATGGCAATCGCCTCGCCCGGTTCCAGGTAAATCTCCAGGCCGTATTTTTCCCGATAATACCTGATCAGCTCGACCAGGGCGTCGATGTCGTAGCCCTCACGGGTAATGTGGTGCCCGCCGCCCAGATTCAGCCACTTCATCCGCGGCAGGAATTCGCCGAATTTCTCTTCGAAGACCGCGGAAGTCCGCTGCAGCGGCTCAAAAAGCTGTTCACAGAGCGTATGAAAATGCAGTCCCTCCACCCCGTCCAGGGAGCGCCCCTCGAATTCCGCCCGTCTGATTCCGAGCCGGGATTTGGGCGCACAGGGGTCGTAGATGGCCGTATGACCCTCGGTATGCTCCGGATTGACCCGCAGGCCGACGGAAACGCGCCCCTGCTCCTTTTCCCACAAGGGCCGGAACCGCTCCAGCTGGGCAAAGGAATTGAACACCAGATGATTGGAGATCTCCAGCAGTTCCCGGACATCGCTGTCCTTGAAAGCGGCGGCGAAACTGTGCACCTCGCGGCCGAATTCCTCGCGGCCGAGCCGCGCCTCCCACGGCGAACTGGCGCAGACACCGTGCAAGGTTTCCCGGATAAGGGGGAAAACGCTCCACATGGAAAAGGCCTTCAAGGCCATGAGGATTTTCGCCCCGCTTCGTTTCTGCACCTCGTCCAGAATGGCCAGGTTATGGCGCAGTCGCCCCAGGTCCACCACGTAGGCGGGTGATGGGGCGAGCTCAAGAATTTTTTTGATGTCGATACCGGTCATAATGGTTCGTAGGGGCGGGCTTCAGGCTTCAAAC
>SBEG01000097.1 GCA_009668975.1 Deltaproteobacteria bacterium | reverse complement strand
GTTCAGTACCGGTCGGAATAATCGGAATGATCCACAGGAGATGCCACCAGGTATGCCATTCCTTGTGAAGTATTGTCTGTTGACTCGCTGCAAGGAATACATTGCTTGATTTATCTGTAATATCTTCGGCGACGACGACGGATAATTGGAGGTTATAAGAAATATCCGCATCATCCTTGTCTTGCATGAGTCGAGTGGCCTTAATAGTGTCGGTAGCGGAACCGTTGGCGTCAATGGTAAATCCCTGTTTCACGAGCGTTTGTTTTACTGTTCTAATGACCTGATCTGCCGGGCACGTATAATTTTTTGTGTTGCCGTTGAGAGCGGTTTGTGCCGAAAATGCTTGCTTGTAATGTCCCTGATCTGCACAACCAGAAAGAAATGTAATTGCAGTGAGTGTCCCAAATAATAAATGTTTAGAAATGCGGTTCAATTAGGTCTCCTTTGTTTTGCGGGGTTACACTACATTATTCGAGAATTTCTTGACCTTAGCTGTTTGCTGTCGGATGAATCTTATTCGTCAAGAGAGATAGAGTCTTTGTCTTTTGCCCGACGTTTTGCTTCCATCACCTTGTATTTGTCCATGCAACTGTCTTTATCGACCATCGAGCACTCCAGATATTCCGCGATGTTTACAACTGCACCACGGATCGCCTTTGTGACTGGCGTTTTCTGTGCTTTTTCTCCGCCGAAACCGATGCCCATGAAATTGCCCGACAGCATGCGCGATGTATTTTCAGACGTGCATTCAATTGTTCGTGTGTCGATGTGTTAATCGGCATGCAATAATGACCCACCTAGAGGGGTAATCGGCGTCCAATATTGACCCACCCCAGCATCTGTCTTCATACTCGTGGAATCATCCGAGAGAGGAGACACCGAAAGGAGATGCTGATAGTGGAATCAATTCGAAAGGTCCGCCAAGCTTACCATCGTGATCACAAATCAATCCGAGAGATTGCCCGTGATTTCCATCTGTCCCGCAACACCATCAGAAAGATAATCAGAACTGATGCCACCGAGTTCACCTACGAGCGGAAGGTTCAGCCCAGACCAAGGTTGGAGCCGTTCAAGGAGCAGTTGGCAAAGTACCTCACAGAAGACGGTGCCAAACCTGCCAAGCAGCGAAGGTCAGCGCAACTGCTGTTCGAAGAGTTGCAGCGTGAAGGGTTTGGCGGTGGTTATGATAGTGTCCGCC
>SBEG01000060.1 GCA_009668975.1 Deltaproteobacteria bacterium | reverse complement strand
GATTTTCTGACCCTTCTGGACAGCCGGGTGACCTTGTTCAACTATGAACGGGAGTATTACGACTCCATAGCCGATTATCAGATGAAAAGGGCGCAGTTGGAGGCATTGGTGGGGAAGGAACTCCCCTGAGGGAATTTTGAATTATAAGGTTAGAATTTTGAGTTTTGAGTCAACACCCGGAATTTATAATTCACGACCATTTATCCATGAGGTAATGCAATGAAAATCTCGAAGAAAGTCCTGGTTCCACTTATTGTTGTTTTTGTTGTCGCCGCGGCCGGTGGCGGCTACTACTTGTGGCAGCAGAAATCTGCCGAAAAGGGGGCAAAGGAAGGTGGGAAAGCGGCTCAAGGTCCGACCCAGTACACCTGCCCGATGCATCCCTTTATCATCAAGGACAAGCCGGGATCATGTCCGATCTGCGGTATGACTCTTGTGCCGATCAAGAAAGCCGAAACCGGGCAACCGCAAGAAAAGGAAATGGCGATGCTGGAACATGTCTCCCTCTCCCCCTCCCAGATGGTGATGGCCAATGTCGCCACCGTCAAGGTGGACAGGGCTCCGCTTTCGAAAGAGATAAACGCGGTCGGCATAGTTCAGTACGACCAGTCGAGGCAGGCAAAGGTAACTGCCTGGGTGGCGGGGCGTATCGACAGGCTTTATGTGGATACCGTTGGAGCTTATGTTTCAAAAGGCCGCCCGGTTGCGGAAGTTTATTCACCCGATCTCGTCTCCGCCCAGCAGGAATATCTCCTGGCGCTGAAAAGCCGTGAGCAGTTAAAAAACTCCCCCATCCAGTCGATTTCCCAAGGGGGTGAAGGACTGGTGAGTTCCGCGCGCCAGCGGCTGAAGCTCCTAGGAGTTAAGGATCATCAAATAGCGTCGCTGGAAAAGTCCGGACAGCCGAATATCCGCCTCTCCATCTACACCCCCCTTTCCGGAATCGTGATAGAGAAAATTGCCCTTGTCGGCCAGTACGTGAATGTGGGCGATCCACTTTTTAATATTGCTGACCTCTCGACGGTATGGGTGGAGGCCGAAGTGTATGAAAGCGATTTCCCCTTCATAAAGATCGGCCAGAAGGTGAGCATCGACTCCCAGTCATATCCCGGCAAGACCTTTACCGGAAGGGTGTCGTTTATCTATCCTTTCCTCGACCCGAAAACCAGGACGGTCAAGGTGCGGGTGGAGATAGCCAATCCGGGATTGAGACTGAAACCGGACATGTTCGTCAATGCCACGGTACAGATTCCCCTTGGAGAGGTCCTCGTAGTACCGGTGGCAGCAGTGATGGACAGCGGCAAGCGGCAGGTGGTCTGGCAGGAGATGAAGCCGGGGATGTTCGCGCCGCGGGATGTAAAAGTCGGTGCCCGTGTAGGCGATAATGTTCAGATATTGTCCGGGCTGATGCGTGGTGACAAGGTTGCAGCGTCCGGAGGGTATCTGATCGACTCCGAAGCGCAGTTGAAAGGTGGTGGCGGTGGCGGTCATGCCGGCCATGAAGGGATGGAAAAGGAAGAGAAAGGCTCTCCGGCACCTCCGACCGGTCATGAAGGCCATGCGCCTGCGACACCGAAAAATGGCAGCGAAATGGATATAGACGACATGAAGATGTAACATGAACCTTGGGTTGTGTAGGGGCAGATCCGTGTGTCTGTCCGATAAAAGAAGGGCGCACACATAGGTGCGCCCTTACGAAAACGTTGTTAATACCAAATTCCCTGTATTGGAGCCATTCCTCCATGATTGAAAAAATTATCGAATATTCAGCAAAAAACCGCATCATAATCCTGGCGATCTTCGGCCTCGTCATCGCCTGGGGTGGATGGGCGGTCTACAACACCCCGGTTGACGCCATCCCGGATCTTTCCGATAACCAGGTGATCGTCTTTACCGAGTATCCGGGCCGCTCGCCGCAGGTTGTGGAAGACCAGATTACCTATCCTCTGGCGGTCAACCTGCAGGGCCTGCCCCAGGTAAGGGCGGTGCGCGCCTCTTCGGCCTTCGGTTTCTCCATGATCTATGTGATCTTCGAGGACAAGGCCGATATCTACTGGGCTAGGACCCGCGTTCTGGAACGGCTCAACTATGCAGCATCGCTGCTCCCCGCCGGGGTGAGTCCCACTCTCGGACCCGACGGGACCGGCGTCGGCCACGTATTCTGGTATACCATCGAGGGTAAAGGCTATGACCTGGAGCAGTTGCGGACCCTGCAGGACTGGTTTGTCCGCTACCAGCTGAACACCGTTCCCGGTGTGGCGGAGGTAGCCTCCATCGGCGGTTTTGTCAGGGAATACCAGGTCGACCTCGATCCGGTAAAGCTCTGGTCCTATAACGTCAAGGTCAGCCAGGTTATGGAGGCGCTGCAAAGGTCCAACAATGATGTGGGCGGAAGACTGATGGAACAGGCCGATGCAGAGTACCTGATCCGTGGCCAGGGGTATGTGAAGTCGGTCAAGGACCTGGAGGATATTTCAGTCGGCGCCGATATACGTGGTACGCCGATTTATGTCAAGAATCTCGGGAAGGTGCAGCTCGGCGGCGCCATTCGCAGGGGCATGCTCGATATGAACGGCGAAGGCGAAGCAGTCGGCGGTATTATCGTCATGCGCTACGGCGAAAATGCCAAGGATGTCATAGACAGGGTCAAGGAAAAGATCACGGCACTGGAAAAAGGGCTTCCGCCAGGGGTCAAGATCATGGTTTCTTACGACCGGTCGGACCTGATCGAACGGGCAATCGATACCCTGAAACTGACGTTGACTGAGGAATCGATTATCGTCTCCCTTGTGGTGCTGCTGTTTCTCCTCCACTTCCAGAGCGCTTTGGTAATTGTCATAACTCTGCCGATAGCCGTGCTGTTTTCCTTTATCACCATGAAACTGCTGGGGGTATCATCAAATATCATGTCCCTGGGTGGTATAGCCATCGCCATCGGCGTTCTGGTGGACGCCGGGGTCATCATGGTGGAGAACTGCTATCGCCATCTCTCCGAGCTTCCTCCCGAGGAACGGAAGGAAAAGCGGCTGGAAATTATCATTAATTCCGCAAAACAGGTGGGCAGGGCGATATTCTTCTCCCTGGCCATCATCGTCCTCTCCTTCGTGCCAGTTTTTCTCCTGGAGGGACAGGAAGGGAAACTGTTTCATCCCTTGGCCTTCACCAAAACTTTTTCAATGATCGGCTCTGCGTTCATCGCCATTTCCCTGGTGCCGGTCCTCATGTTTTACTTTATGCGCGGCAAGATGCCTCCGGAGAGTTCCAACCCGGTTTCCATGTTTTTCATCAGGCTCTACTCTCCGGTCATCCGCTGGGTGTTGAAGTGGAAGAAAACCACTATCGCCCTTAATATCGCAGCCCTACTTCTGGCCATACCCATGTTCATCTCCCTGGGCAGCGAATTCATGCCGCCCCTGGACGAAGGTTCACTGCTCTATATGCCGGTTACTTTGCCCAATGTTTCCATCACCGAGGCGAAAAGACTTGTCCAGGTGCAGGACGCCATCATCAAGAGCGTTCCCGAGGTCGAGCATGTTCTAGGCAAGGTCGGACGCGCCGAAACGGCCACCGACCCGGCTCCGGTTTCCATGTTCGAATCAATCATCATTCTCAAGCCGAAGGATCAATGGCGCAAGGGGCTGACCAAGGCAGATATCGTAGCAGAACTTGACGGCAAACTCCAGATTCCCGGTGTTAGGAACGGCTGGACCCAGCCAATCATCAACCGGATCAACATGCTTTCCACCGGAGTTCGAACCGACCTGGGCGTGAAGATATTCGGTAGCGATCTAAATATTCTGAAGGATCTGGCGGTTCAGGCCGAGGGTATATTGAAAACGGTGAAAGGGTCCGCCGATGTAGTGGCGGAACGCGTTACCGGCGGAAACTACATCGATATCGATGTCGATAAGGAAGCCGCGGCCCGTTACGGCATCCAAGTGGGAGATGTCCAGGAAATTATCGAAACTGCCCTCGGCGGTGAAGCTGTCACTAAGGCGGTTCAGGGAAGGGAGCGATTCCCGATCCGAATCCGCTACATGCGTGACTACCGGGACAACATTCCTGCGATACAGAAAATGCTGGTGTCGGGGATGAACGGTGCCCAGATTCCCTTGTCGCTGGTAACAAAATTGAAGGTATCAACCGGAGCTCCGGAGATCAACAGCGAAGGCGGTCTGCTGCGCTCCCTGGTTTACCTCAATGTGAGAGGCCGCGATATGGGCGGCTTTGTAACCGAGGCGAAGCAGGTGCTTGAAAAACAGTTGCAACTTCCTGCCGGCTATTACGTCGCCTGGTCGGGGCAATGGGAGAACCAGATCAGAGCCAAGAAGCGGTTGCAGCTTCTGGTCCCCCTGGGAATTTTGATTATCTTCATCCTCCTCTACTTCACCTTTCGCTCAGCTCTGGAGGCGAGCATGGTCATGCTTTCGGTCCCCTTCGCCCTGATTGGCGGGGTCTACCTGGTCTGGCTGCTGGACTACAATATCTCGGTTGCGGTCTGGGTTGGCTTCATTGCCCTTTACGGAATTGCAGTCGAGACCGGGGTGGTCATGGTCATCTACCTGCACGAAGCACTGGACAAGAAGCTGCTTGCCGGTCCGATAACGGAGCAGGATATTTATGATGCCACTTTTGAGGGGGCTGTGCTGCGTTTACGCCCAAAACTGATGACGGTGGCGGTGGCACTGCTGGGCCTGGTTCCCATTATGTGGTCAAGCGGGACCGGTGCGGATGTCATGAAACCTATCGCCGCACCGATGATCGGCGGGATGATCTCCTCAGCAATTCATGTACTCATCATGACACCGGTCATTTTCGTTATTATGAAAAAATATGACCTGAAAAGGGGTAAACTGAAATATTCGGGGATGAAGCATTGATACAAACGTAGGGGCGACCCTAGTGATCGCCCTGCTGTCGGGTAAACATAATGTTTGCCCTGCATCAAAACACAAAAAAGGAGAAACGAAAATGAAAAAAACCGCATTAATAATCGCGGCAGCAGCCTTTGCCCTTACCACCCCTCTTGCATCGTTCGCCATTGACCATGAATCCATGCCCATGGAGCATGGCGGGCACATGATGATGAAGGGGAAGCCCGCGCACGAAGAGGTGGTTGCCGGGGTGAAGGCGACCTTCAAGGTGATGAGTATGAAGGAACACATGAAAGGTATGGCGATGCCTAAAGAAATGAAGGAGACCCATCACCTGATGGTTGAATTCAAGGACGCCAAGACCGGCAAGGCGCTGACTGAAGGTGAAGTCAAGGTCAAGGTCATGGGGCCCGACAAGTCCGAGCAGGTGAAGGATCTGATGGGAATGGAAGGGCATTTCGGTGGCGATTTCGACCTTTCCAAAAAGGGGAAATACGGCGTGATGGCCAAATTCAAACTGGCTGACGGCAAGGTCAGGAACGTCAAGTTTTGGTACACCGCTAAGTAGTTAAATAAAATACAGTTGGAAAACGCATGGGGGGTGACGTAAAAATCGCCCTCCATGCCTAATGGAGAAAGCCATGAGCACGCTGCCACGCTTAATCCTGCTGTTTGCATTGCTTCTGTTTATCTTACCTGTTGCGGCCTGCAAGAAAAATGAAGAACCGTCTCCCCGGAAACAGGTCCGGGTATCGACGACCAAGGCTTACGAAAAGTACTTCGGCCCCGCGCCGACCACCGATACGGGGACCTGTTTCGCTTTTGTCATTTATTTCCCGTCGGCCAAGTCACCGGGGAAGGTTGTGCCGTTCCCGTTTTTCACCTTTGACGAGGAGAGCATGAAGAAGGTCGCGATAGCGCGGCTTTTGGGCGCAATGGATATACCCGCTTACCGGGGAGAAGTCATGCAGTCTGTCCGACCCGGTACCCGCCTCCTTGGCTTGACTGAAGAGAAAGGAACCGTCACTGTTGATTTCAGCAGGGAATTGTCAGGTCTGCGTGCCGATGCTGCAGGTGAACGAGCCTTTCTCAATGCACTGGTTCTGACACTTTCACAGTTCAAGGGGGTCGGTGAAGTGCGGGTTTCCGTGGAAGGGAAGGAAAGCGTCATTTCCCTTGCCCACCAACCGCTTGCGAAAGATGAAAGCATGGTTCTGGAGCCTGGACCGCCACGACTACTGGAAGTCGCCGGCCTGAAAGACAAGGGGGCGAAGACTATCGAAGATGTGCATGTCTACTTTGATCGTCCGGTGGACGTCAAGGACCTGAGCCTGG
>SBEG01000008.1 GCA_009668975.1 Deltaproteobacteria bacterium | reverse complement strand
CATCCGTACTGATAGGGAACACCATGCCCCTCGACAAATACCGAGAAAAACGCGATTTCAACCGCACACCGGAACCGGCCGGTGCTGCCGACTCCTCCGGAACAGCTACGGCAGCGGCTCGCCGCTTCATAATCCAGAAGCACCATGCCCGGACCCTGCACTACGACCTGCGCCTGGAAGACGACGGGGTGCTGAAAAGCTGGGCGGTGCCGAAGGGACCGAGTCTCGATCCGGCGGAGAAACACCTGGCCGTCGCCGTGGAGGACCACCCCCTGGAGTACGGCGACTTCGAAGGGAGCATCCCGGAAGGTGAGTACGGTGGCGGAAAAGTCATCGTCTGGGATCGCGGCACCTTCGAACCGCTCGGGGAGGGAGAGACATTCGCTCAGATGCTCGAGCGGGGCGCCGCCAAAATCCGGCTCACTGGCGAAAAGCTCCAGGGCGGTTTTGCCCTGATCCGGACCCGTTGGGGCGGCAAGGACAAGAACTGGCTCCTGATCAAGGAAAAGGACCAGCATGCCCGGCCCGGCTATGACGTGACCAGGGAGGAACCCCTTTCCATCCTTTCCGGACGAGACGTGGACGAGGTGGAATGACAAATTTCCACGCCAACATCCGCAAACTCTACGCCTTCGCTTTCCTGCAGCGGACGCTCTTTCCGATGGCGATCATAACCCTCTTCTGGAAGGACCAGATCGGTCTGAGCCTGACCCAGATCCTGCTGTTACAGAGCATCTTTTCCGCTGCCAGCGTACTGCTGGAATACCCCTCCGGTTACATCAGCGACCGCCTCGGCTACCGTACCGCCCTGACCATTGCCACCGTGCTCGGCACGGCCGGCTGGGGCTTCTATACCCTGGCCACCACCTTCAACGATGTCCTGTTCGCCGAGATTCTGCTCGGCATTTCCCTCTCCTTCATCAGCGGTTCCGACAGCGCGCTGCTCTTCGAGACGTTGCGCGAGGAAAAGGCGGAAGGGCTCTACGCCCGCTACGAAGGGCGAATGAACGGTTTTTCCCAGAGCGGCGAAGCCATCGGCGCCCTGTTTGCGGGTCTGATGTATGCATCCGCGCCGCTGCTGCCTTTTTTCCTCCAGGTGATCATCTGGCTGCTGGCCTTTTCCGTGGTCCGGACCATAAAGGAGCCGCCGCGGGATACCTCCATCAAAATTCACTCCCACCTGGCCGAGGCTCTGCGGATCACCCGCTACGTCTTCCTGGAAAACCGCAAGCTGAGGGCGACGATCCTCCTCAACACGTTCCTCGGCATTGCCTCGTTCTACCCGGTTTGGCTCATCCAGCCCTACATGCAGCAGCATGGTGTGCCGCTCGGCTGGTTCGGCCCGGTCTGGACCGGCGCCAACCTGACGGTGGCGATCTTTGCCCTATCAAGTCACCGGGTGCACTCCCACCTGGGCGACCGGAAGATGATCCTGCTGTTCATTGGCATGATCCTGGCCGGCTATTTCGGCCTCGGCCTGGTCGGCGGGGTCGGCGGCTTCCTCTTCTATTACCTTCTGACCAGCATGCGCGGCATGCGCGGGCCGATGTTCCTCAATCACACCCAGCTGGAAAGCCCCTCGGCGAACCGGGCCAGCATCCTCTCCCTCCAGTCCCTGGCCTTTCGCGTCACCTTCATCGTTACCGGGCCGCTGGTGGGGCTGCTGGCCGACAAAATGGGCGTGCAGCAGGCCTTTCACCTGCTCCTTTATGCCTTCCTGATCATTCTGCCGCCGCTGGCCTGGCTCTTTCTGCGGAATCTTGGCCAGGGAGAAAAGGCCGTTTCTGAAGGGTGACGGCAGAAGGGGACGGAACGATGAGCACGTTACGCCTGATGCTGCAGTACCTGATTGCCGCGGCCGCCTGCCTCCTCGGCGGCGGTTCACTGATTATCTTCGCCCATTTTCTGTTTTTCGGGCCCTTTAACCTGGTGAATTTCGGACTGGGGCAGGGCTGGTTACTGCTGTTCGATGCCGGGCTTTCCCTGCTCTTTTTCCTCCAGCACAGCGGCATGGTCCGCCGGAAATTCCGCGGTTGGCTTGCCCGGTTCATACCGGAGCACTACTTTGCGGCAATCTATGCGACAGCTTCCGGAGTGGTCTTGCTTGCCGTGGTGCTCCTTTGGCAGGAGGGCGCGCTGCTTGCCACTGCTTCAACGGGGATCCTTCGCTGGTCTCTTCGGATACTCTTTTGCCTCACTGTCGCGGGTTTTCTCTGGTGCGGCATGTCGCTGAAATATTTCGACCCCTTCGGCGTCAGGCCGCTCCTGGGCCGCAACAGAGTACCATCGAAACAGGTCTCCCTGACGATCACCGGGCCGTACCGCCTGGTGCGCCATCCGCTCTATCTGCTCAGTATTGTGATGATCTGGTCCTTTCCGGACCTGACGAGCGACCGGCTCCTCTTCAATTTCCTCTGGACCGGTTGGATCATCGTCGGCGCTTGGTGGGAGGAGCGTGACCTGGCCGATCAATTCGGAGACGCATACCGGGAGTATCAGCGGCGGGTGCCGATGCTGCTGCCGGGATTGCGATTTTTTTGCCGGCAAGGCAGCGGAGAGAATCATGATGGAGCGTGAGGGGAATAGTGAAGTAACAGCAAAAATTATGACTGACGGAGCAAAAGCAAAATTTTCTTGCGTCCCTACCCTGAAAAGAGTAGAAGCGGGTATGCCCATCGTTGAACGTGCGGTTCAGGATGTTTATGGTGGCAAACAGTGTTGATTTTCAGAATGAGGGTCGGGAGATATCTATGCAGATCGGTACTATCGTTGGTGAAAACTCCGTGCTCAGTACCGTTTACTCAGGTGCCGGGCAGACAGGCGCGGAGCATGCGTTCCCGGAGAATGAAAGCCGGTTCCGGAACTTTTTCGAACAATCCGGCGATGCTTTTCTGATTCTTGACGATTATCTGTTTATTGACTGCAATAACGTGGCGATACGGTTGCTGGGGGCTGATGGCAAACAGGGAATTGTTGGACGTTCACTGGCGGAAATCTCACCGGAACTGCAGCCCGACGGAACAACCTCCATGGAAAAAGCCAAGGAAATGATTGCGCGTGCTTTCGCCGAAGGAAACCATCGTTTTGAATGGCTGCACCTCAAGGCTGATGGTTCCGAACTCCCGATGGAGGTTTCTTTGACACCCATGTCCCTGGGGGGGAAATGGGTACTGCATGTTATCTGGCGTGATATTTCCGAGCGCAAGCAGGTGGAGTTCAGAGAGCAGACCCTCCTCGATATCCTGGAGAAAATGGCTTCAGGGGTGTCGCTTCCCTGCCTGCTTGACGCTATCGTTACCTTTGTTGAAAAAAACAGTCCCGGTGCCCTCTGCTCAATTCTCGTTGCCAATGACGAGTGCACCCGCCTGTCTCTCGGCGCTGCTCCCAGTCTGCCTGATTTCTATAATGCTGCGGTTAATGGCTTGAGAATCAAGCAGGGTATGGGGTCGTGTGGAACAGCTGCGTTCCTGAAAAAACGGGTTATAGTCGAGGAAATTGCTGGGCACCCCTATTGGAAGGGCTTCACGCCCGCCGCACAAGCCGGTTTGCAGTCCTGCTGGTCTGAACCTGTTCTGTCCCCCGAGGGGGGCCTGCTGGGCACCTTTGCCACCTACCATCGCGAGCCTCGTGCCCCGGGCAGTAATGAAATTACCCTGATCGAGTCGGCAGCCCACTTGGCCAGCATTGCCATCGGCTGGGCCAGGGACAACGAGCGTCGCAACGCCCTGGAAGAGCATGTCCGGCAAATGCAGAAGATGGAAGCGGTCGGGCAACTGGCCGGAGGCATTGCCCATGATTTCAACAACCTCTTGACACCTATCATGGGTTACACGGAAATAATCAGGGCCATTCTTGGTGAGGGGCATTCCTGCCTGCCCAAAATCGACCGGATCATTGCCGCCACGAAGAAATCACGGGATTTGGTGCAGAAGCTGCTGTCGTTCAGTCGCAAGCAGCATCTTGCCATGGAGGGTATCGATCTCAACCGGGTGATCGAGTCTTTCAAGGACATTATCAGGCATACCGTTCGCGCAAACATCTCCTTCGCCATCCGGCTGGCACCCGAAGGCGCGCAGATACTGGCCGATCAGGGGCAGATGGAACAGATACTGCTCAACCTGGCGGTCAATGCCCAGGATGCCATTGACGGCAATGGCACCATTACCATAGAAACTGACCACGTCATTCTTGATGACGAATTCGTCAAACTCAATCCCGGTGTCAAACCAGGTGCCTATATCCTGTTGGAATTTTCTGATGATGGCTGCGGTATGCCGGAGGATGTTGCGCGGCATATTTTCGAGCCGTTCTATACGACTAAACCGGCCGGCCGTGGTACCGGCCTCGGTCTTGCGACGACCTTTGGCATCATCAGGCAGCATGGCGGACACATCAAGGTACGTAGCACGGTAGGGGAAGGGACGACGTTCAGCCTTTACTTCCCGGAAAATGCATCTGCGGCAAAGGGAGGCGCCCGGCAGGCCGTGGATTTGCGCTTTCACGTCCACCATGACAAGACAATTCTGTTTGTGGACGACAATGAGATGATCCTGGAAATGGCCGAGGGATATCTGCAGATGTATGGTTACAAGGTCTTGACTGCCGCGCTCCCGTCCAGGGCGCTGGACATTGCCCGCTCCCATCCGGATCCTATCGATCTGCTGATCACGGATGTTGTTATGCCGGAAATGAACGGACCGGAATTGTACGAGCGGCTCCTGGCGAATATGACGAAATTGCCGGTGTTGTACATCTCGGGGTACAAGAATGATGTGTCGCTTTGGGGTGACAAGGCTGTTTACGTACCGAAGCCCTTTACTGCGGAGCAGCTCCTGGGCAGTATCCAAATGATCTTGCATGAAGGAAATGACGGAGCTGGTTGTTCATAGAGCTTCGCGTTGGTTGGCGCTTTCATCACTCACTTTGTCCGAATAGCTGTCGTATTGTAAACTAATAGCTTTGACGCGTGCATTATGAGCCGGTATTATAATACGCAAACAGCAAGATGGACCATTTCACGAACCTTATCCCGGATACATTGCGACTTCAATGGACATATCTCCAACGATTCGACCCGTCACGCCAATAACCCTCACCGAAGATACCTCCGGAGACGACCCTCCCCATGAAAGTCTGACAATTCAGGAGGTATCGCTTTGACACTGGTAACCTGGCTGGTTATTGTCTTCCTCATCGCCGTCAACGCCTTATACGTTGCCGCGGAGTTCGCCGCGGTCAGCGTACGCCGCAGCCGCATCCGCCAATTGGTTGAAGAAGGCAATCGTCTCGCCAGCCATCTTTTGCCCACCCTTGAGGATGGGGCAAAACTCGACCGTTATGTGGCGGTGTGCCAGATCGGCATCACCCTCTCCAGCCTGGTGCTCGGTGCCTACGGACAGGCCACCCTTGCCGTTGAACTCGCCCCACTGTTCGAACGCTGGGGAGATATGCAGACGGTCGCGGCGCAATCGAGCTCGGCGGTGGTTGTCCTGCTCGGGCTTACCTTGTTACAGGTAGTTCTCGGTGAACTGGTGCCAAAATCGCTGGCGTTGCAGTATCCCGCGCGAATAGCTCTCCTTACCGTCGAACCAATGCGTTGGTCCAAAACGTTTCTCTCCTGGTTCGTTTTTATTCTCAACGGCAGCGGCATTGCAGTCCTTAGATTGCTCAGGGTGCCGTACGGCGGTCATCGACATATCCACTCGCCTGAAGAGATCGACATGCTCCTGGTGCAGAGCAGGGACGGCGGACTGCTGGAACCCGATGAGCAGCAGCGCCTGCATGAGGCCCTCCAGCTGGGCAGACGTTCCGCCCGCAAGCTCATGGTGCCGCGCCGGAATGTAGCGGCAGTCGATATCGAGACGCCTGTAATGGAAGTATTACACCTTGTCTCTACTGGTCCCTATACGCGGCTGCCGGTCTATCGTGGTTCGATTGACAACATCGCCGGCATGCTCCATGCGAAGGATCTGGTGCTGCATTATCTGAAGCACGACACGGACATTTCTCTTGAACAGGTGATGCGACCGGTGCTTTACGTCCCGGAAAATGTATCGGCCTACAGTTTGCTCGCTCTGTTGCGTGAGGGGCGCAGCCACCAGGCAATAGTGATAAACGAATACGGCGCAATTCAGGGCCTCGTCACGCTGGAAGACGTCCTTACCGAGGTATTCGGGGAGGTAACCGACGAGTTTAAGCGAGAACTGCCCCAGCCGGAGATCCTGACTGACGGGAGCGTGCGTCTGCCGGGCCTCTTGCCGCTCGAAGACGCCGAAGAGTGGCTCGGTATCTGCTGGAAAGGAGAGTCCGCTACGGTCGGAGGCCATGTCACGGAGGCGTTGGGCCATATCCCGGCCGTTGGCGAGAGTGTCACCATAGACGGTGTCGAGGTTGTTGTGGAACGGATGGAACATCACGCGGTCTCATCGCTGATCGCGCGGCCGCTAGCCGCCGTTATGGAGGACAATCCGCGTGATTAGCCTCCTCCCGATTCTGATTATTCTGATCCTTATCCTTCTCAACGGCTTGTTTGTGGCGGCGGAATTCGCCCTGGTGGGTGTGCCGCGCACGAGAATGGAGAGCCTTGCGGCCGAGGGGCATGTCACGGCCCGCCTGGTGTTGCGGATCCTCCGGGACCCGCGTCGTCAGGACCGCTATATCGCCACCGCGCAACTCGGGATAACAGGAGCAAGTCTCGGACTCGGCATGTATGGGGAGCATGTCCTTGCGCAATGGATTGCGCAGGCACTGGAATCGTTCGGCGCCTCGCGCTGGATTGCCGCCCATGGGGTAGCCAGTGTGCTGGCGGTTGCGATCCTCACCTACTTTCATATCGTCCTGGGCGAGATGGTGCCGAAATCACTTGCTTTACTGTCGGCCGAGCGCACGGCGCTCTGGATAACACCGCCCATACGCTGGATCCAGATTCTGCTGTATCCCTTGGTCATCGGCCTTAATGCCATTGGCAATGGTGTCCTGCGGCTCATGGGTATTCAGCGGGAGTTCTCGGCCGCTCACTTCCATACCCCCGAAGAACTGGAATACCTGGTGCGGGAAAGCGAAGCAGGGGGGTTGCTGCGCGCCGAAACCGGCAAGGTGCTGCGCGAACTTTTTGAATTCGGCGAGTTGACGGCCGGAGAGATCATGGTACCGCGTGTCCGAGTGCTCGGGCTGCCCCTGGACGCCTCGGCGGAGCGGATCGCCGCCGTCGTCCGTTCTTCCCGTCATACCCGTTATCCAGTCTACCAGGACGATCTCGATCATATCGTCGGGGTAATTCATATCAAGGACATCTTGCGTTTGGCCCTTGCCGGCAAGACGCTCAAAGAGAACGGTATCCGCCCGGCGCCCTATGTCCCGGAGACGGCCGAACTGGACACGGTACTGAAGTCCATGCGTGAGGCACGCGTGCAGTTGGCTGTGGTTATGGATGAGCATGGCGGAACCCTGGAATAATCACCCTTGAAGACATATTTGAAGAGGTAATTGGCGATATCGAAGAAGGCGTCGCGAAATGGCCCGACATATGCCGTGACGCGGAAGGTCGCCTGACGGTCGCCGGTACGGTGCGTCTTGAGCAGATAGGGGAGACGCTCGGAGTTACGCTTGAGCACGATGAGGTGGATACGGTCAGCGGGCTCGTGCTCACACTTCTCGACCGTCCCCCGGAGGTTGGTGACATGGTGGATTACGATCACGTGCGTTTCCAGGTCGTGACGGTTGAGGGCCACGGCGTCGGGTCATGTCTGGTTACACGAGAAGCATCTGTAGCTGCCGAGTCCTGACGGTAACGGTCCGCTGATTCAATAACTCTCAACCACTGACGTGAAAGGATCAAACAACACAGGAAGGTTTAATAATGCAAATTCCTTGACAACTTGACGCAGAAAAAATACTATCCGTGCCGTAAATGGGGAGTAGTTTACGGCCCTTGACAAGACCGGCCCGGAGCACCTCAATCAGGTTGAAAGACCTGGACCGGGGGCGAAGAACGTCGCAAGCAAGACCTTTACCTTTGCAACCATGCCCAGGGTAAAGGCCTTTTTTTTAGACGATAACGTTTTTTTATGGTGAGTATTCAGAGGCAGGCGTTGGCAGTTCAGGTCTTAACCGACTGGATACTGGAGCAAAATGAATGGACGGATTATATCTTCTAAAAGCGTTTTTCCTGGGCATCGTCGAGGGTTTGACGGAGTTTTTGCCCATATCGAGTACCGGGCATCTCATCATTATCGGGGACTGGATTTCTTTTGAATCACATGAATCAAGGGTGTTTGAGGTGGTCATACAATTCGGAGCGATTCTTGCGGTCTGCTGGCTTTACCGGGAGAAGCTCCTCAGCCTGGGCCGGGGCGCGTGGCTGGGCGGACCCGCAGAGCGTCGCTTCGCGAGCAGCGTATTGCTGGCCTTCCTTCCCGCCGCAATTCTGGGTGCACTGTTTATCGGCCCGATAAAGAGTGTGCTGTTCGACCCGGCCGTGGTGGCTGCGATGCTGGTTGCGGGCGGGATTATCATATTGGTTGTCGAACAACGCACGGCAAGACCGCATATTTTCGACACGAAACAGATCGGCTGGAAACAGGCCATCGGCATTGGCTTTGCCCAGTGTGTCGCCATGATACCCGGCGTATCCCGCTCTGGAGCCACCATCATCGGCGGTATGCTGTCAGGTCTTTCACGGCAGAGCGCCACGGAGTTTTCCTTCTTCCTGGCCATACCGACCATGCTCGGTGCGGCGGTCTACGATGCCTGGCGGCACCATCACCTATTGAGTTTCGAAGACCTGGGAGCGATCATCGCGGGGTTTACCGCGGCGTTCCTGGCGGCGTTGCTTGTGGTGAGCGCGCTGGTACGGTTTGTTGCACGCCACTCGCTGCGTGTCTTTGCCTGGTATCGCCTGGCGCTCGGCTCGTTGCTTGGCGCTTTGCTTTTTACCGGAACGATCTGAGGCGTCGCCGCACATGCTCAAAACCATCGTTGTCATGCTGATCGCGACGTCCGCCGGGACCATCGGCGACATCCTCCTGACAAAGGGAATGAAAGACCTGGGTGATCTCTCCGCCATGAGCGCCAGAGAGTTGATTTCGGCTGTGTTGCGCGGCTTGACGGATCCCCGGCTGGTCTTGGGAACAGCTTTGCTTGCGCTGTTTTTCCTCCTTTGGATTGCCGTGCTCTCCTGGGAAGACCTCTCGGTGGCGCTACCAATGCAGGCGCTCAACTATGTCCTGGTGGCGGTGCTTTCCCGTCATTATCTGAAAGAAACCGTTACCCCGACCCGGTGGTTAGGCACGATCCTTGTCTGCCTGGGAGTATTGCTGATAACAGTGAGCGGCACATGCTGACGGGCAGCAAGACAGACCGGGCAAGGATGAATATGCCCGCAACAACTGTTGATGCGGCATTGGCAGCGTCGAAACCAGGAGACTGGTATGAGCATTCACGACAAATGGCAAAATCAGGGACAATAATTTTCTTGACAGGTCAGCGCCAAAAACCATACACTTCATTACAGTAAAGGGGAGTAGCAACCGGCCGGAAACATGGCCGGCCTTGAGCCCGTCAATACGGTCGAGAGGCCCGGGCCGGGGGCGATGGACATCGTCAGCAAGACCTTTATCCAGGCAACCATGCCGGGGGTAAAGGTCTTTTTAATTATCCCCGGCGATAACCACCATCGTCGGAGGTAACAGCGATGAATCGACTCAAGACAACCTCTCTTCTCTCTCTCCTCACCGTTCTCATGGTCTTCATGGGGAGCGCCATTGGTGGCCAGACCGGCATGGTCTTCGCCTTCCTGATGGCTGCCGCCATGAATTTGTTCTCCTACTGGTTTTCGGATAAGATCGTTCTGAAGATGTACGGCGCCCAAGAGATCGGCGAGAACGACTACCCCGCTTTCTACGGTATGGTCCGCCGGCTCGCCATGACAGCGGGACTCCCCATGCCCCGGGTCTCCATCATCCCCTCGGACAGTCCCAATGCCTTTGCCAGCGCACGAAACCCCGAACACGCGGCGGTCGCCGCGACCGAGGGTCTCCTGCGCACCCTCTCGCCGGCATGCTCCAGTGGGGTGCTCTGCTGGGCGCAGGGCGCGGGGACGGTGAGGAGGGCTCCGGTGGCTTAGCTGGCTCCCTGGCCCTGGACTGCTGGTGCTGTTAGTCGAATATGTCAAATCTCCCCACCCTTAAAAGGAACCAACAGATGCCACGAACAGCAGAGCTCCCCAGAAACCTTCTCATTACGTTCAGGGTTACCCTTGCACGCAAGGAGCAGCAAAACCAGCCCGTACAGTCTATATGCCCCGAAAATTCCTGAAAAAGTGGACTCCTGATCCTGCAAAACTGAAAGCGCACAGGCATTTGCGTTTTTTGGGAGATGCCTTGCATGCTTCCTTTCTGTGGCAGTTTAATCGGGGAAATGTGGCAAAAGCGTTCGCGATCGGATTCTTCTGCATGTGGATTCCTGTCCCTTTCCAGACGGTGCTTGCTGCAGCTTGTGCAGTTTTCTTCCGGGCAAACCTGCCTGTTTCGGTTGCATTGGTTTTTATCACCAACCCCTTAACCATGCCCCCGATGTTTTATTTCTGTTATAAGCTCGGGGCGTTGCTTTTGGGTATTCCCGCACAGAAATTCAAATTCGAACTCAGCATGGACTGGCTTGCCAATGGCATGCTGCAGATATGGAAACCGTTTGTTCTGGGAATTTCACTGGTTGCGGTAGTGTCGTCAATTGTCGCGTATTACGGCACACTGCTGCTGTGGCGTCTGCATATCATACAAAAGTTGAGAAACAGCAGAGCAGTCAAAGCAAGACGACGACAATAGCCGCTTGCAATTCGGCAACACCTGATTTCTTACAGACAGTGGGAGTAGTTATGTTTCACACAATGGTAGGCTGGTTGGTAGAGACGATCGGTACGCTTGGGTATCCTGGCATCTTTCTGCTCATGGCTGTGGAAAGCTCCGTCATCCCTTTTCCCAGTGAAGTAGTAATGCCGCCGGCAGGATATCTGGTCTTTCAGGGTAGAATGAATCCCTGGCTGGTGGTTTTGGCAGGGGGGCTTGGCAGTCTTGCAGGAGCATACGCCAACTACTTCGGCGCACTTTACCTTGGGCGTCCTTTGCTTTTGCAATATGGACGTTTTGTTGGCCTTGCCGAGTTGAAGTTGGAAAAGACAGAGCATTTCTTCAGAAAGCATGGCGAGATATCAACTTTTGTCGGGCGTTTGTTGCCAGTAATTCGTCAGCTGATTTCTGTTCCAGCCGGACTTGCCCGAATGAACCACGCGCGTTTTGCATTCTATACAGCTCTGGGGGCTTCAATCTGGTGCGCAGTATTGGCCTGGATCGGCTATATTATTGGAGATAACCAGCAGTTGATCATGCAGATTTCTCGACAGGCAACAGTAGGGGCAATTGGCAGTTGCCTGCTGTTGCTGGGCGTCTACCTGTACTGGCAAAGGAAGAGAAACGGAAACTAAGTACCAACCAGCCAAGATTTCCTTCCCCACCTTGCCTCCCCTTCACGTCATGTGCACTTAACGCCCGGCAAGTCTCATGGAAGCTTTATCGTTATTAATCCACTTATTACTTCAATACATGATTACGGCTGCGAAATCCAGAGAAGATTACCCCAGGTTTTGCGAGGTGCTGTTCCCTTCGGTGGATGACCTTTCTTCGCTTTCCCGAGGTACGTTGAACTCACTGATGAAGATTTGCCAAAACGTCACGAACAGCGCCGCAATCAACGGTCCGACCACAAATCCGTTTATCCCGAAAAGGATAAAACCACCCAAAGTAGAGAGCAGCACCATGTAGTCGGGAAGCTTGGTATCGCGTCCCACCAATACCGGCCGCAGGATATTGTCCACCAGACCGATAACGCCGACGCCGAACCCCACCAGAATCAATCCTTGTATCCATTCCCCCACGGCAAAAAGGTAAATTGCCACCGGCGCCCAGATAAGACCGGCCCCGACCACGGGGATGAGCGACAGGAGCGTCATGACCACACCCCACAAAAACGCTCCGGGAATGCCGAGTACCAGGAAAATCAAGCCACCTAATGTTCCCTGGACTGCCGCGACAACCAGATTGCCTTTCACGGTCGCACGAGTCACCTCGGCAAATTTTGTAAACAACAGGTTTTCCCGATCGACATCCATGGGCAGGGCACGTTTGAGATATCCGACCAGTCGCGATCCGTCGCGCAGCATGAAAAAAGCAACATAGAGCATCAGGCCGAGACTGACGAAAAATTGCAGAGTGCCTTGTCCCAACAGCATGGCATTCTGGGCCACATGACGGCTGGCCGTCATGGCAGCCCCGGCGAGTTGCTCCCTGATATCCACATCGAAACGCGCCAGAACGTCCTGGACTATTGGGTACATGGTTTTAATTCGATCGAGAAAGGTAGTGGGATCCAGCTCGCCGCTCTGCAGACGCTGATACAGGGTCACTCCCTTTTGGAAGAAGGATCCGAGAACGAATAGTGCCGGAACTATCCCGATGACAAGGCAGACAGTCAGCGTCACCAATGCCGCGGTGTTGCGCCGATTACCCAGACGTGCAAGCAGGCGACGGTTGAGAGGGTGGAACAAGATGCCGATGACGCAGGCCCAGAAAACCACCCCGAAAAAGGGCTTGAGCAGATAAAGAAACAGGAGCGTGACGAGCAGCAACAGCGAAAGGAATACGAGTCTTTTCAATTTATCTTGCATCTTTAGTTCCTTTGTACAAATATCGCTTCTGCTATTGATACGCACTAATTCTACAGGATAACACTCGACAATGTACTGTATTCAACGCAAATAATATCAAAAAACCGGACTTTGCCGATGGGTAGTGTTCGAGGGAGTCTGAATCGTGTACGGCATTCATGTTTCGGATAGCTCGGATTGTGAGACAGGTTGCGGGAAGGCTTCCGTGTCAGCGCTCCGGAAACCGGTCAATAGCTCCTGTAGTTCCTGGAGGATGACCGCAAGAAATCCGGCGGGGAAAAGGATAAAGAGCGGCAAGGCATACCAGGTCTCGCGCTGCCAGGCGAATGACAGGGGCAGCAGGCTGTAGAGCAAAAGAAGAGAATTGAGCAGCAGGTATGAGAGTCCTTTCTGCTGATAGAGAAAAGCCTGCCGCGGGAGGATGCTCTTGCCGGTGATACCGAATTTCGGGGTCCGCTCGAAGAAACCGCCGGTGCTCCACAAGCCCCGCAGCACGGCCAGGGAAATACTTGGCGCGAGACCAATGCTCACCACGGGCAGCAGAAGGAAGCGCCAGAGAGACCCGTTGCCGCGGTTTGCAGTCAGGTAGACAAAGAAGTAGGCCATGATGGCACAGCTGGTGGCAATAAAAAGCGGCAGATCCAGCCGCAGCATCTGCCAGGGGCCGACCCCGATCCGGTAGACGATGGTCGGATAGAGCGTCAGGAAGATTACCGTGCCAAGCAGCCAGCAGATGTTCGCCAGCAGATGCGTCAGCGCCTCGCATTTCACCGCGAGCGGCAAATTTCGCGACAGTAGCTGCGGCAGAATCTTGCGGGCGGTCTGCACCGAACCCTTTGCCCAGCGTTGCTGCTGGCTGCGGAATGCGGCCAGGGTCACCGGCAGCTCGGACGGCACTTCATAGTCATCGAGATAGACAAAGAGCCAGCCCGCCAGTTGCGCCCGGTAACTCAGATCAAGATCCTCCGTAACCGTATCCGCCTGCCAGCCTCCGGCAGCCGCGATTGCCTCTCGCCGCCAGATCCCGGCGGTGCCGTTGAAATTGAAAAACAATCCCTTTTGAAATCTGACCTGATGTTCGATGCTGAAGTGGGGGCCGAGCAGGAGCGACTGCACCCCGGTAAGCCACGAGTGATCGGCGTTGCAGAATCCCCAGCGGGTCTGGACCATGCCGACCCGCGGATGGTTAAAGTGAGGGATGGTCTGTTGAAGAAAGTCGGCCGCCGGGATGAAGTCGGCATCAAAGATGGCCACGAACTGACCGCGGGCCTCTTTCAAGCCCTCTGCCAGCGCCCCGGCCTTGAATCCGTCACGCCGGCTGCGCCGGATATGGCGGAGGCGAAGGCCCTGTTCCCGCCAGTGCGCCACCCTTTTTGCAATAATTTCGCTCGTGTCGTCGCTGGAATCGTCCAGGACCTGGATCTCCAGCCGGTCGGCCGGCCAATCCAGGCGGGCCACGGCGTCCAAAAGCCGTTCAGCGACGAAGCGCTCATTGAAGATGGGCAGTTGAACGGTTACCGCCGGCAGGTATTCGGGCAGGGCCGGGACGGGTTGCGGTTTGGAACGTCGCAGCAACCACCAGTTTAACAGCAGCCAGATACGATGGAGGCCGTAGAGGGAGAGTGCCCCTAAGACGGAAAAATGAATTATTGTGGAAGCAGTGTATAATTCAGGCGTCATGATGGCTGGTCTCAGGAGCCTGTCGGACTTAGGAAGTCGAAGCGAAAATTCGGCTGGGCGAGGTCAGATTTTGTCGATTTTGCAGGGAAATAGTTGTTCTATTACCCAATAAAGCGGCGAAATATGGACCGTCCAGACGGATTTGCAGCAGAATTGCCCTAAGTCCGACAGGCTCCTAGTTTCATTATTTGTTATCACAGTCTCCACAATGTACTCCCAGCACCTTTTCCTCAAAAAGGTACTGCCCCGGGTGCCAGGCTATCAAGGTCACCCGGGTTCCGCTGATGGTGAGATCGTTACCACTCACCAGCCAGATTTTACCGGTCCAGTCATGCCAGCTGCCGCTCAAGCGCAACTCACCGGCTTTATTGGTCGTTCCCTGGGCAAGCAGGTCACCGGTCGGCGGGGTGCCGGAATTGCGAACCATGACGTAGCCACGAAGCGGCTTCAACTTGCGGGCTGCAAAGCTGAACTGCCCGGTCTTCTCGTTGTAGGTGAGAGTTCCCTGAGCACCACCCGGACGGATCTTCCAGGTGACCGGATCCTTGGTGTACAAGGCCAGAGTGCGTTGTGGTAACGGTTGTTTCTCCACTGACTGGTTAGCCAGCGTGGAGCGCGGCGCTCCAGTGGCAGCCGGTGCTGAAAAGACGCAGCAGAGCATCACGACGGCAAGCGTCCGCCATGGTTTCAGGTAGGCCGAAATTTGGGTCATGGCTAGTAGTGCCCAGTAAAAAAAGTAAGTCCCATTGGGGACGTCAGAACGTAGCCGGGGGATTTATCCCCCGGATAAGATGTCCAAATTTTTCCTCGTCACGTAGTGACGTGAAGAGACTTTTATTATGGTTACCGGGGAATGAATTCCCCGGCTATGATCATTCCGTCCCTCCGGGACGTAAGCAAATACCTAAGCGGACACTGCGGCGTCGTGGTGAAAAATCCTGTTACTGTCCTGGCCTTTTTTGCCCGGCAGCCAAACTTTCCTTGAACATACGGGAATTCAGCACCCTTGCCGGGTGGCTTTTGTGTTCCACCCGGAACAGCTCCCGCCCGATGACCCAGAGGATCTTCGTTCCAGCCCGCACCACCCCGGACAGGGTCCGGCTGATCTTGGATTCTCCCGCTAGCCGCACATGATAGGGCAGCGGCATTTCCTGCACCCGCAGTCCCGCCTTGACCGCCCGAATCTGCATCTCTACGGTCCAGCCGAAGTTGCGATCCACCATCCGCAGTTCCGCCAGTGCCGTCCAGGTGATGGCTCGCAACGGTCCCAGGTCCTGGTAGTCATGGTCCCAGATCAGACGGATCAGGCGGGTTGCCAGCCAGTTGCCGAAACGTTGCTGGGGGCTCAGTGCCCTGCTTGCCACGGTAACCCGCCGCGCCAGCGCCAGATCGGCTGCGCCAGAGAGCAGCGGCGCCAGCAAAGCTGTCAGGTTTTCCACGCCGTCACTGCCGTCGGCATCGGCAAAGGCGACCACCGCGGGCGGGTTGTCGGCAAGTGCGGCAATTCCGGCCAGACAGGCGCTGCCATAGCCGGGCAGCGGCTCGTGAACCACTTCCGCGCCGTGTGCCCGGGCAACAGCCGCGGTTGCATCGCTGGACCCGTTGTCCACCACCACGACCCGGGACACTCCTGCCGGAACCCGTTTCAATACCGTGGGGAGCGATAGCTCCTCGTTGCGGGCCGGGATGATCAGTGCCACATCACCGGAACCGGTCGTCAGGTTATATTTGCTGTCAAATTCCACTATTCGGTGACCGCCTTTTCAGGTATCCGACTTTTGTAGCGCCGGTAAAAAACCGGAAGCAGAGAAACAGCAACGATCAGAGAGATGCCCAGCAGGGCGGTTGGCGACAGGTTGCCGCGGATCAACCCCAGCAGCGAGCTGGAAAAAACGATGAAGGCAACGCAGGCCGGCAGCATGCAGAAAAATGTTGCCAGAGCATAATGACTGAACGGGACCTTGGTCAAGCCAAATGCATAGTTCAGCAGATTGAAGGGAAAGGCCGGAATTAAGCGGGTAAAGGCCACAACTTTCCAGCCGTGCTGTTCCACCTCCCGGTCAAGCTTTGCCCATTTGGGGCCGGTCAGTTTAGATGCCACCCAGTCACGGGCCAGGTAGCGCGCCACCAGGAACGCCAGCGAAGCGCCCAGGGTGGCGCCGGTGATGGTGTAGACCACCCCCCAGAAGGGGCCGAACAGGATTCCGCCGACGATGGTGATCGGAAGTCCGGGCAGCAGGAGCACCGGTGCCAGGGCATAGATCAGGATGTAAATTGCCGGAGCCAGTGCCCCGTAACTGGAAATCAGCGTTCTCAGCTGGTCCTCCTGCAGATACTGGGCAGCACCGGAAAGGTGAATCCCGGCAACGGCGGCCGCCAGCAGGACCAGGAAAACCAGCGGCTTCCAGGAACGTTTCTTTTTTTGTCCTTCCTCCGAGGTAAAGGTTCGTTCTCGCAGCATGGCACTTCCTTCCATTGTTTTAAAGCTCTTTTTCAGGCGGAGCCTGTTCAGGTAGGTAAAAGGGGCCGCGGTGCCCTTTTTCTTCCCGGCCAGGGTCTGTTCCGGGGCAAAGAGCAGATCCAGCAGGTGGCTGGCGGGCGTATGCGGGGCCAGTGCCTGGACGCAACCGGCGCAATAGGTGATAATTCTCCGACCCTGTGCCTCGTCTTTGCGTCTGGAGGCAACCTCTTTCGCAAGGTCGGGAGCCAACAGTTTGACTCCGCCGCCCAGCCCGCAGCAAAGGGTGGTCTTGCCGCTATGGGGCATTTCCTCGACAGTAAGCCCCTGCCGCTGCAGCAGCGTACGAACTGCCTGCTGCACTGGTTCGGCATTCCGGATCACACAGGGATCATGCACGGTGACTGAACCGGTCGCTTTCTCCAGGGGCAAAGCGGACTCTTCCAGGACTTCGTAGACGGTTCTCACTGCCAGGCCCTGGCCGAAGGACTCGAACATGACCTGGCAATTGGGGCAGCCCACCAGCACCTCTTTCACCCCCTGTGCGAGCAGGTAGTCCCGCATCTCAGCGAACATCGCAGTGGCGAAGCGCTCCCGTCCCAGGCTGTGGGAAGGTTTCAGGCAGCAATCAAAAACGATGCCCATGGCCGGGTCGGCCTGTTGCAGCAGGGAGAATACCTTGGAGACCCCATCGGGACGGGTGCCGGAGAGAGCACAACCGGGGAAGAAGATCGTGGAGCATGCTGCCGGCAGCCGGTACAGGGTGAAGCGGCGGGAGGTCCCCAGACGTTCGTAGTTCAGCAGTGGCGCATGTTCCGGAAAGTGGCCGAAGCCCCGTTCCACCGCTTCTCGGCGCATCTCCAGAAAGAGGTTTTCGAGATCCAGCCGCTCCGGGCAGACCGCCGTGCAGAGGCCGCACAGGCTGCATTCAAAGGGGCGCGAGAGCGAGGCCCTGTTTGAAGCAGCGAAGCTGCCGGCAATGGCTTTTGGTGTGCCGTATCGGCGCAGGAAGGCGCAATCGGCGACACAGATTCCGCACTTGGTGCAGCCTGTTCTCACTGTGTGAAGCAGTTTCTGCAATGTCGGGCGATTCGGGGTGCTGGCACTGGCGCTCATGATCGTAGACCTCAGGGTGTTTTCTTGAATACCGCCAGCGGACAGAGTGAACGTCTCTACATCACCAGACTGCAACGCCCTATCCTGCGAAGGTCACGTTGAGAACTGTTTCCAGAACGTCTTATCAAGCAATGGATTAATGTTCTGTAGAGTAAGCTGCTATAAAAGATGAACTGGCGTAGTATAAGCCACCTACCATAACAAACTCATTAACCACGAGTCCAATTGATATAATTAACAATATTGACAATCACTATCGCTTTTATAAATACTTGAGTTTCCCGTAGCTTCACTGTCGGCGTGCGCCTGCCTATTCCGCAATCGGCAGGGCATGATGTGAAGATATTCCTGGCTGGTACTGGCGCAATGCAACTTCGATTATCGTCGTAAGAGATTGTTGACAAGGGATGTAGAGTGTTTATTCTCGAGGCAGCAGCTTGGAAGGAAAAGAAGAGACACAAGTCTAGGGGAATGTTCTATATTGTGGTTGCCACGGACAGTTCAGCGCAGAATTACAGGGCCGGTCTTGCCAGGGAAGATCCCGTGAACACGATTTCCAGGCGGAAGGTCAAGGCAAAGGTCGGGGCATCGGGATTTCTGTCGTTTCTTTGCCAGAATAGCTCCGGTTCCAGTTCATAGAAGAGCCAGCTTCTCAGAAAGTTTTGCCGGTAGAGTGCCAGGACCCGGTAATTGTTGCCAATGGTGTTGCTGCTGGTATTGCCGTATGCGCCCCCTGTCACCGTGACCGCGCTCCGGGGTGAGAGTTCCCGGATCAGCGAGAGTTCCGAGCCCCATTCCAGGCCCCGGATTTCCTGGGAAGTGGTTCCCGCACTGCTCCAGCGCAGGATGGTACCCCGGTCGAGCAGCTTTTCAAGGGTGATTTCCGTCGTCTCTCCCAGCAGATCGGAATTCTTGACAAATAGGGTTTCGCCGAAGCGGATCAGGGTCGTGTCGTTGAAGGTGTGCAGGTAGTCGAGGCGGCTTCGGGCGAAAGCTTCGAAGGGGAGTTTTACCCGGACGCCCGCACCCACAAATAACTGCAAGGCCGGCGTTCTGATCAGCTCATAGCGAAGCTCGGTATTGACAAAGTGGGTATTCGGGGTGGTCCGGTCAAAGCCGGGACTGCCCGGGTCTCTCGGCAGGCTTTGCGTTGCCGGTTCGGGCTCGTTTTCTCCGGCGATGATCAGACGAAACCGGTCGTTCAGCTTGGCAAGACCCAGATTGAGTCTGACGCTGGGGCCGAAGTTCATGGTGCCGTCATGCTCAACCCGGAGCGAATTACGCCAGCGGAGCTGGTAGCGGGTCGGTTTGGTGCCGGGGACGTTTTCGCTGCCGAAAAAATCGTCTACCCTGACGGTCTGTTCCAGAAAATATCGCTCAATACATTCGTGTGTTGCCTCGAATCTCTTGCCCCAGACGTCGAAGAAGCCGGTCCCCTCGGGTGCCTTTGCTGCCGTTGCGGGTTCTGCTGCCGCACATTCATCAGCCAGCGAGGTTTTTGTCGTCACGGGCAGGAGCAGGAGGCAAAGCGCTGGAACAAGTGCCCATCTCCACAAGTTGAGCCGAGGTGAAGTTGCCAGCATAATTCCTCTCAAAGCAACGGTACCGGCATGGATCAGTTGAAAAAGCCGGATCTGAGAATATTATTATACCAAAATTTTCCCGGAAGCCTGCCGGGCCTAGATTTCCCTAGTCCGACTGGCTCCTGACAGCTGCAGGTGTCTTACGATAAAAGAATGGGGGAGCCAATGCAAATATCAACGTTGCTGACATATCTGATCATCACGAGCGCAGTACTTTATCCTGCCACGCAAACTTTGGCCTGGCATGATGCCACGCACATGGCGGTGGTGAAGGCGGCCGGTCTGGACAATTATGTCTACCTTGCGGTGGGCGCCGACATGGCCAAGGAAAAGGCCGGACAGGTCGAAACACTGAATCATTACAACAACACCCCGCGCGGGGTCAGAATCACTCCGGAAATGGTTCTTTCTCAAGTAGCAGACTACAACAAGCCGGGTGATCGCGATGGCCATCTCTACGGGGCGATCATTGCGGCACTCAACGACTATCTTCTCAAGGGCTCAAGCGGCAAGTACGCCATGTACCCGCTCGGGTATGCCCTGCACTACCTCGGTGACCTCTCGATGCCGTTTCACAATATTGCTTACGAGACCTTCAATAAAACGAACCATGCCGCCAATGACGGGGTCATTGAAATCTCCAGTCCCAGGGATGAAGCAACGGAGGCAAAGGTTGCCAGATTGGCGGCAGGGATTCGGAAAAGGATGGAAAACCTGCCCGTCATTCAGCTTTCCCGGGAGGTCACAAGTTTCAACAAAGAGCTGGCACTGCAGATTGCCGCCATTGCCAATAAAGCTTCGGCGCTCGGCTACGCAATGGCGGATGCGACACCGCCGCGAACGCTCTTAAGCGAGGAAGAGGCGTACCAGCAGCTCGCGCAAAGCGCCCGTTTGTTACAGGCGGTCGCTGTGGCGCTAAGCCCGTGAAGACGGGAAGGGCTGCCAGATTAGGGGTAGTATTTCCTCCTGGCACAGCAAGTTGACACAGGTCTGACCGGACTCCTAGGTCCCGCAGAATGTTTGATAGCATCGTGCCGAAGGTTCGGGCGGCGATCGGTAATCGTCATCTTCGGCTCGCTCAGCGTAGGGCTGAGACAAGACTTCGAGCAGTTTCGCCATGACCGTGAAATCTCCCCGTTCGACGGCTGCCTCCAGGGCTTCTTCCACCCGGTGGTTGCGGGGGATGACGGCCGGATTCTGGGCTCGCATCAGCGTGCGGGACTCTTCAACGGATTGGGGCTGCCGCGTCAGTCGCTCCTGCCAGCGCCGCTGCCATTTCAGGAACGCCGCGTCACGGAACAGCGCTGTTTCCGCCACTGTTTCCGCGGCAAGATCGCGGAAGGTGTTGGTGTAATCGGCGTGGTTCTGTTGCATGCAGTTGAGAAGCTCTTTTATCAGCTCGAGATCAGCGCTTTCTTCAGTGAACAATCCGAGCTTTGCCCGGATTCCGGCGAGCCGGCAGCGGAGAAAAATCTCCGGAAAGGCTGAGACCGCTTCTTGCGCAAGCCGGATGGCCTGGTCCTGTTCCTCATGCAGGAGCGGCAGCAGTGTTTCGGCAAAACGGGTGAGATTCCATTGCACGATCTGCGACTGGTTGCCATAGGCGTAGCGGCCGCTCTGGTCAATGGAACTGAACACGGTGGCGGGATCGTAGGTATCCAGGAAGGCGCACGGGCCGTAATCGATGGTTTCGCCGCAGAGCGACATGTTGTCGGTGTTCATCACCCCGTGGATGAAGCCGACCTCCAGCCACTTCGTCACCAGTGCCGCCTGCCGTTCCATTACCCGGTAGAGCAGAGCAAGAAAGCGGTTTTCCGTGCCATTCAGGTCAGGGAAGTGACGGCTGATGGTGTAGTCCGCCAACGCGCGGATACTCTCCAAATCTCCTTTCGCCGCGAGAAACTCGAAGGTGCCGACGCGGATGTGGCTGGCCGCCACGCGGGTGAGGATCGCGCCCGGGAGCGGGGTTTCGCGGAATACCTGTTCGCCGGTTGTCACGACTGCGAGGCTGCGGGTCGTGGGAATGCCAAGGGCGTGCATGGCCTCGCTGATGATGTATTCCCGGAGCATCGGTCCCAGTGCCGCGCGACCGTCGCCACGCCGGGAAAAAGGCGTTCGGCCCGAACCTTTGAGCTGGATGTCGAAACGTTCGCCGCCGGGCGTGATCTGTTCGCCGAGCAGTATCGCCCGGCCATCGCCCAATATGGTGAAAGAGCCGAATTGGTGTCCGGCATAGGCCTGGGCAATCGGCTCCGCGCCCGCGGGAATCCGATTGCCGGCGAAGATGGCAGCGCCTTCGTCTCCTGCCAGGGCCTCCGGACGCAAGCCGAGCGATTCGGCCAGCAGCCGGTTGAACACCACCAGACGCGGTTCACGCACCGGCACCGGGTTCAGGCGCGCATACAATGATTCCGGCAGCTGGACATAGCTGTTGTCAAAATTCCAGCCCGCTTCTGTTGCTGTCGTACTGTTTTCTGCTGTCATGGGTTTCCTCTTCTCTACTTGAGCGGCATCATCGCGATGAACCGCTTTCCAGAGACCGGCACATGGGCGTTTGTCTTTTGGAATACATTCTACGCTCCCGGCGGTCAATTGTCAGGGCTTTTCTCCCGTGAGCCGGTGCTTGGTGGAGGAGGAATATACAACTTTGATGGTCTCGCAAATTCTCCAAACAGTTCCTTTCGGCCCTGCGGGTCCTCCCCACTTAATTGTTGACATGGTGTGCCACGTGTATACTATCGATGAGGCTTTGATACAGTTACCATTCAGCAGGGGATCGACGTGGCGGCCCAGGCTGTCGTGGGGCGGTCAGCCCTTTGAATTCAGGTGAGTTATTTGCTGGCATTACCTTGCCATGAAACCTTCTCTGGCCTGTTTTTTGCGGGCACCATCGATAAGGAGAGAACGTGAAGACAGTTGCGGCGGAACTTGCCTTTTTCCTGCGCGGTCAGGCACGAAAAAACCTGAAACTGCTCATTGTGTATTGCTGTTTTCTGTTTACCCTGGTGCTGGTCTATGCCATGGTCTTCCGTCACCTCATGTGGTATCTGGAGGGGCGGGAGTATTCCATCATTGCCGGGATATACTGGACGATCACGGTCATGACCACCCTCGGTTTCGGTGATATAACCTTCCATTCGGAGCCCGGCTATATCTTTGCCGCCCTGGTAACCATCTCCGGGGTTATTTTCCTCTTGATTCTCCTTCCCTTCGGCATGATCAGCCTGTTTATCGCGCCCTGGATCGAGGAGCGCATCCGCTACCGGCCGCCGCCTGAACTTCCGGATACCATGCGAGGGCACGTGCTGATCTTTGGCATCGATGCCGTCACCCGTGCCCTGATGCGGAAAATGCAGGGGCGGCGGATGCCTTTTGTCGTGGTAGCGTCCAACCATGACGAGGCTTTTGCCCTGGAATCTCAAGGGCTGCGGGTCCTGTACGGCATACCTACCGACTCCGCGTTTCTCAGCAGCGCGCGTGTCGCGCAGGCCCGTTACATCATCTCCAACCTGAGCGACCCCGAGACGATCAACCTCTGCCTGACCGCTCGAACTATGTGTGAAACGCCGATTGGCGTTATCGCCGAGGAGCCGGAGCATGTGGAACTGCTCAGGCTGGCCGGCGCGAACCAGGCGATTCCCCTTTCCCGAATTCTCGGCCGCTACCTGGCGACCCGGGCAACTACCCGGGGGGCCAAGGCCCATGTGCTCGATTCGTTCGGGAAGCTGCTCATTGCCGAGATTCCGCTGTATGGAACGCCTTTTGCCGGCCGGACACTGGAGCAGATCCGCCTTCGACAGCTAACGAATCTGGCTGTTATCGGCCTCTGGGAGCGAGGAGTCTTCAGTATTCCCCGCCGTGACTCTGTGCTTTCTGAAACAGCCTTGATGGTGTTGGCCGGAACTCAGGAACAACTCGTGGCCCTCGAAGGGCTCATCGGTGAAAATGCCCGTGAGGACCTGGTCTTCGTCCTGGGGCATGGCCGCATCGGTTGTGCCGCTGCTTCGTATCTTGACAGTTTGGGGGTCCCGTTCGTTCTGGTTGACCAGCAGGAAAACCCCCATTGTGACGAGCACTCGGCAATCGTGGGCGATGCCACCAGCCGGGCGCTGCTCTGGAAGTCGGGAATAGCCCGGGCGCGGGGACTGATTGTCACCACCAACGACGACAACTCAAACATCTTCATGACATTGGCGGCCCGCCACTCCAATCCTCACATCCGCATCGTGGCCCGCGCCAATCGTGAGGAAAACGTGGATCAACTCTACGCGGCAGGCGCCGACTTCGTGGTCTCCAATGCCTCGGTAGGGGCAAACATTCTGACCAATGTCCTGGAGAACAAGGAGTCGATCTATCTGAGCGAGGGGATGGGGGTCTTCCGCCGGCGGCTGCCGCCAAATCTGGTCGGCATGCGGCTGAATCAGGCCCACATTCGGCGCGAAACCGGCTGCTCCGTCGTGGCAATCGAAAGCTCGGAGTCAGAGGAACCGCTGGTAATGCCGCCACCCGAAACCGTCCTGGTAGCGGGCTCGGACCTGATACTCATCGGCAGTCCGGAACAGGAAGAGGATTTTAACAGGACATACCGGTGACCATACATGAAGAAAAATAACTTTCCGTCATTTCTGCACTCCTACCGGTTTTCCCTGCTGTTGATCGCCGCGATTGTTTTCGGCGCGCTCCTCGGCCTCATCTTGAAAAAAGATGCCGCCATGTTCAAGCCGCTGGGCGATGTCTTTCTCAATCTGCTCTTTACCGTGATTGTCCCGCTGGTCTTCTTTTCCATCTCGTCCACTGTTGCTGCGATGACCAATCTCCGGCGTCTGGGTAAAATCCTCATTCTGATGGTGCTGATTTTTGTCGCCACCGGGCTTGTCGCTTCAGTGGTCATGATCGCCGCCGTGGTCCTGTACCCGCCTGCTCTCGCTGCGAGCATCCCCTTGCCCGAGGCAATTGAGGTGCAGCAGCTCAAAACCTCAGAGCAACTGGTCCGGGCTTTTACCGTATCCGATTTTCCCAACCTTTTATCGAAGAACAACATGCTGGCGCTGATTGTCTTTTCGTTGCTGACCGGTCTTGCCACCTCCGCGGTGGGCGAAAAGGGCAAGACCTTTGCCGCTTTTCTGAGCTCTGCCAATGAAGTGATGATGAAATTGATCAGCTTCATCATGTATTACGCGCCGATCGGGCTCGGGGCCTACTTCGCCTACCTGGTCGGTGTGTTCGGTCCGGAGTTGCTCGGTTCCTATGCCCGCGCCATGACCCTCTACTATCCGACCGCCCTGATCTATTTTGCCGTTGCCTTCAGCTGCTATGCCTTTCTGGCCGGCCGGGCCCGCGGCGTGAAAACATTCTGGCGTGAGATCATTCCGCCCTCGCTTACCGCGCTTGCCACCGGCAGTTCGATCGCGACGATTCCCGCCAATCTGCAGGCGGCGGACAACATCGGCGTACCGAGGGATATCAGTGAGGTGGTCATTCCGGTCGGCGCCACGATTCATATGGAAGGTTCCTGTCTGGCCGCCGTGCTGAAAATCGCCTTTCTTTTCGGTATATTTCAGATGCCCTTTTCCGGGTTCGAGCCGATTCTGACCGCCCTCGGCATCGCCCTGCTGACTGGCGTGGTCGTCAGCGGCATACCCGGTGGCGGCACGATCGGTGAGTTGTTGATCCTGTCCTTCTATGGCTTTCCCCCGGAAGCGTTGCCCCTGATCACGATGATCGGTACCCTGGTGGATGCGCCTGCCACCATGATCAATGCTGTCGGAGATAATGTTTCCAGCATGCTGGTCACCCGGGTGCTGGGTGGCAAGAACTGGATGGATTCGTCAGGGTGATGGAGAACGAATGAGGGGCATGATGAAAGTAACGGGAAAATTAACCTTCCTTCCGGCGGCGCTGTTTTTCTGCCTGATGTCGGTCCTTTGGGTCGCACCGGAAGTTTCGGCAGAGGAAACTCTGGCAGCATGGCTCCAAACATCCGTGACGACTCTGGCTGGCGACGCATCCCAGGTAGTGCTGGTGATGGGCGAGGAATCTTCCAGCCCTACGGCGATGCTCTATACCCTGGAGAAGAGGGAAGGTCTCTGGCACATTGCTTTCCCGCCGCTGCCGGCCCTGATCGGCAGAAACGGCTTTGCTCCGCCCGGCGAGAAAAAGGAGGGGGACGTCCGGACGCCATCCGGGGTTTTTGCCCTGAAGCGGGCCTTTGGCTATGCACCGGAGATCGCTACCCGCCTGTCCTACCGGCAGGCCGGTGACAGCGATATCTGGGTGGACGACAGCAATTCTCCCGACTATAACCGCTGGGGCCGGAAGGGCGAAACGTCCGCTACTTCTTTTGAGCAGATGAAATTGAACGATGATCGCTACAAGTACGGCATCGTCATCGAATACAACACCGACCCGGTTGTCAAAGGGGCGGGAAGTGCCATTTTCATCCATGTGCGGTGCGAGGAACACCTGCCGACCCAGGGCTGTGTCGCCCTGGCCGAAAACGATATTCTGCGGGTCCTCGGCTGGCTGGAGCCACAGGAAAAACCGCTGGCGATCCTGGGGACAAGAGATTCAATCGTCTTGTTGGCCAAAGGTGAACGTGTATCATCTGACTGCTTGGCGTGTGAGCGGAGATGACAGTTGCCGGGTGTCCGTCATGATGTGAAAAATATCCGGTTTGTTCAGGAGACCGGTTTCTATTGTCTGGAAATATACCGTTTGGTATAAAACGAGCTTGACATAAATATACCGCTTGGTATATTTAGTTTCTGTCCGGAGTTTCCAAATGGAAATTTTTTAGCGGTACTGTCAGCGGCAGGGAGGTTTTTTTTGGGTAAAGCGGAAGAAACAAGGCAGGCAATCATCGAAAAAGCGGCCGTTATTTTCAACAAGAACGGCTACCAGCGCACTTCCATGGCGATGCTCTGCGATGACCTGGGATTGAGCAAAGGGGCAATTTACGGGCATTTTGCCGATAAGGATGCCTTGGCGGTGGAAGCCTTTCTGCACAGTGTCCGGCATGTTTCCGAGCGGGTCCGGGAAAAACTTCAACCCTGTCAGGGCGAAGTGAACAGGTTGCGGGCCTTTGCGGCTACCTTTCTTGACTTTTTCGAGGAGACCGTGCAGAAGGGCGGCTGCCCGATTCTCAATACCGCTGTTGATTCTGACGATGCCCATCCGCGCCTGCACGAGGAGGTGCGCAGGGTCTTGACCGCCTGGGAGGGGCGCCTTGTTTCGATGGTGGAGGCGGGCAAAGAAAGCGGCGAGATCCGCCTCGATGCTGATGCATACCTTTTTGCCGCCACTTTTATCGCCCAGATTGAGGGTGGGATTTTACTGGCGAAAACCATTGGGGATAAAAAATACCTGGAGCGTTCGGTGGACGGCATCAATCTGCTCATCGACCAGATGGCGACGGGTAAGGACTGAAACGACACAGTTACAGGAGGATAGTATGGGACTGATCACAATTGATCAATGCAACTGCCAACGATGCGGTTTTTGCGCCAGAGCCTGCCCGGTGGGTATCATTGCCCTGGGAGAAGGCTTCCCGACAACCGGTTTTCCGACCACGATCGAAAAGATCGAAAAGGGCTGTATTACCTGTGGGCACTGTGTTGCCGCCTGCCCGACCGGTGCGCTGAGTCATTGCCGAATGAATGCGGCAGAGTGCCCGCCCCTGGAGTCCGGCTGGCGACTGACCCCGGAGCAGGTCGGGCAGCTGGTCAAGGGACGCCGCTCGATCAGGAATTTCCGCAAAGAGCCGCTGAAACAGGACGTCATCGAACAAGTGATGGATATCGTTCGCTATGCGCCGACCGGCATGAACACCCAGACGGTTTCCTGGAAAGTGATCCTGGACGAGCAGGAGGTGCAGTTTCTCGCCCTGGCCGTGATCGAATGGCTGCGCACCCTGGAAGGAGAACAGGTGCATGGCGTCAAAGGGATGCTGAAGGCCTGGGAAAAGGGGCGTGATCCGATCCTGCGCAAGGCTCCGGCTCTGATCATTGCCCATGGGGCTGTTGATGACCCGATGGTCTCAGCTTCCGCCACCATCGCCCTGGCCAACCTTGATCTGGCTGCGCTTCCCTTCGGACTCGGCACCTGCTGGGCCGGCTTTCTCCACCAGGCGGCCTTGAGCTCCCCAGGGGTTGCCACGGCCCTTGGTCTGCCGCCTGGTCACCGCATGTACGGCGGGGTGATGATCGGCTACCCGGAATTCGAATACTCTCGCATCCCGCTGCGTAATCCGGCGAAGGTAACCTGGGGATAAGTTATCCAGCGGAGGGTAGATCTGAAGGAATCGCAGGGGCACCCCCCTGAACGCGCGCGCCGAAGCGCTACAATGCGTAGGCGGGCGGGTGCCCGCCTACCTATGCTAGCTACCGAGGGCGGACACAGGGGCTTGCCCCTACAAACACATTAAATATTACCAGGTTGCATAAGGAGCAGTACCACCATGACAGAACAGAACTTTCACCGTTTCGGCGGTGCCAGCCGCTACGTGCTGGACGAGGAGCTGGCCAAGATCGTTAATGTCTCCATGGCCCTGGAGATGCCGCTGCTTCTCAAGGGGGAGCCGGGAACCGGGAAGACCATGCTGGCCCACGCCATTGCCGAAAGCCTCGCGATGCCGCTGATTATCCTCAATGTCAAATCGAGCATGAAGTTGGTCGAGGCGCTCTACCAATACGATACCCTGACCCGTCTCAACGACAGCCGCTTCGGCGATTCGAGTCGTGATGTGAGCAACATCTCCGAATACATCCGCATGGGCAAGATCGGTCAGGCCTTCGTGGCCGATCAGCGGACCGTGCTCCTGATCGATGAGATCGACAAGGCGGACACTGATTTCCAGGATGACATGCTCGATGTGCTCGACCAGATGCAGTTCGACATCATGGAGATCGATCGTACGGTTTCGGCCCGGATCCGGCCGGTGGTGATCATTACCTCCAATGCCAAGAAGGACCTTTCCGATCCGTTCCTCGGCCGCTGTAATTTCCACCATATCGCCTTCCCGCAACCGGACACCATGCGCCGCATCATTGCCGTCCATTTCCCCGACCTGTCGAATGATCTGGCCCAGGCCGCCATTAATGCCTTTTACCGGCTCCGGCAGCTGGAAGGGGTGGAAAAAAAGCCTGCCACCCGTGAACTTCTCAACTGGATCCGGGCCCTGCAGGCTGACCCGGATTTCCGGATCGAGGCATTGAGCGACGGGGTGCTGCCGTACCTGGGGGTCCTGTTCAAGAAGAGCAGCGATCTGGAAAAGGCCGGGTTGGTAACGGTTACCTGAGAGTGGTGAACCGGTCAGGAGATACAGCAATGTTTGTGCCCTTCTTTTATACCCTGCGTGATCGTGGCGTCGCGGTAACGCCCACCGCTTTTCTCCGCCTGCAGAAGGCCCTGAGTCTCGGTCTTGTTGCCTCGTTGGACGATTTCTACATCGTAGCACGGTCGATCCTGGTGAAAAGTGAACGGGATTTCGATACCTACGACCTGGTCTTTGCCGAGTTGTTTGCCGGGGCCGAGGCATACCCCGCGGAAGGCGTGGTTCTGGACGAGGTGGCCCGGGCGCTGCTCGAGCAGTGGCTGAAGGTTCCTGCTGATTTGGCCAAGGCACTCGGCCTAACCGAGAAAGAACTGCGCCGGCTCAGTGCTGCGGAACTGGAGCAGTATCTCTTTGACCGGCTGAAGGACCAGAAAGCGGTCCATTACGGCGGTAGGAAGTGGATCGGCTCCGGCGGGGTGTCGCCGATCGGCCACTCCGGCAACCGGCCCGGCGGGATGCGGATCGGCGGATCGTCCCGGGCCCGAACCGCCAGTAAAGTGGCCTTGGAGAGACGGTACCGCGACTATTCCCGGACCGCCCCCCTGACGCGCAGCCAGATGGGGGAAGCCCTGAAGCGGCTCCGTCACCTGAAGCCGGCCGGACCGAGGGATGAACTGAGCGTGGAGAAGACGATTTACCAGACCATGCGTAATGCCGGTGAAATTGAAATCGTTTTTGACCGGAGACTGCTGGACCGTCTCAAGGTACTGCTCCTGATCGACAATGGCGGCTGGTCCATGGAGCCGTACGTGGAAACCGTTCAGGCCCTCTTTCACCATGCCCGCTCCCAGTTCAAGGATCTTTCGATCCGCTATTTTCACAACACCATCTCCGACCGGGTCTGGCGCGACCCGGAACGGCGCAATCAGCCGGAAGCGGTCGAGGATCTGCTGCGCCGCGACCCGGAAACCCGGCTGATCTTTGTCGGCGACGCCAGCATGGCTCCCGAGGAACTGTTGGCAATCGATGGCTCGATCATGCTGGAATACCGGCAAAAGCAGCCGAGCATTGAGCGGCTGAAGATGCTGGCCACAACTTTTCGCCACGCCGCCTGGTTCAATCCCGTGTCTTCTTCGTTATGGAAACATGGCGAGACGATCAGCATTATACGCACGATTATTCCGATGTTCGAGCTGAACCTGGCCGGGCTGGAAAAAGGGGTCCGTCATCTGACGGCTCGCTGAGTTTTTCGATCTTCTGCACTTGATCAGAGGGTGATTTTTCGCCCTTTCCGTGCCGCGAGAAAACGGTTGGTTTCCGCAACCACCACACCGGAAAGACCCAACAGTCCGATCAGGTTCGGGATTGCCATCAGTCCGTTCATGACATCGGCGAAATTCCAGACCAATTCCAGCTTGATGGTGGCGCCGACCATGACCAGGGCGGCATAAAGGAGCCGGTAGGGAAACAGCGCCTTGACGCCCAGAAGATATTCCAGGCACTTTTCGCCGTAGTAGGCCCAGCCGATGATGGTGGAGTAGGCGAAAAAGACGATGCCGAAGGTGACGATATAGCCGCCGGAATTCCCCGGTAATCCGATGTCGAAGGCCGATTTGGTCAGGGTCGAAACCTCGGCTCCGGAATGCCAGGCCCCGGTGACGATCAATACCAGGCCGGTCATGGTGCAGACAATGATGGTATCAATAAAGGTGCCGGTCATGGAGACCAGTGCCTGTTCGCAGGGTTCATTGGTCTTGGCCGCAGCCGCGGCGATCGGGGCGCTGCCCATCCCGGATTCGTTCGAGAAGACCCCCCGCGAGACGCCCTTCTGAATGGCGATCATGATGGTGGCGCCGAGGAATCCTCCCGTTGCCGCCGTGCCGCTGAAGGCATCGTGGCAGACCAGCCAGAGGGCGGACGGTACCTGATCGGCGAAGCGGAAAAGGATCACCAGGCACCCGGCCACGTAGACGATCGCCATCACCGGCACCATGACGGCGGATACCCGGCCGATGTTTTTGATGCCGCCCAGGATCACCACCCCGGTGAGCAGCGTCAAGGCAATCCCGGTGGCCAGCGGATCGATGTTGAAGGTTTCCTTCAGGTTTCCGGCAACGGCGTTGGCCTGGACGGTATTGCCGATGCCGAAGGCCGCGATTGAGCCGAACAGGGCGAACAGCACCCCGAGCCATTTCTGACCCAAACCCCTCTCCAGGTAATACATCGGGCCGCCGGCCATTTCACCGTTTTCGTCCACCACCCGGTACTTGACTGCCAAGACGCCTTCCGCGTACTTGGTGGCCATACCCAGCGCCGCCGTGACCCACATCCAGAACAGCGCGCCGGGGCCGCCAATCGAGATGGCGGTGGCAACGCCGATGATATTGCCGGTGCCGATGGTCGCTGCCAGCGCCACCATCAGCGCTTGAAAATGGCTGATGTCACCTTGTTCATTGGACTTGGGCCGGACAAAAGTTTCGTAAAGGGCGTGGCCCAGCATGCTGACCTGCAGACAACGCAGCCGGAAGGTCAGGAACAGGCCGGTTCCGACCAGAAGAACAAGCAGGGGAATTCCCCAGACATAGCCGCTGAGTGCGGCAAAAAAATTATTCAGCTCATTCATATCGAGCCCCCATTCTTTGGTGGATGTTCGCTATAGGTGGAACGGGGAATACTCTAATGAGGCTTTGTGGCGATGTCAACGCTGATTTGCCAGGAAATAGGTTCCTCTCAAAATAAATCAGCACTCTTTGACAGGTGGCACTGAATTGTATATCTTCGTAAAGTTGCCTATTTGATTCTTTTCGGGAGGAACTCCGATGACCGCAACAACCGTGCTCTATTTCCTCGGCGCTTCCCTGGCGCTGACCATTGCGCCCGGCCCGGATAACACCTTCATCGTCGCCCAGGGAATTTCCCGGGGCAGAAAGGCCGCCCTTGTCACGGCCCTGGGTATGTGCAGCGGGATCAGTGTCCATACCACGGCTGCCGCACTCGGCATCTCCGCGCTGCTCTATTCGTCCGCCACCGCATTCCAGATCCTGAAATTCGCCGGTGCCGCCTACCTACTTTTCCTGGCCTGGAAGTCACTGAAAGAACAGCGGATCCTGCTTCCGCAAGGTGTGGGCAATGGCCTCGGTTTCCGCGCCCTGTTCCGGCGGGGCTTTCTGATGAACGTCATCAATCCCAAGGTTGCGCTGTTTTTCCTTGCATTTCTGCCCCAATTTGTCTCGCCCGGTTCCGAAAATGCGTCCCTGCAGATGTTTCTATTCGGGTTGCTCTTCATGATGCAGGCAGTCGTGGTCTTTTCGGTAATCGGCTGGCTTTCCGGAGGGGTCGGCAATCTGATTCTGAAACGTCCGCATCTGGCCCGCTGGTTCGGTTGGCTGACGGCCGGGGTGTTTGCCTCACTTGGCATTCGACTGGCGCTGGCGGAGCGCTGATGACGGGCGTACCGTGAGGCGAGAGAGGACTGTTGAAAAAGAAAAAGGAGCGATATTTCGCTCCTTTTCTTGCATCCGCATCGTTGCTGCCTTCTTCTGCCATCAGGTGGCCGGCGCGGGCTCTTCGCTTTTGGCTTCCTGATAATGGAGAACCAGGTCCTTTTCCGCCAAGGGCGCCCGATACAGGCCTTCCTGGTAGAGGCATTTTACCGGGCAGGCATCGACACAGACTCCGCAATAGACACAGGAAAACGGGTCAACTCCCCAAGACTTTGCCTGCTTGTCTACCGTAATACATTGTGAGGGACATTTCATCTTGCAGACACTGCAGAGGATGCATTTTTCCAACTCGATCTTCAATTCGCCTTTCACGTCCTTGAAAGTTTCTCTCTTCTTGAATGGATAGAGCCGTGTCGCGTATTTCGTCATCAGGTTCTTTAAAACGTTTTTCGTCATGAACATGGCATTGTCTCCCGCTGGATTATCGTTCCGTACAGCTGATGCATGGGTCTATCGTCAGAATCAGAACCGGGACATCGGCCAGGTCGCAGCCCGGCAGCATTTCAAGAAGCGGAGGAATGTTGGCAAAAGTCGGAGTGCGAATCCGGACCCGATCGAGATATTTTGAACCGGTACCCTTCAGATAGTAGAGGCACTCTCCCCGAGGCTGTTCGACCCGGGAGATCACCTCACCGTTCGGGAGTCCCTTGGCCTTGACGGCCAGTTCACTCTGCGGAAGCTTGGCGAAGGCTTCTCGAATCAGGCCGATCGCCTGAAAAATTTCGTTGAAGCGGCAGACGGTTCGGGCATAGCAGTCGCCATCCGTTTCCACCACCGGTTCGAAGTTCAGTTCCGAGTAGGCGGCATAGCCGGTTTGACGCATGTCCTGGGCAATGCCGCTGGCGCGCAGGGTCGGTCCGGCCGCGCCCATTTCGTAGGCTTTTTCCTTTGACAGGACACCGATGCCGACCGTACGTCTTTTCACGGTAAAATCGTCCATGATCGTGGACTTGAGCTGGAGCACCTCTTTCTCGACAATTTTCATCGTGTCGAGAATCCATCTCTCCGTCTCGGCGTCGATGTCCCGCTTGACTCCGCCGACGCAATTGACGGAAACAATGACCCGGTTGCCGGAGGTTGCCTCCTGCAGGTCCATGATCCGTTCCCGGATTCGCCAGAACTGCATGAACAGACTTTCAAAGCCGAAGGCGTCGGCAAAAAGGCCGAGCCAGAGCAGGTGGCTGTGCATCCGGTGCATCTCCGCCCAGATGACGCGCAGAAATTTCGCCCGGGGCGGAACTTCCACATTCATCAGGGCCTCGATACCCTGACAGTAGCACATGGCGTGCAGGGTGCTGCAGATCCCACAGACCCTTTCCACGATCTGGATCATCTGGGTATGGTCGCGGATCTCCGCCAGTTTTTCCAGACCCCGGTGGACATAGCCGAGCTTTGGAATGGCCTCCTTGACGATTTCGTCTTCAACGGTAAGGGTCAGGTGCAGCGGTTCGGGTAGGACCGGGTGCTGCGGACCGAAAGGTATAACTGTTCGTGCCATATTGTCTCTGCCTCCTCGTGCAGGTAGATGCTTTTCCCGTTTCCGGCCGGTTTTCAAAGCCGGCTTCAGACTCTGTTGATGCCGATCTTGCAGAAGGGGGTTTTTTGAACCTCTTCGTCCAGATAGAGCATCCCCTGGAAGTCGAGGGAGAGGCCGTCGAATTCCACGCCGAAATGTTCCTTGATCTCGTTTTCAATGAGAACGGCACTGGCATAGACGGAACAAATGCTCGGAATCTTCGAGCCTTTCGGTACCTCGACCTTCAGGTTGATCAGTTGCAGGTCTTTATCCAGATGGTAGAGAACACAGATGCTGTCACCGAGGTCCGTTGACGACATGGTGACAAAGCGGAAGCCCTCGTCCTTCAGGATTCTCGTCTGGGTGATAATCCTGTCCGGCGAAAGCTCCGGGGTATTCTCCTCGTTTATCACTACCACACTGTCTTTCATGGAATAGGTCTCCTCTGCTTGTTATCTGCTTTTTATGAAATTCTGGGTATTTTCCAGCCGTTCGAAGATACCCTGATCGACCTTTTTGCCCTTTTCCGCGAGCTTGCCCAAAGCAATGACCACGCCGTCAATGATTGCTTCGGGCTTGGCCGCACAGCCGGATACATAGGCGTCAACCGGAATGATCTTGTCCACGCCGCCAACGACGTTGTAGGCCTCGCGGAAGATTCCGCCGGTGGTGCCGCAGGCTCCGACGGCAACCACGACCTTCGGTTCAGGCATCTGGTCGTAGACATTTTTCAATGCTTTCTTGTTCCGATGATTGACGGTTCCGGTGACGACCAGAATATCGGCGTGTTTCGGATTTCCCACGTTGAGAATGCCGAATCGCTCAATGTCGTACACCGGGGTGAGACAGGCCAGCACCTCGATGTCGCAGCCATTGCAGCTGCCGCAATCGAAATGGATCAGCCAGGGAGATTTTACTCTCGATGTATTGATGAGTCTTTTCATGGTCAGGTAACCTTTCTTATGGGACCGTTGAGACGCTACAGCCGTATTCCGTGGCGTCCTGTTTCAGATCTGTCGCAGCGATGCAGAAGCATTCAGGGCGCGGGCATTGCGTCCATTACTTGATTTTTTCGAAAATCCAGAAGTAATTGGCAAAGGACATGATCAGTCCCCCGGTCCAGGCGTGGGGGAGCATCCAGCGCCAGGTGAGACGCGCGCAGACATTGTCCACGAGAACTTCGCCGAAATAGGTCGCCACGACCAGGACCGCCATCCAGAGGAAGCTGGTGTGCCAGAAAAGGGCGCAAAGGCCGAGCAGAAAAACGGTTTCAAACCAGTGGGAGATCTCGATGATCCCCAGGTAAGGCCCGGAATACTCGGTGAGAACACCCTTGACGATTTCCTGGTGGGCATGGTGGGAGGTGGCAATGTCAAAAGGAGATTTTTTCAGTTTGATGACCAGGGCATAGCCCATGACCACAAAAAGCAGCGGCAGCGAGATCAGGAGCGGTTCATGGTAGGTTGCGATGATCTCGGAAATCTTGAAGCTCCCCGTTTCCAGATAAATTCCGACGAACACCAGGATCAGCAAAGGCTCGTAGGTAAGCATCTGAATCAGCTCGCGCTGGGCTCCGATCTGGCTGTACGGGGATTCCGCGGCCAGAGCCCCGATTACCAGGAAGACGCCGCCGACCGCCAGGACGAAAAAGATCAGCAGCAGATCGGATTGCAGGGCAAGCAGGACGACGGTCAGGATATTCGCGACCAGGTACATATAGGCGCAGACGATCTGCCAGTAGTTGACGATCATCTTCTCTTTGCCGAACAGCTTCAGGACGTCGTAAAAAGGCTGGAGGATCGGCGGACCGTAGCGTCCCTGCAGGCGGGCGGTAACTTTCCGGTCGAGGCCTGCGACCAGGCCGCCGATCAGTGGCGCCAGGAAAAGTGCTGCGAGTACTGCTATGGCATCATTCATGCTCATCGTAATACCTCCCCGAACAGGACAATCAAAATGATGAGGGCGATACTATTGATCCAGTAGGAGATCTTGTCTTCGCCGAGGAATTCCTGCATGTAGATGTTTGCGGCGACATAATCTTTCCAGCTGTTCAGATGGCTTCTGAACTTCGGTTGCGAAATGTCGGGATACTGTTCACCGCACATGTAAGGCGCGCTGAAAACCCGATGATCTTTGCGTTTTGCGGCAATTACCGCGGCGAGATAGCCGATGATGGAGACGAGGAAAATCGGCAGGACATAAAAGGCGCCAACCCCGCTGGTCAGACCCAGGGGGCCGGTTTCAAACGGTTTGATGAAAAGTCCCGGTTTATAGGAGGCCAGGACCGGGTCGACCAGTGAAGTGTATAACCAGGGAACACCCAGGCTCAGTACGATTGCCGCAACCGCCAGGGTGACGAGAGGGACCTTGATCGAAGCCGGGTCCTTCCACTTCGACTTGGCATAGAAGCCCTTGAAGATTGTTACGATTGGCGCGAAAAAACCTTCGTTTTCTTCTGATTCGAAAACTTTCAGATGCGGACCGCTGACAAAGAGGCCGGCCCAACGGGCCCAGAAAAGAACGGTAAGGCCGCTGCCCAAGGCGACCATCACGACAACCCAGGGGATATGGGCGGCGGATTCGATGGCCATCCATTTGCTCATCAGGGCCCCGAAAGGCGGGAGCATCATGGTCAGGATGCCGACGATCGTGATCCGTGAAACTGCCGGCATGGTGTTGTACAAGCCGCGCATGTCCTCGATGTCACGACTGCCGATGGCATGCTCGATCGTGCCGACACAAAGGAACAGCAACCCTTTTGAGATGGCATGGAAGATGATCAGCAGCACCGCCGCGATGATGGCGGCCGGGGTGTTGATTCCGGCACAGGCGATGATCAGGCCGAGGTTGGCGATGGTGGAATAGGCGAGGATCTTCTTGCCGTTGCTCATGTTTACCGCGAGGGCCGAGGCGGTAAGGAAGGTGAAGGCGCCGAACGTTGCTACCATGGTGCTGAGAAAAGTACCCTGATAACCGGGCGCCATCCGCACGACCAGGTAGACGCCGGCTTTGACCATGGTGCTGGAGTGGAGCAGGGCCGAAACCGGGGTAGGTGCCACCATGGCTCCGCAGAGCCAGCTCTGAAAGGGCACCTGGGCCGCCTTGGTGAAACCGGCGAAGCAGAGCAGGGCAAAGGGCAGCAGCAAGGCCGTGGTCAGGCCGGGTCCGTGGTTGATCAGCGTCTGCAGGGAAAGGTATTCCATTGACTGGGTGTTATAGTAGATGAAAATGATTGCCGCGACAAAGGCGACGCCACCGGTCATGTTCATCCAGAGAGCTTTGGTGGCATTTCTGATGGCGATTTCGGTCTTGTCATGCCCGATCAGCATGAAGGAGCAGAAGGTCGTGACTTCCCAGAAGAAGTAGAGCCAGAGAAGGTTGTTCGAAAAGACCAGGCCGTTCATGGCGCCGAGAAACAACACCAGGAAAAAGAAGAATCTCGGTTGTCGCGACTTTTTCAGGTGCAGATGATGTTCATGTTCCTCCATGTAGCGGATCCCGAAAATGCAGATCAGGGAGCCGACAATGGATATTATCAGGTTCATGATAACGGCGAGGCTGTCGAGGTAAAATGCGGGTGTCACTTCTACGTGAGGCGCCATTTTCAGCTCGAAATAAGCCAGGGGGACTATTTGCAGGAGTGTCAGGAGAATGACCAGGGGGTTGCCGAGCTTGAAGGCAATCCCCAGGATTATGAACAAAAGCGCAAAATCGGCAAAGGTAATCAGGGAATTGACGTTAAGTCCGAGAATTGATTCGGGCGTGTAGAGATACGGTCCATGGAGATTCTGAAAAAGCAAAAGAGAGCTTAGCGTCAGCAGTATCCCTGTTGTTACGATAATAGCTGCCCTGCCGCGCGGGTTTCCGGTAAGGAAGCAGAGTATGGCGGCCAGAAAAGGCAGTAAAATGCTGATGCCTATCAATACGTCTACCATCTGGAACCTCCCTTCGTCAGAACAGTCAGCATTTCTGTGATACTCCGTGCCATGACGTCTCCTTTCCACTACGTATGAGTCCTGATAGGCTGTTGAAAAACTGCAGCGTGGCCGGTCTGGGTTGTTGGCGTTCGTTCGAACACTCAACGTAACTTCAATTGCTACGCCTCGCGTCCTCACTTGCTTGTGTCAGCTATCTTGCTTGCGCGCCGAAGTGCTCCAGCGCGCAGGCGCGGCCTCCTCGCAACGTTGTCAACAACCTGCTGCAACGAAAAAATATGTTCTTGGTGGTTTGCCGGTACGGTATTACAGCCAAGCTAAAATTACTACGCCGATATTCCGCAGGGAACCAGGTCGCGGTGATCAAACCAACCAAGTTGAAACAAAGGTAACCAACCGGTATTGCATGTGTCTCTGGGGAGAGAGCAAACGTAAAGGCCGGAACCACAGGTACTGCTCTGTGAAACCGGCCTTTCAGGTGTAGCTTCAGAGTTTCAGGCGGTTGCTGGTCCGGCCAGCTTACGTTGTGCGCAGCACTGTTCCGGGCAGTCGATACCACGGGGTTTTCCTCGTACTTCCCTTGAAATTCTGAAGACTGTAATCTTCACTCTGAATAACCGGAAATCAGCTTAAAGGAATCCACATGCTTTTTGCGGTACCGATGAAGGTGTTGTAGGAATGGAGCATGCCGAAATTGGAGCAGGTTACCGAATATCCTTCGATATCACGGAGATTGGCTAAGTCTTCCTTGATTTCGTCTACCATGACGACACTTGTTTTCTTTTCGGAGTGAACTTTATTGATGACGTAAGCCTGGTCCTCTTCGGTCAGGAAAGAGTACATGGGAACCAACGCGTGTTTGTCGATAATTTCAATAAGTTCTTCGGGAAAAATGTCTTTTTGTGATTGTACTTCTAAATCAACATTGCTTAACTGGCCAAACAACCCCCCCGGTTTGTCAATATCGGAAGCCGGATAGCTGGTGATGCAGGGAACGGTAATTTTTAAGGATGTCTTGGGTTTCAGATCGCTTTTTGAAACGCTTGCCGAAAAAGTGCACATATACCTGACCAGACAGGGGTCATTGCTTACCGGTGTGCGCTTCTCGATAAAAAATGGATAGTTGAAGTCTACTTTTACCTTTGTCGCATTCAATTCTTTCATGTAGTCAAGAATATTTCCCTTGAGACTTTCCGTTCCCAGGTGGTCCCGATGTTGATGAACTATCTGGATAAATTTATCGATCCAGCGTGCTTCAAACTCATGCATTATTCGAGCAGCAATGGAAATTTTGGCTATGGTGTGTTGTCCGTCCTCATTGTCCCGTGACAGGACCTTCATCGGAAAAGGCAAATCCGACATGCCGACATCCTGCATAAACCTTTTTTCGTCTTTCATACGATCCTCCTTACGGTTGCCAGTAATTCCACAAAAATAAGATTCAGAATTCATCCCCACACCAATGAAACCAAACCTTATTTGCAGACAATGAGCCGGGGTGGTGCGTGGTGTGTAATAGTTTTGTAAAAATAAAACCTACTTTATTTAAACTGTACTTTGGTGGTAATGTCAAGCAACTTTTTTATTAAAGCTAAACAAATTTTATATTCATTAAACCGATACGCTGTGTGAGAAAATGCATAAAAAAACCCCGGCTCTCCAGGAGGAAAGTCGGGGTTTTTTTATGCACCACAAAAAACTATGTAGAGATTATTCGTCTCTCTCGTAATCAACGATACGCTTCGCAACGGTCTTGATGCTCAGCAGGTCTTTGTAGTTGATGTTGTTGCCGAGGTAGTTGCCGCCGTCGGTACCGCAACCGAGGGTCAATGAAGGAGGCAGCTGGTTGTAGATCAAGCCGACGCTGCCGTGAACTGCCGGCTGATTGAGGAGCAGACGGTTTGCCGGAATTTCCATGGCAAACTTGTCCAGAACCTGCTGATCCTGTGCGTGAACAACAGCGGTGTGGCCAGCGCCGCCCCAGAGGAGCTGATTCTTTGCAGCCTGGATGGCTTCGTCGGTGCTGTTGTAAGCGATGTAGCCGAGAACCGGGGAGAGCTTCTCATGGCTGAACCAGTCTTCGGGACCGATCGTGGTGAGGGGCACGAGGAGCAGCTTGGCATCTTCAGGAATTTCGAAACCGGCAAGCTTGGCGATTACCTGAGGAGACTTGCCGACGATAGCCATTGCCGGAACGCCTCTTTCCTTGTCGAACATGACTTTTTCAAGCTTGGCTTTTTCTTCTTCGTTTACGAGGTATGCACCTCTTTCAACCATCATTTTGACGGCCTTGTCGCATACTGCCTTGTCGTCGAAGATCATCGACTGGTCGGAAGAGCAGATGGTTCCGTTGTCGAAGGTCTTGGAAGCGATAACGTTATTGACCGCAACGCTCAGGTTGGCGGACTTGGAAACGAATACCGGAGTATTTCCTGCACCAACGCCGATGGCGGGGTGACCGGAGCTGTATGCGGCCTTGACCATGGCGTTGCCGCCGGTGGCGAGAACCAGGTTTACGCCCGGGTGCTTCATCAGCAGGCCGGTACCTTCGATTGAAGGCTCTGCGATCCACTGGATGCAGTTTGCCGGTGCACCAGCGCTCACTGCCGCATCAAGCATGATCTGTGCTGCTTTGGCGCTGCACTTCTGTGCGCGTGGGTGGAAAGCGAAGATGATGACGTTGCGGGACTTGAGTGCGATCAGGGACTTGAACATGACGGTGGAGGTCGGGTTCGTCGTCGGAGTTGCAGCTGCAAGAACACCAAAAGGCTCAGCGATGTAAGAAACGCCGTCTTTTTCTTCGATTACGCCAACAGATTTTTTGTCTTTGAAATATTCGTAGACGATGTGGGCACCGAGGTGATTCTTGATAGCTTTGTGGTCCGCTCTGCCGATACCGGTTTCTTCAACGGCCAATTCGCCGAGCATAACTTCGTTGGCAACACTGGCTGCGTCCATCGCCGCACAAACCTTGTCAACCTGCTCCTGGGTGAATCCCTTCATGATGTCAGCTGCTTTCCGTGCGTTTGCTACCAGCTGATCAATCTGCTGAACTACATCTGCCATGACATACCTCCATTAATTTAGTGTTTACCGAATTGCCCATCGCATCACAATTCAGCACCTATGGAAAGCCTTTGAGACAAGTGCGATGCCAATGTAAGTAAAACTATATTTCTGTGAATTGAAGACGGCTTGGAATTTGATTCTTCAAGTCGCGAGACGCAACCGGACAAACCCCGGTAAACGCAACGAAAATAATACACATTGCCTGTAATTTTGTCAAACACAATATTCGGCGGAAAATCGTCTAACCCACTGTATTTTTGAATTTTAGTCATACTTAAAAATGCGAGGGCGGCTTTTGGAAAAATGGCTGTCTGGGATGCAGTGCTTGAGCTGATTATTGGACAATTTCTTCGCTATGAAGTCTTGACGGCAGCCAACAATCGTTCCGAAATTTCTTATCAGCGGAATATCCGGTTTTCTTCCTTGCATGCGAGCGCTCAAAACGCCGTTTCTTTCCGCCTTATGCTGAGTTGACAGTTTTGAACCACGATTATCGTAACTTACAGGTAAAGGGATAGATCCGGTTTGACGACCGGATTTCCCCGGTGGGTTTCGACTCTGTTTAGGTTACAAGCGGAGCAGGTCGATAAGACGCTAGAAGGTCAAACAAAATTCATTTCCTCCGGGTAATTTCAGGCAGTCCTTCTCGACGGGGAAGTTGAAAGTGACGTGGAAAAAAGTGTGTAGATACGGCTTATTATGGACACGTAAGCAAAGGATTGTGCTATTCTGAACTGCAAGGAATAGCGTATTTCTTTTGTGACACCATTCCGGGAGCTGCCACAAATTGTCTGGGAAGATGTCAGCACCGGACGGCAGTGGCAGGCTGCGGAGAATTTTCATAACGAAGGCATGGACTGAACAATGCAAGAAGGCATTTTTGTCGATGATCTGTATCACCTGCGATTTCCGGGTATTGGCAAGCAAAAGGCTGCCCGGTTCCGGAATCTGCCCCATCTTCTCGCAGCAGGGATTTGTTTCCTTGCTCTGTTCATGGCGGGGGTCTTTACTTTTCCCGTGGCAGCAGCGGCGCTGGAGAAGAAAAACGTTCTCATTCTCCATTCCTACCACCAGGGTTTCAAGTGGACGGACGATATCTCCCGCGGTATGCTTGCGGCCCTGGAGCCTGTGCGTTCCGGCATCAGAATTTATCCGGAGTACCTGAATACCAAGTGGGAGCATGGCACGCCCTATTTTACTCAACTTTCGCGGTTTCTACGGGTCAAGTACTCAAAGATCCCGATTGATCTGATCCTTTGCTCCGACAACGACGCGCTCGACTTTCTGATCGGTTACCGCGATGAGGTCTTCGGCAAGGTTCCGGTGGTCTTCAGTGGTGCTAATAATTTCACGTCAGCTGATCTGAAAGGTAGGAAGCTCTATACCGGCGTGAGCGAAACTGCGGAGTTGAAGGACAGTCTCGATCTAGCCCTCACGCTGCATCCGGGCACGAAACGGATCTTCGTCATCAACGACAGCGGCACTCCCGGCAGGAAGGTGCTCGCTGAATTGAAGAAACTGCTTCCCTTGTACCAGAACAAGGTGGTCTTTACCTTCCAGGACAGCAGTGATCTTGGAGAGGTGGTTGCGGATGTTGCGAAACTTCCCCCTGATACGCTGATTTTTTATACCTTTTTTTATGGGAATCCGGACGCCAGATTCCATGAAAACAGTGAAAGCATTTCTCTCATCAGCGAACATGCGCGGGTTCCTGTCTATGGCGCCTGGGACTTCAACCTGGGCTACGGCATGGTGGGCGGTAAACTCACCAGCGGGTACGATCAGGGTCTGGCTGCCGGACAAATGGGAGTACGGATTCTGCAGGGCGAACGGATTGAAACGATTCCGATAGTTTTTCGTAATCCGTCTCGCTACATGTTCGACTACCGGCAGCTGAAACGCTTCGGCATTGACCGCGCCCTGTTGCCGGAAGGGAGTACCGTCATCAACGAACCCGAGGTGTTCAGCAAGGTCAGGAAGAGTACCATCTGGGCTGCGTTTCTCGGAATCGGGGGGTTGGGTCTCCTGGTTTTTATTCTCCTGTTCGCCATCCGGGCCCGCAAGCATGTGGAAGAGTCACTGCGCCAGGCCCAGTCTGAACTGGAACTCAAGGTTCACGAAAGAACTCACGATCTGTCCCTCCTCAATGAGAGGCTGTCCGATCTGAACCGGCAACTCACTGAGGCGAACGAAAAACTGGGAAGTGATATTGAGCACCGGCAGCAGACGGAACTGGAACTGAGAAAATCGCAGAGCATCCTCAATAAAATCTTTGAAGCAAATCCGGACCACCTGGTGGTGATCGACAGGAACCTGCGGATCATTCACTCGAACTGGCTTGGCGGCTATGAATATGTTCCCGCGGAGATCCGTCATCTCAACCCGTACTGTTATGAGGCCTACAACGAAGGTCAGGATAAGCCGTGCGAAGCGTGTGCCGCACTGGAGGTCTTCAATACGGGTAAACCGGTCTTTACCGAAATGTACAATGCCAGGATCGGCTATCTGGAAATCCGGGCGGTGCCGATCGTCGATGAAAACGGTACTGTTTTGATGGTGGCGGAACACATCCGCGACATTACCGAGAAAAAAAAGATGGAGGAAGAAATTCTGAAGGGCCAGAAGCTTGAGTCGCTGGGTGTGCTTGCCGGAGGAATCGCTCACGATTTCAATAATCTCCTCACAGCAATCATGGGAAATATTTCCCTGGCAAAGATGTTTGCCGAATCCGGGTCGAAAGCATATGACCGGCTTACCGATGCGGAAAAAGCCTGCGAGCGTGCCACAGGTCTGACACTACAGCTGCTCACCTTTTCCAAGGGCGGTGCTCCGGTCAAAAAAACAACCTCCATCGTGCAGATTATTACCGATTCCGCGGGCTTCATGCTGCGCGGCTCGAATGTCAAATGTGAATTCACCCTGCAGAAAGACTTGTGGGCAGCTGATGTGGATGAAGGCCAGATGGGCCAGGTGATCAACAATCTGATCATTAATGCCGACCAGGCGATGCCGGATGGCGGAATCATTTCGGTCACTGCTGAAAACGTTACGATTGCTGCCTCGGATCTGTTGCCGCTCCCGGCAGGGCGCTACATCCTCATTTCGATTCAGGATCAGGGCGAAGGGATCTCTCCCGAGAACATGAGCAAAATCTTTGACCCCTATTTTACCACCAAGGAGCGGGGGAGCGGACTGGGTCTTGCCACCGTCTACTCGATTATCAAGAGTCACCAGGGGCATCTGGAAGTTGAGTCAACCAAAGGGGTAGGAACCCTGTTCCGTCTCTATCTGCCGGCTTCGGAACATGCTGTTGAATCAGTGGAAAATACCGCTCCGGAAGTGAGTGCGCCGGCCGGCTCCGGCAGGATCCTGGTCATGGATGATGAGGAGATCATCCGGGAGATAGCGCGGGAAATACTCCACCACCTCGGCTATGAGGTTGACGTGTGCGGGGACGGTAAATCCGCTTTGACGATGTACCAGGGGGCTCTGCATGAGGGAAAACGCTATGCCGCGGTGATCATGGATCTGACAATTCAAGGTGGGATGGGGGGCAAGGAAACCATGAAAGAGCTGCTTGCTATCGACCCCGCGGTCAAGGGAATTGTCTCGAGCGGCTACAACAATGACCCGATACTGGCCCATTTCAGGGAATACGGGTTCAGCGGAATGGTTTCGAAACCCTACACGGTGAGAGAACTGCAGGAGACACTGCTGGAATTGGTGTGATGACTTCTCTGCGCTAAACAGCAGCCAACCGGCAGGTTTCCGACTGGCTCCTCTATCCAGGGGCTTGGCGTGCCTCGTCTCATCAGGGCACGGCGCGCCGTGCCCCTACATCGGGGTTGTGATATTTAATTTCCGAAGTACTACCTTTGCGGGATCAACCGTTTCATTCTCCTAGTGAAAGAGAGACCATTCATGCTGGAACCATCCGCGTATGTGAAGATTTTTGTCGCCATTCTAGCGATTCTGAATCCTTTTGGTGTGCTGCCGGTGTTTCTTGCCCTGACCGGGAAATCAACGGAGCAGGAACGGAAAAAGATTGCCCGGACCGTTGGTGTCTCTGTGGCGAGCGTCCTTGCCCTGACCGCCCTGATCGGAGACAAGATCCTCCATCTTTTCGGCATCAGCATTGCCTCCTTCCAGGTGGGAGGGAGCATCCTGCTGCTGCTCATGGCAATTTCCATGATGTTTGCCAAAGACGCTAAAGGGTCCGCTGAGGCCGCGGAAATCGCACCGGATCTGGCCAGTATCGCTGTCGTGCCGCTTTCGGTTCCGCTTCTTGCAGGACCCGGTTCCATCTCAACCGTGATTATCTATGCAAACCTTCCCGGCGGCACCTTCCACGTCTGGTTGATCATCCTCTGTGTCTTCCTCGGTTCTTTTGTCATCTGGATAGTGCTCCGTATGGCAAACCGGATCGGGAAGTTGATCGGACCCCTTGGCCTTTCCATTGTCAGCCGGCTGATGGGACTGCTCCTGGCTTCCATTGCCGTTGAATTTTTCGCAAAAGGGATCGTCAAGCTGCTGCCGGGCCTGGCCTGATAATGGCAGAATCCCTGAAGACGCCGCTGGGAGTTTTTCGGGGGGGGACTTAAATCAATTTCAATTCAAGGATGATTTCAAGTCGGCGAGGCGTACTGAAGAGTACGTTGAGCAGCCGAAGACGAGCCAACGCAGAGAGGGCCTTGATCTGGAATTGGAATTACTTCAAGTACACCTGGATCCCTTCTTCAATGCCGACCGGTTCGAATCGGAAGGTTTCCCGCCAGCTACCGTCGCAGATGCTTTCTTCCAGCAGCATGGTGATCTGGTCCAGGGTGAGGGGGAAAAAAGAAAAGCGCTGCAGGAGCGAAGTTGCCAGCTTTATGAAAGGTACCGGGGCATTCAGGGTTCGTGCGGACCTCTTGCCGAGTGCCCTGGCGATAATCTCCAGGAGTTCCTGATAGGTGATGCGGTCTCGCCCGCAAAGCCCATAGGTCTGGCCGACCGTTTCCGGCATTTCCAGGGCCAGGGCAAAGCAGCGGGCCACATCGTTGCCGTTGATCGGCTGCAGGCGGTATAACCCGTCACCGATCACCGGTACCACAGGCAAGCTTTTGATAATCCCGGCGAGTTTATTGATGAAATCATCCTTGGGGCCGAAAATTACCGAAGGACGAAAAATCGTCCAGTCAAGACCCGAAGTCCGGACCGCTTCTTCTGCCCGGTACTTGGTTTGATGGTAGCGGCTGACCGCGTCCGGCCGGGCGCCTAAGGCCGACATCTGGAGAAACCGGTTGATTCCGGCCTGCCGGGCGGCTGCCAGGAGGTTTGTTGTTGCTCCCACATGGAGTTTTTCGAAGGTGATGCCGCGTGCCGGAAACTCCCGGATGATTCCCACCAGGTTGATAACGGCAGCGCAGTCCTGCATTGCCGCTGCAAGTGTTTCCGTCCGGGTTATGTCACCCGGCACGGTTTCGGTTCCCGGTTCCGGACCGGCAAGCCTCTTGTGGGTCAGGACCCGCAGTTCGTGTCCATTTTCCAGGAGGGTACGGCGAACATGGCCACCGACAAAACCGGTAGCCCCGGCAAGGAAGATGCGCATGGGCGTGTCTCCATTTTTCTCAGGGGGAATATGTCAAGTGTACCGTGAAATCTGCTGCTTGCCAGAATCGAACTGCAGTTTGTTGCTTTTTTGTGTGTCGGGACGCGTCATGTCCGGCCGGGATACTCCTGCTCATATCGTTGCAACAGTTTGCCGATTTCCCGCTTGGTCGCGGCTGTTGCGGGGCCAACCGCCACCAGATTCAGATGGTGCGGGGCAAAAAGTTCGCAGGCCGTATTTCTGATCTCCTCAACGGTGACGGCGGCGCTTTCTTCCTGGTCCTGCTCCAGGGTGGTAAAGACCTCCATCAATTCGCCCCAGCCGTAGCGTACGCCAATTTCGTAGGTAGAATCCCGGCAGTATTCCAGATCGTAGAAATAGTTGCGTTTGACCCTTTCCAGTTCTTCTTCATCCATCGGTTCAACGGCAAGACGCTGCGTTTCTTTCAGGACTTCGGCTACCGCCAGGGTCAGGTTTTCCGGTGCGGTGGCCAGGTCAATGGAGAAACAGCCGGTTTCGTCGTAGGCAGAAATTCCGGCACTGACTGAATATGCTATGCCGTGGCCTTCCCTGAGGGACATGAGCAGCCGGGAGCTGCCTCCCGCGCAGAGGATTCTCCTGATCAAACGGGAGGCGGTGATGCGGTGGTCAGGGCGGCTGAAACTCCTGAAGGCGAACTGCAGGGCGGTCTGGCTGTCCATGTCCTTCACAAACAGCGAGCGAGGCCCGTTCTGGACGCTTGGGGCCGGGCTGATGGCCGGAGGCGGAGGGCCTTGCCAGGAACTGAAGCAGCGCTCGGCGGCGCCGAACAGTTCGTCCGGATCGATATCACCGGTAACAGTTATCACGGCATTCGTGGGAACATAGTAGCTGTGCAGGTGCTCGGCCAGGTCCTGATCGGTAAATTCTGCGATACTCTTGAGCGTCCCGACCGTGGGCATTCCCAAGGGGTGGTCCGGCCAGAGGAGCTTGCTGGCAAGGTTGTCGGTATTGATGTCCTCGCCGTTTTCGTTGGTGTCCTCGAGCGCCTCCTCGGTGATGATCCTTTTTTCGATTTCGATTCCGGAGAGGCTCGGCCGCAAAAGCATGGAGGCGAAAATAGCGAGTCCTTCGACCGCATGGCGTGGATGAATGCGGGTGTAAAAGCAGGTTGAATCGGCATCGGTTGCGGCATTGACGCTTCCGCCCAGAACCTCGAATGCTGTTTCCAACTCGAGGGTTGTTGCGTAGTCTGCCGTTCCGCGGAACAACATGTGTTCGAGAAAGTGAGAAAGACCTTCTTTTCCCGGAGGATCGTTGCGGCTACCCACTTTCAGGTAGATGGCAATTTCCGCACTGTGGAGATGAGGCAGCTGGACCGCCAGGATACGCAGGCCGTTTGCCAAGGTCTTTTTGCTGCAACGGATCATGAAACCTCCGGATTCTGGTAAGTTGGTTCTGCTTTCACGGATATGATGTCGGCTCAACCTAACGGAAAGAACCCGCGATGTCAAAGGGTTTCCCGGCACCTGCGAGGCTTGCGGGTGCCCGCGTACTTTGCCGGTTGTCAATCGCGCAGGGAGAGGCTACTATGGCCAGGGATCCTGTCGGACTTATAAATATGGGAAATGTCATGATAACACGCGAACACCTGGAACAGTCATTAGCCGGGCACCTGCCCGAACAGATCAACCTGCCCGTACAGGGTATCATCCATGCCGCGGTGGCCCTCATCATCAGAGAAAACGCCTCCGGTCTCCAAGTGCTTTTCATGCAACGGGCAGAGAACGAAAAGGATCCCTGGTCCGGAAATATCAGCTTTCCGGGCGGCAAGATGGAAAATGGCGACCGGGATCTTCGTACCGCCGCGGAACGTGAAACCTGGGAAGAGGTGGGGATTGATCTGAGTAAAGCTCGTTTTCTCGGCCGGTTATCCGATAGAACTGGAGCGCATCTCCCGATTCTCGTTTCCTGTTTTATCTATCTGCTGGAAGAGTCCGGTCCTTTGCGCCTGTTTCAGGAGGAAGTCCAGGATGCCTTCTGGGTGCCACTTGCGGATCTGACCGACCCTTCGCGACGGGGTGAGAAAAGTGTCCGCTTTGCCGGTCAGGCGATGATTCGCCCGGGCATAACTCTTTCCCATCCCGGAGAACCGGTGTTGTGGGGACTTACCTATTTGCTCGTTACGGATTTCATCACCTTGCTGAAGCTCTGAAGATGCCGTGGATTCTTGCCGGCTGCTACGCAAAAGGCCCTCGAATAATCGGATTCGCGGGCCTTTCTTCTACGGAATTATTCCAATTCCAGATCAAGGCCCTCTCTGCGTTGGCTCGTCTTCGACTGCTCAACGTACTCTTCAGTACGCCTCGCAGCCTCAATCCTCGCCGCCTTGAGATCATCCTTGATCTGGAATTGGTATTACAGCTCTTCGAAGTCCTCCGGCGAGTCCTCGCAGTCATCTTCGCCTTCTTCCGGTTCGAAGTCCTCTTCACGAACCCTTTCCAGAAATCGTTTGTTTTCCTTGATAAGGCTCCGGATCTCTCTGGCAAGTTGTTCAAATTCATCCGGTTCAGTCGTCATTCCCACCTCACACCTGAATTTTAGTAAGGGCTTTCTCATAGAGTACTTCGTACTCCCTTGCGGAATGATCCCAGGAAAAATCCGAGTTCATACCGGTTCTCACCATCTTGTCCCATTTTTTCCGGTTTTGGTACGTTTCCAGCGCACGGCTGATGGCAGCCCAGAAGGCCTCGGGTGAGTACTCATCAAAGGTGAAACCATTCGCTTCGCGGACCCCGTCCTTGGGGTCGAACACCGTGTCGGCCAGTCCGCCGGTTTTCCTGACCACCGGCACGGCTCCGTAGCGGAAGGAAATGAGTTGTCCAAGGCCGCATGGTTCATAGAGCGACGGCATGAGGAACATGTCGCTTGCCGCATAAATTTTATGGGACAACGCCAGGTCGAAGGTCAGGTTGATGGAGAGAGCGTCCGAGGGTTTTTCCCGCAGGGCGGAAAAGATCTGCATATATTTTTCGTCGCCGGTTCCGAGGAGCACCAGCTGCAGGTTTTCTTTCTGGAGCTTCGGCAGAAGGGCTTCGAGCAGATCGAGGCCTTTTTGCGCGGCGAGCCTGGTGATCATGCCGAGGAGCGGAAGCGAGGGATTCTGTTCCAGTCCGAGCGCCTTCTGCAGATTCTTCTTGTTGGCTGCCTTGCCGGAAAGGGTTGATGACGTATAGTTTTTGAAGATAAGAGGGTCTGTGGCCGGGTTCCAATCCTGGTAATCGATGCCGTTGAGGATACCGTAGAGATCGTGAGCCCGCTCCTGTAGAACACCCTGCAATCCGCACCCCAGTTCTTCCGTCCGGATTTCGCGGCAGTAGGCATTGGAAACGGTGTTGACCACATCAGCCGCGAGAATCCCTCCCTTCATAAGATTGATCTTGCCGTAGTACTCGAGCCGGTCAACGGTAAAATGGGTATCATCCAAGCCAAAGGAGCTGAGCGCTTCCCGCGCGAAGAGTCCCTGATAGGCCAGGTTATGAATGGTGTAGACCAGCGCGGTCCTGGCGAAAAAAGGGTCATGCTTGTGTTCGTGTCTGATCATATAAGGGATGAGGGCGGTTTGCCAGTCATGGCAGTGGATGATATCGGGGCGGAAGTCGAGCCTTTTCAGAAGATCCACGACACCCTGACAGAAAAAACCGAATCGCTCGCTATTGTCCGGATAGTCTCCCGCAGGTGTGCCATAGAGGGCGTCACGCTGAAAATATTCCTTATTCTCCACCAGGTAGACCGGGATGTCATCCAGCGAAGATTGGCGCAACAACCCTTTCCGCATGATCCCGTCAACGGGAACCTCGAAACTCTTGCGGGCTTTTTTGATAGTAAAACCGCCTGTTTCCACGCAGTGGTAAAAGGGCATGATGATTCGCACATCGTGGCCGCTTTTTTTTAGAGCTTTCGGCAGTGCCCCAGCCACATCGGCAAGGCCGCCGGTCTTGGCAAAGGGTGATACCTCGGAGGAGACGAATAGAATTTTCATTACAATTCCTTTGCTTGATAGTAATAACAATGAAGTCGGGAGAGGAATTCCACTAAAGAATCTTTATAGTCCAAATACCGGCGGTTTGTCAAAAGCAGCCTTGTTTCTGAATCACGGCGGACGCAGCGACCGGGAGTATCACGCAAGCCGTTGCCGGGCTCACTTTCGTCAAGCAAGATGAGCGGTTTTTCCCAAGGCTTCAGACTGGCTCCGGGATCAGTGCATCCCGGAGGAACGCCGCGGCTTCTTCGGGTGGAGTAGGATTGATATGGAAACCGGAGCCCCATTCAAATCCGGCAATAGGGGTTATCCGCGGCACCAACTCGATATGCCAGTGATAGTCATATTCGATCGAGGTCCAGAAGTCAGGTCTGCCGGGGCGAGGCTGCTGTGACGGAGAGGTGTGGAGGATAAAATTATAGGATGGATCCTTCAAGACCTCTTTCAGCCTGAGGAGCATATCTTTCATGGCTCGCGCCAAACCTTCCAGTTCGGCATCGTTCAGGAGCGCAAAGTCGTGGCAATGCTTCTTCGGCAACAACCGGAGTTCGAAGGGAAGGCATGATGCGTAGGGGGCAAAGAGAACGAATTCCGGAAATTCCCTGACGATCCTGTCGCCGGTCTGAAGTTCGAAGTCGAGGATGTCACAGAAGAGGCAGCGGTCTTTCAGCTGGAAAAACTCCCTGCATACCCCGAGTTCGGTTACGGTAACCGGGGGGACGAGCGGCACCGCAATAATCTGACTGTGGGAATGGCTGAGGGTGGCGCCGGCCCGGATGCCGTGGTTTTTGAAAAGAACCAGGTAGCGGAGCCGCAGGTCCTTGCGGAGATCGAGGATGCGTGACCGGTACGCTTTCAGGACATCACTGATTTCGGGCACGGTTAGATCCGCCATCCCTTTGGCATGCTCCGGAGTTTCAATGATGATCTCGTGGGCGCCAATGCCGTTCATCGCATCATAGGGTCCGTATGCCCGGCTCTTCACTTCTCCTTCCACACGCAGGACCGGATACTTGTTCGGGATGACCCTGACTTTCCAGTTGGGTGCATTGGGCGGCCCGGATGGGCGGATGGCAAAGATCTCGTGGGGAGACTTGTCTTCGTTACCGTAGCAGAAAGGGCAACTGGTCATGGGAGTTGGCGGCTCCGCCGTGAAGAAGTCACTCGGGCGCCTCCCACGGTCTGCGGCAATGATCACCCAATGTCGCTTAATCGGGTCCCAACGAAGTTCTGACATGTATCCTCCCGGTTTCCTGGTGCCACACAGCTATACCAGCCAGTTTTCCAGTTCGAGTTCCGGACCCGCATAGCTGAGAGCCAGCGGGGTCTGGGTGGGCCAACGGCCGATTTCTTCCTGCTCCCTGGTGAGGGTGAGATAAGCAAATACGCTGCTTTTCTTTGCCGGGCTGAGGGCGCTGAGGGGAAGACGTGCTTCACAGACCCGGGCAATTCGCCACTGGCAGAGCTCTCCGGTTTCCGTCCAGCCATTCTCCGCTTTAACCAGCAGCTTTCCTTCGGTCTTTTTCGTGTCCATAACGAGCAGAAATTCCCTTTCCAGGTGGAGATGCAGGTGCAGCATGTCCCCCGGCTTCAGCAATTTTTCCAGCGGCGAGGCGCCGTCGGCCCGGATATAGAAAAAGTTTCTGTCATAGCCGTAGAAAAAGCACAGCAGCAGGCTTTCCGCTTCATGCATTGCCGATGACTGCCTGCTCAGGTCGTACAGTCCGGCTCCCAGCCATTCGAAATAGCCGTCCACCAGCCCGTTGATGGCCGGAGTAATCAGTGTTGTCGGCAGCCGGACCAGTCCCGCCGGGGTAACCTTTTTGATCGGCTCGAACAGGTTCCGTGGTACCGGCAGTTCCAACAGGCGGTAAACCTGCATCAGGTTGTTGCGGAACAGGTTGTCAAAATAGTTGCTGTGGGGTGAGAAATGATCATCACCATACCACCAGAACCAATCGCTTCCTTCCGCGGCGAAGAGGCGGCGGCAAACCTGCGAAGCCTTTGCTTCTCCCGTGGGATCAGCGGAGGGAAGCACTGCCCCGCTCATGAGGGCCGCCACCTCCGGGTTGCTGAGGACGGCTGTCCGTCGTGCCTGTTCAAGCTGCTCCCAGGCGCTGTTTTCTTCGGGATGTCCGATCCAGATGCCGTAATTCGCGTTGATCCAGGAGCCCGGATGGATGTGGTCCAGTAGCTGCCGGTCCGAAAACCGCTCCAAAGCCTCAGAGGGGGTCGTGAGCCGGAGACCGGGTCGCTCGACAATCTTCCGATAGAGGGCCGAGAGGAAATGATAGCCGTTTTCCGGGTAGTACTCCCAGGCATTTTCTCCATCGAGGATGATGGTGACGAGAGCGTCACGGCCGACGCTGGATTTGCGAACTTCCTCGAGTCGTGCCACGAAGTCTTCCGCGGCGCGTTCCTGCTCCCAGCGGGAATAGGCAAAGCCGATCCGGTCGGAAAGACGATGGTCGCGAAAGAGCAGGGCCAGATCGTTGCCGTTGCGGGAGAAGGTATAGGGGCGGTAGAGATTTTGTTTCCGCTCACCGAGACCTTCGGCCAGGGTTGCGGCAAGGACCCCTTCGTCGCTTGCGGCCCAGCTGATGCCGAGTTCTGCCATGATCGTCAAAGCTTCGTCGCTGATTGATCCTTCGGAAGGCCACATGCCCTTCGGAGCGAAACCGAAGATACGGGTAAAATATTCAATGCCCATGGCCACCTGGGCCCGGGCGTCTTCCGGATGGCGGAAGCGGGTTTGGGGGAGATTCACCTTCGGCATGGCCTTCCGGGCAATCCCGCTATCACAGAGGAGGGGGAGAATCGGGTGGTAGTAGGGTGAAACAGTCAGTTCCGCTTTCCCTTCCCGATGAAGCTTTCCGTAGAGGGGAATGATGGCGCGAATGATCTCTTGCTGGATGCCGAACAGGCGCTCTTTATCGTGCGCGCTGAAATTTCTGCCTTTCCTGATCAGTTCCTGCAGTTCGGGCCAGCGACGGCGGGCCATTTCCCCTGTCCAGGAGAGGAAAAACCAGACCTGCAGGTCGAGAATTTCCTGGGAGCCGAGGCTTCGCAGTCGATCGGACTTACCGTTTCTTGAGCCATTGCCGAAAAGATAGAGAAGCTCAAGATAGCGGGAATGCGGCTCGATCATTCTCTCCCGGTTTGCGGAAAAAAAGTTGTCCAGAATGAAGCGCCGGTTTTCCAGGGTCATTTCGTCCGGGTCAAGGCGGCCATGGGTCAGGAACGGGTCGACAGCCGTTCCTTCGGCATAGTCCCTCAGCTGCTCAAGGAGCGAGGGTACCAGGTTGAAAACCGCCCGGGCCCCTTCGGTTTCATCCACAAGTGCCGCCATGTCGAAGTAATCCTTCACGGCATGGAGGTATGTCCACGGCAGCAGGTAGTGTCCGGTCAGCGGGTCCTTGTAGTCCGGTTGATGCATATGCCAGATGAATGCCACCTGCAGTGGTGCCGTCACTCAGGGCAGCTCCTTCTTCCACGACTCGATTTTTCCCCGGTACTCTTTCATAAGTTTCCGGGCCGTTTCCTCTTTCTTGGCTTCGACGACAATCCGGATAAAGGGCTGGATCTGGTCGGGCAGCACCAGAACCCAGTCTTCTCCGAAATGCACCTTGATGCCGTCTATGAAAGAAGCTTCCTTGTCGAGGCTGTCTTCACTCATCTTGCGCATCACCAGGCCCTTCATCTCCCAGACGCAGGGGATAATGGTTTCCAGGTAGGTCCGGAACGGGATCTCTTCCATTATCTTTGAGAGGGGAGTTCCCCTGGTTGCTGCCATTTCCACCATTTTAGCGATGGCAAACATCCCGTCAAAGGAATTCTGGAAGCGGGGAAAGGCGAATTGACCGTTTCCGGAGCCTGCCAGGACCACTTCCGAAGAAAGGGATGCTTCGATCATGGAGCGTTCGGATGTTTTGGTGCGCTGTACCGTACAGCCTCTCTCCTGGGTCATCTGCTCGATTATGGAAGGTGCCGATACCGGGACCGCGAAAACCCCTTTCACCCCTTTCGGGAGTGAGAGCGCCACCATCAGGGAGAGGAGTTCCTCCCCGGTCCGGACAGTGCCGGTCTCATCCACCAGGATGATTCTTTCTGCGGCCGGATCGAGCCAGAAGCCGGCCTGTGCATCCAGGGCCCGGACGATTTTCGACAGTTGCTGCAGATTGAGGGTCCGGTCCAGTCCTTTCTTTTCCATGCTCTGCTCTTCGATGTAGGCGTTGAGCGCGACGACCTCACAGCCCATGGCGTTCAGCAGTCCGGGCAGGAACTGGCTGGCCGGGGACGAGGTGAAGTCGACGACCACCTTGAAGCTGCCCCGTTTTGCCACGCCTGCATCGATGGCACGGAGAAAGCCCTCGCGGTAGAACTCGATGACGTTGGCCAGTTCGGAAATGGCGCCCGGTTCCGAATGGTGCGCCCGCCGGAAATTTTCCTTGTAAAAGATTCTTTCGACGTTTTTGCCCATGGCGCTGGAGAAATCGATTCCGTCGGCATCCAGGAAAAGAATTTCCGTTGAGGCAGGATCGTCCTGGGACTCGCGGAACATGACCCCGCCGGTTTCACCGAAGGTTTTGAGCTTATAGCGGAGTACCGGCAGGGGGATCATTTTCAGGTCACGAACGTTTACGCCGGTGGAAAGAATACCGCCGAGAAAACTGCGCTTCAACATCCGCGAGGAACGATGGGCGTCACGCCCGGCCAGAATGTAGCTTCCTTTCGGCAGGGTGCTGCCGTAGGCGCAGCCGAGCTTTGCCATGAATTCCGGGGTCAGTTCGATATTGGTGAGGCCGCGGATCATCGCTCCCTCAAACAGGGTTTTTTTCCACTTTTCCCCCCAGATGAGGTTTCCTGAGACGATTGAACCGGCTTCGATGAGTTTTTTCGGCCAGATTTTCACATCTTTCTTGATGTAGGCATCTTCGCCGATCGAGGTGTCGTCGGCGACAATGGTGCCCTCTTCGGTGACGACACCCTGGCCGATGCTGACATTGCTGCAGATCACCGAATCGATCAGCTTTGCCCCTCTCTTGATGTAGACGTTGTCCCAGATAACAGTGCGAAAGAGTTTGGCGCCCTCTTCGATGGTGCAGTTGCGTCCGATGACGGAGTCCTTGATGTTCGAACTGCCGAGGATTTGGGAATTGTCACCGAGAATGACCGTTCCCTCCAGTGATTTCATGTCTTCGAGGCGCACTTCGGTACCGATGCGGATATCCTTGCCGAGGAGATCCTGTTTCTCCTCATCGATCCTGATATTGATCTTGCCGTGAAAGATGTCGTGGTGAGCTTCGCGGTACGAGTCGGTATTGCCGATATCGCGCCAGTAGCCCTTGACCGGGTAGCCGAAGAGCGGATCCTTGTTTTTCAGCATGATCGGGAACAGGTCATGGGAGAAATCGAAATTCTCGCCTTCGGGGATATAGTGGAAAATTTCCGGCTCCAGCACGTAGATGCCGGTATTGATGGTGTCGGAGATGACCTCTCCCCAGCCCGGTTTTTCGAGGAATTGGGTGATCCTTTTCTCTTTGTCGGTAATGACGACGCCGAACTGGAGGGGATCCTTCACCGAAGTGAGGGTAATCGTTGCCATTGCCCGGTGTTCAGTGTGGAAGTCGATGATTTTCTTCAGGTTGAAGTCGGTGAGCAGGTCGCCGCTGATGACCAGGAAGCGCTCTTTCAGAAGTTTTTCGGCGCACTTCACTGCGCCGGCGGTCCCCATGTCCTGGAGAGGGGTAACGTATTCGATCTTGATGCCGAAATCAGATCCGTCCCGAAAAAAATTCTTTACGATATCGGGCTGATGGTAGAGGAGCATGACCATCTCACTGATCCCGTGCTTTTTCAGCAGCTCGACAATGTGCAGCATGATCGGGCGGTTCGCGAGCGGGATCATCGGTTTCGGGATATTGCTGGTCAACGGTTGGATTCTGGTGCCGAAGCCTCCGGCCATGATAACTGCTTTCAATATTCGGTCTCCTTATGGTTTTTCTCTGACTCCGAAACTGGCTTGCTGAGCCGTGCCGCAGACCGGGAAGTCATCGCGGGAGTAATAGCAGGCGCCGGGACAGGAACTGTTACGATCCCGCGGGAGCGGTCAGACCATTTTTTTTCGAGGAATTTCTCAGCGCCTTTTTTTCCAGAACCTTCTTTACTTCGTTTTTCAGTTCTTGCAGGTCGGCGGATTTGACCACATAGCCGTCAGCCAGCCAGGCGGAGAAATCATCCTTATAACAGGAAAATGCAGTACAAAGAATCACCGGCAAATTGTGGCGTTCCTTGACAATCCTTTGCAGGAGATCAAGGCCGCTTTCGTTTTTCAGTTTGATGTCCAGCAGGATCAGGTCGAATTCGTCTTTCTGGAGCGCCTCAACGGCTTCTGCCGCGCTGGAGGCGGTCGTTATTTCGTGTCCCTCATCTGCCAGTTCGTGTGAATAGAGAAGCCTGATGCTGCTTTCATCGTCCACAACCAGAATCCTACTCATGACCTGATTCCTCCTTTGGCAGGGAAAGCTCTAACAGGTACCTCTTCCCTTGCCCCGCACATCTTTCAACAGTAAAGGATTTGGCGTAATTTTCAAGTATCACCCGGCAGAAGGACAGCTCCATGTCGAAGTCGTCTTCGGACCCTGTCATGCCGGAGTCCAGGAAGGCTTCGTGGGCTTCCCTCTCGAGGTGGCAGACCGTGTCGCGAATTTCCACCACGATGCAATCGTTTGACGCCCTGGTGCCCAGGTAGATTTCCCCTGCCGGTTGCATGGCTTTGAGGGAGATGCTGAGGATTTTTTTTATGCAGTAGGCTATCTGGCGGTAATCCAGATACACCATGGGCAGGTCCGGGGCAAGGTCAAGGGAAATGGTGATTCCGGAGCCTTCCGTTTTCCTGATCAATTCCTGGGAAATAGTTTCCGCCATCTGGTTGACATCCCACTGGGCCATGGCCGGATAAACGGAATCCGCATAGCCGAGAACTTCGGAGAGCACGTCTTCGAGCTGCTTCGATTTTTGCACGATGTTTTCCAGAGGTTCTCTCTTCGGGTCATACTCGCTGATATTTTTCAACAGGGAACGGGCAAAGCCGCCGATGACCGTCAGGGGATTCCTGATGGAGTGGGCGATACTGGAGGTGATTTTGCCGAGCAGAGCCAGCTTTTCCATTCTGACGATCAATTTCTGCTGTTCGTGAAGCTTGGCATTGGCAGCCGTCAATTTCTCCAGATCCTCTTGGAGATGTTCATAGAGGGAGGCCCGTTCGATGGCAAATGCCACCGGAAAGGTGAGCGTTTCCATGAAAGACATGTCCTGCGGGGTGATGGGCTTACGGGTAATGAAATTGTCGGCCAGGATCACTCCGATAGGGCGGTTGCGCGAGATCAGCGGCAGGATCAGGAAGGTGTCGACGCCAATGGTTTCCACCAGAAATGGATCAACTTCCGGGTGGTGTGATGCGTCACGGACCAGAATTGCTCGTCGTTCATTCAGTGAGCGGACCAGAATATGCCCCTCAGCGCTCATGGGAAAGGAGAGGCGTTCGAGGATATCGTGGAACTTGGTTTTTTCCGCGGAAAGCTTGGTTTGATGGAATTGCGTCGCCATTTCCCGGAGAGACAGATCAGCTTTGCTGATTTCTTCCCAGATTTCCCAGGCCTCCTGGTAGTCCTTTGGTCCAACTCCCAAGTAGCCTTTCAGGTGAGCACGCTCCTTGTCGGTCAGGAGCAGGAACGCGCGGTTCATGCCGAAGCCTTTTCCGGCGGTAATGGCGGTCAGCGCAACGGACAGGACTTCGTCTAGTTCCAGGGAGGTCTGGAGAACGGAGACGATTTCATGCAGGAACTGGATTTCGAGGTTTTTGCTGTCAAGAAAACCGACCAAGGTGTTCAATTTCGATTTGTTGCGGGTTATTTCGGCAATGAGAAAACGCATGACCGGCGCGGAAGGGTGTCCTTCTTCCGTCAGGCGTGCCTGGTCCCGGACAAACAGGGGGCATTCGATGCATTTAGCCAGGAAACGTCGCTCAAGCGAAGTATAAAGGTCTGTTTCGTCCGTGGAAATACACTGACATTCGTCCGCCGTTATCACTTCTTTTGTCCAGCAACACTCCGCTTGCACGTTCTCTCCTCCGAAGGCCGGGTTCTCTGGCTGTCCTCGACCGGACCTCCTCTGTCGAAACCAGAGGGCTGGTACGTAACACCTTGCAACCATGGAGGATTATAGCAGTGGAAAGCGTAATTGCAACCTGAATGCCTGATTATTGGCGGTCGAATTGCGTCACGGTAAAGAGCAGGCTGTACAAAACCTGAAGGAAGGTGTACAAATTCGGTAACACGTCAAAGGAAAAAGAGAGGGAAAGTATGCTGAATGGTAAACAGAAGCGGTTCCTGCGCGGACTCGGCCACGGTTTGAATCCGACTATCCTGGTGGGAAAGGGCGAGTTGTCCGACTCGCTTGTTCAGGAAACGATCGGCGCCCTGGAGAACCATGAACTGATCAAGGTGAAAGTACTGGAAAGTTGCCTGATGGACAGGCATGAGGTTGCCGACGCACTGGCCGAGGCGAGTGCGTCGGAGGTCGCTCAGGTTCTCGGAAGAACATTCCTGCTCTATCGCAAGGCGAAGGAGCCGAAAATCCAGTTGCCCGGGTAGCCGGGAAGCAAATTTTGGCAAGGGTGACAGCTAGGATTTTTTGTCCGACTCATCCTTTTCGGACTTTATTTCTATTTCATCCTTGCCTTCAAAAGACCGCTTGAAATTCTTTATGCCCTTGCCGAGAGAGGATCCTATCTCCGGGAGTTTTCCTGCTCCAAAGATTACTAAAATAAGCAGCAGGATTATGATGACTGGGAAACCGCCGTATCCAAACATGTTTTCCTCCACGAGTAAATTGGTGAGTCTGCTGAGGAAGTATCTCACCGGATGAGGAAAAATGCAAGAGGTTCAACGCGGCCGTGTGGTAATATTGATTACAAATTGTAACCTTTTTGATACTGTTGCGATTGCAGTGTCGCAGGCAAGCGCTACTGCGGATTAATTAGTTCCCGTGTGATGTTCGGCTTCAGGGGGTGTCCAGGGTAGCGTACGATTTATCCATCTTCGGAGAATGGTGGAGCGGTAGTAAGTTTACACACATGGCATGTTTCATGACCATCGGGAAAAGGACCTGCAATGTCAGATACTGGTGAGCCCAGGAGTCAATCTAATCGGGGACTCTTCGAGTTGCAAAACTGCGAGGAGTGTTTCCACAATATCATTTGCCGCAGTGCCGATGGTATTTTGATTATCTCTGCTGAGGGAATTGTCCGTTTCGTCAATCCCGCGGTCGAAAGCATCCTCTGCCGGAGCGCTGCGGAATTGCTGGATAAACCGGTGTGCTTTCCCCTCGGCTCCGCAGAGAAGCAGGAAGTTCTGATCAGCCAGCCGGGTCAAGGCTCGCGTTTCGTGGAGCTGTGTCTCACGGCAACGGAGTGGGAAGGAGAACCGGTTCGCCTGGCCTCTTTGCGGGATGTGACCGACCGCAAACTTGTGGAAGAACAGCTGCGACAGAAAACGGCGGAACTGGAGGAGCTGAACAAAACTCTGCGCGAGAAAGTCCAGGAGGAGGTGGAGAAGAACCGCGATAAGGATCATTTTCTCATCTTGCAGAGCCGTCAGGCTGCCATGGGGGAAATGATCGGCAATATCGCCCACCAGTGGCGGCAGCCACTCACGGCCATATCTCTTCTGGTTCAGGATCTGGGCGAGTGTTATGTGTACGGGGATTTTACCAAGGAATATCTGGATACGAACATCAGGAATGCCTTGAAAGTCATCCAGCATATGTCGCATACCATTGATGATTTCCGGAACTTTTTCTGTCGGGAGAAAGAAAAAAAGGCTTTCAGTGTCGGGGAAGTTGTGAATCGTTCACTCTCTTTTATCGAATCAAGCCTCCGCTTCAACAATATTGCCGTTGAAGTCGATATAGACGACAACTTGCTGGCCTTTGGTTTTCCGAATGAGTTTTCCCAGGCGCTGATCAACATTATCGGCAATGCGAAGGAAGCCTTCCGCGAAAGAAGTATCAGCGAGCCGTTGATCCGCATCCAGGGCGGTCGCGAAGGGAAGAAGGCGGTTATTACCATTACCGACAACGCCGGCGGTATTTCGGAGGAGATTATCGACAAGATCTTCGAACCGTACTTCACCACCCGGCAGTTGGAAAATGGCACGGGGCTCGGCTTGTACATGTCCAAGACCATAATCGAGAAAAACATGGATGGAAAGCTGACCGCCTCCAATGTTGAGGGCGGCGCCTGCTTCCGCATCGTCATCTGACCCGAACGGGTTGAAATAACATTTCCGCTGATCTCATGGATACCTTCAAACTAGTCAGTTCATTTCAGCCACGGGGCGATCAGCCGGTTGCCATCGCCGAACTATCCGATGGTATTCGGCGAGGAGACCGGGATCAGGTCCTTCTCGGCGTGACCGGTTCCGGCAAGACCTTTACCATGGCTCATGTGGTGGCGACGGTGAACCGGCCGACCCTGATCATCGCGCCCAACAAGACCCTGGCGGCCCAGCTCTACGGCGAGTTCAAGGAGCTGTTCCCCGAGAATGCCGTGGAGTATTTCGTTTCCTACTACGATTACTACCAGCCGGAAGCCTACCTGCCCACCACCGACACCTTCATCGAGAAGGACTCGTCCATCAACGATGAGATTGACAAGCTGCGCCATTCGGCGACCCGCAGTCTTCTGACCCGGCGCGATGTGCTGATTGTCGCTTCCGTTTCCTGCATCTACGGGATCGGCTCCCCCGAATCCTACCAGGCCATGCACATCTTTTTCCATCAGGGGGAAGACTACGGCCGGGACGAACTGCTGCGGAAACTGGTGGAGATCCAGTACGAACGGAATGATCTGGATTTTCACCGCGGCTCTTTCCGGGTCCGGGGCGACATCGTTGAAATTTTCCCCGCCCATGATGACGAACGTGCGCTGCGCATAGAATTTTTCGGCGACATGGTGGATGGGATCTCCGAGATCGATCCCCTGCGGGGCCAGGTGCTGCAGCGGCTTTCAAAGTGCGCCATCTATCCCGCTTCGCACTATGTGGCGAACCGGGAAACACTGGAGCGGGCCGTTGAGCAGATCCGGCTCGAACTGGAGGAACGGATTCGCTGGTTTCGGGAACAAAACATGCTGCTGGAGGCGCAGCGCATCGAACAGCGCACCTACTTCGACATCGAAATGCTGGAGGAGATGGGTTTCTGCCAGGGCATCGAGAACTATTCCCGCCACTTCGACAACCGGGCCGCCGGTGAGCCGCCCTATACGCTGATCGACTATTTCCCGAAGGATTTTCTGCTGATCATCGATGAGTCCCATATTACCGTTTCCCAGATCGGCGGCATGTACCGCGGCGACCGAAGCCGTAAAGAGACCCTGGTCAACTACGGCTTCCGCCTGCCATCGGCCTTGGACAACCGGCCTCTGAACTTCTCCGAATTCACCGCCAAACAGAATCAGACGGTCTATGTCTCCGCCACTCCGGCAGACTATGAATTGCAGCGGGCGGAAGGGGTGGTGGTGGAACAGGTGATCCGCCCCACCGGGCTGATCGATCCGGACATCCAGGTTCGGCCTGCTTCCGGGCAGGTGGATGATCTGCTCCACGAGATCCGGGAAGCGGTGGCCAAGGGTGAGCGGGTTCTGGTCACCACCCTCACCAAGCGGATGTCCGAGGAGCTTACCGACTACTACCGGGAACTGGGGGTGAAGGTGAAATACCTCCATTCCGACATCAAAACCATCGAACGGATGCAGATCATCCGCGACCTGCGCATGGGGCTGTTCGACGTGCTGGTGGGGATCAATCTGCTCCGGGAAGGGCTCGATATCCCCGAGGTTTCCCTGGTGGCGATCCTTGATGCGGACAAGGAAGGATTCCTCCGCTCCGCTCGCTCTCTGATCCAGACCTGCGGCCGGGCAGCCAGGAATGTCTCGGGCCGGGTCATCATGTATGCCGATAAAGTTACCGGTTCGATGCAGTCCTGCATCGACGAAACCGAACGTCGCCGGGCAATCCAGACGGAGTATAACCGGGAGCACGGCATTACCCCCCAGACGGTAAAAAAGGGGCTGCGGAGCATCCTGGAGTCCATTGAGGAGCATGACTACGCCACCCTGCCAAAGGTTGCCGAGGGGGCTGAGGAGTACGTGCCGCTGGAAAAGATCCCCGTGATGCTGAAGAAACTCAGGAAAGAGATGCTGGCCGCGGCCAAGGAGCTGGCCTTCGAGAGGGCAGCCGAGCTGCGGGATCGGATCAGGAGACTGCAGGAGCTGGAGCTGGCGGTGAGGTAGGAAAAGGTTGGTACGGGGCGCAAGTAATGAGGCACGAGGTAGAAATGGATTTTTCCGTAGGGGCGCTGCTTGCCGCGCCCTGGTATAAAGAGTGGCACAGGGGGCGGCAAGCAGCGCCCCTACCGTATCATTTGCATGATTTCCCCTAAACAGGCAACTTTCAAAATCAGGAAATAGTGACCCATGACCAATAATTCAGACCACGGAGGAACCGTCTTCGCCAGCGCCCGTTCATTGGGGATAGCTCCGAATGAACTGCTCGATTTTTCCGCCAGCATCAACCCCCTTGGGCCGGCACCCGGGGTGCGTGAGGCGGTCTGCTCTTCCTTCGAGAAGGTTTTGCACTATCCCGACCGGGAGTCCTTCGAACTGCGGCGGGCACTGGCCGATGTTCACCGGGTCGGCATTGATAACCTGGTGGTCGCCAACGGCTCAACCGAACTGATCTACCTGCTGCCCCGACTTCTTCCGGGGACGAGGGGCCTGATTATCGCTCCGGCTTTTTCCGAGTATACCCAGGCGCTGAACCGGGCAGGCTGGCAGACCGGGCACTTGCTGCTATCTCCTGACGACGGTTTTGCCCTTTCCCTGGAAAAACTGGCGGAACGGCTGGCGGAGGGCTTTGATCTGCTGTTCCTCTGCAACCCGGCCAATCCTACGGGAACACTGCTTCCAGCCGCTATGATAGAGGAGATCCTCCGGCTTTGCCGCCGGGCCGGAACCTTTCTGGTCCTGGACGAGGCGTTCATGGATTTCTGCGAAGAGGCTTCGGCCAAGGGGCTTATTGCCGAAAGCGGCGGCGGTATCGTGCTCCGCTCCATGACAAAATTTTATGCCATCCCCGGGCTGCGGCTCGGCTATGCCGTTGGCCATCCCGACATCATCGGGAGTTGCGTGGAAAGTCTGGAACCCTGGAGCGTCAATACCCCGGCCCAGGTTGCCGGAGTTGCTTCACTGGCCAGTGACGGCTACCGGGAACGGACACTCGGCTATGTTTCCGCGGAACGCGAGGCGCTTGGCCGTGGACTTGCCGCGCTGCCGGGGTTGAAACCATTTCCAGCGACGGCAAATTATCTCCTGGTGGAAATGCGAAGTGACCTTACCGCCGCCGAACTGCGAAGCAGGCTGCTGGAAAAGAGAATATTGATCAGGGATTGCGCCAACTTTGAGGGGCTGGACAGTCGCTTTTTCCGGATTGCGGTCCGTACTACGGAGGAAAATCGCCGGTTGCTTGTCGCGCTGGCTGAGGTGCTGGGGGAATGATTCTGCTGAGAGCCGACTCAAGTACTTTGCGGTGAAACAGGGAGAAATTCGGGTACGGACGGGCCCAGCCAGTCTTACGGGAGGCTGCCCTGCCAGCCGAGTTGGCGGATCACGCTTGAAAATTCCTGGTCCAGCGGCGCGTTGATGGTTACAGTTGCGCCACTCCAGGGGTCGGGAAAAGCGAGTTCCACGGCGTGCAGCAGCATGCGGCTGCAGCCGAACTCGTTGCGGAAGAGGCGGTTGTGTCGGCCTTCGCCGTAGGTGGTGTCGCCGATAATGGGGTGAAAGACATGTTTCAGGTGGCGGCGGATCTGGTGTCTGCGGCCGCTGCCCGGCCTGACCTCCAGGAGGGAATAGCGGACTGTCGGGAATTTCCCCAACGGGAGCGGCAGTTCAACCAAGGCCAGGCGCCGGAAGTTGGTGAGCGCTTCCTTGGCATCGCTTTGCGCGGCGGAGCTTTTTGTCTCGTAGCGCTCCGGAAGCTCCAGGAGCGGGTAGTCGATCCGAGCCTCAGCCTCCGTGACGCCCCGGACCACCGCCAGATAGGTTTTGCGGACCGTATCCGTGTCAAAGGCTTCGCCTGAACGGCGTGCCGCTTCCGGTGACAGGGCAAAAAGCAGCACGCCGGAGGTGGGACGGTCGAGGCGGTGGACCGGATAGACATGACATCCCAGCTGATTCCTCACCAGCTGCAGGGCGAATTCCGTTTCATGCCGGTCCAGGTCGCTGCGATGCACCAGGAGGCCGGCCGGTTTGTTGACCGCCACAAAATGATCATCGCGATACAGGATTTCAAGTCGTTTTCCGGTCATGATTTACGGTTGGTACTCCCGGCCGCTTTGCCAGGCCCTGCCGACCGGATCGCCAAGACGCCAGTAATGATTGTCAGGCATGCTGAGGACAAAGGGATCGATCTTTTCCATATCCGGTTTGCCGTTGCTCAGGTATTGTTCTTCCGTGTAGACGCCCACAATCTCCCCGATAATAAACTCGTTCACCGGCAGCTCTACGGTCTGGACGACCCGGCATTCCATGGTCAGCGGACATTCCCGGACCATCGGCGCGTGGCGCAACTCCCCGTAAAAAGGCTCAAACAGCCCTGACTTGTCGGTTTTCAGTCCGGAGACCAGTCCGGCGTAATCCGTCACCTTCATCAGTTCGGCTCCCGGCACGGAGACACTGAATTCCCCATGCTCCCGGATGCCCTTGTTGGTATGGTGGCTCTTGCCGAGGGCGATACCGAGCATCGGCGGGCTGAAATTTACCCGGGTGATCCAGGCCACGGTGAGATAGTTGGGCTTACCGTTCACTTCGGCGCCCACGATTACCACCGGCATGGGGCCGGGGAATGCCTGGTTGGAGATTTTGATCTTTTCCATAGTCAGCCTTTCCTGGAGGATTGGACATTGTGAGATGCAACCGCATACTACTGACAATACGAATAGCTTGCTGAGGCGCCATAAGCGTATCACCGGGAGCGAGATAATTCAATCTCTAGGAGCCTGTCGGACTTAGGGTAAATCTGTTGCAAATCCGTCTGGACGGTCCATATTTCGCCGCTTTTTTGGGCAATAGAACAACTATTACCCTGCAAAATCGACAAAATCTGTCCTCGCCCAGCCGAATTTTCGCTTCGATATCCTAAGTCCGACAGACTCCTTGGCCAATGACGCTTTCCGGATCAGAATTTAGTTTGTGCTGATTCCTTGCATCGGTGGCCGTTATCTTTCGAAAATTGCTTTAACAGTGGCCGATTGCATGGTAGCATTTACAAGCTTGTTTAGGCACAGAATCCTATCTACGTTACCGTTTGAGTGTTTTTCCGTGAGGAGCACATACATGCATGATCTGTTACCTGAAGGAGAAGAGTTGCAGCGGGCGGTTAAATGGATTTCGGGCCACCTTCTGGAAGATCCGGATTGTGCGATCATGCCGCTGGTCAATGAGGCAATTTTCAAATTCGACCTGTCGCCCATGGATGCCGAGTTCCTGATTGGCATGTACCGCCGGATAAAAGAAGAATCGTGATCTTCCTTCCGCCTACTTTTCGATCGAGACTCTGCCGACAGACATGAGAAGTGATCCGGGTCTGAAGCCGCCTGTCAGTGTGGAAACTGATTGGGCGGCTTTTTCGTTGTTCGTGGTTTGAATTTCTGAGTGAAAAGTATGAAAGGAGCGAGATGAAAAAGGTATTTTTCAGCTTGATGCTGGTACTGTTCACCTGTAGCTGGGCCGCGGCGGAAACGTCGGTCTGGAAGGTGCAAAAGGGCAGGTCTGTTCTCTACCTGGGAGGAACCTGCCATATCCTGCGCGAAGCGGATTATCCGTTGCCGCCGGAATTTGACAGGGCCTACAAGGCTGCCGATATCCTGGTCTTTGAAACCGACCTTGGCAAGTTTCAGGAGCCGGAAATACAGCGGAAGATGCTGGCTCGTGCCAGCTATTCTGATGGAACTACCGTAGCAGAGCACTTGTCGCCCGCTGCCTACGAGCAGCTCAAGGCCTACTGCGAATCCAATGGTATTCCATTGGCCTCATTGCAGGGATTCAAGCCTTCACTGCTGATGGTGATGCTGACGATGGTGGAATTTATGAAAATGGGTGTTACCCAACGGGGCGTTGACGTTTTCTTTCATGAGCTGGCGAAGAAGGACAAGAAAGCTGTCGAGGGACTTGAAACGGTTGATGAGCAGATTGACTATGTCGCTTCCATGGCTGATGGAATTGAAAACGAATTTGTCAGTTTCTCACTCAAAGAGATGAATTCGATCAGGCAGCAGTTCGAGCTGCTGGTGCATGCCTGGCGCGTTGGTGATATGGAAAAACTTGATACGCTGCTCAATCATGATCTTAAATCACGGCTGCCGATGCTCCACCAAAGGCTTATGGTTGATCGAAACAGGAATTGGCTGCCCAGAATAGATACGTATCTGAAGACGCCCGATAAAGAATTCATTTTGGTTGGAGCAGGTCATCTGGCCGGGGCGGAAGGAATAATCGAGGCACTCAAGAAGAAGGGTTATGTGATCAGTAAACTCTAACAGCCTGCTACACTGAGTCCGGCTTTTTTTCCGGCACGGTCCTGATAAAAAAATCCCCCTGCTTACGAAAAGCGGGGGGATTTTTTTGCTTATGATTCGGCAGTTACGACGATGTTTGTTTCGCTGTTATGATTCTGCGGGCTGATGGCATTCGTGACAGCCGGTGTTTTGCAGCTCATCGCCGATATCTACCGGGTGGATGAATTCACTGACTTTGGTGCCCGGCTTGATATTTTCCTGTTTCTGGCCCAAAACCTCGTGACAAAGGTTACAGTCCCTGGAAATGGCCTTACCGTCTGCCGAGCGGTGCTTGCCGTCATGGCAGCGGAAGCAGCCGGGAAAATAAAAGTGGCCGATATTATTGGCATGAGTGGTCCAGGAGACTTTCATTTGGGGGAAGAAATTCAGCCGGTAAATCTTTTGTACTTCCAGGATTGCCTGTTCAATGGCAGACGCTTTGGCTTTGCTCAACTCCGGGTAATCTTTTGCATAATAGCTCCTGATTCCGCTGGCAATGGCTCCGGTTGCCTCAGCGGTTGTTTTGTACTCCTTGGCAAGGAGCTCCACCGCGACCTTCCGGATGTAAGGGAGGGATGAATCTATCGTGCCGCTGACAAAACTTTCGTCTATCTCCGTCCCGGGGGAGTTGTAAATATGGCTTGGCCGGTTATGGCAGTCGATGCAGTCCATGAGCCGTTTGGTGCCGGCATCGATTTCTTTCCTGCTCAGAGGTTTGTCGACATCCTGATACTCGGTAATGGTTCCGTCCTTACCTTTTACCGCAATATAGGGTATGTCCTGACGCTTCGCATCACGGGCAATATAGTAGACTTCCGAGCTGATATGCCAGTGGATGCCGGAGGCATGCGGGGTTTTGGGGGCTTTGCCCAGATTCAGCAGGAGATTTACCTCCCGTGGGGTGTTTTTCTCGTCGGAAGCGAAATGTAAGAAATTTTTTCCCTTGCCGGAATAAAACTTGTCGGGCCAATGGCAACCCTCGCAGGTATCGCGTGCCGGTCGCAGATTCGGGATGGGGGTTTCGATCGGGGTCGGGTAGGTATTGCTCAGTACCCGGTAGACCTGTTCGAGACCGGAAATTTTTGCTTTTACGAACCACTCGGCACCTGGGCCGATGTGGCATTCCGCACACCTGACCCGGGCATGGGGAGAATTGCTCCAGGCGACATACTCCGGTTCCATGACCGTGTGGCAGACTTTTCCGCAGAATTCCGTCGATTCGGTGTAGTCGTAGCCCTTGATGGAGGCAATCGCCAGAATCAGGAGAAAGAAGAGCGTGGCAAAGATGAAAAAAATCGCTTTGAATCGCTGATGCCTATCGTTCAGGTCGAGTACCGGGTAGAGGGGGACTTCGGTTATCCCTTCACGCAGCATCTTCTTTCTGGTGCGCAGTATGCCAATCGGGACCAGCAGGAGGCCACAGACCAGAATCCCGGGAAAGGCAAAGTAGATCAGGATCCCCAGATAGGGGTTATCGATCCCCGTAATAACTCCAATGGCCAGAAAAATGACCATGAGAGCCGCGCCTGCTATTGCCAGAAGTATCCCTGCCAGGCTGATAAGGTTGTAGCTATATCCCAGGATTTTTCTCCACATGGTGGCCCCCTTGCATAAGGTCTGGATGGTGTTGCGGATCGGAATAGTATGCCATCATACCAGAAGTTGTCTATTTAACAATTGCAACACGTACTTCAGAATCGAGAAAACCCCTTTCGTAACGACCAGTTGACAATTTATCCCGGGTCTGATAGCTTTTGCTGTGCTGTTATATCGGCCTTCCCGGAGGGGACCCCGCGCGGCCCCTATCAAACAATTGAAAGGAACACACATGGCAAAGAAACTCTTTATTCCAGGTCCGGTCGAGGTACATCCCGAGATACTTCAGGCAATGGCGACCCCGATGATCGGTCACCGTATGAAGGAGTATGCCCTTTTGCACGGGGCAGTGAAAGAGAAGCTGAAGAAACTGCTCTTTACGGAAGGAAAGGTTTTCCTTTCAACTTCAAGCGCATTCGGCGTAATGGAGGGGGCGGTACGAAATCTTGTGGCGACCCGCTGCGCCAACTTCTGCAACGGTGCATTCTCCAACAAATGGCACGATGTGACCAAACGCTGCGGCAAGGAGGCCGATGCCTTCAAGGCGGAATGGGGCAAGCCCATTACCCCGGAGATGGTGGACGAGGCCCTTGCCACCGGCAAGTACGATGCCATCACCCTGGTTCACAATGAAACTTCGACCGGCGTCATGTCGCCTCTTGCGGAAATAGCGGAAGTATTGAAGAAGTATCCGGAGGTGATTTCCATCGTCGATACGGTGTCCTCCATGAGCGCGTTGAAGATCCCGGTGGACGAATTAGGCATCGACTGCTGTCTGTTTGGCGTGCAGAAGGCCTTCGCTCTCCCTCCCGGTCTCGCGGTCTTTACCGCCAGCGAACGCGCCCTCGAAAAGGCCAAAACCATCGAGGGGCGCGGCTATTACTTCGATTTTCTCGAGTTCGATGCCGCTGACGCAAAGGATAACACCCCCTCTACCCCCTGCATTTCCCAGATCTTCGCCCTGGACAAACAACTTGACCGGATGTTCGCCGAGGGGTTGGAGAACCGCTGGGCACGGCATAAGCAATTGGCCGGACGGGTTGCGCAATGGCTCGAGAAGAATGGCTACGGCTTCTTCCCGGAGGCTCCCTACCGCTCGGTTGCTTTGACCTGTGCGGTGAACAGCAAGGGTACCGACCTTGCCACTCTGAAGAAGCAGCTTGGCGAGCGCGGTTATGCCTTTGATGATGGCTACGGCAAGATCAAGGGCCAGACCTTCCGCATTGCTCATATGGGAGACACCCAGATGGCTGACCTGGAGGAATTCCTCGCGGTTGTTGACGAACTCCTTGCGGGGCTTTAATATTCAGATGGATTGCGAGCAACAAGAAGGGCGGGGTAACCCGCCCTTCTTGTATCCAGAACTGGAATTTTCATCGGACATGCAGATGTTTTCTGAGCTGATTTTCGGACTCTGCAAGAAAGAAGTTTCCGGAAAAAAGCTACGCTGCAATAGTTGAAGAAGGGGGCTGTCCCGATGGCGCGAAACCTTGAAGAACATGGCATCAGAACTTCGGGGAATATCCACTGGAACCTGACGACACCCCGATTGTATGAGGCGATTGTCCGGAAAGGGGAGGCGCTCCTTGCCCATGGCGGTTCGGTTGTCGTCACTACCGCTCCCCACACCGGCAGGTCTCCTCACGACAAATTTATCATCGACGATCCCGGCACCCATGATGCAATCTGGTGGGGACCGGTGAATAACTCCCTGTCGCCGGAGAAATTTGCTGTCATCAGGCAACGCCTGCTGCACCACCTGACGGACAAGGAACTCTTTGTGCAGGACTGTTTTGCCGGCGCAAGCCGCCGTCAGCGGCTGCCGATCCGCGTTATAACGGAAACCGCCTGGCATTCTCTGTTCGCACGCTCCCTGTTCATCCGCCCTACGGCCGCTGAGCTGGAGTCCCACCTTCCAGCATTCACCCTCATCGATGCCCCCTCGTTCCAGGCGAATCCCGAGACCGACGGCACCAATTCCGAAGTCTGCATTCTGGTGAACTTTAGCGAAAAACTGATCATCATCGGCGGGACCGCGTATGGCGGTGAAATCAAGAAAGCCATCTTTACCATCATGAATTATCTCCTGCCCCGGGAACGTGACACCCTTTCCATGCACTGCTCCGCCAACGTGGGGGCCACCGGTGATACGGCCATTTTTTTCGGGCTCTCGGGTACCGGCAAGACCACCCTGTCCGCTGATCCGGTCCGGGTACTCATCGGTGATGATGAACATGGTTGGGACGATGAGGGAATCTTCAACATCGAAGGCGGTTGTTATGCCAAGGTAATCCGGCTTTCGAAAGAGTTCGAGCCGGAGATTCATGACTGCACCCACCGTTTCGGCACGGTGCTGGAAAACGTGGTGATTGATCCGGTTTCCCGAAAAATCGATCTGGATGACGCCTCTCTGACGGAAAATACCCGTGCGGCCTACAGCATCAGAACCATCCGGAACGCGGTTCAGGACGGAACCGGCGCCCAGCCGAAAAATATTTTCATGCTGACCTGTGATGCCTTCGGCGTCCTTCCGCCGATTGCCCGTCTCACGCCCGAACAGGCCATGTTCCACTTTCTGTCCGGATACAGCGCGAAAATCGCCGGTACCGAGGACGGTCTCGGCGAGGAACCGCAAGCCACTTTTTCCGCCTGTTTCGGCGCACCCTTCCTGCCACTCCACCCGGCGGTATATGCGCAGCTGCTACGGGACAGGATCACACGCCACGAGGTGCGCTGCTGGTTGGTCAATACCGGGTGGAGCGGCGGCGGCTATGGTGCCGGCAACCGGATCCGGATCGATCATACCCGGGCGATGATCCATGCCGCGCTGTCCGGAGCGTTCGATGCAATTCCTTTTGTCCGGGAACCTTATTTCGGGTTGGAGATCCCGGAGGAGTGTCCCGAAATTCCTTCCTCAATCCTCAATCCGGTTGCTGTCTGGCCGGATGTGAAGGCCTACCAAAAAATTGCCTATCTTCTGGCGAAGCGTTTTCAGGAAAACTACCGGCAATTCGAATTTAATTAAACTCAAAAAAGCATGTAGCCACAGAGAACACAGAGCTCTCAGAGGAAAAGCAAACAGATATGAATAGTAACAGACTCACCAAATCGGTGATTCCCGCGAGACTAGCTTTATGAGTAATTACTCTGTGTTCTCTGTGACCTCTGTGGCTAACAGCTGTTTTTAGGTTAAACTGTTTGACCCGGCGGTAAAAACGACCTGTCGTTCGGCTGTTTTTGATGAATAAAACTCTGTTACATTCCTTGACAAGCCGTCATAAGCCAATAAAATTTATTAGACTATAAAAAAACAAATATATTGATATTGCAATGTATTTATATTATAGAAAAGGTGTTTCGATTTTCAGGCATGAATCAAGCAGCATTGCCGGGTTGCTAAAGTCAGAGTGCGCGGTTTGTAGCCCGCTGCTACCAGCAAGGAGGTTCAGTTACTATGGATAGTAAAGACAAGGAACAAGGGATTGTTGCCGAAGAACAGCAGACCGGAAAAAGGACAATTTGGGAGGAGAAAGGGGTTTCCCGCCGTGACTTCATGAAGTTCTGTACCGCCATGTCCGCGGCCCTGGCGCTCCCCATCACCTTTGCTCCCAAGATCGCCCAGGCACTCGATGAGGTTCAGCGCCCCACCCTTGTCTGGCTTGAATTCCAGGACTGCGCCGGCGATACGGAAGCATTGCTGAGGGCGTCAAACCCGTCCGTAGCCGACATCATTCTGGATGTCCTGTCCCTCGATTATCATGAAACCATTATGGCAGCTGCCGGCCACCAGGCTGAAGAGAACCTGATGAAAGCGATTCGTGAGAATAAGGGGAAATACATCGCTGTCGTGGAAGGCTCCATCCCGATGAAGGACGGGGGCGTCTACAGCTGTGTTGCCGGGAAATCATCCCTGGATGTGGCGCGGGAAGTCTGTGGCAACGCCTTCGCAACCATTGCGGTCGGAACCTGCGCAACCTTCGGCGGTATACCTGCCGCGGCGCCGAATCCCACCGGTGCGGTCGGCGTAAAGGAGGCGGTTCCGGGCGCGACAGTCATCAACCTTCCCGGTTGTCCCTTGAATCCAGACAACCTGACCGCAACGATAGTCCACTATCTCACCTTCGGCAAATTGCCTGCTACCGACAGTCAGGGCCGGCCGCTGTTTGCCTATGGCAAGAGAATCCATGACAACTGCGAGCGGCGTCCGCACTTCGATGCCGGCCAGTACGTGGAGCAATGGGGTGATCTTCCGCACCGCCAGGGACACTGCCTCTACAAAATGGGCTGCAAGGGCCCCGAGACCTTCCACAACTGTCCTACTCAGCGCTACAATGAAAAAACGAGTTGGCCGGTTGGAGCCGGGCATGGCTGTGTTGGCTGTTCCGAAGCGAATTTCTGGGATACCATGACGCCATTTTACCGGCGTCTGCCGAACGTCCCGGGCTTCGGCATCGAATACACGGCTAACCAGATCGGCGCCGGGCTTGCAATTGCTACTGCCGCGGCATTCGCGGGTCACGGAATTATCAGTGCCCTCAAGAAGGATAAGGCTGCAGATGGAAAGAAGGAGGAGTAACCTATGGCAAAAATCGTCATTGACCCCATTACCAGAATAGAAGGGCACCTCCGGATCGAAGCCGAAGTGTCCGGCAACCAGGTAGCCGATGCCTGGAGCAGCAGTACCATGTTCCGCGGGATCGAACAGATTCTGCAGGGGCGCGATCCACGCGACGCCTGGGTTTTTGTCCAGCGTTTCTGCGGTGTTTGCACCACGGTCCATTCCATTGCCTCCATCCGGAGCGTGGAGCATGCTCTCGGGATCAAGATCCCGCCCAATGCCGAACTGATCAGAAACATCATCATGGGCGTACAGAACGTTCAGGACCACGTGATCCATTTCTATCATTTACATGCCCTTGACTGGGTTGATATTACCTCGGCCTTGAAGGCCGACCCGGCACAGACCGCGGCACTGGCAGCGTCCCTATCCGACTGGCCGCTCAACTCTCCTACCTACTTCAAGGGGGTTCAGGAAAAACTGCAGGCCTTTGTCAGCAAGGGACGGCTTGGCCCCTTTGCCAATGCTTACTGGGGACACCCGGCCTACAAGTTGCCGCCGGAAGCGAACCTGATGGCCACCGCCCACTACCTGGAGGCGCTGGAGTGGCAGAAGGACATCATCCGCATCCATGCCATCCTCGGGAGCAAGAATCCTCATCCCCAGACCTTCCTGGTTGGCGGCATGGCCATTCCGATCGATCCGGATTCACAGAACGCTCTCAATGCCGATAAGCTGATGGAGATCAGCCGGCTGTTAGCAAGGGCGAAGGAATTCGTCGAAAAGGTCTACATTCCCGACCTTCTGGCCGTGGCCTCCTTCTACAAGGAATGGGCAGGCATCGGCGGCGGCATCGGCAACTTCATGAGCTACGGAGAGTTTCCCTCCGACAACAGCGGCAAGCCGGAAGTTCTCTGGATGCCGCGCGGGATGATCCTCAACAAGGATCTGAGCAAAGTACATCCCGTTGATCAGGAAAAAATTGCCGAGTACGTTGACCATGCCTGGTATGACTACGCCGGGGGCCCCGGGAAAGGTCTGCATCCGTGGGAAGGTGAAACCAAGTATAATTACAGCGGTCCGAAGCCGCCCTACGAGTATCTCGACACCGATAAGAAATACTCCTGGGTCAAGGCGCCGCGCTATGATGGTCTGGTGACCGAGGTCGGCCCGCTGGCCCGCTGCCTCGTTGCCTACGCATCCGGCCACAAGGAAACAAAGGCCGCGGTGGACATGGTCCTGGCCAAACTTCAGGTGGGCCCGGAAGCGCTCTTCTCCACCCTCGGCCGGACTGCCGCCCGTGGTATCGAAACCCTGCTGCTGGCCCAGAAGCTTCCCGAATGGCTTACTGCCCTGACCGCCAACATCAAGGGTGGTGATTACGCGATTCACAACAATGAGAAATGGGATCCGTCCACCTGGCCTGCCGAAGCGAAGGGCTATGGCTGGCATGAGGCTCCCCGAGGTTCTCTCGGCCACTGGATCAGAATCAAGGACGAGAAGATTCTCAATTACCAGGCGGTTGTACCTTCAACCTGGCTCGCATCACCGCGTGACGCCAAGGGACAGCGCGGACCCTATGAAGCTGCATTGGTGGGGACACCGTTGGCGGATCCGAAACGGCCTCTTGAAATTTTGCGAACCATCCATTCCTTTGACCCCTGTCTTGCCTGCGCGGTGCATCTCTTTGACCCGGAGGATGGCGAAACGGTAACAGTAAAGGTGAGGTAGGAGGCTGACCATGGAAAAGATCGAAGTCAGATATGTATGGGAATGGCCGGTCAGGATAGTTCACTGGGTTAACTTTCTCTCTATTCTCATCCTGTCAGTGACCGGTATCTATATTGGCTGGGGCAAGACCCTTGCTCACAACCCCTCCCAGTATATTATGGGTTGGATGCGATTCGTCCATTTCGTCGTCGCATTTGCCTTTACCATCAGCGTGATAGCTCGGATCTACTGGGCCTTTGTCGGCAACAAATACGCCAGCTGGCGAGTATTCACCCCGTGGGCCTTCAAAGAAGGCCGCAAAAACATGAAGGAAACCTTTCTCTTCTACACCTTTTTCAAGCCCACGCCTCCTCACTGCGTAGGCCATAATGGCATGGCCGGCGCTGCCTATCTCTGGGTATTTGCATTGTATCTGGTGATGATTTGTACCGGCTTCGCTCTTTATGCCCAGTATGCACCCGGAGGCTTTTTAAGCACTGTCTTTAGCTGGGTATATGTTTTCGGCAGCAATCAGGGCCTCCGCCTGACCCATAAGATTGTCATGTGGTTTCTGATTGCCTTTGCCATTCACCACGTCTATAGTGCCTGGCTCATGGATGTGAAGGAAAAAAATGGTGTTATTTCGAGCATTTTTGGTGGCTACAAAACTGTTCCGGAAGGGGAGGATTAGCGTCTGTCCGTTCTCGTGCTCGGAATAGGTAACCTGGTCATGACAGATGACGGGGTAGGGGTCAGGGTCGTGCAGTGCCTTGCGTCGAACTATGTCTTCCCGGCCGGGGTGACCGTGTTGGATGGTGGCACCCTCGGTCTTGATCTCTTGCCTTTTCTCGAAAATTTGGACCATCTCCTGATTATCGATGCCATGGCGACCGGAGGTCCACCGGGAACCGTCGTCAGGCTTACCGGTGACGAGATTCCAATAGCTTTTGAAACCAAGTTGTCTCCCCATCAGATGGGCCTGAAAGATCTGCTTGCCGTTTCGATCCTTCAAGGACATGCCACGCCCGAGACGATACTTCTCGGCATTCAGCCGGAAGCAATCGAATTGGGGGTTGAGCTTTCGCCAGCGGTGGAGGCCAAGCTCCACACCCTGGTGGAAATGTGCCTGCGGGAATTGGCGGAGTGGGGCATTACTCCTGAGAAGATAGCAACCACAGCCAGTCCTAAGTAAATCTATCCAACCGGTTGGATACCCTCCAGCCGGTCGGATACCGATCCCATTTTGTTCCCCATTCCGCAATCCCTTGCCTTGTCTCCATTATGTCTGCTATCATACCGAATTTCTTGCATTAGATACCTTGTTTTTCGTGAACCTCTGGAGAAAATCAGATGAAAAGTCTGCGCGTTATCAGTCAGGAAATCCTTGATACGGTTACCCGAGAAGCAAAAACCACGCCTAGATTGCGCAAAAACCTCAATTTTCACCAACAGGATGATTCGTCGTGCCACCGGCTTCTCAACGCCGTGGAGACAGACTCGTATATTCCTCCGCACCGCCATCTTGGTCCGGAAAAGGAGGAGACGATAATCCTCCTGCGGGGCCGCCTCGGAGTAGTCTTCTTTGATGAAGAGGGAAATGTCTTGGAGACGGCGATTCTTTCTCCTGGAGGAGTTGCCGTGGGGGTCAACATACCCCATGGTGAGTTCCATACATTGGTCAGTCTGGAAAGCGGTACGGTTTTTTTCGAGAGCAAGGCCGGACCGTACCGGGCGCTGACGGCTGAAGAGAGGGCTCCTTGGGCGCCCGGAGAGGGCAGAGATGAGTCGGATGCATATCTCGCGGAACTTCGGAAGATCTGGTAGCGCGCTCCTGGTTGCACTGGCGAGTGTCGTCCTGTTTTTTTATTCCAGTGTGCAGGCAGCTTCAGAAAGGCCCCGTGCCGGCATTGGCATTCTGTTTCTGCGACCCGCATTTACTGAACAGGGCGATGAATTAACAAAACTAGCACTGTATAAATCTCCCGGTATCGAACAGATTGCTCAGGTCAACGCTGCTCATCTTCCCTCAGTGTCTCTTTCCGTTGCCGTTCCTTCCGGTGTGTTCCCTGTTGCGGCAACGGGTAAAAGAGGGGACTGGTACCGGCTTGCCTATGACGATGCCGGCCGGGAGGGCTGGATTGAAGGTCGACGGTTCTGGGAGTTTTACCTCTGGCCGGATTTCCTCCCGGGACGTGTCGTGAATCTTCTGCCAAATCTGAGAGCATCATATTCAAAAGTGCACCAGGAACCGCGCGAGTCTTCCCCAGCTCTGGGGAGCATCACTCCCGGCCAAAAATTGAGTGTTATTGAAATTCGCGGCAGATGGGCTCTGATTCGATCAGAGGATGGCACCCGCGGCTGGCTGCGCTGGTGTGACGGTAACGGCAAGCTGGTAATTCTGGTAGAAGGGTGAGAGGGGTACCCTGCCAGATTATCGTCACAGGACAAAAGTGTTGACTTGCTGAAAGCCCTGTGCTATTCCAAAAAACATGAAATCTTTCAACATGGCACCTTTAGCAGCACGAGCTATCAGCGCCGCGGCGCGTAAAGCCGCACGTGTATCCGCTGCCATGTGAATTTTCACAAATATTCTTTATTTATAAGGGCCGTGGGTACAACCCACGGCCCTTTATATTTTTCGGACAATGGAGTCTGCTGTTAACTACGGAATGTTCTGGGAGAAAGTATGCGAAACGAACTTGTCAATCCGGGGGCGGGTGAACTGACGTACGAGATCCGCAACATCGTCAATGTGGCGGAAAAACTTCAAAAGTACGGCGTCAAAATAAACTGGGAAAACATCGGCGATCCGATCGTCAAGGGGGAGAAAGTCCCGGCCTGGATGAAGGAACTGGTGGCACGGGAGGTCATGAACGACGAAACCTACGGCTATTGCCACACGCGCGGCGTTCTGGAAACCCGGAAGTTTCTCTGCGAAATAACCAACAAGCGCGGTGGCGCCCAAATCACGCCGGACGACATCATTTTCTTTAACGGGCTCGGTGACGCCATCGCCAAAGTATACGGTACCCTGAAACCGGAAACCCGGATCCTTACCCCTTCGCCAACTTATACCACGCACTCCACCGGTGAATCGGCCCATGCCAATGCGGCTTCGGTCTGTTACCGCCTACAGCCGGAAAATAACTGGTATCCCGATCTGGATGACCTGCGAAACCATGTAAAATACAACCCGGCAATCTCCGGGATCCTCATCATCAATCCGGATAATCCGACCGGGATGGTCTATCCCGAGAAGATTCTGCGCGAGATTGTCGCCATTGCCAAAGAGTATGGCCTGTTCCTCATTGCCGATGAGGTCTATAACAATATCGTCTATAACGGCGAGGAAACGCTGCCCCTTTCGGCGGTGATCGGTGACGTTCCGGCCTTGGCCATGCGCGGCATTTCCAAAGAGTTTCCCTGGCCCGGTTCCCGTTGCGGCTGGATCGAGTTCTACAATACGGATAAGAATGCCCGTTTCAAGAAATACGTGAACGCCATTCTCAACACCAAGATGAATGAGGTCTGTTCGACCACGCTGCCCCAGAAGGCTTTGCCCGCCATCTTTTCCCATCCCGAGTATCAGTGCTATCTTGACGAGAGAATTGCCCGCTATGAAAGGATGAGCAACATCGCCTACAGTTATCTCAAGGACCTGCCGGGATTGATGGTGAATCGCAGTAATGGAGCCTTTTACATGGCAGTCGCCTTCCAGGATGGGTTGTTGACCCACAAGCAGACGCTGCCTATTGAAAATCCCGAGATTTTGGAGTTGGTGGATGGATTGGTAACCGCACCCGGTGTCGCTCCCGATAAAAGGTTCGTCTACCATCTCCTCGCCAATACCGGGATTTGCGTTGTCCCACTTTCTTCCTTCTCCACCCATCTGCAAGGCTTCCGCGTTACCCTGCTGGAAAAGGACGAGCAGGAGTTCCGGAGAATTTTCGAGACCTTGGCCCGGAAGATTGAGGAATATCTCCGTTCATAGCGCTTTGAACAGCCGAAAAAGTTCCGAAATCAGCGGCTGCTTCGGAAGATACTATGAATACGGCCCCCATCGGCAATCGCTGATGGGGGCCGTATTTTCTTCGAGGCAAAGTGCCGGGGTCGTTTCTCTCTTGTTACACCACCCGGATGAGAAAATCCGGACAGGCTGCGGCACAGTAGCCGCAGAGGATACACTCTTCTTCCTTAACCCGGGCAACGCCGGCTTCCAATACCAAGGCCTGGGCAATGCAGGCATCGATACAGTCGCCGCAGCCATTGCAGAATTTTTCCATGATCTTGAACGTGCGGCGACGTTTTTCCAAGATTCCCCAGGCCTCGTCATGCGCTTCATCGAGAGAGCAGAGTTTCAGGTTGGCATCGATCTCCTCTCGCGACAGCATGCCCAGAGCCAGCGCGTCGACGCCGGGGAGACCGAGAACATAGCGGATGCTGGCTCTCGCCTCGGAAATGAGATTGCCGCCGGCCAGCGCCTTCATGGCATAGACACCCTTGCCGCTTTCTGAGCAGCAGGCGATCGCTTCAGCCATTTCAGCGGCGCTACCGTCCATGATGCCCATTCCGATCCGGTTGATCAACGGATGGACAACCTCAATTTCGGGATGACGGGCCGCTTCCCGGAATGCCGCGATGTAATGGGAGGAGATGCCCAGATGCCCTATTTTGCCCTCCTGCTTCATCAGCAGCAGTTCCTCGAGTACCGCGGCCCGCTCGCGACAGGGATCAGCCAGTCGTGCGCCATGGATATGCACGATATCGAGACGTTCGATCGCCAGTTCCTGAAGCGCTTTCACCACATGGCCCCGGGCCTCGGCAGCTGTGGTCGCATGGGTTTTACTGGCAATCCGGACTTCGCCGGAGAAACCGCGGAGCGCCTCACGGATATGGGGGTAGGTGCCGTAAAGCTCGGCCGTGTCGAGCAGGGTGACGCCTGATTCCAGGGCGTGACGGATTAACGCCCCGCCTGCCGTGGCGGAAAGGTTTGCCTGCAAGGGGCCGAGCGGCAGGGTCCCGAAGACCAGGCGGTTGACGCTCAGGCCGGTGGAACCCAAAAGTACTTTGTTCATGGGGCGGCTCCTTGGATAGTCGCAGGCAGGTTCGAAAACATCCGCACACTTTGTCTGACAGCAACTCTACTTGGCTTTTACGAATTTCAAAGCTGCCGAATTCATGCAATAGCGGAGCCCGGTCGGCTTGGGCCCATCGTCAAAGACATGCCCCAGGTGGGCATCGCACCTGCTGCACAGGACCTCGGTTCGCTTGACAAACAGGCTGTTGTCCGGTTTCGTGGCAATGTTTTCCAGGGCAACCGGTTGCCAGAAGCTCGGCCAGCCGGTTCCTGACTCGTATTTCGCCTCGGAGCTGAACAGGTCGAGATCGCAGCAGACGCAGCGATACACACCCTTTTCGTGGTTGTTCCACCAGGCATTGGCAAAAGGTTTTTCCGTGCCCTTCTTCCGTGTTACGTAGTACTGTTCCGCGGTCAGTTGCTTGCGCCATTCATCCTCGCTCTTTTCTACCTTTGTGGTCATGTAGTACCCTCCCTGCGCAACGGAATAGACCCGCAGCTGTGCGGATTTGGTTACCTTCTCCGCCTTTGTGGTCCGGGCTTCTTTCCGGCCGGAACCCTCGCAGGCGGTTATCAGCGTGGCAAAGAACATGAAAAAGCACGTTCCCAAGACTGCTGACCGGGTGATGATTTTCATGGTTTGTTCTCCTTTGCGGATCAGGCACATTACCTGGTCGCGGGCAGATCCATCCGTACTTTCAGCACACCCGGTAAGGGATGGTTGTACCCGGGAATTTTCACGACCACATCGCTTGTTATCAGATCACTGCGCTGCATCCAGACCAGACCGTCAAGGCTTGCCCAGTCACGATAGACGAATATTTCACGGGCTGGGATGACAGTCAGCTCATTCTTGGCCGGCTGAGAAAAAAGACTCCCCTCGATGGTGATGGACATGGTGATAGGCTGGCCGGCGGAAAAGAGCAGGATAAAGTCGGAGGCGGGAAGCGGATCTCCGAAACGCACCACCGGGAGCTTGGAAAGAGTTTCAAACGAAGGGGCTGAAGCTGCTGCCGCCAAGCTCGCGAAAAGGAGTGGAACGATGAAAATGCTGCTGAGGATCTTCACGGATAACCTCCGGATACAGGGAATTGCGAATCATTGCGCCCGGATCACCTCCAGGGTGACACGAATTATCAGAGTATACCATAGCAGTTAAAAGACAAGAGGAAAAGGTCAGGACCCGGGTGCAGGAAGAAGTTTTGAATCGCCGTGTTGACGTCAACTGGCCGGTTGTATATAGTAAATCCTGAATTAGTGTCTCCCTGCGACGGTGTCAAACGGCGTCTTCCGGCCCGGCGTTGTGCAGATGTTTTGGATAGTTTTTCGGCCGCTTCTGAGCCAGGGACCCAGCCTGTGGCCGATTGACTTCTTGTGCAGAAGCGATCCATCCTACGAGGTTACCTATGAAAGTATTACAAGGCATATTTTTGCTCATCTTCTGCGCTGTTATCTCTGTCAGTACCGTTTTCGCTGCCGGTCTGGAGGATATGGTGCGGGAACATACCCTGAAGAACGGCATGAAAGTGCTGCTTGTGGAGCGTCATACCTCACCTACCGTTGCTGCCTGGATCAGGTTCAAGGTCGGAAGTGTTGACGAAAGAAGTGACGAGCGGGGTATTGCCCACCTTCTTGAGCACATGCTGTTCAAGGGAACGAAGACTCTGGGAACTACGGACTATGTCAAGGAAAAACCGCTGCTTGACGCCCTAGAGAAGACGGCTCAGAGCCTCATGGCGGAAAAACTCAAGCGGGAATCTGCTGATCCGAAGAAGCTCGCTGAACTCTCCGGGAAGCTGGCCGCTCAGGAAGCTGCGGCCGGGAAGTATGTTGTAAAGAATGAAGTTTCCAGAATCTATGATAAAAACGGCGGAAACAACTACAATGCCTTTACCGGCAAGGATAGTACCGCCTACATGATCAGCCTGCCTGCCAATAAACTGGAACTCTGGGCGGTGCTCGAGTCGGACCGCTTGCGCAATGCCGTGCTGCGGGAGTTTTATACCGAACGGAACGTAGTGATGGAGGAGCGGCGCCGTTCCTATGATTCGGACCCGCAAGGCAAGCTCTGGGAGTCTTTCCTGGCTGCCGCTTACCAGGCCCATCCCTACGGTCAACCCATCATCGGCTGGATGTCCGATCTCGAGAACCTGTCGAGGACCAAAGCCGAATCATTTTTGCACCGTTATTACGCCCCGGTCAATGCCGTCGTGGCCATCGTCGGCGACATCGATCCGGACAAAACCATCACCATGGTGGAAAAATATTTCGGTTCACTTCCTCCCGGGGTGCCGGTTCCGCCGGTGGCGACCGTCGAGCCGCGCCAGCTTGGAGAGCGGAGGATCGAAATCAGGGAAGACGCAGAACCGCAATTCATGATCGGGTACCATAAGCCGACAATTCCCGATCCTGATGACTATACCTTTGACGTTATCACCATGCTGCTGGCTGACGGCAAGAACTCGCGGCTCTACAAAAAGCTCGTGGTGGAAAAACAGCTTGCCAGCGATGTCTCCGCCTTTTACGGGCCGGGCAGCCGCTATGCAAATCTGTTTGTCATTTCAGCTGTCCCGAGGAGTCCACACACGATGCGGGAGGTTGAGGAGGCCATCTATGCGGAGTTGGAGATCCTGAAAAAAGAGCCGGTCAGTCAGCGGGAACTCCAGCAGGTTCTCAACAAACTGGAAGCGGATGAAATTCAATCGCTGAGTTCCAACGGCGGTCTTGCCTATCGGCTGACTGAGTATGAAAGTGTTGCGGGAACCTGGCGTTATCTCACGGAGCACCGGGCAAAGGTGGCAAAGGTGACCCCGGCTGAGGTAATGAATGCGGCGAAGAAATATCTTGTCCCAGACAACCGCACGGTGGCGTTCATCACAAAACGGGAGGCAACCCGATGAAAATACTGCAAATCACCCTCTGGCTGTTTCTCTCCCTGGTTCCGGTGCTGTCCGCTTTTGCCGGGCCGGCCGTTGATGCGCGGAAAATGACCTTTCCGCCTTTGGTGTTCCAGGTGCCCACGGCAGAACGGGTTGTCCTGGACAACGGTATGACCGTCTTTCTTCTGGAGGACCGGGAGCTTCCCCTTGTTTCCATCCAGGCGATCGTCGGGACCGGGAGTGTATACGAATCTGCTGATAAAACCGGACTTGCCGTCCTGACCGGTGCCGTTCTCCGTGGCGGCGGGACCGCCCTGACCTCGCCGGAGGACCTTGATGACGAATTGGAGTTCATGGCTTCATCCATCATTTCGGGAATTGGTGAAGACCTCGGGACGGTAGCAATGAGCTGCCTGAAAAAGAACCTGGACAGGACCCTGGAGCTTTATGCCCAAGTGCTTACCGTACCGGCTTTTCGTGAGGACCGGGTGGTCCAGGGGAAGAATCTTACAATTGAATCCATCCGCCGCCAGAACGACGATCCAAAGGAAGTTGCCGATCGGGAACTGCTCAAGGCAATCTACCGGGATCATCCCCTCGGACGCTATCCGACCATCGAATCGGTGAGTTCCCTGACCCGGGATGATCTGGTCGCCTTCCATGCCCGATACTTCCAGCCCAACAATGTTATTTTGGCGGTATCGGGCGATTTCGAGCGCGCCGGGATGCTGGAAAAACTCAAGAAGGCCTTTGCCGGATGGCCGCGGGGCCAGGTAGCACTGCCGCCGGTGCCTGAGCCTGCCGGTAACGTCAAGCCGGAAGTTCTGCTGGTAAAGAAGGATATCAGCCAGACAGTCATTCGAATGGGGCATCTGGGGATCGAGAAAAACAATCCCGACCTCTATGCCATTACCGTCATGAATGCGATTCTCGGCGGCAATGGTTTCAGTTCCCGTCTCATGTCGGTTATTCGCGAAAAAGAGGGCCTGGCCTACAACGTGGGCAGTTCCTTTCGCGCCGGCCGCCGTTTCCCCGGTACCTTTACGGCGGAGACCGAGACCAAGGCCGCCAGCACGGCAAAGGCGATCGGCTTGATGGAGAGCATGATTGCCGACCTGACCCGTCAGCAGGTGAGTGACACTGAGCTCTCCCTGGCCAAGGAATCCATTATCAACTCCTTTATCTTCGCTTTTACTACCCCGGCTTCGGTGGTCGCTCAGCAGGCGCGTCTCGAATACTACGGCTATCCGAATGGCTACCTGGAAAAGTACCGTCAGAATATTGCCAAAGTAACGAAAGGTGATGTACTGCGAGTGGCCCGGAAATATCTGCTCCCCGGCAAGATGATCCTGGTGGTCGTCGGTGATGAAAAGAAGTTCGACAAGCCGATTTCCGTCTTTGGGGAGGTCCGGCAGGTTGAGCTGGAGGCACGGAAATAGTTTATCCGGTAGAGAAAATGATCATTCCAATCAGCGAAGACTTTCCCTTCGCCCAGTAGATAAATAGATGCGGCCACTCCCAAAAAGGTGGCCGAATCTTTTTTTGTCCCTGAACTATTGTTGAATTTCATGACCCAAGTCAAAGTATATTTGTAAAAAAATGGTAAAATAAAACCAAAAGTTGACGATAAAACAACTAAAGAAACCTGGCTGCGGTAACAACTCCGGCATCTCGAGCAGCCAAATCAGGCTTTCCTCCTTTGCGCGGTCTCCACCCTCCGGAGCCGCGTCTTTTTTGTCCGAAAATTTCTGTCCCGTGCGTGTATGGCGGGATGCGCTCCGTACAGCCGGAAAAAATGTTAAAGTTTTTCCGTTATCGGCCGACTTTATATACTACATACCAAGACTATCTCCGACACGGCCGAAGCCATTCCGGCCGTCTTCCTCCATTGCGCGGTTTCATCCCTCCGGAACCGCGCTTTTTTCCGTTTCCGGCCAGGCATCGTCTTGTTTCTGTCAGTATTCTGCCCAAAGGGAGCTTTTCCTGGCAGCACTCTGGTGGGAAAAAGATTATTTTGCACCAGCAGTCTTCTCAGGGATTGACGTTCAATTGTATACGGGATACAACGTCGGAAACGCCAGTTTTCATGGTGCAGGCTTGCCCCACAGAAAAAAAAGAGTACACTGATGGTACTTTCGCAAAAGCAAGGAGGAGACGATGGACAAATATATTTGTACGATCTGCAATTATGAGTATGACCCTGAGCTCGGTGATCCGGGGAACAACGTTGATCCGGGCACGCCATTCGAGGAACTGCCCGACAGCTGGGTCTGCCCGGTCTGCGGGGCGGAAAAAAGTTTCTTCGAGAAGGTGTAAAGGAAAGGAGAGCGAAGCTCATGGCACGAATTCCATTTGTTGATCAGGATGCCTGCATCAGTTGCGGGCTCTGTATTGACTGTGCACCCGAGGTGTTTCGCCTTGACAATGCCAATTTGGCAGAGGTCTACGATCCGGCCGGTGCTCCTGAAGAAAAAATTCAGGAAGCAATGGACGGTTGCCCGGTCAGTTGCATCTACTGGCAGGAGTAAGACTTCAGGAGAAAGACCGGGTAGAAATATCCCCGCTGCAGCCAACGCTGCAGCGGGGTTTTTTTCTGGGCTTCCTGCCACTCATTTGCGAGGCCTGACCAGGCACTTTCACGATAGGACCATTGTAAATAAAACTACCGTATTCCGTATGGTTAATTGCCGCTGTCACGTTTCCGGGCGCAGCTTGCCGGAGATGCTTGCCGCTTCTCCGATGTAATGAAAAATTTGCATTTTCCTGCCCGAATTTATATAGTGGAAACAAAATAAGCAGGCAGGGAATTGAATGATACGAAGAATACTCACCTATCCGGACCCGGAATTGAAAAAAAAATCGGCTCCGGTCACCATAATCAACGAAAAAATCATCGAACTTGTCCAAGACATGGCTGAAACCATGTACGATGCGCCGGGCGTCGGCCTTGCCGCGGCCCAGATCGGCGTCCATCAGCGTGTGATCGTTATCGATATTTCTCCCAAAGGCGAAAAACCGGACCTGATTGTTGCCATCAATCCCGTTATCGTCCACGCCGAAGGGTCGTCCTGCGACGAAGAGGGCTGTCTCTCCGTCCCCAACTATGGTGCCAGTGTGAAAAGGCATGCCTCGGTTGTGGTCAAGGCGCTGAACCTGGAGGGGGAAGAAGTGACTTATCGTGCCGAGGGGTTGCTGGCCATAGCCTTCCAGCATGAGATCGATCACCTTGACGGGGTCCTGTTCGTGGACCACCTTTCCCCCCTCAAGAAAGACATTTTCCGGAAGAAATATCGCCAGATGCTGGAGCAGTCGCAGGTGGACGGCTAATGGCCGGATTGCGTGTCGTCTTCATGGGAACCCCCGCCTTTGCCTGTCCGGCACTGCAGCGGCTGATCGATCGTGGTGAAGAGATTCTCGCTGTGGTGACCCAGCCGGACCGTCCGAAGGGCCGGGGACAGAAATTCCTGCCCCCACCGGTGAAAGAACTTGCCGAACGGCACGATCTGCCGGTCCTGCAGCCGCTTAAAGTGAGGGCTCCCGAATTCATTGATACTCTGCGGGAGCTGCAGCCCGACCTTATCGTGGTGGTCGCCTTCGGCCAGATTCTGCCGAAAGCCCTGCTGGAGGTCCCGAAACATGGCTGCATCAACGTGCATGCCTCGCTCCTGCCCCGTTACCGTGGTGCTGCGCCGATCAACTACTGCATCATCAATGGTGAAAATGAAACCGGCGTTACGACCATGCTCATGGATGTGGGACTCGACACCGGCGATATGCTGGTGAAGAAGGTCACGCCGGTTGACCCCGAGGAAGACACCCAATCGCTGCATGACCGGCTTTCACTCCTGGGCGCTGATTCCCTGGACGAAACCCTTGATCTTCTCCGTGCCGGCAACCTAATTCCGGAGAAACAGGACGATTCCCTGTCCTGCTATGCGCCGATGCTGAAAAAAGAGGACGGACAGATCGACTGGACCGCGGAGTCGCGGGTCATCAAGAACCTGGTGCGGGGCATGAATCCCTGGCCTGGCGCCTATACCTATCTCGACGGGAAATTTCTGAAAATTTATCGGGTACGAACCGGACCTGGAACGGGAATTCCGGGAACCGTGCTTGAAGCGGGAAAAGACGGCATCGAAGTCGCCTGCGGCGGCGGCAGTGTAATCCTCGAAGAGCTCCAGCTGGAAGGGAAGAAGAGGCTTCCGGTACGGGAATTCCTCGCCGGCTGCCGCATCGATCCCGGCACGATTCTGGGCAAAGAGGAGTAGCTTTGTGGTAAAAAATGATTCCAACCTGACCAGCGCATCCAAGGGCTTGTTCGTGACTCTACTGGCGGTCACCTGCATTCTCATTGCGGCTGTTTTTCTCGTTTTCTGGTGGCTTCAGGGCGCCGGGCTCGCTTCCATTCATCCGAGTCTTCCTGCCATTGCCGGGAGTGTTCTGGTTGTAATTGCGGCCGGCATTCTTCTGGGCACTCTGCTGCTGGTGCTGACAACGCTGCTCGGCAAGGATATCCTCGGCACCCGCTTTCTCCGGGGTATTGCCATCAAGGTTCTTCTGCCCGTCATTGAGTTCATCGGCAGACTTGCGGGAATTCCGCGTGATACCATCCGCCAGTCGTTTATCGCCATGAACAACAGTTTGGTTCTCTCCCAGCGAGTCCGGCTGAAGCCGGACCGCATTCTGATCCTGCTGCCGCACTGCCTCCAGCTTTCAGATTGCGACATCAAGGTGACCGGTGATATCAATAAATGCGTCCGCTGCGGCCGCTGCCCGATCTCCGGCCTTGCCGACCTGGCGGAGAAATACCAGATTGACATCTCGGTTGCCACCGGGGGAACCCTGGCGCGAAAGGTCATCATGGAAAAAAGGCCCAAGCTAGTGGTGGCCGTGGCCTGCGAGGGTGACCTCACCACGGGCATCAAGGATTGTTACCCCCTGCCGGTCCTGGGAGTGCTCAATGCGCGCCCCTATGGTCCCTGCGTCAACACGACCGTTGATACGCTGAAGATCGACGAGGCCCTCCAGCTGGTCCTGAAACAGGAACCCTGATCCGCCTTTTTCCTTCCGCTGTGTGAAAAATACGAGCCATGAAATCCTGTATCGCTGAAAAAGCAGTCCTCACCATGCGGGAGGAAATCGCGGAAGCGGGCGGCAACGAGGTTTTTTTTCTCGGCCGCACCGATGAAAACAGCATGGTGGTGGAGGTCGAGCCGCTGGCGCGGGGCAGCCGTGATGCGGTAGCCGCCATTATTATCGCCACATCCTTTGGCGACGTGGTGCTGCACAACCATCCCTCCGGAGACCTGACCCCTTCGCAGCCTGACCTGGAGATCGCTTCAATCCTCGGCAATCAGGGGGTCGGTTTCTACATTGTCGACAATGCGGTGGAGAGGTGCTACCAGGCGGTACGGCCCTTCGCCCGCAAGACCGTCGAACACCTCTCTTTTCCGGAGATCGAGCAGTTTTTTGCTCCCGGTGGCGTTCTTTCCCGCAACCTGGAAGGTTACGAACACCGGGATGAACAGACCCGGATGGCCTTCGACGTTGCCGAGGCCTTCAACCGGGAACGGGTGGCGGTTATCGAGGCGGGCACCGGCACCGGCAAATCCCTGGCCTATCTTCTTCCGGCTGTGCTCTGGTCCGTTCGCAACCGTGAGCGGATCGTCGTTTCCACCAATACTATCAACCTCCAGGAACAACTGATCAAGAAAGATATCCCCTTCCTGCAGCAAAAGGGCGGTTTGGCCTTTCGGGCCGTTCTGGTTAAGGGCCGTTCCAACTATCTCTGTCTGCGCAAATTGAAAGCCATCGAAAGCGAGCCTTCGCTGTTCAAGGAAGAGGGGAGCGCCAGCGAGCTGGAGGCTCTCGTGGCCTGGAGCCGCAAGACCGGCGAGGGCTGCCGGAATGATCTGAGCTTCATTCCCCGAGACGAAATCTGGCAGGAGGTCTGCTGCGAGGCCGATCAGTGCGGCCGGGTCAAGTGCGCTCACTATGGCAAATGCTTTTTCTATACCGCCCGTCGTGAAGCGGCCGGGGCTGATCTGCTGGTGGTCAATCACGCCCTGCTCTTTGCGGATGTGGCCCTGCGCAAGGAAACAGGCTACGATTCCTCGGCGATCCTCCCGCCCTTTACCCGACTGATCTTTGATGAGGGCCACCATCTGGAGGACACCGCCACCAGTTTCTTTTCATCCCGCACCTCCCGCCACGGCCTGCTGCAGCTTCTCGGCCGGCTTCAGCATCCGCGCAAGGTCCAGCGGGGCATTCTGCCGCAACTCTCGAGCCGGATCTCCCGAAATGTGCCGGAAGAACTGGATGTCCAGTTTCTTGAACTCTCGACCCTTCTGGAAGAACGGCTGATCCCGCGGAGGGCAGCACTGGCGGATACCATCACGCAGGTGCTTGATGCTCTCGGGCTCGACCTGCTCGCCTATCTGAAAAACGACAAAAAGAACTCTGGTGAGCGGAAGCTGCGCCTCACTGCGGCCGTGTATGCTGATCCGTTCTGGCGCGCGGCGGAAGAGGCGGTACAGCGGTTGAGGAAGGACCTGAGTGAGTATGTGGCGATCATTCAGGCCTTTTTCAAAGTCTGCGAGCAGCTGCCCGATTCCGTTTTGGAAAAGCTCTCCGGCAATCTGATCGATCTGCGCGGAATCCGGGGCCGCCTGGAAGGCGTAATCCAGGATCTCGGCGTTTTTACCGTGCGCAGCGACCGGGCCTGCCACTGGTTTGAGGTCAGTAACGGCCCCAAGGGCATGATCGTGCGTCTCTGCTCCTCTCCCGTTGAGGTGGCGCAATCCATCAAGACCGTGGTGCTGGACAAATTTCGGACTGTGGTTGTCACCTCCGCGACACTGGCGGTGGGCGAGCGATTCGACTACCTGAAAAAAATGACCGGAATCGATCTGCTCGACAAACAGCGGGTGACCGAGCTGCTCCTGGCGTCGCCCTTTGATTATGAACGGCAGACCTTCATCGGCATTCCCGATGATCTGCCCGAGCCGACCGAGCGGAGTTTTACCGGGTTTCTGGAGGAATACCTGCTGCGGGGCCTGATTACTTCGGAGGGACGGGCCTTTGTCCTTTTCACCTCCTACGATCTCCTGACCAGGGTCTACTCCTCTCTGTACGAGCCGCTGCGGAAGGCCGGGCTTACGCCGATGCGACAGGGGGAAATCAACCGGCATCTGTTGCTGAATCGCTTCCGCCAGGAGCGGAATGCCGTGCTGTTCGGTACCGATTCCTTCTGGGAGGGGGTTGATGTGCAGGGGCGGGCACTGGAACTGGTGGTGATCACCCGGTTGCCCTTCCGGGTGCCGACCGAACCGATTCTTGAAGCCCGGGCCGAATCGATCGTTGCCGAGGGTGGTGACCCGTTCATGGAGTACACGGTTCCCCAGGCGGTGATCAAGTTCAAGCAGGGCTTTGGCCGGTTGATCCGGAGCCGGGATGATCGGGGTGCGGTGCTGATCTTTGACAGCCGGGTCCTGTCGAAGAATTACGGCAGATATTTCCTCGATTCGCTGCCGAAGTCGAGAATAACCCGGGGCGAGGGCAGTACGGTATTTCAGGAAATGCAGCGGTTTTTCCGGATGGCAGGGACTGCTGGGGGAATTGTTGAAAAATAATTTCCGATATTCTTCAACCTGGCAAGCTGATGAAAAACTTCGTGCACAAAAACGCGCTCCTCTTGCAGGCAAGAGGAGCGCGTCGGCAGACCCCGTAAGTATTCAGACTGTCGATAAAACAAGAGTGCACAGATCCCGGCAGCGCTTTTCAGCGTTCCAGGTGCCGATAGTTTCCTTCAAAATGTTTTCAACGAGTCTGTTACTGAGTTACTTCTTGTGGCACTCTTTGCAGCCTTTCGGTCCGGCATTCATTTTCTTGTGGCAATCGATGCAAAGCTTGTGAGCCTTCGCCTTGTCAAAGCCTTCGATTTTGCCTGGTGCCTTTTCATGGCAGAGCTTACAGTTCTTGAGCTTATCCACGTGTGCCTTGTGGTTGAATGAAACCTTACCCGCGGATGCCGGGTAGACAATGCAATCCGCTGCCAACGCCGCGGAGGCCGCAAATACGATCAGGGTTGCTGCCAGTATCAAACTTTTCATATTGTTCTCCTTGTCCTGAAGTCCTAAACCGCATGTTCTTCATAGTATCCAATTTTTGTCAAGAGTCAAGATTTCTCTATTGGATTCACCCCGTATGACAAATCTTTACCTGGTAAACAGTTAGCAGGGTGTCGAAAGACGTCGCGAGGAGGCCGGGCCTGCGCGCTGTAGCGCTTCGGCGCGCGAACGGCAACGACCCAGACCGGCCCCGCAGTAGTTTTTCAACAGCCTGTTAGAGGACTGACCGGGCAACGGTTACCACATACACCTCTTTCGCGCCATACCGGCACAAGGTTTTTGCGCACTCGGTGACGGTACTGCCGGTAGTGTAGACATCGTCCACCAGGAGCAGCCGCTTGCCGGTGAATCGCTCGGGCCTGGCAACGGAAAAGGCGCCCCTGATGTTCCGTTCCCGCTCGGCGGCGGACAGGCCGGTCTGGGGGGTGGTCCAGCGGATGCGGCGAAGGTTATGCACTGAAAGGGGGATGTTCCATCTTTTTGCCAGAACCCGGCCGATGAGCTGTGATTGATTGAAGCCCCGCTCCCTCAGACGCGTGCGGTGTAAAGGCACCGGAACGAGGAAATCGGCCGAAAATGCCGGAGGGACATCGCCCAGGGCAGCCGAGGTCAGGAGGCCCAGAGGGTGGGACAGGTGAACCTTTTTCCCGTATTTGAAGCGATGGATGAGTTCCTGCAGTGGACCCTCGAAGCGCGCCGCGGAGCGTGCCGCGCTAAAGGGGCGTCGCGTCGTGAGGCACTGGCCGCAGCGGTGGTCGCTGCCGTTTTCCGTCGCAAAAGGTACGCCGCAGATCATGCAGAGAGGCGAATCGATCGGTATAATCTTCTCCCGGCAGCCGTCACAGAGATGAATCTCCGTCGGCTCGGACAAAAAACAACGGCAGATGTGGCAGAGCGGAGGGAAAAGCATATCAAGGAAGGCCTTGAAGAGCATCTTCTCAGAGCCCCAGGTCTTCGTTGACCACCAGGACGTGCAGTTCAGTGTATTTCGGCTTGCGTTCCAGCACGCTGATGATCCGGCAGATCCGCTCCGGTGACGTGCAGTCGCAACAAAAACCGCTTTCCGCGCAGGGCGTTTTGTAATTCAGGCGCCGGGCATTGGGCGGTGAGGCCCAATCCTTGACGCGCCGGATTGCGGCCGGAATATCACCATCCACCAGCTTGTTTCTGCCGGCAACTACAATGACCTTGCGCGGTCCGAAGAACATCGAGCCGACCCGGTTGCCGATGGCGTCAATGTTTACCAATGCGCCGGACAGGGTAAGGGCGTTGGTTCCGGAAAGGAGCAGATCGCAGGTGAGCTGGCGGCGCATGATCTCCAGCCTTTCTTCGGGGGTAAGCCCCGGAGCGCTGTGGTTGAGAAGTTCCTTGCCCTTTTCCAGCAGCTGTGGCTCCACGCCCAGGTCCTTGATCGTCATGGAGCCGCCGAAGCCGACACTGCGGGCATCTCCTGATTCAACCAGGATATAATTGGCGGCCTCTGTTGCCGTTTTGCAATAGAAGGCGCTAAAACCGTTCCTGCTCAGGGCTGCGACCGACTGCAGACATTTCTTCTCCCAAGTCCAGGTAACCAGTTCATGGGTCATACTCATGTGAATTCTCCTCCTTTTGAAAGTGTTTTTGTGTCTCAGGAATCCGGATCAATACTTGGTCTCTGGCCTCGATCGGTCCTTCGAGGACGATGCTGCCGTCTGTTTTCATCACGTGAATCGGCCGTACGTTCAGTTTAATCCGAAAACCTCTGTTGTGATCAGCCTACGCCGCGGGCGGCAGGCGCCTTCGTTCCGCATACGCCTGTCCCGGGCTGTTCCCGGAGCCACTATTCCCTGCTACCAGCGTCACGTCCCGGCGGTATCTTCAGGATCTTTCGGGCATCCACCAGCATTTCATTTCTCAAGCCAAGCTTCTCCTTGAGAGTCAGATCACGATCCCAGCAGTTCTCTATCCGGGTGATGCCGATCAGTTGCAGGAACGGCAGACGGAAGAGGAAAGCCAGGGGTGAGACAAGGACGGAATTTGCCAGCGGCATGTCGGTTCCGTACAGCAACCGGCCGTGGAACTCCCGGCACTGCAGCAGTCGCGCCAGCTGTCCTGGCCGGTTGAGCTGCGTCAGGGCAGAGATGTCGACGAAGAAATTCGGGTAGTCACGCAGGCGGAAAAGCCGTTCGAAGTTGGATTCGCCCTGGTTTCGGCCGCTTCCGGCCCCATGGGCGGCGATGACCGTTACCCCGAGGGAAAGAGGCAGGCGCAGCCGCTCCGGATCGCCGAATTCATTGCGGGCGCGGGTAAAGGAGTGTTCGCTGCCGGTATGGCTGAGCAGCGGCAGGCCGAGTTCCTTCAGTCGCAGGTAAAAGGGGACCAGTTCCTGGTCCGCCGGGTCGATGTGCTGGATGGGGGGCAGCCATTTCACCAGTACGGCACCGTCAGAGGCCGCCTCTTCCAGACGCCGGAGGGCGTCACGTCGCAAGGGGTTGATACTTGCCCCGAACAGCAAGTTGGGGTAACGCCGAACCTCGTTGGCGACGAACTCGTTTGGGATGTAGATCTCCGTGGCGGCTTTATCCAGTTCGCCGTCCCTGGCCGCCACTCCGTCCAGTGCCAGAATCACCGCCGCGGAAACGCGCCGGGAACGGGCCAGCGCCTGGGAGATCCGTTGCATGATCAACCGGTCCCCGTCCGTCAGCAATTCCCGCTCGGTTACACCGAAGGCCTTGAGGTAGAAGCGGTAGCGGAAGCTGCGGCGCATCCTCGGTGAGACAAAACAACCGCTCCCGCCGGTGCCGATGCCGGCCGTGTGGCAATGGATGTCGATCAAACCTTCTCCTTGTTCTTTATCGGGTAATCTGAACAACTTATCGTTCAGAAAAGAACATATGTCAATCTGCTTCGCAATTTGTTGCCCCAACGACATCTGTCATATATGGCAGTTTCGCACAATATGACGGATGTCGCTGACGGTTTTCCCTTTATCTACAAATTTTTCCTCCATTATTTGCCGTAATATCGGCATATTGCATTCGCTGTGGCCATTTTTTTCACTTGGCACATTAGTTGTTAAGCTTCTTATGAGAAGACTTGTCAACGGCAGTGTAACGGTGCGTCCCGACGAAGGCAAATTAGTTTTTTTCGAAGGAAGGTAAGGAGGGTCAGCCGATGACTGGACAGGGAGTGAGCAGAGGCGGGAAATATATCGTATCCCTGATCATTGCCGGCATTCTCTTGTGTCCCGGCTGGTCGAAAAACGGGATTGCCGTGGCTGGTCAAAACGCTTATCTGTCCGTTTTTCAGGAAGAACAGGGGACTCCAGCCGATGGTGAAACATCGAAACATCACACACTGCTGGCCGGAGAGCCAGTCCACACGGTGTTCATGGGCAAGACCATAAACGTCCCCGCCATGGACCGTGCTCGCGTGACTGCTGTGTCGCTGGGTGGCGTATTCTACTTTCCCAAACAGGGAGAAACTTCCTTTACCCCGATTGGCGCCTTCTACCTGAAGAGGGTGTGGGCGGAGTCCAGGACACGCAACGTAATTAGTATCTTCGTCAATGACCTGGAATATGACAAAAGCTTCGGGAATGTAGAACTCGTCACGCGTTTTGATAACAATACGCTTCCGTTTGGCCAAAAGGAAGTGGTGAACAATATTGAGATCAAGTCGTCCGACACGATTTGGGGAACAATGATCGCTTCGATTGGACCCGGACTACGCTATAAGGTTGCTCCCTACCAGGTTGACAATGATCTCAGGCTCCAACTTCTCGGTAGGGTCGGATATTTTTATGCCGACCGGACCAGCGATACGGGGCCAAACCTGGTGCTGCCGCCAGACACCATGCTCTACGGCGTGAAACTGCGGGGCCGTTATGACGGGATGCGCCGGAACTTGCTGGAACTCCCTCATACGGGCATGGCCGCCGGATTCGATGTGGATTACATGCACCGGGACAAGTGGGCGGATTTCGGCACCATTCCCGATGCGTTTTTCTCCAAAGGGGATACCCGGAACTACCTCCAGGTTAACGGCTATATCATGGGTGTTGGCGGAATCCCGGGGTTGTCGGAGAAGAACCGGATTTTCTTCAGCTTCCATGGTGGCTTAACGCCCAAGAAGAGCGCCGACCGCTACAATGCCATTTCTCTCAGCGGCGGTCCTTTCCCCGGGGAATCGGATGACCTTTGCCGTCCCGATTATCCCGGCGCCATGTTTAATCAGGTTCTCGTCTCAAATTATGCGCTGCTGGCTCTGGAATACCGGCGTGAACTCGCCTTTTTCCTCTATCTTCGTCTGCGTGAGACGCTCATCTGGGCAGAACGGGCAGCTGTGACGGATACCAACAGGTTTTTGTTCAAAAGTTCTTCCGGGGCAGCCACGACCATTGGTCTGGATAGCGGCTTTTTTTGGAATTCGGCACTGTATCTTGGCTACTCGTGGGATTCCGGTTTCATTCGTAACGGCAAGTCGGGAAGCAGCCTGATTCTTACCTGGAGCAAGGCATTCTGACCTTTAAGGACAGTTCCTTTCAGTTACCTGGCGAAAGCTATCTCCAGCTCATTTATTGTTCAGGCGGGCAATTCCGCATCTGACATCTCGATGCCGTCGGGATGTTTCCGGAGTGAAAGGCAAGGCCTGCAGCGAGGTTCAATTCATTTGTATTGATTACTAAGATACTGATGGAAAAAGAAGGGAGGTGAAAATTCATGAAGAAAGTAGTGGCATTATTTGCAGCAATGACGATCCTGACAACTAGTACGCTGATTGGCTGCAATCAAACAAAAGAGTCGCCGCAACCAGCACCAGTAGCCGAAAAAGGCGAGCCTGGCGCACCTGGTGCACCTGGTGCACCTGGCGCACCAGGTACCACGGGAGCAACTGGGTCAACGGGAGAATCCGGGGCTACCGGATCGACGGGAGAGTCCGGCGCAACGGGAGCAACAGGAACAACAGGGTCGACTGGAGCAACTGGATCGACTGGAGCACAAGGAACACCCGCACCGGAAAAATACTAGACGTGGGAAATGGGGGCATATCCATGTAGTGAGGATATGCCCCAAACTGTGAAAGTGGGAAGGGTATGCTCCGGCATAGTGAAAAAGCAACTTTATCTCGGCGATTCCGGGATTTGCCGAAACGCCGTCTGAGACTGCCGGACAGGTCGCAAACCGGAAAACCATCATGTTTCCCGAGGGACCCCTGTTCTTCGCCGCGCTGGCAAGTCCCAAGGAGCCCCGCACCCATGCCACCTGGCTTCATCTCAATCTTCCTGGAGAAAGTTTCAACATCGGCTCGGTCGGATTTGGCGACAGTTTCGGCATAGTACGCTGGCCCGGCTGGGGTGAATCGGATGCCTGGCAGTTTGGCATCAGCGGGGCGGTCTTGGCCCAGTTCAATCTGGATGCCGATTCCATGGACCTGATCAACGCCGACTATATTATCGGCTTGCCGCTTAGCTACCGAAACGGCTCCTGGTCGGCGCGGGCGCGAATCTTCCACCAGTCCTCACACCTGGGGGACGAGTTCCTCCTCCTCAAAAACCAGGGCTTCCCGCAGCAAACGCGCATCAACTTGAGCTTCGAGACGATTGAGTTGCTCGGTGGCTGGGAGTGGGAGGGGATCCGGCTTACGGCCGGTCCTTCGTACATAATCCACAGCGATTCCCCTCTCAAACGCACCAGTGTTCAGGCCGGCCTTGATTACAGGAGCATGAAGCCGGTCTACCATCCGTCGGCGCGGCTCTTTGCCAGTGTCTTGGCCCATTCCTGGGAAGAAACCAGCTGGAACATCGATGTGAGCGCCAAAGCCGGTGTCAGCTTTCGCAGCCCCTATAGCGAAAAACGGGCCATTCAGATTTTCGGCGAATATTACAATGGCAATTTGCCCTTCGGCCAGTTATTTAAACTGCGGGCAGATTATTATGGTGCGGGTGTCAATATATCGTTTTAGGTTGTTTGAATATCATTGCCCAGATAAAATGCTACAGTTTTCCTGCAGTATCCCGGGCGGAAAGGGTAGTGAATTTGTGCCGCAGCATGATCAGCAGGCGGTAGAAGGGATTGCGCAGTTCTTTCGCGAAGAGACGCTGTTCGATGCGATGGAAGCAATAGGGGTCATTGTGCAGCAGCCCGGTCTTCATTAGGGACATTTCGTTGCAGCCGCCCTTGCAGGAATCGAGATGGCGGCAGCCGGCGCAATTCTCTCCTGCCTCGGCAGCCGAGAAACTCCGCGAATAAGGAAAAGCCGACTCGCTCTGCCAGAGCTCGGCAATGTTCAACTCCCTGAGCGTCCCTTCAGCCGTCGAGTCATCCATCGAGAGGCAACCCTTGATGGTGCCGTTGCTCTGGATACCGAGAACCGAAATGCCGGCCTGACAGCCGCTCCACCGGGGGGCAAGGGAGATGTTGTCCAGCAACTGGGAATTGAAGCCGAGATCATGCGCTCCGATGACCGGCATTTGTGTGCGAGGATATTTCCTTCTCGTGGCGGCGATAAACATTCCCACCGAATAGAACTCCTCCTCATCGAGCAGCAGTTCCCGGGGAAATCTCCGTCCTTCGGAGCCGGCAACCTGGATCTGCCAGGCAATCTGCCGGCCTAACAGCAGCTCTCTGATGGCCGGAAGTTCTTTAATGTTCAGTTTGTGGACCGTGGTGATGACGGTTACCGGCAGACCTTCGCCAAGGGCACGATTGATAAAAGCGAGGCTTTTTTCGAAAGCGCCGCTTCTGTTTCGAATGCGGTCGTGGAGCTCCGGTTGGGCGGCGTCGATACTCACCGCAACGGCTCGTGGCGTCAACGATCGGAGCCGTGGAAAAGTCTCCCGGTCAAAGACCGTCCCATTAGTTATCACGGTCAGTTCCATGCCGAGATCCCGGATAAGGGCTGCTATCCGCCAGAAGTCCTGCCGCAGGAGCGGCTCTCCGCCCATGAGAGTGATGCCGAGACAGCCGGTTTTTTGCAGATCCCGGCAGAGCTGCTCGGCTTCGGCGGTCGTCAGCTCATCAGCCCTGCTGCTGCCGGCGCTTGATCCGCAATGCAGACAGTTTAGATTGCAGTCGAGGGTGAATTCCCAGACTGCGTTGCGAAGCAGGTAGTCAGTTCCCATTCTCGAAATCTCTGCTGCCCACCGCACCGTATTTTGAAACCGGGTAGGGATCCTCCGTCTGCTGACCGCCACAGGTTGTCAGGCACTCCTCCTTCGTCTCGAAGGGCACAGTGCCCTCACAGCCGCCATAGAGAAATTCTTCGCAGCTGTTCGTTTTCGGATTGAAGTAATACTTCCAGAAGATCGCCTTGCAGGGGCCCTTGTCCGGTTTCATCAGGCATTTTTCCGGGAGGTTTTCCGTTACCGGCGGCTTGGCAGGCAGTTGCCGGGTGAGGTTTTCAACATCTTCTCCGGCCTGGGCCGAACCGCTGAAAGCGGAAAGCGCCACGGCCAGGAGTCCGGAGAAGCCGATCTTGACAAAGCTCCTGATCTCGCGTTCTTCCAGGCCGGCCTTTTTCCCGATGGCTGTAAGTTTCTTCTTCATGGGTGTACCTCGCTGTAGTCCGTTGGAGAGAGAAAGGGAACCGGCGGCTTGCTGCCGCGGTTCGAAAAATGGCCAGGGAACATCACCGGACAGTTCTCCCGGCAAATAGCTACGGGTAACGTCTAACCTGATTTACGGTTGGCATCTTACGTCATCATACAGCAATGTGCAAAGAATTCATCAAGTTCTCTGATCCAACCGGCTTTCCTGCTCTCATCCGCAAAACTGGCCTGAAAAAGGTTGCTTGAGGCTGCTTAAGGGGACGTTGGTGACTTGTTGACTAATCCTGAAAAAGCTTCCACAACCGCTCATCCTCGCGGAACAGTTTCTCTCCAGCACGTGCCCGTTTGCATACTCCCGATCGTGTAATTCCCAACTCTCTGGCGATTGCTTCGCCGCTGTGACCCATTTCCCTGTACCCGATGTAGCTGATGACACTGCGAGCTTGGGACACGACTTTCGCCCGACCCGCGCGCCGTATTTCAGCTACGCTTATCCCCATTACCTCCGCCACCTGCCTTACAAGAGTCGGCACCGGTGTTAGCGGATTCATTTGTTCCGAGAGTCCATGCTCTTCGGTCAGGCGCTGCACAAAATCACTCGATCCGAGTATCCGTTCGTCATACATAACCGGCTGCTCGTCAATCCCTGTCTTCCGGACCCGGCGCAAACCTCCTCCGACAAGTTCGTTACGATTGCCCTGGCCGGCTCCATCTACGACAAAGCGGCGATAGTGCTCACGGGCAGCCTTTGTCTTTTTGCCGAAATACGACAGAACCTCCCCCACATTTTGCCAATCCAGCGTCTGCAGCCTGAGAAGTACGGAATGGCCGGTCCACGGATACCGGTCCAATTCTTGTACGTCGCCGACAATGCCGACCCGCAGCGGATTCAGATGTATGTACCTGACGAGTTCCAGAAGATATGCGTCTTCTTCACACACAATCGACTTGTAGCGGTTCTGGAAAAGGTGGCCGCTGCGATGATGTCGGAGATTGAACGTAACGGCGTATCCCGTCAAAAGTCGTCGCATGAAATGGGAGAGCTTCTCGTCTGTCGGCTTCAACAGCAGGTGAAAGTGGTTCGACATCAAAGACCAAGCCAGGCACTGTGTCCCGGTCTGCTGGAGTAGAAATCCGAGGCGCTGAACAAATGATGCCCGGTCGGAGTCATCGAGGAAGATGTCCCTTTTTTCGATCCCCCTTACGATTACGTGCTGGAGGAGATGCGGAATGTCGATACGTGCGGCTCGCGGCATGGTCGAATTATATCCTCAAACATATTCAAGTCAACAAGTCACCAGCGTCCCCTCAGGCGTCCCCTTGTTCATGAATGGTTTTCCTCTGTGGATAAAAATGCCTAATCTTCCCCACTTTCGAAACCTGCACTTTCCAGCACACTGTGCAATTTTTTCAGAAAGGTATTCGGCGAAAAGGGTTTCGTCAGCAGATGACAAGTTTCGGGGAGACCCTTCCTCTGGACTATGTCGGCAGTATAACCACTGATAAAGAGTGTCTTTATCCCCGGCTTCACTTTGCATATTGTATCGTACACTTCCTTGCCGCTTCTTTTCGGCATGATTACATCGGATATTAGTAAATCAATTTCTGTTTCATGGGCCATGAATTTTTCCAGAGCATCGTCTCCGTCCACAGCCTCAATAACGCTGTACCCATTATTTGTCAGAAGGGACTTGATAGCTTCCCGCACTTCCTTTTCGTCTTCGACCAGAAGAACAATTCCCGAGCCCCCTACCGGAACAATTTGGTCCTTCGAGTCTCTCCATTCTCCGGCTTCGACAGTGGCTAGAGGCAGATAGATTTGGAATGTTGTTCCCTTGTCCTGCTCGCTGGAGACATTGATATGACCATCGTGTTGCTTAATGATCCCGTAAACCGTTGCCAAACCCAAGCCTGTTCCTTTGCCCACTTCCTTCGTGGTGAAAAAGGGTTCGAAAACCCTTGCGCAAGTCTGTTCATCCATGCCGCAACCGGTATCGGAAACCGTAAGCAGGACATGTTTTCCTGGCTTACCGAAACCTTGTATTTTTTTAAAATGAGCATCAATCTCAAAGACTTCTGTCCTGACAGTCAGAAAACCGCCATTCGGCATTGCATCCCTGGCGTTTGCAATCAGGTTCATTAAGACCTGCTCTATTTGGTTGGCTACGGCAATTGCCGGCAGATGACCTTGATGCAGGATTGTTTCAAATACGATATCTTCACCGATTAGCCGCTTCAACAATTTTTCCATTTTCTCTATTATGCAGTTTAAGTCTATGGCTTTAGGGTTGAAAGCCGCACCCTCTTTCCGGCTGAATAAAAGCAAGTCTTGTGTGAGTATTGATGCCTTCTCTGCCAAATTCGTCAGCTGTTCGAGATAGTGCCTGGCTTTTTCGTCCTCAATGAGTGCCGATAGCAAGTGTTGATAGCCAATGGTTGCGGTAAGGATATTGTTGTAGTCGTGGGCAATCCCACCGGCAAGTTGCCCTACCGCATCCATCTTCTGCGCTTGGAGAAACTGTTGCTCCAGCTTCTTGCGGGCGGTAATGTCTCGATTGATACCCCGGTAGCCGGAAAACCTTCCATCCGCGGCTATGACCGGCATCCCGCTTGTGTCCATGATGACAAGTTGTCCGTCATGGTGCAGAGTCACGTTCTCTATCCCGGAAAACGATGCGCGGGAGGCTTTGGTGACTTCAAATTGAGCTGCCAACCGCTTCGCTTCTTCCGGGGGCATGAGATCGAAGGGAGTCTTGCCGATGATCTCTTCCGGTTTGTAACCGAGCAGATCGCGAATCTTCGGGCTTGCGTATGTATAAACGGAGTTCTCATCTATCTCCCAGATCCAGTCCGTTGTTGTCTCAACCAGGGAGCGGAATCTGGCCTCGCTCTCTCGAATTGCAACTTCATTCCTCTTGCGCCTGGAGATATTGCGGCAGACAGTCGCGATGGCAGTTGGGTTTCCTGTGTGCTTATTCGTGATAATGAAGCCGTTTGCCTCTACCGGGAAAGAAAGACCAGTCAAGAGATTGCGTAATTTTATCTCACCGCACCAGCGGCCTTTTTGCAAAATTTCCTGGAAAACAGCTAGAGACTCCTGCTGGTCTTCATCGGATATGAAATTGAAATACGTGATGTTTCTTGCCGCTTCCCTGCTCTCCACTCCTATCATGTTCAGTCCGGCACTATTAACATAGGTAATTTCTCCGGACAGGCTGGCGATGCCGATAAGGTCCGAACTGTTTTCTATCAGTGCTATTAATTGTTGCTGATTTTCCTCCAGTAATTTGCGCTCCGTGATATCCAGGATCGTCCCGATAAACTTTGTTGTCTTGCCATTAGCATCCTTATGGGTTTTCCCTTGCGCATGAACAATCCGCTCTACGCCATCGGGCCGAATAATGCGGTATTCGACATCGTAGCTCTTTCCCTTTTCTAAGGCATCGGTGAGCCTGTTCAGAACATTTTCCCTGTCTTGGGGATGGATAAAGTCAAACACGGAGTCCTGCGCCAGACCTGTTTTTCTGGATTGATGTCCAAGGATGCGGAAAAATTCTGCCGAACGGTACTCTTCATCCTTTTCCAGATCATATTCCCAGCTTCCAAGGTGGGCAATAGCCTGCGCCTCGGCGAGAATATGCTCACTTTTGGCTAACGCCTCCGAGCTGCGTCTATGCTCGGCAGCGGTCCTGAGCGACATGATGCCATAGGTGATATCATTTGCCAGCTGCACCAGGAGATCAGTTTCTCCGTTATCAAAGGCATCAGGCTCCGAACCATAGACAGTCAGGGCTCCCAGCACATCATTGCCGCTCTTTAATGGCACGGCCAAAATAGAGGTATAACCGTAATTCCTGAATTGTCCTCGCCAGGGAGCACATCGAGGGTCGTTCTGACAGTCTTTCACAAGGCAGGGCATTCCCTCTCGAATAGCGGTTCCCGTGGGGCCCTGTCCTCTCTCGCTATCATCCCAGGAAATGTTGAGCTTCTCTATAAATCCATCTTCATAGCCTGCCTGCGACACGTAACGTACCGTTTTTGCGACATCATTTTCTTTGTACCCTATGCATGCATGCAAATAGCCATTATTTTCGGCAATGATGCGGCAGACGTTGTCAAGGAGCTCCGACTCGCGTTCGGCTCGAACCAGTGCTTCGTTGCATTTGATCAGAGTCATCAACGCGCGATTAATGCGGTCAAGCGTTATTGCTGAACGTTTGATGTCCGAAATGTCACGAGCAATACCAATGGTTCCAACGATTCCCATATTTTCCAAGCGAAGCGGGCACTTGGTTATCTCGATCCAGGTAACGTTCCCGCGTTCCTGCTTCACCCTCTGCACGCATGATTGTCTGCCGGTGGTGAGGACTTCCTGATCACTTTCGTGGTGTTTTTGCGCTGTTTCGAGTGAGAAAAGATCAAAGGACGTTTTCCCGATACAATCAGCACGTTGAAGGTTCGTGTCTTCCAACCATGGTGAATTGGCGAGGAGGAATCGGCCTTTGGTGTCTTTAATCCATGCAGGGTAGGGAATGGCCTCAAGGATAGCCCTCTGCATGTTTTCGCAATGTTCCAGCTTTTCTCTTGCGAGTTTGCTTTGGATTTCCAAATCCTTGATTTTGTTCCTCAGCGTACCATTTTCCAGAATGAGTTGTTCTGTTATCATTGCGCAACCACCCCCAGGGTTGATGCGGGAATCTGTTTGAACAAAGAATTTAACGCTAGCAATAGTAATGTCCTAATATAATACAAAATTAAAAAATGCAATCACATAATATTACAGTTAATTAAATGGTTATGGACGCACCATATTGGAACGGCCGTTCCTGGCCCCTCCTCGGGGCGGCCGGTGCGCCGCCAGAGCCTATACTGGGAGTCCCAGCGTGCCCGTATTCTTCGCAGCTATTCTCGCAGCTCAGTTTCCCTGAAGCGTGCTTCTACCTGCGTCATGTCACCATCCTGAAAAAGGAACAACAAAAGCCGCTCCCCTCGGCATCTTGCTGACGAAAACGGCCTTGGAAAAATCTCGTGACATCCGTGATGTTCGGCTTTGTCCCGCTCGGGAATACCTTTTCATTTGCCAGCATTTGTCTGGAATTAATTTCCGTACGGCAAGGAGCTGTGTCAAAATTTCTAATCCAATGTCTTTATGCTCCCGTCTGTCGTCTGTCTCCTGGGGAAAGTTTTTCGTGGGGGTGTCAGAAAACAGCTTGGCGGTTCCGTAACGGATGCGTTGATAATCTCCTGGATTCTTCTATGCTTACGGCAGGGAGCAGAATCCTCTGAAGGCAAGGGAGAGGGGGTTTTCGTGAAATATATACTGGTAGCGATGCTCGCGTTGGTAACCTGTCTCTGCTCCGCGGGAACTTGGGCCGACGATTCTCAGCGCCGGCAGCAACAGATAACCGGCGAGGCCCAGCAAGGTTTTGAGCAGATCCTGGATCTCTGGCGGCAAGAGCAGTTTGACGAGCTCTATGACCACCTGGTTACTGCTCCCGGTTCCGAGCGCTGGTATTTCGTCAATCAGCTGAACTATTCCGCCCGGCGTCCGGCCTGCTGCTGGGAGAAACTGCAGGATGTTGAAGTCGTCTATCTGGATGAGGCAACGGTCCTGCTTACCGCCAAGCTCGGCATCGAGGTGGAGGGCTTCGGCACCCGCTTTGTGACGCGCTCTTTTCGCCTGGTGAGGCAGACCGGTGTCTGGCGGTTGCCCGAGGCCGATATTCTTTCGCTGGCCGAGCCGAACATGCAGCGGATACCGCGGGAAATTCTGAACCGGCCTTACTGAGCGGCGGGTTTTTGGTCTGCCGTAGCCGTCGCTCCCCACAGCCGGAAGTGGCGGTTATCACAAAACCTTGCGGCTGGAACGCCGGACAGGTATACTGGCGCCATGATTACATATTCCGCTACAATTGCCGACCACGGCCGGAGGATGGACAGCTTTGTCCGGTCCATTCTTCCGGCTGCTTCCGTGTCCTATCTCCGCCAGATTCTCAAGGGCGGGAGTGTCCTCCTCAATGATGCACCTGCCACTCCCGACCAACTCCTGCGCTTTTCCGATACAATCGCCCTCAAAGAGACTTCCCGGATCCGTTCGCTTCTCGTCCCCCGCACGAACGGCCCCGATATCCTCTACGAGGATGATGATGTCGCGATCTTCAACAAGCCCGCCGGTCTCTCCGTGCATCGCTCCGCCGAACATGGGATTCGCAACCTGGTTGATACGGGAATCGCCTTTTTCGGCCGCCGGGGCATCGAGCTGAAGCTCTACCCGGTGAACCGCCTCGACCGGGAAACCTCGGGGCTGGTGCTGCTGGCGAAAAGTTCCGCCAAGGCCGGGGCCTTTGGCAAGCTTTTCCAGGAGGGGCTGGTGGAAAAGCGCTATCTAACCGTGGTCTCGGGAAAGACGGCGGAGTCCGGCGTCATCGATCTGCCCCTGGACGAAAAGGAATCGCGCAGCGAGTTCCGCACCCTCTGTACCCGGAAGGGGGTCTCGATCCTCTCCGTGACCCCGATTACCGGTCGCTCCCACCAGATCCGCCGTCACCTGTCGTCCATCGGACATCCGGTGATGGGCGACCTGCGTTACGGCGGCAAGCGGAATCGGGAGCTGGGCAGTCACGCGCTCCATTCCTACCGGCTTGCCTTTCCGCATCCGGTTTGCGGGGCTCCGCTGAGCATTTTTGCTCCGCTGCCGCAAGAATTTGCCGGCTATCTTTCCCGTATCCTGGATGGTGAGATCGTTCCGCTCCTGGATGCCCTTTTGGCAGGGTAGGGTGTATGAGAGAATTTACCCATGACCACTGAAAAAGAGACGCAGGTCCGTTCCTGGCGGTGGCTGATCATTTCCCTGGCCGCGGCGCTGTTGCTGATCTTCACGGTGGGGGGCTATTTCCTGGAAAAAGCGCTCCACCTGGAAATGTACAAGACCGAGATCATCGAAATACTGCAAAAAACCCTGCACCGGCAGGTCCTCTACGAAAGCGGCAGCTTTACTTTCCGGCTGACCCCTGCCTTTGCCTTCAAGAAGATCGTGATCATGGAGAAGGACGGCTCGGCACCCATCCTCACCGCGGACAAATTGACCTTCCGGATTGCCCTGCTGCCGCTGCTTGATAAACATTTGCTGCTGCGGGGAATCACGCTGGAGAAACCATCATTCGTCCTGTCGCGAGATCGTAACGGTGTGTTCAACATCAGCGATCTCCTCGAAAGCAAGGGCAAAGAAGTCCCGCTCCAGATCCGCGGTATCCGGGTAAAGGACGGAAGGCTTCGTTTTTCCGATCGGGGCGCCGGTCCGGGTGAGGTGGTGACGACTCTCGCTGACCTCGATCTGTCCATCCGTCGATTCATCAGCGGCAAATCCACCGATTTCAAGCTCTCGGCTTCCGTGCTGCAGGGGAAGCAGCCCGGTACGCTGCGGCTGCACGGCGATCTGACCCCGGCCGCCGCGGGGAAACCTCTGCTGGAGACGACCTTTGATGGTTCCGTGAAAGCCAAAAACCTGGTTGCCGACCATTACTGGAACTACTACGCCCGCTACGTTCCCTTCCGCAAGATACTCGGCCGGCTGGAGCTGGATTCGACCTTCAAGGGAAAACTTAAGGAATTCAGCTCCGCGGGTTCGATGAAAATCCAGGGGTTGCGATTCGATTATCCGCAGATCTTCCACGCCGTCCTGACACCGAAGAACCTGTCCTTCCGCTATGCCATGGACCTGACGCCGCGGAATATCAATGTCACCGCTCTGGACCTGAACGTGGATGCGCTGAACGTGAAGGGGAGCTGCCTTCTGAAGGACATCGGGAGCGGCGATATCTTCATCGAGGCCCGAGCGAAAACTTCCTTCTTCCGCCTGGAGGAATTTGCCGGTTACATCCCCTATGGGGTGATTGCCGATGATGCCTCCCTCTATATCGAGGAACACATCAAGGGCGGCACCTATCAGCTGGAGCAGGGCAGCCTGATCGGGCGCGTCAGTCAGATCGCCCACATGGAAAAGGGCACCAATTACAATGTTCTCTCGATTCGCGGGACCGTGGACAAGGGGCTGGTCAGCTACGGACCGGAGGTGCCGACCTTCAATGGCATCAAGGGGCGCCTGGCGATGCAGGGCAAGGATTTTATCCTCAGCGGCATGCAGGGCAATTTCGGCGGTTCTCCCTTCACTCTCGAAGGCCGGATCACCGATTATCCCTTAATGCAACCCTGCAACTACCCCTTTGCCATGACCATGAAACCGCGTCCTGCCGAGCTGTTCTGGCTGGTCGGCAAGGACAAAAAGAAATACGCCGGCTTCAGCGGCGATACGACTCTGACCCTGCAGGGCAGCGGCCCCATCGCCGGCTATTCACTTTCCGGCGCCTGGGATCTCTCCAATGCCGCCTACTACTATCGCGATCTGCTGGTGAAAGAGGCCGGAGCTGCCAACCACCTCTTTTTTCAATCGCTTCTCAGCGAGAAAGGGGCCAAGATCCCGACCTTCCGCTATGATCTGATGCCATTGGCGCTGAGCGGCTCCGCCGAGTATCAGGCGGGAGCCAAGCGGCCATTGTCGTTCACAATCAGGTCCAACAACTTTCCGATCCAGGCTGTGGCGGCACGCTTTCCACGCCTTGCGAAGTATCACCCGGCCGGCAAGGTTCACCTGGACCTGCATGGAACGGGCGGCGGAACCGGGCAGGAGCGGCCGCTGCTCGGCGGTGAGATCATGCTCGCCGGCGCTTCCTTCAAGCCGGTGGAGACCATGAAGGCGCTGACCAACATCAACGGTACGCTGGGATTCAGTGGAGAATCCTTGAAGAGTTCGCATTTTACCGCTCGCCTGGGCAGTTCGAGTATCAGCGGCAGCGGCGCATTGAGCGGCTTTACCGCGCCGATCTTCAGCCTGGATTTTTCTTCTCCTGCGGTGTATCTGGCCGACCTCGGTCTGCGTACTCCGGAGCAAAAAATTGCCATTGAGCAGGTCAAGGGTTCCCTTTCCTTCCAGGATGATGTTCTGTCGATCGCAGCTCTGTCGGGCAAGATCAACCGGTCGATTATCCGGGCGAGCGGAACGGTGCGGGACGTGCGGAATCCGAAGGTGGATCTGGATCTGGACGCTGATTATCTCGATATGGACGATGTGGGGCTCCTGGCGAAGCTTGACCGGGATACCGTGGCAAAGAGCGGCGGCGGGAGAAGTTCCTTCCGCGCCACGGTAAAGGCGGAAGCTGGCCGGTTTCACCAGGTGGAGTTCAAGAAGCTTCAGTCGGATGTCCATCTGGAGCAGAAAATTCTGTATATCGAGGGAGCCGGGTGTAATGTGCTGGGCGGCCAGTTTGCCGGAAGCGGCAGGGTTGATTTCGGTGCGACGGGCGGCCCTCGCTACCAGACCTCCTTGCAGCTGAAAGATATCTCCGCTGCCCAATTCCTGCAGCTCTTCGGCACGAAAAGAGAATTGACCGGAACCATGTCCATCGAAGGGGACCTCATTGCCAAAGGGGAGACCCTCGATCAGGTAAAAGCCAGCTCGCTGGGTAACCTGCGGCTCCATTGCGAAAAGGGCACCTTGCGGAAATTTTCGCTGCTCTCCAAGCTTTTTTCCCTGCTCAATGTTTCGCAGCTGTTTACCTTCAAACTGCCGGACATGGTTGCCGACGGCATGCCCTACGACGAAATCAACGCCACATTTGCCCTGCGGGATGGACTGGTAACTACGAATGACCTGTTTATCGACAGCAATGCCATGAACATTACCATGGTCGGCGAGTTTGACCTGGTGAAAGAGCAGATGAAGGTGACGGTCGGGGTCAAACCGCTCCAGACCATCGACAAGGTGGTCAGCCACCTGCCGTTCGTCGGCTGGGTTCTCACCGGGAAAAACAAGAGTCTGATCACCACCTATTTCCAGGCGACCGGCAGTCTCGACAATCCCGAGGTGAAGAGTATCGCCGCCCAATCCATGGCCAAAGGCGTGTTCAATATCTTCAAACGCCTGTTCAGCCTGCCGGCGAAACTGGTGACGGATACCGGCGAGGCCTTCATCAATCAGTAGAAAGAGGCTGATGGCAGAAGACTGAAAGCTGATGGTTGCGGGTTGCTGTCATCAGCAGGTCGCTAGTCCCTCTGAGGCAGGGGCCTGCCCACGGCCTGCGGGTCTTGGCCTTTGCTGTCTAACGGGAACAACCCTCCGTTTTTTTGCCGGTGCGCGTTTCGCGGCGGCTTCCAGTCGCCAGGCCCGCCACGTTTTGGTGCTGTCCAGAAGCGCGAGATAGCCGCAGTACACAACCAGTCCGGCGCCGAAGATGACCAATGGTTCCATGAAAAACCTCCTTGGGTGTAGACGGGTAAAGCGAGTAACCCTTTACCCAAAGCATATCGCAGTCATGTGACAGAATAAGTCACAAATGGAGTGTCCCATGTCTTTACCCGCTTTTGCGGTGAGTGATGCAAAAAATCGCTGGCTCCAGGAGCGGATGGCGGCCCTCGAAGTGCGCGAAGAGGATATTGCCGAGAGTTTCATCCGTTCTTCGGGCAAGGGGGGACAGCATGTGAACAAGACCTCCAGCTGTGTCTACCTGCGCCACCTGCCCACCGGGCTGGAGGTGAAGTGCGGCACTGACCGGAGCCAGTCGGTGAACCGCTTTCTCGCACGGCGCGAGCTTCTGGAAAAAATTGCCCGTCTGCGGGGCGAGGCGACCCCCCGCGACAAGGAGATGGCTGCCGCGGCCAAGCGAAAGGCAAAGAAGAGAAAGCGGGCAAAGTTGAAATACGGAACAGGAGAAGAAAAAGAGTGATGATTCGGAAAGAGATGGTTCGCACGCTGGAGTTCGACAGGATTTTGCAGGAAATTTCCCGCTACTGCCACAGCGGCGCGTCGCGGGACGTAGTGCTCGGCCTGCTGCCCCTGGCAGAGGAGGAGGCCATTGCCGCGCGCTTCGGCAGGGTGGAAGAGATTCGGAATCTGGTCTCCCAGGGCATCAGCCTGCGCATCTCTTCCTTTGAAGACGTCCGACCGATCCTGGAAAAACTGCGTCCGCTGGGCGCGGTGCTTGCTCCGCTGGAACTGGTGGCCTTTATCCCGCTGCTGGAAAATCTCGCCGCCATTGCCGGCCAGCTCGCCTACCGGAACGATATTCCGCTGCTCAGGCAATTGGCGGGCTCCGTCAGCGGTTTTCCCGATATCCTCGACCCTCTGAAGCGCTCGCTTGATTCCGAGGGGAATATCCTCGATACCGCTTCGCGGCTGCTGTTCGAACTGCGGACCCGCAAACGCTCCCTGACGGCGCGCATCCGCAAACGGCTGGAGGAGATTGTCCGGGAGCGTGATATTACCGTGTTCCTCCAGGACGATTTCGTTACCCAGCGCGGCGGGCGCTGGGTGATTCCGGTGCGGATGGATTCCAAGGGTCAGGTACCGGGCGTCGTGCATGATGTTTCCAACTCCGGCGAGACCGCTTTCATGGAGCCGCTGGAAATTATCGGCCTGGCCAATGAGCTGGAAAACCTGACCGCTGAAGAGAAGGTGGAGGAAATACGCATCCTGCGGGAAATCTGCGGCTGGATCCGGGAGGATTCGGATCAGATCGAGGAACAGCAGGCAATCCTCATCCACCTTGATCTGCTGAACAGCATCGCCGTCTTCGCTAATTCCATCGAGGCCGAAGTGCCCCGGATCGGCGCCGGTCTGCCGTTGCGGTTGAAACAGGCCCGCCATCCGATCCTCTTGCTCCTACAGCGGGAGGGCAGCCTCGCCAAAACCGTGCCCCTCGACCTGTCGCTGGGCGACGAAGATTCAGTGATGATCATTACCGGGCCGAACGCCGGGGGCAAGACCATCGCCCTGAAGACTACGGGGTTGCTGTTCCTCATGGCCCTTTCCGGCATTCCGGTGCCGGCGGACGGCTCCTCGTCCTTCCCGCTCATCACCAGCTTGCTGGTGGATATCGGCGACGAACAATCCATTCAGAGCAGCCTTTCGACCTTTTCCGCCCACGTGGCGAATATTTCTGCCATTTTATCCCAGGCCGGGAAGCACTCGGTGATTCTCCTGGACGAATTGGGCACCGGTACCGAGCCGGTCCAGGGCGCGGCCCTGGCCTGTGCCGTGCTGCAAGAGCTGCAGGAGAAGGGTGCCCTGGTGCTGGCCACCACCCACCTGACCGACATCGTCGGTTTCGTCCACCGCCGCGAGGGAATGGTCAATGCTTCAATGGAATTCGACAGGGAAACCTTCACTCCTCTCTACCGGCTGAAAAGAGGCGAGCCGGGGCAATCTCACGCCCTGGAGATCGCGCGCAAGTACGGCCTGCCGGGCAGCGTGATCGAAAGGGCCCACGGTATGATCGGCCGGATGGAATCGGAGTTTCATGCGCTGCTGGATGATCTGAAGGAGCAGCGGCGGAACTACGAGGAGACGCTCTCCGACCTGCAGCGCCGGGTGCGTGAAGTTGCCGAGCAGGAGGCCCTGCTGGAAAGCAGGCGGGCAGGCTGGGACCGGGAGCGGCGCGAAGCCCTTGAAAAGGCCTATCAGAACGCGAAGGAGGTCGTGTCCGGAGTGAAGCGGGAGCTGAATGCCATTCTGGAGGAGGCCAAGCGCGAGCGCAGCCGCACCGCCATGAAAAAGCTGGCCGTTGTCGAGGAGCAGGTGGAAACAAAGCTGCGCGAGTTCGAACCGTCGTCCGGTCTCACGATTGATCAGGTGCATGAAGGGGAGACGGTGTTCGTCCGTACGATCGGTTTTGACGCCGTGGTGCTGAAGGTTGATGGGAAAACCGGGCGGATCCGCCTGCAGGCGGCCGGTAAGGAACTGGAAGTCCCCGTCACCGACCTCGGCAAAAGGACCGGTGCACCCCCCCCGGCCGCAAAGCGAGCTCGCCGCAAGGGCGCCGAAGAACAAGAAGCCGAGCGGGAAGAAACGCCCCTGCAGCTCCACCTGATCGGATTGCGGGTGGAGGATGCCCTGACGAAACTGGAGCCGTTTCTCAACCACGCCTCGCTGGACGGACTTGGTGAGGTGCGCATTGTTCACGGCAAAGGGACCGGTGCCCTCAAGCGGGCGGTTCGGGAATACCTGGAGGGACATGCTCTGGTGGCGTCATTTCGTGATGGTGAGCCGTTTGAGGGTGGTGCGGGAGCAACGGTGGTGAAGATCCGTTGAGATGCGTGCCTTGAAGCCGGCTGTGCCAGGGTAAAACAAGAAATGAACCACAAACGGCTTGGCAAATTCACGGACATGGCGCTTGATCTGCAAAAGCGGATCAAAAATTCCGGCTTTGTTCTCACTCTGGAGATTTTGAGTTTTCTCAAAAGCTGGCACCAGGATCATATTCTGGTTACCGACAAGAAATATTCACAGCATTTTAACCTGAACGGGGTTTACTGAGAGGTGGATCCATGGGGGAAAAGGTGATCATATCGCTGATCGCCGCCATGGCGGAAAACCGGGTGATCGGCCGGGGAACGGCAATCCCGTGGGACTTGCCCGATGACCGAAGGCGCTTCCGGGAACTGACCTGGGGCCAGCCGATTGTCATGGGGCGCAAGACCTTTGAGACGCTTGCCGGTCCCCTGCCGGGACGGCTGAACATCATACTCACCAGGGATCGCACCTTCCGGGCGGCAGGCTGCCTGGTGGTTCATGAACGGGAGGAGGTGCTGGCAGCGGCGGGTGATGCGGAAGAGCTGTTCATCTGCGGTGGTGGCGAGGTCTACCGGGAGTTTCTACCCCTGGCGGAGAGGATCTATCTCACCGTTCTCCATCAGGAACGGGAAGGGGAGGTGCTGTTCCCGGAGATTCCGGGCGATTTTGCCGTCGTAAGCCGGAAAACGGTGGCGGAACCGCTTCCCCACAGCTATATCATCTATGAGAAAAAACCGTAGGGGCACGGCGAGCCGTGCCCTGAAGCAGGCATTTCTGGGGCATTTCCCTACTTGAAGGTTTCCTTGATGGAATCCTTTGCTTCGCTGGCCGCATCCTTGATGTTGTGTCCCATCTCGGTGAAGCCCTCTTTCATGGCCGGTCCGACTTTCTTGAAATCTTCCTTGATGGCGGGGCCGGCCTTTTTGAAGTCTTCCTTCATAGTTCCTCCGGCCTTTTTCAGGTCATTTCCGGTTTCGTGAAAAGTCGAGCAACCGGTCAGCAGCCCCACTGCCAGTAACATTCTGCCGAATATCCGGATTTTCATCATAAGCAAAGCTCCTGCAATGAACCGCTCAGTGCCCGCTGACGTAAACTTTAGGCGCTATGCTCGCGGGTGGCGTGAAATTCCAGTTCCTTCCAGTTATCCATGGTGTTATCCAGCCGCCACTGACTCCCTGCCAGGTAAGCCAGGTTCCCTTCGCCGTCATTGTAGAGATGCATGGCTTCCTTTTTCAGGAAATCATCCAGCTTTTTCCGTTCGCCGGTGACCCAGCGGGCGGTGACGTAGGATACCGGCTCATAGGCGGCCTTGACGCCGTATTCGTGCTCCAGCCGCTGCATGACCACATCGAACTGCAGGATGCCCACCGCCCCGACAATCCAGTCAGCGCCCATCAACGGGCGAAAGACCTGGGTGGTGCCCTCTTCGGCCAGCTGCACGAGGCCCTTTTCCAGCGCCTTGGATTTCAGCGGATTGAGAATACGGATTTTGCGGAAATGCTCCGGCGCAAAGTTGGGGATGCCGGTGTACTGGAGCTCTTCTCCTTGGGTGAAAGTGTCGCCGATCTTGATGGTGCCGTGGTTGTGGATACCGATGATATCGCCGGGAAAGGCTTCGTCAACGTTGGTCCGGTCCTGGGCCATGAAGATAGTGGCGTTGGCGATCTGCACGTCGCGGCCGAGGCGTATATGCCGGACCTTCATGCCGCGGGTGAATTTGCCGGAGCAGATGCGGAAAAAAGCGATCCGGTCCCGGTGGGCCGGGTCCATGTTCGCCTGGATCTTGAAAACGAAGCCGGTGAACGGTTCTTCGAAGGGGGAGACCGTGCGGGTCACCGCCTCGCGCGGCTTCGGAGCCGGGGCGTTATCGACAAAGGTGTCGAGAAGTTGCTGGACGCCGAAGGTGTTGATGGCACTGCCGAAAAAGACCGGGGTCTGACGGCCGGCCAGGTACGCTTCATTGTCAAAGGGATGGGCGGCGCCTTCCAGCAGTTCGACGTCAGCCCGCAGTTCCTCGGCCTGGGAGCCGAGCAGGCGATCCAGTTCCGGATCGTCGATGCCGGTCACGGTCATGACCTCACCGGTGCCGCGCTCGTCGTCCGGATTGAAGAAAGCAACTTCGCGCGTGTAGAGATGGTAGGTGCCGCGGAATCTTTTTCCCATGCCGATCGGCCAGGTCATCGGTGCGCACTGGATCTGCAGGTTCTTTTCGATATCATCCAGAAGGTCGAGCGGCTCCTGGCCTTCCCGGTCGAGTTTGTTGATGAACGTCATGATCGGGGTATTGCGCAGGCGGCAGACTTCCAGCAGCTTCTTGGTCTGGCTTTCAACCCCTTTGACCGAGTCGATGACCATCAGTACCGAGTCCACCGCGGTGAGAACCCGGTAGGTATCTTCGGAGAAATCGTTATGGCCGGGAGTATCCAGGAGATTGATCTCGAAATCCCGGTAATTGAATTTCATCACCGAAGAGGTAACGGAGATGCCGCGTTGTTTTTCCATCTCCATCCAGTCGGAGGTGGCGTGGCGGGCGCTCTTTCGGGCCCTGACCTCGCCGGCTTGCTGGATGGCGCCGCCGAACAGCAGGAGCTTTTCGGTAATGGTGGTCTTACCGGCATCCGGGTGACTGATGATGGCGAAGGTACGTCGCTGGTTGATCTCTTTTTCGTTATGCTTTTTCAAACTCGCTGCTCCTGATGGTGGTAGTTGCCGCTGCTGGGCAAGGGCCTCGCAAAATGGCAGAAAGGCGAAGAGGGTATCTTCGCCTTTCCTGTTTTCCGTATACTTACCTTACACTTTTTGCCGGGGAGAGGGCAATAGAAATGTTGGTTTAACACCGGTATGCCTTTCATTTCTTTCCCCCAACAAATTCTGAGATAGAACAATCAGCCTCCTCTAAAATTTGTCCCCGGGAGCGTCAAGTCAAGCACCGGCTTCAGGCGTGTTCGCTGTTCCACCACTACCATTGACGGACCCCGAACCATTGATACACTTGGACAATACGACAGATCACGAGCTGTTTTCCCCTTTTTCCCTGGTGCGAAATGAGGTGTAATCATGACAGAGGAGAAATTGTCGGGTGATGTTTTCTATCCGGATGAAGAGACAGTCGCTAAGGCGCGCGTGCCGGATTGGCATGCCCTGGCCGCGGAAGCCGAACAGGATTATCTTGGTTTCTGGGAGCGTGAGGCAAAGGAGCTGCACTGGTTTGCCCCGTGGAACCAGGTGCTGGACGATACACAACAGCCTTTCTACAAATGGTTTACCGGCGCTCTGACGAACATTGTTTATAACTGCCTGGACAGGCATGTGGCCACCGCACGGCGCAATAAACTGGCACTGATCTGGGAGGGGGAAAACGGGGACTTCAAGTCGTTGTCCTATTTCGCCCTGCGCCGGGATGTCTGCCGCTTTGCCAACGTACTGCGGAGCCTCGGTCTGGTGAAGGGCGATCGGGTGACCATTTACATGGGGCGTATTCCGGAGCTGCCCATCGCCATGCTGGCCTGTGCCACCATCGGAGCTGTCCATTCGGTTGTGTTTGGCGGTTTCACCGTCGAGGCCCTGGCTGATCGCATCGAAGATAGCCAGTCGAAAGTCCTGATTACTTGTGACGGGGCCTATCAGCGCGGCAAGATCGTGCCGTTGAAACAGATTGCCGACGAGGCACTGCACCGAGCCGGAACGGTGGAGAGCGTCCTGGTGGTCAAGCGCACCGGCGAAGAGGTCAACATGGAGCAAGGGCGTGACATGTGGTTTCATGAACTGATGAACCTGCCGATTGCCAGCGGACCCTGCAAGATGGAGATCGTTGATGCGGAAGATCCGCTCTTCATGCTCTATACCTCCGGGACTACCGGGAAGCCGAAGGCCATTCTCCACACCCACGGCGGCTACATGGTCGGGACGTACACGACAATGAAATACGTTTTCGACATCCGTGAAGAGGACCGTTACTGGTGCGCCGCGGACCCGGGCTGGATCACCGGTCACAGTTACATTGTCTACGGTCCGCTCCTCAACGGGACGACCTCGTTCCTCTATGAAGGGGCGCCCACCTATCCCTATCCCAACCGCTGGTGGCAGATGATCGAAAAATACGGCATCAATATCTTCTACACCGCTCCCACGGCGATCCGCGGCCTGATGCGTTTCGGCGACGCCTGGCCCAACCGCCACGACCTTTCCTCCCTCCGGCTCCTCGGTTCGGTGGGCGAGCCGATCAATCCCGAAGCCTGGAAGTGGTACCATCGGGTGATCGGCAAGGATCACTGCCCGATCATGGATACCTGGTGGCAGACGGAAACGGGGATGTTCATGATCACGCCGGTGCCGTCCCTGCCCCTGAAACCGGGTTCCGGCACGCGACCTTTTCCCGGTCTGCAGATGGATATCCTGAACGAAGAGGGGCAGCCGGTCGGCACGAACGAGGAGGGATACCTGGTAATCAAGAACCCGTGGCCGGCCATGATGAGGACACTGTACAAAGATCCCGAAAAGTACCTTGAGCTTTACTGGAGCAAGTATCCCGGAATATATCTGACGGGGGATTCCGCACGCCGTGACGAGGACGGCTATTACTGGATCATCGGCCGGGTGGACGATGTCATCAAGGTGTCAGGCTACCGACTGGGTACGGCGGAGATCGAGAGTGCCCTGGTCAGCCACCATGCCGTGGCCGAGGCGGCGGCAATCGGCTTGCCCCACGAGCTGCAGGGAAATGCCATCCATGCCTATGTGATCCTCAAGGTAGGGGAAAAGGTACATGACGGCCTGGTGGAGGAGTTGCGCAAGCATGTGGCACACGAGATCGGTCCGATTGCCCGGCCGGAAAAGATCGAAATTGTCGATTCTCTGCCCAAGACCCGCAGCGGCAAGATTATGCGGCGGGTGCTCAAGGCCCGCGCCTTGGGGCAGGATCCCGGAAATTTGGCTACATTGGAGGAATAAGGAGGGCAGAGCTGCAGGTTCGGCCTGTTGAATGTTGATACCGCTTCTCAGGACGATACAGTAATCGCACCCTGCAAATGGACTCTTTCCATCTGCAAAGTGCGATCGTGTATGTTTTACCGGTGCATGGAATATTTGCTGCGCGTATAGGTCATATCGGCCATTTTTTCTTCTTTGCCGCTCGAGTTGGTAATATACATTTCGAATTCCAGGGTATCGTCATCCACCAGTCGGGAAACGGAACGCCATTTCACCGGTCCCTGGACAGGATCATCGTAGTTGCAGAACTGAGTAATTGTCCTGCCGTCGGAGCCTGCGGTTCCTTCGAAATAATAGATACCGGTACCCATCGTGTCCATCCAGGTGGATACATACTTCCCCGTGTGGTTATCGTATCCGACAAAGCCGATGCCGCTGAACGGGCTGCCCGTCATTTCACCGAAAAACTCCTGCTGCAGGAAGCGTCCGTCGAGGACCATTTTATGCTCGGCTGTGCCGCTGGATTCCACCGGTTTGCCGGGTTCCATCCAGCACGTGCTCCTGACACTCCAGCTGCCTTCCATTTTGGTCAGCAACTCGTGAGGGGCTCCGGGAATAGCCAGTTTGTGGTACACGTCCATCATAGACTTCATATCCATTTCTTTTCTCACGGTAGATTCTCTGGCCATGGTATATCTCCTTATCTTGTCACGGGAAACTGATGGCGGCATTGCTCAGGAGGACAATACATCCAAATTGCCGCACCGTTCGCCTCCTCTTCCCCGCGCAGGTTAATGGTTTATTCTTGTGTTTACAGTATACCAGCATCGAGCAGGTTTCGACAATAATTTTGATATTCGTTTTCATTGAGGTGCTATTATGCTGGCACGGGAGGAGGCGCTACGGATAATTCCTTTTCATTTTTCAGAGAAGTATGAGGGGCGAAGCGAGGAATTGCGCCGGGAAGTGGCAGAAGTGTTTGAAGGTCAGGAGGAATAATGCGCCAACTGCTTTTCCAGCAGTATGCCGAGTTCTTCGAAGGTGTCGTAGGGGAGCGTTACGATCTTTTCATTGCCGGCAATCATGGCCGAAATGTGATGTTCCGAGCCACGGTGATACAGTGCGACGACCGGGATTCCGATCGATTCCGCCAGGGCGATTTCATAGCCTACCCCGATGGAAGGGTGCGATACTTCGGCGATTACCAGATTCGAATGCTTGAGAGCCTCAATGGTTCTGTTGTGGATGGCTCGATCGCTTTTTTTTGTTTCCTTCTCCGGGTTTCCGTTGTCATTCGTGACTTCCGAATACACCTCGCCGTGGGAGTTGAGCAGAGTAATAATCCGGCGATAGACCTTTCCGTATCCCCCTCCTCCTCTAATGGCACCGGCGAAGAACAGCTTCATACATCTTCCTCCCCTATCGATCGAATAGTAGTGGTAAGTGTACGATAGCGTGCGAAAATCGCAAGTCGCCAGACAGAAATATGATGTGATCGCCAGGAATCAGACGTTCGGTCTTGTGGCTGGCTGGATTGAAGTGCCTCAGCAGTCAGGGTTTTTAAGTTTTTTTATGAAGTTGAAGTTTAGATAAAAGATGTTATTGTTTGTTGGCAATTATTAGTTTCTTATAAGTCATGGCTTCCGTTTTGGCAGCGGAGGTACTCTTTCATCAATTTCTGAGACAGCCAGAGATTCGGCTGCGCGCTGGCACAAGACGGTAACTGGGAAAGTTTTCAAAGGTGTTGCCGGCACGTACCGGCAGGCAAGATACTGAGAGCCGGCAAGAGGATAGCGGCAGATTCTGGAAGAAAGTACTCCTGTTTTATGAAGAAAATGCCTAAAAAAATCCTGGAAGTGATCTTTACCGCACCGGCTCCTGCCGAAGCCGCTTCTTTTCGGGCTTCCGTAACAACGGATAACATTTACCGGGAACGGATACTTGCCCAGCTGGTTCTCGTGGCGTCGTTGCTGCTCATGATCGTTGATTACAGTGTCTCAAACTTCCATGCGGAGTCTCACCGCAGCCTATCTTTCATGGCGATACTTTTCCGCGCTTCCTTCTGCGTGTTCCTGGTGATTTTTCTCATTGCGACCCGCAAGAAGCCGGCCGGGGTATCGTCCCGCCTGTATTTCTGGGATACCGCCATGGTCGGAGGTTCACTTGCCTGGCTCGGCTCCTTTTCCGGGGCTCTCCTGGCGGTGCGGCCGGGGACCGAACCCTATCTGATGGGGGTGCTGATTACCGGGTGTTTTCTTTTTCAGGCCGCTCGGCGAACTATGCTGCTGTTTTCCCTGGGATTTCTCAGTTTTGCCATTACCGCATTCTGTTTTCGACCGGAATTTCCCCTGCTGCTTTCCTCGCTGATCAATGTAACCCTGGCCACGTTCCTTGCTTTCGTCATTTCAAGAATCGTCTTCCGGATGCGCCTGGAGAGTTTCCGGAATGCCCGGGATATCGCCGGACAGAGAAGGCTGATGCAGGAGTCCGTCGAACATCTGCAGAAACTTTCCTACCTTGATCCTCTGACCGGAATAGCAAACCGCCGTTTCCTGGAAATGTCCCTTTCTCGGGAATGGAAATTGGAGTCACGGTCCAGACAGCTGTTGTCGATCATCATGATCGATATTGATTGGTTCAAGCTCTTTAACGATACCTACGGGCACATCCCCGGCGATGACTGTCTGCGAAAGGTTGCGGCTGCTCTCGAAGCGTCGGTCCTGCGTCCGGGAGACCTGGTCAGCAGATATGGCGGTGAAGAGTTTTGTGTTCTCTTGCCCATGACGAATCGGGAAGGTGCGATATTTACCGCCAAACGGATGATGAAGGCAATCCATGATTTGAGAATTCTTCACCGCTGTTCGGACTTTGGTCAGGTTACCGTGAGCATGGGTATTGCAACCCGGCAGCCCCAGCATACCGAATTTTTTGAAAGTCTGATTCATGCGGCTGACTCGGCACTCTACCATGCCAAAGTTTCAGGAAAAAACCGGATTGCCTGGTGCTGTCCCGTCGCCATGGATGAGTTTCCGCACAGGGAAGTATCGGCGCCAACTCTCCACAAATCCATTGCTTTGGAGTGCTCCGCCGATTTTGACCTGAGGAATCTGGTCGAAGTAGGCTGAGCTGTCGGTGCAGCTCATTTCATCATTGAATTGAGCTGCCAAAAAAAGTACTATTTCCCCGTAGCGTCACACTTTCCCCGAATAAATTCCCGGAACAATTTTTGAGAGCCGACATTGTCCGGCTTGTACCGGCAGCCTGCCGGAATATCGGAACGGTCATCTGAATTGAATCAATCGCCATGACGAAAAATTCCAAAAGGATCCCTTTCCATCTCCGCATGTTAACGATGGGAGAACAGGGGCTTGCGGTGGAGCTGGGAGCCGCTGTCGAGCCGGCGGCGAACGCCATGGTTCACCGTCTGGCTGCCGCCCTGCACCGTCAAGCCGTTGCCGGGATCCGGGAGCTGGCACCCAGCTACCGCTCGCTGCTGATCCTGTTTGACCCGCTGGTCCTGTCCAGGAGTAATTTGCAGGAGTTGGTCACCACACTGGTCAGAGAAGTCAGTAGTACGGAGCTTTCCCGGGAAGAGGGTAAGCTGGTTCGTCTCCCGGTCTGCTATGGCGGCGACTTCGGTCCCGATCTTGAATTTGTGGCCAGTCATAACGGTCTTTCCCCGGAGGAGGTGATTGCCCTGCATGCGGGGGGGACCTATCCGGTGTACATGCTGGGTTTTCTGCCGGGCTTTCCCTATCTGGGCGGACTGCCGTCGCTGCTTGCCGCCCCGCGGCTGCAGACGCCGCGGCAAAAGGTTGCTCCCGGGTCGGTGGGTATTGCCGGACGCCAGACCGGGGTCTACCCGCTAGAGAGTCCGGGCGGCTGGCGCATCATCGGCCGCACCCCGCGGCGGCTGTTCGATCCTTCCCGGGCTGAACCTTTCCTTGTCTCCCCGGGAGACAGGATCCGCTTCGATCCCATTGACCGCGAGACTTATGAGCGCAGTGAACGGAGCCGTGAGCCGGACTGTGATCCGGACTCCGGAATCCTTGCCAAGGAGCGGCCAGAGGGCTTTTTCTCCGTGATTAAACCGGGGCTGCTCACCACGGTGCAGGACAGGGGCCGATTCGGATTCCGGCCCTTTGGACTTTCTCCCGGCGGAGCCATGGATCCCCTGGCAGCGAGGGTGGCCAATCAGCTTGCCGGCAACGGGCCGGATGCCGCGCTGTTGGAAATGACCCTGCTGGGAGGGACGTTCCGTTTTCAAACCAAGGCCTATGTGGCTGTCTGCGGAGCAGATATGTGCGGCCGGCTGAACGGCGTCCCGGTTCGCAACTGGTCGGCCTTTGCCGTTCCTGCCGGGGGAGAGCTGACTTTCGGCCATGCGCTGCACGGTTGCCGGGCCTATCTGGCGGTGCGCGGCGGTATTTGCCTGCCTCCGGTCCTGGGGAGCCGCGCCACTTTTCTGCGCGCCGGGATCGGCGGTTTCGGCGGCCGGGCCCTGCGTGTCGCGGACCTCATTCCGTTCGCGAAGAAAAGCGGCGCCGTGCCGGGGTCGCGTTTCCTCCCCGCTCACCTGGTGCCGGACTATCCTGAAGAAATCGAGCTGCGGGTGATGCCGGGTCCGCAGGACGATCTCTTTGAGCCGGAAGGTGTCAGGACCTTTTTCAGTGAGGTCTATACGGTGACGACCCGTAATGACCGGATGGGCTATTGCCTCAGCGGTCCCGCGATCCGTCATCGGAGCGGAGCGGACATCATTTCGGATGCCCTCTGCGCCGGGGCCGTTCAGGTGCCCGGAGATGGCCTGCCCCTGGTCATGACCGCCGACCATCAGACTACGGGGGGCTATGCCAAGATCGGTACGGTGATCAGCCCGGACCTGTCTCGTCTTGTCCAGGCCCGTCAGGGCACGCGGGTAAGATTCGTCCGCTGTTCCGACAGTGAGGCGGTCCGGGTCCTGAAGATGCGGGAAGAGTTCCTGGCCGGGCTTGGCTTTGGCAACAGGAAAGGGGGGAGCGGATGGTGAGCATCGATCTGAACTGTGACCTGGGGGAGGGTGACAAGCTACCTGTCTCGGAGAGCGACATTGAGATTATGCCGCTCATTACCTCGGCCAATATCGCCTGCGGCTTTCACGCCTCGAACCCGTTGCTGATGGAGCAGACCGTGCGTCTGGCAATCCGGCACGGGGTTGCCGTGGGCGCCCATCCATCCTATCCGGATCAGCATTCTTTCGGGCGTTGCGAGATGACCATTCATCCCGAGGAGCTGCGAGCCGATCTCATCTACCAGATCGGCGCACTTTCTGCCATCTGCCGCTCCCTGAGTACGGCACTGCATCACGTCAAGGTCCATGGCGCCCTCTACAACCGGGCCGCGGTTGATGGAGATACGGCCCGAATCGTTGCCGCAGCTATACGGGATATTGCTCCGGAAGCGTACATGATCTGTCTGTCCGGATCAGAGATGACAGCGGCGGCACGGGAAATCGGGCTGCGATTTGTCGAAGAGGCCTTTGCCGATCGGGCCTATGCGCCTGACGGGACCCTGGTACCCCGCTCTTGCGAGGGGTCGGTTCTGCATGACCCGCTCCTGGTCGCGGAGCGGCTGGTGAGGATGGTGCGGGAGAAGTGTGTTGCTGCCGTTGACGGTACGATCGTGCCCTTGAGCTTTCAGACCGTGTGTGTGCATGGGGATACGCCGGGAGGCGCTTCCCTGATCCGGGAAATTCGCCGCCGCCTGGACGATGAGGGAATCCGGATTTCAGCTATCGGGGACTGACTTCCCGGCTCTACATGGACATCATTCTAGGCTGCGTTCAGCAAAGCGTAAACGAACGGGTTTTCGGTGGATTACGGCTGAAGTCAGCCTAACCCACCCTACGGTTTAGTGCCATTTTGATTGCACATCTGAATAAGTCCGGATGATATTCTCGTCAGATGGTTGACTTGGGCCGGAAAGAAGAAACCTCGTGTTTTTCCTGGCAGTCGACGCAGCGGATCGCATAGGGGATGACGCGGAGGCGGTCCTCGTCAATTTCTTCGCCGCAGTCCTCGCAGATTCCGGCGGTCCCGTCGCTGATCTTTTTTTCGGCTTCTTCCATTCGCGTCAGGCGCTCCCGCATGATGTCGGCAAGGGCAATGCCGGTGTCGGAAAGGACATCCAGCATGCTCAAGTCCCCGATATCCTGGGGGATGTCGAATTGGCTGTTCAGTTTTTCCTGATTGCGGAATAATTCGCCGCGGAGTTCATTCCACAGACGCTGTTTTTCTTCCCGCAGAATATTCCTCAGTCGCGTTTGTCTGCTGATATCCTGTTCCGGCATGGGGGGCCTCCTTTCGCTTGGAGCCTATCGGGCTTAGAGTAAATCTGCTGCAAATCCGTCTGGACGGACCATATTTCGCCGCTTTTTTGGGTAATAGAACAACTATTACCCTGCAAAATCGACAAAATCTGTCCTCGCCCACCCGAATTTTCGCTTTGATTTCCTAAGTCCGACAGGCTCCTAGGGATGCGTTTCCTTTGTTCAGTGTAGCGCACTGTGCCGGTGATGCAATACCTCGGAGCCTGACGGATGTATCCTGCGGCTGACTCCAAAGGGCTGCTCGTTGCAGGGGGAATTTCACCAATACTCAAAGGAAGTGCCATTGTCATGAATAGTCATCTGGATATTATCTATGCCCTCGATCTGCTCGGGACCGCGGCATTTGCCGCTTCAGGGGCGCTGATGGGTGTTCGGAAAAGAATGGACCTGCTGGGCGTGATCGTTCTGGGTCTGGTGACCGCCACCGGCGGCGGGGTGGTACGTGATATCCTGCTCAATGACGCGCCGCCCTTCTGTTTCAAGAACGAAGTCTACCTCTACCTCTCCGTGATCGTGGCGGTTAGTGTCTTTCTGGCCCCGGCCCGGTTTGAACGGCTCAGGGGGTCGATGCTGTTTCTTGATGCCCTTGGCCTCGGCACCTTTCTCGTCATCGGCACCTCCAAGGCGCTTGACTTCAAGCTGGGCTTCATCGGTTCGATACTCATGGGGGTCATGACTGCAACCTTCGGCGGGATGATCCGGGATGTGCTCAGCAATGAAATCCCGCTGATTCTGCAGCGGGAGATCTATGCTTCCGCCTGTGTTGCCGGGGGTGCCGCGCTCTACCTGATGCACCAGGCAGGACTTCCCGAACCGCTCAGCCTCACCACGGCCGCGCTTCTCGTTATCAGTATTCGCTTCCTGGCAATACTGCGAGGCTGGCAGCTGCCGCGACGGACTGACGTCTGAGGGTTTGTCCCTAGACCCGGGGTGGCCTGAATAGCTTCAAGAGCACCGCGACCACAATGACTGCCAGGACAAGCCCCCCGAAAAACGCCTCGGAACTGAAATGCTGACCATAAAACCAGCTGCGCATGTTTGCAAATAGCAGGTCCATTCTCATAGCCGTTCCCCATTATTCCGCTAGAATTATTCCTCTCAAGCATATCCAGTCCGGACATTTTTGCATTTGAAAAATATGCCGCGGCAGTATTCTGTTTTCGGGATGGTATTCCGGGTAAGGTTCTGTAGGGCTTGCTTCCGATCCCTAAACCCTGATCGTCTTGTACAGGAAGTTCTTGAACTTGAAGAACTTTTTCCGCTCCGCCGCATCGCTTCGGATGTCTCCGCTGACCGCTTTCAGGTGTTGGGCGATCTGAGGCATGGTCCGGCCTGCTTCCTGTCTGGTTTTCTCGATGATGATCGCGACCACATCCCTCGGGATCCGGTTTTTCGAATACGGTTCGTAGACCGCTTCCCAGAAATCCTTTCCCTCGTTGATTGCTGCCAGGATTTCCGTGGCCAGCTGCTCCTGGAACCTGTCCTGTGTGCTTTCCCGCTCTTCGTTGGCCTCGTATCCGATCGCCCGCAGGATGTCTTCCTCGGTGATGCTCTTCCCGCTCCGGAAGAACAGCGCCCGCAGCAGGATGCTGCGCAATTCGCGGATATTTCCGCCGAAGTGGTGGTTCACCAAGAGATTTTTGGCGTCTTCGCTGAGCGTCGGGGCATCATCCGGGGGGTCCTCCTTGCCGCGATAGGTCCGGTAGAGTTTGCCGAGGAAATGGGTCGACAGGTCAATAATGTCTTCACGGCGCTCACTGAGGGACGGGATCCGTACCGAAAGTTCCGAAAGCCGGTGGTAGAGGTCCTCACGGAAACGCCCTGCCTGGATCTCTTCCTGGAGGTTCTTGTTGGTGGCCGCAACCAGGAGGACCCGGCCGAAGCGTTCGACGTTTTCCCCCAGACGGATAAAACCGCCGTTATCGAGAAAGCGGAGCAGCTGTACCTGAGTTTTCGGGTCGGCATCACCGATTTCATCGAGAAAGACGATCCCACCCTGGGATTCTTCGAGGATTCCCCGGCGGTCGCTGTAGGCGCCGGTAAAGGCGCCTTTTTTGTGTCCAAACAGCTCGGAGTAGGTGAGCTCGCCACTATAGGCGGCGATGTTGGTTTTCTTGACCGGAAGCTCCCCGGAGGGATTGATCTGCTCCCGGTACATTTCATTGAGCTTGTTGTAAAGGTTGTTGAAGAAAAATTCCTTGCCGGAGCCGGTCTGGCCGAGCACCAGAATAGAGGGCAGCCCCAGAGTGGCCTCTTGAAGGACGTTGCTGCTCCAGTAGGCGATGCGGTTGAAGAGGGGCGGAGACACGGCGTTGATGAAATCGACCACCTCCTGGGCCTTCCGGCTGTTGCCGATGATGTTGCCGAGCCGGTAGGAAGAGACCAGGGGATCCTTGTAGGAGACATCGCTGGTGAGCCTGGCCACCTGGCTCTGGAGGGTTTCGATCTGCTGGATATCGGCAATGTGCCGTGAGGTAAGGCTTTCGATGATCTGCAGCACCCGTTTGTGTTCTTCGGTAAAGTAGCCGGCCTGCAGGGAATTGAGGCAGATCACCCCGAGCACCACGTCATCGCAGATGATCGGCACGGCGATTTCACTCTTGATGATGTCGCTGATCGAGCGGTGGAATCCTTCACCTTGGATTTCGTGCTCCACGTTGGCAAGGATCTTCGCCTGTTTTGACCAGGCCACATAGCCGGTCAGGCTGCGCTCCTCCTTTGGCAGTTCCGGTCCGCCGATCAGAAACGCCGGAATTTCCCGCTTCAGCCACTCCTTGTTTTTCGCGCCGATGATCGTTCCGGAGCTGTCCTCCACCACCAGCCGCTTTTCCCCGTCCAGCTCCTGGACAACGGCGATGCTGCCGGTATCGGCGCCGATCAGCTTGGTGGCCTTTGACAGCACTTTATCGAGAAAGGTCTGCAGTTCTTCGTTACGCTCCTGCAGAAGGTCGGTGATCTCCGCCAGCACCCTGATTTCCAGATGCTCATCGCCGATCTCACGGATCACCCGTTCCACCATCTCCGCATGGGTCTGGAGGATTCCGGTTTCGAAATCGGTGAACTGATAGTTTTCCTGGGTGTAGTAGTTCACCAGGCAGATGATCTTGCGGGTCTCCGGCTCATAGCGCGGCACCATGTAGAGGGACTGCAGCGACATTTTCTCGGTCAGGGCCTTTTTCTGCAGGACCTGTTGGCTCAGGTCCGAGATGAAGAGCGGTTTCAGGAGCTGATCGTCGGTAATGAGGCCGTCGTCGCCGACGAATCTGGCGACCAGGGAACTGCCCTTGCCGAGCCGGAGTGAGCCGAGTTCATCGTAGAGGGCCTTCAGCCCCGGGTCCGCCGAGAAGCTTGCGAGAACCTCCATTTTCGTTTTGCCCTGGTCATCGATGGTCGGCACGAGGACCGAGGCCAGGGAAAGGCGGTCGATGAGCTGGACGGCCGACTTGACCATGAAGGCGGCGGCTTCGCGTTTCTTGACCTCTTCCACCCGCCTGGTCAGGACGATCTGCTGCTGGTATTTCTTGGCCTGGTCCAGGCTGCCGGCGATGGCGTCGACGAAACCGGTCAACAGCTCCTTGCCGGATGCGGACAGCACCTCACCCGGGGTCTCGCTGTCTATACAGATGACGCCGATCGAGCGGCCGTTGCTGGCGATGGCGAGCAGGTAACTGGCGGCAATGGCAAAATTTTCCGTAAGATTCGCGTCCAGGGGGAGGCGCTGACCATCACTGTCGAGAATCTCGGTCGCCGCTTGCTTGGCGAAGACGATGGAAACCAGTCCCTGCCGGGATACAATGGGAAAGGACGTTTCCCTGATCTCGTCGGAGTGGGCCCCGGAAGCATACATGCAGGATAGTGCGCCGCTGGTCAGGTCTTCCAGGTAGATCCGCACCCGGTCCTGTTGCGACACCAGCCGGATGCCCTCGGCCGTGGTAAACAACATCTCTTCCAGGTTTTCCTTGCCGTAGCGGCAGATTTTATCCTGAAGTTTGAGAAGCTGTTCCTTGATCTGTTCCATCGGAGATGTCCTTTGCCGAAGTGGAGAGCCGGACGTGGCAGGGCAGGGTGCCGGTTGCCGCGTGCCGCCACTGATGAGTAGTCTCAAAATGAGTACATTTTGTACTCTGCTGACTATCTTAGGGGTAAAGCGCCGGGAAAGTCAAGAGAGGAGCAGGGACAGGGGACAGGAAACAGGAATCAGGCCTGGCCCCTGAGAATCCTGGAAAGTTCTTCCGGGTCGATGCAGTTCAACTCGCAATACTCCCTTTCCAGTTCTTCGACAAAAAAGCGGTCAAGTCCGGAATTTTCGAGAAAATCTTCCCGCAGCGAGATGTTTTTATCGTTGATAATGGTTGGCAAGATGGTGTGGAGGTACATCGCTTCCTTCTTGATGGTGAGGATGGTTTCGCGGAACAGGGCTTCAGGGATATCCCCGCTCAGGAGTTTTCGGGCACGGAGCTCTTCGCTCACCTCCAGCTTCAATTCTTCCTGGTGGGTTCGGGTTGTGTAGCGGGAGTAAAAGTTTTTGATCCGCTCCCGGACATGATCCCGCAACAGGAGGAAGAGCGCTTCTTCCCGGTCGATGGCAAGGAGCTGTTCGAGGAGGGCCGGAATGGTCAGGCGATTTTCCTCAATCTGCTTGAGTCCCTTGCTGAGAGTCTTGATCTTGTTTTTGCCGTATTTCCCGAGATAGCGGTTGCAGAACAGCCCGCTGATGAACAGTTCTTCGAAAAGTCCCTCTTTCAGGGCGTCGAACTCCCGCTTGCTGCCGAGAAAACTACGGAGCATCTCTTCGGTGATCCGGACATTTTCCATGAAGGCTATCTTGTTGATGTTTGAGGAGGTGGAATCATAGCGGTCGAAGTAGGTGATGATCGACGAGAACTCCTCCAGGAGCGCCATGTCGGCGCCATCCCGGATCCTCTCGTCGCAGCTTCGGCCGGAGTCGAGCAGGATCTCCTCGAAGGCGTGGTCGCGGTTCTCATTGGCACGCTGTTTCGCTTCCAGCAGTCTCAGCATGTCCTCACTGTTGATCCGGTGGTCGATATTCCGTTCGCGCAGGAACATCCCCTCGAGAATCTGTCTGACCTCGGCAAGGTAGTCCTGCTCTTCCTCTGCCACGGCCCACTTGTCCCTTTTCAACATTTCGTCCAGCGGATAGAACAGGGCATCGGGAATCTTGTTGCGAACTGCCAGGGTTTTCAGACGGGTAAGGCGGGCGTTTTCCATCTTGTTGATCGTGCCTTTGGCATGGCAGGAGATGAGGATGCTCTTGTAGCCGTCGACGACCGGCTTGTTGTCCCGGTGTTTGTACATCACATCCACGCGAATGCGCTCCTGCTGGTAGCTGTCGATGCCGAGTGTTTCAGCAAGTTCGGTAAGTTTTGCGTAATCGACATCAGTGATTTTTTTGTTGCTGTAATAGAGGCTTCTGAAAAGATCCCGGTACTTGCGGTGACTGCTGTTGATGAGCTTAAAGAGGAACAGCTGCGCCTTCGGGTCCTGGATGAGGTCAAGAATTTCTTCGATGATCAGGTTGTCATCTGCCTTGCCCACCGCTTCGGAACGTTTGATCGTCTTGCCCAGGACCCGCACCAGCTCTTTCTGCTGTTTCTTCAGGGGGCCGCTGAACAGGGCGGCATTGGTGAAAAAGAAATAATTGCAGACCGCATTGCCGTCGAAAAAAATCTTGTCGTAGCTCAGGGAACTTTCCGTGCGGTCGGTAAACTGGAGCCTGCCGCTCTCTGCTCCGTAATGGGCACCATACATGGTGAGCCGGTTCAGCACGTCCCCTTTAGCCAGGTCGGCCAGCGGCTGGTCGATGCCGAACATGTATTCGCAGAAGGAGCCCCCGTTGCCGCGGTGGCTGATGTACTTTTTCCCGATGACGAATTCGTTGCCCGGAGAAAAGAAGCGGGCTTCGTCCCGGTCGCCGTCACCGAAACTGTACGAAAATCGTTCGCAGACTTCGGACCCGGCCAGGAAAACGTAATACTCGATGCCATCTTCGGTGCTTCCGTGCAGACGTATGTCTTTTCGCATCATATCCTTCCGTTGCCTAGTGCTTCCTGAGTAATTTCGCTCACACTGGAAGCAATGTTTAATTCAAGGATCATGCCATCATAGGCAAGCTCGACACCCGCTGGAAGTTTTTGCGTGTCCCGATGGGGGACCTCGTGGGTCAGGTGCGTCAGGATGGTGCGGCGCGGTTTCAGGACCTCCACCACTTTCAGCGACTCCTCGATATTAAAGTGGCTGATATGGGGCGTGTAACGCAGCGCGTCAAGAATCAGCAGGTCCAGTCCGGACAAATGCTGCAGAGAGGATTCGGGTATCCGGCTGCAATCCGTCAAATAGGCGGCCGCTCCGATCCGGTAGCCGGTGGAATAGGAGTAGCCATGCACCAGGGGAAGGGGGTGTATCGTTTGCCCGAACAGCTGAAACGGGCCGGTGACCTGATGCGGTTCCAGCAGCGGGGTGTAGCAGCCTTGGGCGGCCCCGCAAAAAATATAGGAAAAATTCCTGGTGAGCAGATCGATCGTTTCTTTTGAACCGTAGCAGGGGATAACTCGTTTATGGAGCAGGTGATAGCCCCGCAAATCATCGATACCATTGATATGATCTGCGTGAGTGTGGGTGAAAAGCACTGCGTCAACGTGAGGGATGGCATGTTTGAGCGCCTGCCGCCGGAGATCAGGGGAGGTGTCGATCAGGATAAATTTCCCCGCGGTTTCGACCAGGATGGAGGCGCGGGTTCTCTTATCCTTCGGATCGGAGGAGGTACAGACCGGGCACTGGCACCCGACCATCGGAACGCCGGTGGACGTCCCGCTGCCGAGAATCGTTATTTTCATGCGGATCCTCCCTGGGTTGGGCAGTAAAATACCATGGCACCGTCATTCAGGCAAGGTCTTTGTCCCCGCTTTCTGCCCACGGATCAAGGCCGGCGGTTCCTTACGTGGCTGTTGTCACGGGATTTGCTATACTATAGAAAAGGGAACGAAAAACTCAACACAGGGGAAAGGAGGCAGCACCCATGACACGCCTTGACTTGACGGAAGAGGAAACTCTCAGCCTCATTGCGATCCTTGAATCGTCCCTCTCCGAACTCATCACCGAGACCGCAGCGACCGACAACAGAGAATATCGTGACATGCTGAAGGAAAAGAAAAAATTCATCAGGGCTATGTTGGAAAGACTGCAAGGGAATGCGTGACAGATGTGTTGCTGGTGAAGTCCAAAAGGGTGTTGACGCACACTCAGGCGGGAAAACTGTATGTTCACGCGGGAGGCTTTCCGGAGAATATGCCTCCCGCGTGGCTGTTTCACGAGGAAGATCAGGCCTCGGCGTCAACGCCGAACAGCTCTTTCCGCACTTTTTTCAGGTAGGCAAGGGAGGGTTCGTAGTCCCCATAGAGAAACAATTTGCTGCGGTCGGTGGGCACAAGATCCTTCAGGCGGCTGCCATATTTTTCCTTGAGAATCAACGCCACCTGTTCGAAACGGTCAAATCCCTCGTAGACAACGGGTTCGCTCCAAATAACGGTCTCGCCATTTCGAATCTGGGTCTGGTCCAGCTCCATATCCCAACTGAGGGCAATCTCGCCCTCGGGCAGGTTCGGCAGCTGGTCGGCCGAGGCGAGACATTTTTCCCGGTACTGCCGCTCCTGCTCCTCCTCTGCTTCCTTGGCTTTTAATTGCTCTTCGGTTAGTCCTTCCCGGGAATGGGCACAGCCTTTTTCCGCGGGGAGAATCAACACATCGAGAAACTCCGAGCAGGTCGGACAGGTCAGCTCGAGAAACGTACCACGATACATGATGCCGCGTGCCGTCTCACCACCGTTTCCGCTCCAGGAACAGCCGCTGCAGGTATACTCCTTTTTCATCCATTCTTCCGTGTAGTTTGACATGATTTCTCCTTATAAGTGCAGACGATCAACGGTGAAACGTGACCGGCTTTTCGGTGAAATAGAAAACGGAGCCGGTTTTGCCGGCTCCCGTGATACTTTCATTCATCAGGCAGTGTGTTGTCAAATATTTTCTGCATCGCTGCCGGGCGCGGGAGGGGCTGTCGGATTTGCGTTGCTCCTCGTGCGGGAAAAGTCCCGGTTACGCCGCAATGGACTGGAGAGCCGCGATAATTTCCGGGATCTCCTGGTCGCTCAGGGTCCGCAGGTCAAGGAGAAATTCTCCTTGGGAGATTCTGCCGATCACCGGGAGAGGGCTTGTCCGCAGCTTCTGCTCCAGCTGCTGGGCGGACAATCCCGCCACCGAGACGGCAATCAGGCTGGTCGGGATCTCCAGCAGGGGAAAGGTGCCGCCGCCGACCTGGGAAAATCCCGGCAGAGTCTTCAGGGAAACAGCGGCGGGGAGTGCCCGGCGCATCCGCCGTACGGTTGCCCTGGCACGTGAGGCAAGTTCCTCGCCGGACACCGTCAGCATCCGGAGCGAGGGGATCTGCTCCAGGGCCTGCCGCTCGTCCCGGTAGAGGCGCAGGGTTCCTTCGAGGGCGGCAAGGGTTACCTTGTCGACGCGCAGCGCCCGCAGCAGGGGATGTTTTTTCATCGGCTCCAGGCAGCTCCGTTTGCCGACCAGGATGCCGGCCTGGGGGCCGCCGAGGAGTTTGTCTCCACTGAAGGTAACCAGGTCAGCACCGGCTGCCAGATACTCCTGCACGGTCGTTTCGCCGGGGAGACCGTAGGCGGAGAGGTTTACCAGCGTACCGCTGCCGGCGTCCACCATCACCGGAACGGAGGTTTCTCTGCCGATGGTGACAAGTTCCCCGGTGGTAACCTCGGAGGTGAAACCGACCACGGCAAAATTGCTGGTGTGGACCTTAAGCAGCAGGGCGGTTTCTTCGCCGACGGCCGAGCGGTAATCCCGGACATGGGTCCGGTTGGTGGCGCCGACTTCCCGCAGGATCGCGCCGCTCTGTTCCATGACCTCGGGAATGCGGAATGAGCCGCCGATCTCCACCAGCTCACCCCGGGAAACGACCACTTCTTTTCCCCGGGCGAGAGCGGACAGGGCCAGCAGCACCGCGGCGGCATTGTTGTTTACCACTACTGCCGCTTCGGCGCCGGTCAGGCTGCAGAGCAGTTTTTCCACATGCACGGCGCGGCTGCCGCGTGCTCCGCTTTCCAGGTCGAATTCCAAAGTGCTGTAGCCGAAGGCGGCATCAAGCATGCTGTCCCGGAGGGATTCGGAGATGGGCGCACGCCCCAGGTTCGTGTGGAGGATCACGCCGGTGCCGTTGATCACCCGTCGCAGGCCGGGAGTCGTGGTCCGGACCAATGCGCCGCGGATCCGCTCGGCAACCGCCTTTTTTTCCAGGGACTGCGCCGCTGCCGCGCCGCTCAGGAGTTCGGCTCGCAGCAGGTCAAGGGTGTCCCTGACCGCCGTAATCACGACCGGCCGGGGATACTCTTCGAGGAAAGACCTGACCTCTGGCCACTCCAGTACTTTATCAACCTTCGGAATATTTTTGAGCACGGGCGGAACCTTTCCTGTCGGCAGCGACTGAGCTGCTGGCGAGCTATGGCGGAAATCCTCCTGCCATGAAGCATAACCAGCTGTTTTTGCGGCCTCATTGTATAGTTTCAGGAGTAATTGTCAAGTGGAGAAGAGTGGGCGGCAACGCTTTCCGCCGGCGTGTTCCTCGTTGGCGCCGTGTCTGTCGCGGTGGAAAATACACCAACGTATTCTTCAGCGGTGCGGCCAGTAGCGAGCATTTTGAGTTTGCCGGACGTTTACTTCATGGTATCGTGCGGAAAAAAACGGGAGGGTCTTCATGTCCGTAGCACCGATGGTAATTCTGGCCGGCACCTCCGGCACCGGGAAAACCACTTTCCTCGAAAAGCTGATCAGGGAGTTAAAAAAACGCCAGCTGCGCGTCGGCACGATCAAGCACCATGATCACGATTTTGAGTTCGACAAACCGGGCAAGGATACCTGGCGTCACGCCCGGGCCGGGGCGGATGCCGTGGCCCTGTCCTCGCCGGGAAAAGTCGCCCTGATCCGGAAAGTGGACGAAGAGTTGCCCCTCGACCAGGTGGCGGAACTGATCGGCAGCGTGGATATTATCCTTGTCGAAGGCTACAAGCGATCCGCGAAACCGAAGATCGAGATTCACCGCACGGCCCACTCCCGGGAACTATTGTGTGCTCCGGAAGAGTTGCTGGCGCTGGTGAGCGACACGGACTGGAACATCGGTGTGCCGGTATTCGGCCTGGATGACGCCGCTGGTGTGGCGGAGTTGCTGGTTGAAAGGTTCCTCGTTGACCCTGCCTGAGCTGTAGTAATTTCCTTACCGTAATCTTCCGCTGAGCATTCAGACCTGCCCCTGCCTGACGAATTTTTCCGCCAGGACCGCATCGACAATCCCGAAGAATTCCCTGCCGTTCTCCCCTGTAAGACACCGGCAACTGCCCCTGATGCTCTGTCCGGCCAGTCCGCTTCTAACAATACCTGGTATCGAAAGAAACGATGAACAGGTCGTTTTGATACACTATTATCAATTTGACTTTGCCTCTCTCGTCACTTTACAGTAACGGCACTCAATGAAATGGATGAAATATTTCTCAGAAAGCAGCGACAAAGCGCATGGAACGGGCTTTCGGGAAGGGATCTGTTGCGTGTGCTGGTTGTGAAGCAATGAAGAAATCCCAAGGAAAGGAGGGACGGAAATGCTGAGAAAAAAATGCGGCAGCGGCGTTCGGCTTGGCAGTTGGGCCGAAGTATTCGATTGAATGTGATGAATTTTATTTCTCGTGCCGGAAATAATAAAAAGTGAAAGGGAGAATATCAGGAATGGTTAAACTTACTATTGATGGTGTTTCGGTTGAAGTTTCAAAAGGGGCAATGTTGATTGACGCCGCCAAGCAAGCCGGCGTCACAATCCCGACCCTCTGCTATCTGGAGCTGCACGCTGACAAGTCGGGAGACAACTCTTCGTGCAGAATCTGCGTGGTTGAGGTTGCCGGCAGAAAAAATCTGGCTCCTGCCTGTTCTACGCCGGTGATGGACGGCATGGAGGTGAAAACAGCTACAGACCGTGTTGTTAACGCCCGGAAGGTTAATATCGAGCTGCTTTTGTCCGACCATGCCCAGGATTGTCTGATCTGCGGCAAGGCCGGTAAATGCGGGCTCCAGGACCTCTGTTACCAGTACGATATCAAGGAGACGCCCTACCGCGGTTTGATGAACAGCTTCCCGCTTGACGAGTCCAATGAGTTTTATGTCCGCGACAACAACAAATGCGTTCACTGCCGCCGCTGCGTTAATGCCTGCACGGCCAAGCAGTGTACCGATGCGATCGATTTTGCCAACAGGGGCTTTACCTCCCATCCCGCAACTCCGTTTGAAGATCCCGTCAGTGAGTCGACTTGCGTATCCTGCGGCAACTGCGTCTCCGTTTGTCCGACGGCAGCTTTGATGCCCAAGTCCAAAGAGAAGTTCCGCACCTGGGAAGTCTCCAGAACCACGACAACCTGTTCCTACTGCGGCGTAGGCTGCCAGATGGATCTGCTGGTGAAGGGCGGCAAGGTGGTCGGAGTCGAGCCGGTAGACGGCCTTGCCAACAATGGCCTGCTCTGCGTCAAGGGGAAATTCGGCTACAATTTCGTCAACCACCCGGATCGCCTGAAAACACCGCTTATCAAGAAAGACGGCGCCTTCGTCGAGGCGACCTGGGAAGAGGCGCTTACCCTCATTGCCGATAAAGTGAAGTCGGTGAAGGAAGCCTACGGCCCCGAGGCTCTTGCCGGGTTGGCGTCCGCAAGGGTAACCAACGAAGAAAATTACCTGTTCCAGAAGATGGTTCGCACCGTGTTCGGCACCAATCAGGTCGACCATTGCGCCCGGCTCTGCCATGCCTCTACGGTTGCCGGTCTGGCCACCACCCTGGGCAGCGGCGCCATGACCAACAGCATTGTCGAAACAGTGGACAGCGATGTCATCTTCGTTACAGGTTCCAATACGACGGAAACCCATCCGGTAATCGGCGCCATGATTCGTCAGGCAAAACAGAAAGGCGCGAAAATTATCGTTGCCGAGCCGCGGCGTATCGACCTGGTGAAAGACGCCGAGGTCTTCCTCCAGATCACTCCGGGCACCAATGTGGCCCTTTTCAACGGCATGATGAACGTCATCCTGGCTGAAGGGCTGCAGAACAGGGAGTTCATAGCCGAGCGGACTGAAAACTTCGATGAACTGGTGGAAGTTGTCAGCAAATACTCTCCGGAAAAGGTCGCGGAAATCTGCGGCATCAATGCCGAGGACCTGAAAAAAGCGGCACGTATGTACGCAACTGCCGACAAGGCGTCCATCTTCTATTCCATGGGTGTCACCCAGCACAGCACCGGCGTCAGCGGCGTCATGGGCACCTCCAACCTGGCGCTGCTCTGCGGCCACCTGGGCAAGGAATCCTCCGGCGTCAACCCGCTGCGCGGCCAGAACAATGTTCAGGGTTCTTGCGACATGGGCTGCCTGCCCGGCGACCTGCCGGGGTATCAGAAAACGGCAAATCCCGAGGTTATCGCCAAATTTGAAAAAGCCTGGGGCGTCCCTCTGTCCGACAAACCCGGTTTGACTGTCACCGAAATCGTCGGCAAGGCGGGCAAGGGCGAGATCAAGGTTCTCTATATCATGGGTGAAAACCCGATGCTTTCCGATCCGGACCTGAACCACGTACAGGAAGCCCTGGAAAATACCGAATTTCTCGTTGTCCAGGACATCTTCCTCACCGAGACCGCGGAGCTTGCCGATGTGGTGCTGCCGGCCGCTTCCTTTGCTGAAAAGGACGGGACCTTCACCAACACCGAACGGCGGGTGCAGTTGGTGAGAAAGGCCATCGAAGCTCCCGGCAAGGCGAAAGCCGACTGGGAGATTTTGGTGGAGGTGATGAACAGGCTTGGCTATGCCAAGACCTACCGGAACGTTGCGGAAATCATGGATGAAATCGCCACCGTAACACCCCAGTACGGCGGGATTTCCTTTGCTCGCCTGGAAAGTGGCGGATTGCAGTGGCCCTGCCCGACCGCGGATCATCCCGGTACCAAGTTCCTCCACAAGGGCACTTTTGCCCGCGGCAAGGGTCTGTTCAAACCGGCGGAATACATTCCCTCGGCGGAACTGCCGGATACGGACTACCCGTTCATTCTGACCACCGGCCGGATCCTTTACCACTATCACACCAAGACCATGACCGGAAAAGTTGATGGCCTGAACAACCTGTTCCCTGGTTCGTTCATCGAGATCCACCCGGCTGCCGCCGCGAAACTCGGGATCAAGGACGGTGAAAAGGTAAAAGTGACCTCTCGCCGGGGTGATATCCTTTCAACGGCGAAGCTGACCGCTAAGGTGGAAGAAAACGTCCTTTTCATGCCCTTCCACTTTGCCGATGGCGCCGCCAACAGACTGACCAATAAGGCCCTTGACCCGGTCGCGAAGATTCCGGAGTTCAAGGTCAGTGCGGCAACGGTAGAGCCGTTTGACCGGGTATCGGATTACGCATAAAACCAAGCGGTACTTTCTGTTGTTAGAAAATCGGGGCGAGGGAAGCGAGGATACTTGCGTTTCCCTCGCCCCGATGTCATTTTCCTGCCTGCTGTTCCTGCCGGTTACCTCAAGAACCCTGCCGTTCCATTAGCATATTTATACTGGCATGCAAAGTGAGCTGCATTTGATCATTCTGTCTGTAACAAGCGGGGTTTTCGCTCAGACTTCCTGAAGTAAAGAAAAGGTTTGTTATTGATAAAATCTATAAGTGTAGATATTTGAATGGTAAATATCGATTTGACTTTGATCGCACGAATAGTTACGTTGAGAAAAATTATTCAATGCGCCAGGAGGTATAGATGAAATCATTAGTTATGTCTGCTGTGGTAACGCTGTTTGCCATTTCTCTCGCAGGGAACGCGTCCGCGGCCCTGGGTACTTCTCCCAATGGGAAGGAGATTCCCATCGAGAAGGCTGCTATCAAGCTGGCTGCGGACGTAAAGTCTGGCGGTTACACACTTGTTGCAACCGACGAACTCAAGAAATGGATCGACGAAGGCAAAGCAGTAACCATAATCAGTACCCTTCCGGCCGAGGATGACGAGGCCATGGGTATGATACCTTCCGCGCTAAACAGCGTCATACCCAAGACCGAAAAAGAGCTTACCCCGGCCGAGACGGCTGCGCTGCTGAAGGTTGCAGGACCTGATAAAGATAAAACCGTCGTCTTGTACTGTGGCTTTGTTGCCTGCAGAAGAAGCCACATCGGGGCGAAAATCCTGGTCGATAACGGGTTCCGGAACGTCTTCCGTTATACCGGCGGGATCGTTGGCTGGCAGGAAATGGGCTATCCCCTCACCAAATAGCCGCTTGACGGTATCTTCTTGCCGGGCTGCCTGCGAAGGGCGGCCCGGCTCTTTTCGGAAATCCCATGAAATTGAGAACAGCGCTGATAGTTACCCTCATGATGGGCTTGATTCTGGCCGCCATTCCCGGAAGTAGCATGGAACCCGATACGCTCAAGGATCAGATAGATGTTTTTGGTGTTCAGCTTGATTCAACGGTTGACCACCAGGAGATCAACGGTGTCAAGGCGGTAGAAGAGCCGTGTCTGAGAGGGTATGAGCGCAGTTTTGATGCGCTGGACATACTAATCGGTTACGGTTTTGACGGGAAAGTCCGTAAAATCACCACGAGAAACCCCGTCACCAGCATGTTCGGCATCAAGCCCGGAATGACATATGGCGAAGGAAAACATAAAATCCTGCTCGCCGGTTTTGTCGAGCAGATTCCCCCCTTTAAATTCAAAGCCACTGGCTGCTCCATCACCTTCCTGGTTGATGAAAAGGACCGGATTTTCGCCTTGAAACTGGAGCGGCAGGAGTAAGTGACAAGCAAATCAATAATGAGAGATATCTGTAGAATGCAACCAATACTCGCCATGTGCAACATCTTCGATCAGGATGCCGGGAGGCTTGCCGCTTTTGCCGCTGAATACGGTTTTCCCGGCATCGACTGGTCCATCGATCCGTCTCTGCCGGAGGAAGAATTCCTTTCCCTCATGAAGTCCCTGGCCGGCTTCCAGGTGCGTTTTCACTGCCGTTTCCACGGCGTGGACGTGGCCTATGCCGACCAGCGGGGCGACGATTCCCTGGCGCTCCTGCTGCGCACCGTGGACCAGGTGGCTCGGGCCGGCGGACGCCACATGACGGTGCATTCCGGGCTCGGCAACCCCTCCGGTGAAGGCATTGACCTGACGCGCGCCATCGACAACCTTGCCGTCCTCGTGGCGCACGGCCGGCGGAACGGTGTCGCCGTTGCCCTGGAAAATCTCACCACCCCGCTCACCAACGACCCGCAGCTGTTTCGCCGCATGATCCTGGAGAGCGGCGCCTATGTTACGGTCGATATCGGCCATGCCCATGCCGTGCGTCATCTCCACCCGGAGCTTGACATCTGCGCCGAGTATGTCCTGCCCCATCGCGACCGGCTGCTCAATGCCCATATCTATCACACCGAGCTGGAGGGCTACGGGCACCTTCCACCGGAGACCCTCGCGGATATTTCCGCGCGACTGGATCTCCTCGGGCTGGCGGAATCCTGCGACTGGTGGGTCATCGAGCTCATGAACCCGGCGGAAGTGCTGCATACCCGCGATCTGCTCCGCTGCCACCTCGATACACTCTCTTTCGGTCCTGTTGCTGTTCCGCAAAATAATCAGCTTCCTTTGGCCGCCGCCTAAGGTATACTCTGGGGTAGCCGCAGATACTTTCCCCGGGAGGCCGGACATGCGCTGCATCCTTCTTCTTCTTGATGGCCTCGGTGACCGGAGTCACTCACTTCTCAACGGCAGGACCCCCCTTCAGGCCGCCCATACCCCCAATCTTGACAAAATTGCCTCTCTCGGCATGAACGGGCTGTTCCATGCCCACCTGCAGGGAACTGCCTTGCCGAGCGAACTTGCCCACTTTCTCATGTTCGGCTACCGGTTGGAGGAGTTTCCGGGGCGTGGCGTGGTGGAAGCGCTCGGCGAAGAACTGGACATCCGCGAAGGCGATGTCGCCCTTCTTGCCCGGATTTTCTCGGTAACGCAAGAGCGGGAAAGACTGATTCTCACCCATGAAAATCCCGAGTTGGACCGGGAAAGCTGCCGGATGCTCCATGGTGCGATTCAGAATTTCAGCTCCCACGGCATTGAGGCGGAGTTTCTGCCGACCAAGGGTATCGGGGGGATTCTCCGCCTGCGAGGGGATGTGTCAAAGTACCTGACCGACTCCAATCCGATTATCGAAGGGCGTCCGCTCATGGAGGTTCTGCCGCTGAATGCCGTGCAGGACGATCTCCGGGCACGCAGCACGGCCAGGTTTCTCAATGATTACCTGCGCTGGAGCTACCTGACGCTTTCGGCGCACCCCCTCAATCGGGAGCGAATGAATAAAGGGCTTCCGCCGATCAATGCCGTCGGTACGCAGCGGGCCGGGATGCTGGGATCGCTTCCCACTTTCACGGACCAGTGGGGTCTCAAGGGCTTGCTGATTGCATCCGGCGCGGTCTATCACGGGCTCGGCAGGATTGTCGGCATGGAAACCAGAAAAGTCAGGGATTCGGCCGACCCCGGCGGGGATCTGCGGGAGAGGCTGAAGATGGCGTACCAGGCCCGGGAGTTCGACTTCATCCACGTCCATACCAAGGCTACGGACGAAGCAGGGCATACGAGGGACCCGCTGGTCAAGAAGAGGGTAATCGAAGAGCTCGACAGGGCCCTCGATTATGCCCTTACCGAGATAATTCCGGACGAAGAGATTCTCTTTATCGTTACCGCCGATCATTCCACCGCCTCTTCCGGCGCCATGATCCATACCGGTGAGAGCGTGCCGCTGGTCATGACCGGAAAGTACATCCGGCGGGATGCGGTCGCGAAATTCGACGAGGTGAGTTGCGCCGCCGGCGGGCTCAGCCTTGTCAGGGGAAAGGAGCTCATGTACCTGATTCTGAATTTTCTTGACCGGGGCAAGCTCTGGGGGCTGATGGACTCGCCGGATGACCAGCCGTTCACCCCCGGCATTTCCACCGCTCTGCGGGTTGACTGAGCCGATGGAAGCGCTTTTCAGCACCGATTCGAGATTGTCAGGGAGGGGCGACAGCTTCCGGGGCGGCCTCGTCGTCGCTTCCAACCGGGAGCCCTGCGCGCACCGCAAAACCGCACGCGGCCTGCAGCATGAGATCCCGGCGGGCGGCCTGGTTTCGGCCCTCGATACGGTCCTGCGGGTCACGGGCGGAACGTGGGTCGCCTGGGGGAGCGGCAGCGGCGACCGGGAAGGTGCGGATGAGCAGGGCCGTCTCTGGGTGCCTCCCGAGAATCCCGCCTATACCCTGCGGCGGGTCTGGCTTTCCCCCGATGCCGTGAAAAACTATTATCAAGGCTTCTGCAACCGGGTGCTGTGGCCGCTTTTTCACGGGGAAACGGACCGCATCCGCTCTCGCGGACACTATTGGGATGAGTACCGGAGGGTCAACCGGCTGTTTGCCGCGGCGATCCTCCAGGAAGCCGGCGAGGATGCTGCCGTCTGGGTTCATGACTACCACCTCTGCCTGGTTCCGGCACTGCTCCGCGCTGCCCACCCCCAGCGCACCATCGCCCATTTCTGGCACGTTCCCTGGCCTGAGCCGGAACTATTCGCCGGTACCGCCCACGCCAGGGAAATCATTGCCGGGCTCCTCGGCAATGACCTGATCGGTTTTCAAATCCCCGCCCATGCCGACAATTTCCTGAAATGCGCCGAAGCCTACCTCGGTGCTTCGGTCGATCGCGCTGCCATGACCGTTAGCTGGCAGGGCCGTCTCACCCGGGTCCGGGCATTTCCGATCAGCATCGATTTCACGAGATTTAACGGACTGGCGGGTTCCGAGGAAACAGCGGCCCTGGTTGCGCGCCTCAGGGCGAAGCATCGCTTGCCCGGGCGGGTCGCGCTTGCCGTTGACCGGCTCGACTACACCAAAGGCATCAGGCAGCGTCTCCGGGCGATAGAGCTCTTTTTCCGGCGCTACCCGGACCTGCGCGGCGGCGTCTCCTTTGTGCAGATCGCCGTCATGACCAGGCGCGAAGAACCGTACCGGAGCTGCCAACGGGAAATCGCGGAACGCATTGCCGGGATCAACGCCGAGTTTGGTACGAGCGAGTGGCAGCCGGTTCTCTATTTACGGAAAAAGCTGGGACAGGAGGATCTGGTTGCCTGGTACCGGCTGGCGGATCTGGCCCTTGTTACCCCCTTGCGCGACGGAATGAACCTGGTGGCCAAAGAGTATCTGGCTGCCCGGCATGACGGCAGCGGGGCACTCATTCTCGGAACTCTCGCGGGTGCCGCTGCTGAGCTGCCCGAGGCGCTTCTTGTCGATCCAAACGACACCGCGGCATTTGTTTCCACCATCAGCCGGGCACTCGCCATGCCCGGCCGCGAGCAGCGCAAGCGGATGGCGGGATTGCGGGATCAGGTGCGAACGAACACCATCTTCCACTGGGTTGGGACCATTCTTGATGAGCTGGCCCTCCTGCCCGTTGTGAAGCGGGGGGCGCGGCATGCCCTCAGCCGGTGCGAAGAGCTGCAAAATCGTTGTGCCGCGGGAGGCTTCTTTCTGTTCCTTGATTTCGACGGCACCCTCGCCCCGATTGTGGAACAGCCGGAAATGGCGGTGATGCCGGATTCTATCCGAAGCCTGGTTGAAATATTGCGTGAGCATTGCCCCATTGCTGTGATCAGCGGACGCTGCCTTCAGGACCTGAAGAGCCGGGTGGCGCTGCCCGGGCTGATCTACGGGGGCAACCATGGGGCAGAGCTGGAGGGTTTCACTGCCGCAGTCGAAGGCAGGCCCCCTCTGGCGGCCTTTCTCGCGGCGGCGCAGCAGGCGTTTGCCGCTCTCCCCGGCGTTCAGATTGAGGATAAATGCGTCACCGCCAGTATCCATTTCAGGAGGGTCGAGCCGGTTCATCTGGAGCAGTTTCTGACGGTATTTCAGGAACTGGCGGGAAACTACGCGGATACGTTGCTGTTTTCCGAAGGGAGAAAGGTTTTTGAGATACGGCCCCCTGGAGCCTTCAGCAAAGGGGACGCGGTGCTGCGGCTTTTGGCCGGGGTGGGCAAAGGACGGATCCCCGTCTATGTGGGTGATGACAGCAGTGACGAAGACGGTTTTCGTGCGGTGCGTGAAACCGGGATAGCGGTTGCCGTGGGCGGGAGCCCGGAGGCGGAATTCTATCTGAGGAACCAGGGGGAGGTGGCTGATTTTCTGGCGCTGCTTGCCGGAATTTTGCCGCCCGTTGAAAAACCGTGCCGCACGGCAGATGCGGGAAAGGTGCTCGAGCATGACGAATGAAGCGATGCCGCTTGCCGAAACAGGGGTAATCCACGGCCGGTTCCAGGTTCTCCATAACGACCATCTCGCCTATCTGCTGGCCGGGGCGGCGCTCTGTCGACACCTGGTGGTGGGGATCACCAACCCGGACCCGTTCCTGACAAAGGAGGAATCCGCGGACCCGAAGCGGAGCAGCCCGGTTGCCAACCCGCTCAGCTATTTTGAACGCTACCTCATGGTGCGCGCCGTTCTTGACGAGGCCGGCATCGAGTCTTCGCGCTTTTCAGTGGTTCCGTTTCCCATCAACATGCCGGAGCTCTATAAATACTACGTTCCCCTCGATGCGCTGTTTTTTCTCTCCATCTATGACGACTGGGGGAAGCGGAAGCTTGAATACTTCACCTTACTTGGACTTTCGACCCATGTACTCAGGGAGGTTTCAGCCGCTCAGAAAGGCCTCAGTGCCAGCGAGATCCGTCGCCGGATGGCGCTGGACGAGTCATGGGAGGAACTGGTTCCCCCCGCCGTTGTCGCTCTCATGAAAAAATGGAACATCCCCGCCCGTTTGCGCTCGCTGGACGCATAACCTTACTAATTATCCATACCTTCCCCGCGTATTTCAGATTTCGATCCTCTCCGGAACCGAAAACACCTTCATTTTCTCCGCAGTCGCAAAACAGCACAGGGTTACATTTGACCGGCGCGCGCTGTCGATGCCGGAACTGACCGGGGCCGCCTTGGAGATGACCAGCGGGATGCCGGCCCGGGCCGCTTTCATCACCATGCCGGCCGGCTGCCTGCCCGAGGAGACCAGGAACAGCTTCGTCAGGTCGTCGCCATTGAGCAGCGCCATGCCGACGACCTTGTCGATGGCGTTGTGCCGGCCAATGTCCACGGCCTTGTACTTCAGCTTGCCGTTGGCGGCTACCAGGCTCGCGGTGTGAGCGCCTCCGGTCCGGTCCTGGATCTCGTCGTAGAGGTATTTCATGCTGTCCAGCAGGACGCTGCTGCTGAAGGTCTGCTCCAGCGGCAGGCGGACGTCTTCGTCCTGCCTGTCCCAGTTGATGCCGACGCAGCCGGAGGATCTGAGTTCATGCCAGTGGTCGAAGTGCTCGAAAGAACGGATCTGCAGGAGCACCCAGTTGCCATTTTCTTCGATACTTTCCAGGTCGCTTCTGCCCTTGATGGCGCCTTCGGTCACCAGGTAGCCGACGGCCAGTTCCTTGTGCAGGTCCGGGGTCGTGACGATGGTGGAAAGTTTGCTGCCGTTGACGATCAGCTCGATGGTCTCCTCGACCATCACCGGGTCCGTGGCCGGCTCGGCGCCTTCGCGGCTGATCCTGGTGGAGGAATAGTCCTTGACCGAATCCAGGGGACCGCTATGTCGGGGGTTATTTTCCACCCTCAGGAGGTAATGGTCATCCTGCTTTTCCAGTCCGAGCAGTCGATGGCCTTCGTCCGCAAGGCTGCGCGGGACATTTTTTACCGGTTCCCCTTCATCCAGCAGGATTTCCACCGTCTCACCCGGTTCGAACATTTCCAGGGCAAGTTTAATTTTAATGAAATTTGTCGGGCAGGAAACGCCGCGAAGATCCAGGGTTTGCATTTTGCCTCCAGGAAACTGGTTTGGTGCTGTAAAAGGGACACGTCGCCGGCAGGCGGCACGCGGTGAGACGCTACTACCAATTCCAGATCAAGGAAGAACTCAAGGCGGCGAGGAATGAGGCTGCGAGGCGTACTGAAGAGTACGTTGAGCAGCCGAAGGCGAGCCAACGCAGAGAGGGCCTTGATATGGAATTGGAATAAAACGGTATCAGCGTTGTCGCAGGCTGTCAACCCATACCAGTAGGCCTTCAAGGGATGATGACCAGGCGGAAAGATGAATCGGTATAACCCTCTCTACCGGCTTGTTGCCTGTCTCGGCCTGATCCGTATGATGTGCGATATTTGAAAAACCGATAACGGTTATTGAATTGATTGTTATTTTCAATTTGACTTACGGCTCAGGGGTCTTGTATGTACAGTAGCCGTAACGAGCTTGAATAGTTTCGCTGTGTCTGTTGAAATTAAATAATTTCAAATTGTTGTGAAAATGAAGCAGGAGCCGGGCTGTTTCAGGTGATGCGGTGGAAAGCGCGTGGAAACTGCTGGAGAGTAATCGGTTACTCCGGACGAAGTTCCAAGCGGCGGAGCAGGGTGACAGCCAGAAATGCCGTGATGGGGGCGAGAGTTACCAGTGCGGCGGTCAGCCCATCTTCCTGCCACTGGCCGAGGATCGTGTAGGGCAGCAGCACCTGGTAGCCGAGGAATACCGACCAGCAGAGAACCAGCTGGGCCGCACCGGAAGCAAAGGGCAGAAACGCCGCCAGGTAGAGGGCGTACCAGGGGTGGAGTGTCGGCGTCAGGAGCAGGAAGCAGAAGGTTACCTCCGAACATGCTTGGAGAGCGGCCAGAAGTGCGGAGTTGCTTTCCTGAAGCGCAAACCGCTGCCGGTTTACGGCCAAGCAGGTATAGCGGTATCCGGCCACGACCAGGAAAAGAGCCGCAAGAATCATCCGGGCGCTTTCTCCGGAACCGCTGGCCTGGCGCAGCGAGCGAAAGCTGAAGCCGGCAAATTCCCAGTGCAGCGCATAGGTTTGAAGCGTGCCAAGGGCGTTGGTCAGGTCGGGAAGAAAAGGCAGCAGCAGGGCTGCTCCAGTGAAGAAAGCACCGAGCAGAAAAGGGAGCGACTGCCTGCGCAGTACCAGCAGAACCCCGGGCAGGAAGATCAGCGGCAGCAATTTTACCAGGACGGCGCAGGAAAATGCGCCGCCTGCCAGGCCCAGGCGCGGGAAATCTTTACGGCGAGCCACCAGCTGCTGGCTGACGGATACCGGGGCATTTTGCGTAGCGGGCGAGGTTCTCCCGATCATCAGGCAAAGGCTGGCAAGGAAAAAGAAGATACCCGCGCTGTCGATGTGACCGGATGCCCCGACCTCGAGCACCGCCAACGGCTGCCAGGCATAGAGTACTGCCAGCCAGGCCGGCTGCCGAAAGGCCGCCAACAGGCGCATGATCAGCAGGCAGCTGGCCAGGTCGAGGAGGATCAGCAGCAGCTTGAGGCCGACGATGCTTCCGCCGCACAGTGCGCCCGCGGCAAAGACCAGCTGGGCCGCGGGAGGGTAGATGGTGACCAGTTCCGCATGGTTGACCAGCTGTTGCAGGCCGGCAAGGGTCTCGGCTGGCGGTTGCAGAAGGGCGGGCGCCACGGCATATGGGTTCTTTCCCGAGAGCAGGGTGAGCCCGTCCCACAGATAGCGATAAATGTCGTCGGAGAGTTCCGGCGCACGGTACAGGAAGAGCAGCCGCGCTGCCGCGGCGACGGTCAGGATCAGTGCCGGAGACCATCTGATACATCGCCGTTCTCCGAAAAAGAGCGCCAGGGTGAGAAGTGAGGCAATCAAGGCCGTAACGCCAATTAATTCCGGCACAGCCAGGCGCAGGTCCGGCTGCAGAGCGAGCAGGCAATAGGAGAGGAGCACTATGGCAGGGATTCCCCAATTCAGGAGAGGGGCGGGACGCAGTGGCAAGCTTTTCGGTATGTCCATGGGAAGTATTTTTGTCCTGCTGTTGATGAGCAGCCGCATCTTCGGAGCGGAAATCGGCTTGATTGAGGCACGCGAGCTCTCCCGCACCACTGGCGCCTGGGTAGTTCTGGACGGACGTCCCAAAGCGCAATGGCAGGCAGGACATCTGCCCGGAGCTCATTCTTTTTCGTGGGAGAACTATACCAGAACCGATGAAAAAGGTGTGCAGTTTAAAGTGCATCCGCCCCGGGAGCTGGCCGCTGCCCTGTCTGCGCTCGGCATCAGCGAAAAAACGCCGGTGGTGGTCTATGGTGATGCGGATACCAGCTGGGGCGGGGAAGGCTGGCTGGTCTGGCTGCTCAGCTGGCTGGGACACCAGGGCGAGGTGCGAATCCTGAACGGCGGGATCCAGGCCTGGCGCGCCGCCAATCTCCCGCTCAGGACAGGTGCGGAAACCTATCATGGCCCACGGCTGAAATACCGGGTTGCCCTGCAGCCTCAGCTGGATATTTCGACCGGCGAGTTGCAGAAAAATATGGGTAAAGTAACGCTGGTCGATACCCGGTCCGCCTGGGAGCGTCTACGCGGCGGCATTCCCGGGGCGGTTGCCATTTCCTGGGAGGATTTCTATACCGGAAAAGACCGGCATCCACTTCCTTCCGGGGAGTTGAAAAAACTCCTGGCTCAAAATGGTGTCGATCCGCGGAAACCGGTTGTGTACTTCTGCGCGGGGGGGATCAGGTCCGGTTATGCCTGGATGGTGCACCGCCTGGCCGGTCTGCCGGGCGGACGCAACTATGAAGGCGGCATGGAGGAGTGGAAGCGGCTCGGTTCCCCTTGAGAGCGTTTTTTGTATTTGTTGCATGTTAATATTTCATGGAAGAAGGAGATTTGTGATGATGAGGAGACGAATTGGTGCCGCGCTGATGCTAACGGCACTCCTGGCAGTTTTTGTTCTGGCCGGATGCGGTAGCACCACCACGGAGAAACAAGCGACAGCGGCTACCCTGGAGCCGGCTTCCGCAGATTTTCCCAATGCCGACCTGCTGGTCAGTGCCGACTCGGTGCAGGCCAGCCTGGGCAGCAACGGTCTGATTGTAATCGATGCCAGGATGTCCGGGTATGAAAGCTCACACATTCCCGGTGCCATCAATGTGAAGTTCAGCGATTATTTTACCTCAAAAGTCGGCCTGAAAGACACGGCAACCCTGGAAGGTCTGCTTGGAAGTGCCGGAATCACGAGGGAGTCCAAGATCGTGATTTATGACAACACCACCGCTTCCTGGGGCGCCGCCGGGCGCATCTTCTGGATGCTCGAATACCTCGGTTGTACCGATGTACACATCATGAACGGCGGCTGGGACAAGTGGCTGGCGGACGGACGCCGGGTCCAGATGACCAGCACAACCTTGCCTGCCGCCACTTTTACCGCGCAGATCAACAGCGGGCGCAAGGCCACCTCTTCCCGCATTGCCCAGCGGCTCTTCGACTCCGACTTTGCCGTCATTGATTCCCGGACCGATGAAGAGTTCCTCGGCTGGCAACTATACGGTGAAGCTCGTGGCGGACATATCCCCAATGCGGTGCAGGTCCCCTATGCCTGGCTCTACAACAGCGACAAGACCTCCCTGAGCTACCAGGACCTGAAACTTCTCTTTGAATCGCGCGGCATCACTCCCGACAAGGAAGTGACCGCCTACTGCACGTCCGGGATCCGCAGCGGTTATGTCTACTTCCTGCTGCGTTTGATGGGCTATTCCCGCTGCTCGAACTACGATGCTTCCATCAAGGAGTGGGCTGATAATGATGAACTTCCCATGGATAAGGCCGCCAACTATACAACGTCCGTCTATCCGGCCTGGGTCGATGCGCTGATCAAATACCATGCGCCCGGCAGCGGCTCCGCTCCGCCTCCTCAGTATCCCTATGACCGCAACCACAAGTACCTGATTTTCGAGACCCACTGGGGCAGTATCGAAGATATGGAGAAGGGCTGGGCCAACAATTCCTATCTGCTCGGACACATTCCCGGGGCCATTCACTCCAACTCCGACACCTATGAAAACGGCTATCCCCGCTGGTTCCTGCTGCCGGACGATCAGTTGAAAGCGGCGGTGGGGAGCATGGGCATTACCGCCGACACCACGGTAATCGTCTACAGCGACAGTCCGATCTTTGCGGCGCGACTCTGGTGGATCCTGACCTATGCGGGCGTTACCGATGTCCGGATCCTCAATGGTGGCTTAACCCCGTGGGTTGCCGCCGGTTACCCGGTGGAAACAACGATCAACAATCCGGTACCGACGGTGTATGCCGGGACCACCCGGTCCGGACTGCTCGCCACCACGGATTACGTTTTCGGCCAGTACCCGTTTCCCTCAACCACGGTTCTAACCGACGTGCGGGCGGGGGGCGAATTTGCCGGACTGATCAGCGGCTACAGCTACCTGGTAGCCAAGGGCAGGATACCCGGTTCCGTCTGGGCCGGCGATGCCGATGATGCCTCCAGGATCTATACCGATGGGGATGGCACGCTGCGCAGTTACAGCGAAGTCAGGGCGCACTGGGACAGCCTGGGCGCCACCGCAGACAAGGAACTGATTTTCTACTGCGGCGGCGGTTATCGCTCCGCCCTGGCCTTTTACTATGGCTACCTGATGGGCTATGCGAATATCCGCAACTACTCGGACGGCTGGATGGGCTGGAGCACTTCCTACATCGAAAATCCCGCATATCTGGATGATCCGACCCCCGGTTGGCAGCAGCTTCCTTCGGGACGGCCGGTGGCGACTGGCTCGCCGCTCTGACAGAAACAGGGAACCGCGGGTCGTCAGGCTGCGGCCCGCGATTCCTTCTGGCTGGTTTTCGTCAGACAGTATCTTACATTAAAAAACTACGGAGATTCCGATGTATTTCACGATAGTAAAAACGGCAACGGTTCTAGGTCTGGCATTCCTTGTAATCGGCCTCACCTGCAGCCATTCCCATGCCGGAGCCTGGACCTTGAACAAAGGAAAGCTTTATGACCGGCTCTCTTTGAATTACTACTATGCCGATGACCGGTTTGACAAAAAAGCTGACCGCCTGCGCTTTGACGACAATGGCGATTTCAGTGATATCAATGGCGCCAATTACCTGGAATATGGACTTACCGACCGGATTACTCTGATTAATTCCCTCTATTTCAAATACATTGAAAAGGACGACGACGTCGCAAAAACCACCACCTATGGCCTGGGTGACATCGATCTGGCGCTGAAGGTGAAAGTGCTGGAGGGAAAGGCCGGAATATTCTCCGCCCAGGGCCTGGTGAAAATCCCGGAGGCCTATGACAGAAATGACCGGGTGCCGCTGGGCAATGGCCAGTACGATCTGGAGCTGAAGTTTCTCTATGGCCTTTCCCTGTGGCCGTACCTGCCCGGCTACTGTGGCGTGGAAGCCGGCTATCGCTGGCGATTGTCCGATCCCTCCGATGAATTCCGCTATCTGGTGGAGTTTGGCCTGGACCTGACCAAGGATCTCTATGGCCGGGTCAAGCTGGATGGCATTTACAGTATCGACAACGGCAGTCACCTGGACAGCGGCGGCAACCCGACGGCAACCAATAACTTTGACCTGGGAAAGCTCGATGTGACGCTCGGCTACAAGATCACTCCCGCCTGGGGGCTGGAGGCGAGCTACACCCCGGAGATCTACGGTCAGAATACCGCCGCCGGAGCCACGTATACCTTGGCGCTTACCTACCAGTTGCGTTAGCCATAATGGCTGAGGAACCTTTTCAGTTCGGAAAATACGTGCTATGTAGTGCCAGTTGCCATATTCAGTGTGGATTGACAGCCAAAAACCGGTCACGAACGAATCGGGGGTAGACCCATGAACCTGAAGCAGCTGGAAGTATTTATCGCCGTTGCCGATAGCGGCAGCTTTTCCCGGGCCGCGGAAATCACCTTTCTTACCCAGTCAACGGTAAGCCAGCATGTCTCGTCGCTGGAAAGTGAGTTTGACCTGAAGCTGCTGGACCGGACCGGGAAAGGCGCGCTCCTCACCGAAGCCGGCAAGATTCTCCTGCTCCATGCCCGGCGTGTGGTGGCGGGGGCGCGGGAAGTACCCCTCGCATTGAACCGTTTCCGGGGGCTGGAGAAGGTGGTGCTGAAGATCGGCGGCAGCAATATTCCGGCCTGCTACATGATCCCGCAGTGTATTCCCGCCTTTCGCGAGCAGCATCCCGGTGTGATGATCAGCCTCTATCAGGGCGACAGCCGGGAAACGCTCGAGCGGTTGAAGCGTGAAGAGGTCGAGTTTGTGCTGGTCGGCAGCCGGTTTACGGAGAAGGGATTTCTCCATCGCCCGCTTACCCTCGATACCATCTCGCTGGTGGTTCCCGCCGGACATCCCTGGGCGGGCAGGGACGCAATTTTTCCGGAAGATCTTCTTGACGAGCCGCTGATTTTTCGCGAGCCGGGGTCGGGAACCGACCGGGCCTTTCGTGATGAATTGGCAAAAATGGGCTTTGCGCCCGATCAGCTGAAGGTCTCCATGCACCTGGGCAGCAATGAGGCGGTGAAACAGGCAATCCTCAACGGGGCCGGAATCTCCTTTCTCTCCGAGCTGTCGGTGAAAAAAGAGTGCGAGCGGGGGGAGCTGTTCGTGGTCAACGTCAAGGGTCTCACAATTTTTCGCCATTTTTACCTGATTACCCGGCAGGGACGCGAACTCTCTCCGGCTGCCGAGGCCTTCACTGCCAGCATCCTCCAACGCTTTCAAAGCGAATAGGTAAAAGCCGAGCGGCAGCTGGGACGGAGCCCGCCATTGTTCCTTCCGACAGATGTGACACCAGATCTCTTCACGGACGTGCCGATCCTCGCCAGCTGATAAGTGGTTGCATAAATCGAATTGTTGGGATAGTATTTGACTCCCTTTCAGGAATTCCCACTACGGAAGCGCGTCGGTCGCTGGTGGGCCGCCCGGTCTTCAAAACCGGTGTGGGGGGTGAGAAACTTCCCGGGTGGGTTCGATTCCCATGCGCTTCCGCCATAATAAAAACAGGGACTTAGGTGATTATTCGCTTAGGTCCTTTTTTTGTATCCAAAGTAGGTTGACGCAGATTTTGATGCAGATGATGTGATAAGGGCTGCTAGCTAAGTCTGACGTTGCCTAAAAACACTCGTTTCCGGTTGTCCCAAAGCTCTACAGGGCGACGGTCGGGAACCTGACCGCATTAATTACTTGCTCTACTGCCCGGCGTCGCATTGCCGGGCTTAGAAGTTTCCTCTGTTGACCAATTTCCAGAATGGCATTATCCAGAGATAGATCAGCGACCAACTTCCGATGCCTGGCATTCTCTTTCTCTCCTTCTTTGAGCCTTTTGGCTTTATCGACCTTCATGCCGCCACATTCTCTGCGCCAGCGTTAGTATGTCTATTCGGTGGCACCAATCTGACGGATGGACGTCCGTACTGACTGGCCATTGCTCAGCAAAATCAGGACTTCGCGAAGTTTGCCATTGATTTGTTCTGGTTGGAAGTCTTGTTTTCCCATGTGTTGATTCCCCTTTTAGATGCTTCCTTGATTCTAAGATAATCAATGAATCTGTTTTCGGGGGGGTAGGTCAATTCCAATTTCTACTCTTTGAAAACACCTTTTTATTTTCTCACTCCATATAACGTTACCTCCCAGGTTTTGCTCCCGGAACCTCCGGAAAAATAATTACCTTCCGGCCCGCCCTTTTCGCTCCGCTTGCCTGTGGGCGATTTTGTCTGACTCATTTCAAACGAACTTCCCTGTCCTTCTGCGGCTCTTCACTGCTCTGATGTCCAACTGCCCAACAGCGGGGGAATTCCCCACTTCAATGTGGGTGAATACTTGAAAGTTGACCAATAAAACAGACAGATACAGTTGCGGCACTCGTGAGACATCTGTCGCATGCTTCATGGCCTGGCCGTTTGATTATTAAACAGTTAGTGCCTGCTGTAGAGAGAAAAAGTCGGCCAGACATATTATGCTAATCAAAAATAGAAGTAGTTACGGAGGGTTAGCTGCTTAAATGGGCCACCGTGAACCATTTGGTACGAGTGTTGCCAAAGGAAATAGGTAAAAAGCCGTTCTATTGGAATAGTACCAGTTGAGAAAAATATCGAGGCCATGTCATTCCACCACATCATGGTGATGGGGTGGTGAAAAACCTCCCTCTTTCACCACCCATTTTTTTCATCAAGGACTGTAGGCAATACGGGACGTACTACTCATCATCGAGATGGGAATTCTATCAACAACAGGAGCGTGAGTTATGAAGTTGAATGGAAAAGTTGCAATCGTAACAGGATCGGGTCGTGGGATCGGCAGAGCAATTGCCATGAGGTTGGCGTCTGATGGTGCAGCTGTTGTGGTTAGTGACATCATGTTTGATAACGCACAGAAAGTCGCAGCTGAGATAGAAGCAGCCGGCGGCAAGGCAATGTCGATCAAGACCGACGTTACCGTGGAAGCGGAAGTTAATGATCTAGTGGCAAAAGCCGTCGAAAAATACGGAAAACTGGACATCATGGTGGCTAACGCCGGAATTGGTATCGTCAAGTTGGGCTGTGACCATACTCCCGAAGACATTGACAAACAGCTTGCGGTGAACGTGAAGGGGGTCATCCTCTGCGATAACGCGGCAGCCAGACAGATGATGAAACAGGGTCACAAAGGCTATTTGGGCAGCGGCGGCAAAATCATCAATTGCTGCAGCATCGCCGGGCATTCCGGATTTGCCTTTTTGCCGGTGTACAGTGCTTCCAAGTTCGCCGTCAGAGGATACACTCACGGTTTTGCCAAGGAAATGGCGCAGCACAAAATCACGGTCAACGGTTACTGTCCGGGTATCGTCGGCACCGACATGTGGGATCTCATCGACGAAAAAATCGGTGCATACACCGGCGCGGCGAAAGGCGAAACTCTCAAGGCATATGTCGATAGTGCCATTCTTGCCAAGGAAGTCGGAAAGCCGGAACAAGTTGCCGGTTATGTTTCCTACCTCGCTTCCAGCGATGCGGATTACATGACAGGCCAGTCGGTCATGATAGATGGCGGGATTGTCCTGGTTTAATAGCGAAGGAACAATGCTGAAAAACAACATAACAGGGGGGTTTTTATGAGTTTGTTACTTAGGAAGGTGTCATTTGCCCTTGCCGCCGTGGCATTGGTAACTGTTGGTCTGGCAGGGATTGCAAGCAGAGCGGATGCAGGGATAATTCCCTACAGCGTCATTGGTCCCCATGAATACCAATTGCCAGTGGGAAAAGAAATCCCTAAGGACGGTATCAATCTATTGCTTTCCTACAACACCTTCAGAGACGAAGGTAAAGCGTGGGACGGTGAGAGCGGAGCACGGAGCCTGTTTGCGAACGTTAACAAGTTTGTGCATATTTTCAATATCGAGGGGCTGGATAATTGCGGTTTCCTCTGGGAAGGCGTACTCGGGTTTGGAAACCTTCAATTGAAAAACAACACGAACGAAACCGGAATGATCGATGGCCAGACCGGTCTTGTGGCCTGGCACAAACCGACCAAGAACTGGGTAAACGTTATCGAGTACTGGCTGTACCTGCCGATCGGCAGCGACAATCTGTCCGGGCACTCCTGGAACCACAGTATCGCCTACATGACCAACTATACCCTCGGCAATTTCACCTTTGACGGCGACTTCGGCTACAAACTCATGGGCGATTTCAAGGACGGCGGTATTGAAGCCGAGCAGGGCAATGTCTTCTTTGCCAATACCGTCTTTGCCTACAAAGTCATGAATCAGGTCGAACCGTTCTTCAAGCTCGACTATCAGACAACGGAAAGCGGCAGAGATAAAACGACCGGAGTTGATACCCCGGGTCAGTCCGAGCTCGCATGGGGTGTTGGCAACCAGTTCAAGATAAGCGATCGGCTGAACCTCGCGCTCTGGTATGAAAAAGGTATCACGGGCAGAAATACCACCAAGACGAATGCCGGTTACGCAAGATTTATCTGGTCATTCTAGGAGTATCACGGTTAGCCGGCAGTATTGTGTTGATGTCCCCGACGCAAGAAACAATCACCGTATGGGGGAGAAGTTTTCCGGAGGAGCTAGAATTCAAATAGCAAGTATTCTTGTTCCAGGTTTCCAAGCGTTGTCGCTGACAATGCACCTAATATTCAATTAAAGGAGAGTTAGCATGAAAGCAGCAAAATGGTATGCAAAAAAAGACATCCGTGTTGAGAATGTTCCCGAGCCGTCTGCCCCGAAACCGGGTGAAGTTAAGGTCAAGGTTTCCTGGTGCGGTATCTGCGGTTCGGATTTGCACGAATACCTCGCCGGCCCGATCTTCATTCCTACCCAGCCCCATCCCCTGACCGGGGCACAGGCTCCCCTCATTCTCGGCCATGAGTTTTCCGGCACCGTTGTGGAAGTAGGGGCGGGTGTGACCACCGTAAGGGTTGGCGACCTGGTTGCTCCCGATGCCTGCCAGCACTGCGGCGTATGCGTTACCTGCCGCGAAGGTCGCTACAATGTTTGCGAAAAGCTTGCTTTTACCGGCCTGATGGCGGACGGCGCTTTTGCCGAATACGTTAATGTGCCGGCGGAACTCTGCTACGTGCTGCCGGCCGATTTCGATCTTGAGGCAGCTTCTCTCATCGAGCCTCTCGCCACCGGCTTCAAGGCCGTCCGCCTTGCCGGCTCCCTGATCGGCAAGACAGTGGTAATCTTCGGCACCGGGACTATCGGCCTGGGCACCCTCATGTGTGCAAAAGCTGCCGGCGCCTCCACGGTCATTGCAGTTGAAATGTCGGCTGCCCGTAAGAAACTGGCCAAAGAGTGTGGTGCCGACATCATTCTCGACCCGAAGGAATGCGACGTAATTGCCGAAATCAAGAAACTGACCAAGGGTTCCGGTGCTGATGTTTCCTTCGAGTGTATCGGTAACAAGATTACCGGTCCCCTGGCCATCGAGGCGATCCGCAACAATGGCAAGGCAGTCATCGTAGGCATCTTCGAGGAAGCCAGTTCCTTCAACTTCTTCAGCCTCAGCGCCACCGACAAGGTTGTTATCGGCACTCTGGCCTATACTGTCGATGACTTCCAGGGTGTTGCCAATCTGCTGGCAAGCGGCCAGTTGAAGGCCGAGCCCCTGATCACCGGCAGGATCAAACTTGACGACATCATTGAGAAGGGTTTCGAGGAGTTGGTTAACAACAAGGACGCCAACATCAAGATCATTGTGAGCCCTAATTAAGCCTTTGGGACAGTTGCGGGCTTCGGGGAGGGGTGTCCCTCCCCGAAGGCTATCTCTAATCTAGCTGGCGTCAGGGCGATGCAATCATATTTCAGAAGGTTTAGTTTCTCTGGAAAGGAGTAGGTATGTCACATTCATCAGAGGCAACAAGTGAAAACACCGTCGCCAGTACGAAGCCTTTCGGCTTGCAACTGGGCGCGGTCGGTTTTGCCATAGCAAGTTTTATCGTTATTCATGGTGTCAGCTTCGGGGTTTGGCGGTTGTTCGTTGATCCTCAGGTAGGCGTCTGGAAGTTCTACCCCCAACCTTTTGGCGTCTACTTGTTCTGGGCAATATTGGTAATCGTCTTCATCGGTTTCAACCTCGGAATGCACGGCTTCAGTCAGATGAGTCAACCCGTGGGCGGGATCGTTACCACGGCAGTTACCCTGGCCCTTGGCTTTGCACTCCCGATGCTGCTTATTTTCGGTTACGGTCAGCTTGATCCGGCCTTCAGTGCTACGAACTTTGCCGGTCATGGTGCTGCCGGCCTTATCGTCCTGATCGGTTTCTACGGTTTCGGCGTTGTGGCAAACAGCATGGATGGCTGGCCCTGGACCGATGCAGGCATGAAGCAGCCTATGGTTGGGTATGCGCAAATCCTGACCGGTTTTTTTCTGACGGTTGTCGGTTACGCAGCGCTGATCTATCCCTGCCTGGCAAGCTGGACAGCTCCGGATAGAGTTATCATGTCTCTGCCCACGGCAATCGGCTGGTTCTATTCAGTCATTACGGTCTGGCTTACCACGGTGCTGGTTCTCGATCTCTGGCCATACAGCATGTTCAAAACCCGCGCCGGAAGGGCTCTGGCTGCTTTCTTTGGAAACTTTATCCTGGGCACGGGGCTTTACTACATCCTGCTGGCATTGTTGAAGAATGTCCTGATCCCTGCCGATGCCCTGGAAAAAATCGGTCCTGCCATCACCCTCTGGCCTGCTCAACTTGGTGTCTGGATTGTCAATATTCTGCTGTTCTGGGCACTCTGCTGCGGCAATGCTCCAACCTCTCTAAGCCCGGGCATGAACCGGGTCGCACGCTTCATCATTACCTATGCTTTGGGAATCGGTGCCTTTGTCGTCTATATGAAATGGTTTGCTGTTCAAGTTCTCCATGAAGCCGCCATCGTTCCCGGATTCGGCGGCGATCCATTGACCTGGGTAGACCTTCTGAACCTGATCCTGCTGATCTTTGTCTGCTATTTCGGGTTTTTCGGTATTTCGAAAAAACAAGGCGCAAACGTCTGTTCAGTTTGTGGCAAGACGGGCTGTTCCTGTCAGGCTGGCGCTTAATCGATGTGAACCCGGCAAAGTCTGAGAGCATAGTTTGATGTCCTGTCGAGCCGGCTTTCTAAGGCACTCGCAACCTTTGTTTCTGATTGTTTGTTTCGCCTGGCCGACAAAGACCTCTGACGGGAAAGACCTGAGGGTGAAGCCTGGTCTCAAAGACATAGGGAGGATTGAGATGCAAGAAAAACCAGTTTTTACGAATATTTTGCAAATAGCCGTGGTAGTGAAGAACTGTGATGCCGCGGTGAAAAAGTATGCGGATGATTACGGGATCGGCCCATGGTCCATCTATGAATTCAATCCGGATACCGTTAGCGACATGATCATTGAAGGCAAACCGGTCGAGTACGCCATGCGCCTTGCCTTGGCCGACATCGGCGGTGTTCAGTGGGAAATCATCGAACCCAAGGATGACAAGAGCATTTACGCCAGTTTTCTCAAGGAGCACGGCGAAGGACTCCATCACGTTGCATTCGGCACGGAAAACTATGAAAAGACAGTGCAGTTTTACAAGGACAAGGGTCAGCCGGTTCTTCAGGGTGGAACCTGGGAAGGCCTGACCTATACTTACCTGGACTCCCGTAAGGACCTGGGAGTGATCGCGGAGATCTACAAGCTGGTTCCTGAATTCACCTGGCCTGAGCCGGATTCCGTGTATCCCGCAAAGTGATCATTAAGGAGATGGAGATATGGGATTGAAAGCTGTATTTATGTTTGTAGCGCCCCAATCCGATGCGGAAAAGCATCGCGCCGTAGTGGAAACTCCGGCTGTTTCGCTGACCGTAGTGGGTGTCAATAATTACACCGAAGCCGCTGAATTGGCCAAGGTGCTGGCGGATCAGGGCAATGTGGCGATTGAGTTGTGTGCGGGATTCGGTCACGAAGGTGTTGCCGCAGTGAAGAAGGCCGTAGGCAACAGGGCTGCTGTTGGCGCTGTTCGGTTCGATAATCATCCCGGTCTGGAATTCAAGAGCGGAGATGATATTTTTTCGTAGGTGATGGATCGCGTTTGTGCAAGGAACGTTCGAATGGTACCTGCTTGAATTGTAGTCAAGAGCTCGTTCAAAAGGAGAAATATATGAAAAATGTAAAAATGATGTTTCTTTTGGTTCTCATCTGTCTGGTCTCTGCAGTGATGACAGGGTGCACTGCCCCTGCGGTAAAGAGCGAGGTTACCATGCCTGCGGGAGTGACGTCGACATTAGGTGACAAAGTGCGGCTCTTCCATAGTGGCAGTGTAAACATCAAAGAGGTGTTTTGTGTCGGCGATGTTATTCCGGTGTACAAGGAAGTTTTTGCCTACGGAGTGGTGAAAAGAAACGAAGTTGCCAAAATCAAGGTTCTTTCCTACGAAGGCAGCCAGTCGATAATTGCTGAAGTCGTCGAAGGTACGGTTAAACCGGGCAATATTGCCGAGAAGGACGCAACTGCCTGTATGGTGTATGTTCCTGAAACAGAATAACTCGATACCGTGCGAGTTGTCCGGGGAGCAACAGTTCCCCGGACAGCTTGTTAGTTTTCTGTTGCGGCCAGTCGAGATCAGTCTGATTCAGAATAATAAGTATCCTGTACATTATCCGGGTGGCCTTTACTGGCTCGTCATGATTGATTTGTATTAATGTGATCTTGTCTGTAAGTGCCCGGTAACAATAAATTATTTGTCTTACCCGTTGCGTTACATGGTATATTTGTCTAAGTGTTTCAAGGCTGACCTGACTAAATACGAGTCGTAGCAGGAGTATTCGGCAGTCGTTCGTGGGAGGAAATGTCGTGGATGTAAAAGACTTGTCCAAGCATGTGGAACGTGTCGAGAGCCATGTGAGAGACGGCAGGGAATTGATCGTCAAATCTCAGGCTGTGACACCGGGCAACACACATATTCAAAGTTCTTGGAAGCGTTGTCTTACCCAATATAACATTGACCCATCGACAGTTAACAAGCCGAGAATTCTGACCGGCAGGGCGTTGAAGGAATATATCGAACCTCTCGAAGAGTTTCTGTTTATCGCGCGCTCCGGGATGCAGAGTCTCTACGAACGGGTTTCCGATGCGGGTTATGTGATTCTGCTCGGGGATTCCAACGGGGTTACTATCGATTGTCTCGGCAACCCGGATAAGGACCGGGAACTGAGGGATGCCGGATTGTACCTTGGTTCGGTCTGGGCCGAGTCGGTAGAGGGAACCTGCGGTGTCGGAACCTGTATTGAAGAGCGACGGGCCTTGACCATCCATCGGGACGAGCATTTTCGTTCCCGCCATACCTCTCTCACTTGTTCAACTACCCCTATATTTTTCCCTGACGGAACTGTGCTTGGGACTCTGGATATCTCCCTTCTGAATGCACCACCTGAGAAAGAGTCTCAGTTGCTGGCTCTCCAGATGGTCAATTACTATGCGCGATTGGTTGAAAATGCCTATTTTCTGCGATTGTTCAAAGACAGTTGGATAATTCGCTTCAATGAGATGCAGGCTTTTGTCGAAGTCGTGACCGAGAATATTATTGCCGTGGATTCCGAAGGCTTTATCATCGCCGCAAATGCCAGGGCACAGAAGGAAATCACGCTTCGTGACGGTATTAGTCCGGTTTCCCGCCATGTCAGCGATGTTTTCGATCTTCGGTTTGACGATCTGATGAGCCATGCCCTGCACAAGACAACTACGATTTTGCCCTTAAGGACGGTCCGGACCGGACGTCAGTATTATGCCACTTTCCGGGCGCCCGAGGTTACTGACCTCAAGGCTCAGATCAGTTCTTCTGCGATAGTTGACCAGCAGGGCAGAGAAAAAACGTCTTCTTCCTTCATGACGCTGGAATATCTGGCCGGCACCGATTCTCGAATGCTTTTCAATGTGAATTGTGCCCGGAGAGTCATGAATAAGGATATCTCCATTCTCTTGATTGGTGAGACCGGTACCGGGAAAGAGGTCTGTGCCCGTGCGATTCACGAGGCTAGTGACCGATCGACGAATCCCTTTGTTGCCCTGAACTGCGCTTCGATACCGGAATCGCTCATCGAGAGCGAATTGTTCGGCTACAAGTCGGGAGCGTTTACCGGGGCAAAGAGCAAGGGAATGCGTGGCAAGATCCTTCAGTCCGATGGCGGGACCCTCTTCCTGGATGAGATCGGTGACATGCCGCTGAACCTGCAGACCCGATTGCTCCGGGTGCTGGCGGAGAAGGAAATTCTACCCCTGGGAAGCGAAACGCCGATCAGGGTTGACCTGCACGTCATCTGTGCAACGCTGCGCAACCTGGAGGAACTTGTGCAGAAAGGTGAGTTCCGGGAGGATCTCTACTATCGCATGAACGGTGTAACGATTACCTTGCCTCCGCTTCGGGAACGGACCGACAAGGCGCTGCTGATCGAAAATATTTTGTCACTGGAAAATAACGGTCGACCGAAGGAAATCGATTCGGATGCTTTCGAAGTACTTTTAGGTGCGCCCTGGCCGGGTAATGTCCGTCAGTTGCGTAATGTTTTGCGTTATGCCCTGGCGGTATGCGAAGACGAAACCATCAGGCTTGCCGATTTGCCTCCGGAAATTCTGCAGGCATCCTCACTGCCCATCGAACCAATTGTCCGTACTATGGATCCAGTTGTGCGTACTATCGAATCATGCCCGGAAGAGGTTCCGCCTGGTTCCATGCAATTTGCCGAACGAACGGCGATCCTGAATATTTTGAAGAAAAAGAAATGGAATATCACGGTCGCTTCGACGGACCTGGGTATCAGCCGGGCAACCCTCTACCGGAAAATGAAAAAATATAACATTATTCCTCCCAATGAAATGGATACACCCCAATAATCTTCCCCGCGCTTTCGGCTGTATTGATGGTTCTCCGTTCCGATCTCCTGACGATTCATTTTCAAGGTGCTGAACTTTATCAGTTTTTTCTGCAGAAGGACCGCGCGTCTTGTCCATTTGCACCCGCAGCGAATATCCTCGCAGCCAGATAATGGTTGAGCGGGCCGTGCCCGGAGCCGAGGGGGCGTGCATAATAAATGGCTGCGGTGACGAATTCCTTGGCCCGGGAAACCGCTCTGGGCAATGCCTCTCCTTGTGCCAACAGGGTCGCGATTGCCGATGCGTAAGTGCAGCCGGTACCGTGAGTATTGCCATGGTGAATCCGTTTCGCCGCAAAACGCTGTACTTCACTCCCTTCCACGAGAATATCGGTTGCCGTGCCTCCCTCCAGATGCCCTCCTTTCAATAGCACGTTCCTGGCCCCCAATTTCCTCAGTGCATGTGCCGCGTTGATCATTCCCTGTTCATCAGTGATGCTGAGGCCGGTCAGCTGTTCGGCTTCCGGGATATTTGGCGTAATGAGGTAGCAGCGGGGCAGTAAGAGGCTGACCAACGTGGCGCAGGCCTCTTTCTCAAGGAGATTCCAGCCGCCCTTTGCCGTCATTACCGGATCGATGACTACTATCCTGCCCGGGTAGTGATCTAAAGTTTTCGCTAGGATCGCGATAAGTTCCGCTGAGTTCAACATGCCCGTTTTGATCACGTCGACCGGAATGTCGCTTAATACAGCGTGGAGTTGTTCCGAGAAAAAGCTTGCCGGCGGTTGGTAGGTGGAGTGGACGCCGAGGGTGTTCTGTGCTGTAAGGCAGGAAATAACGCTCGATGCGTAGCCACCGAGGAGGGTGATGGTTTTCAGGTCACCCTGGATTCCGGCCCCTCCGCCGGAGTCGCTGCCTGCCACAGTGAGTACGGAACCACACGGGTAGGGCTTACAATGGTTGAAAAGTGGCTCAGGATCTTCGAGGTCACGTGCCGGAATTGAATCGGGAGGGGTTACCAGGGAAAATAGTAGAGCATCGGCTCTCTGTTGATCCCGATCAGTGGAGTTTTTCAAGACCTGTTTCCCTTCCGGGACAAAAAATGATCATATCCTGGAGCAATACCCTGGAGTGTCTCACCTTCCGCGGAGAAGAGACGTATCCCAGGGACCGAGGTTATTTCGCCGATTTCGCTGACCGGCGTCCCGAGCTTCCTGAAGAGCATTTCAATTTCGCATTTTCTGTAGGCTGGGGCGGTAAACAGTAGTTCATAATCTTCCCCGCCTCCCAGGGCGAGCAAATAGCGTTCCTGAGACTCGGATCCGAAATGTGCCGAGTATTCCCGGGAAAGGGGAATTTTGTCCAGGTGTAATCGTGCCCCCATTGCTGATTTTCCCGTGATGTGGCCAAGGTCTGACAGCAGGCCATCGCTAATATCTATCATAGAACACGTCAACCCTGCTTCGGCAAGCGCCAAGCCCTCATGTACTCTGGGTGTTGGGTCTAGATGTCGGTCGATGACTTCCCCCTGCCGCAATCCCCTCTGCAATAGTTTCAGGCCCAATGCAGAATCCCCAAGATATCCCGTGACGAAAATGCTTTCACCAGGACGGGCGGTACCTCGCTGCGTCACCTTCTGCTCTTCCTGTTCACCGTACAGAGTGATACCGATAACCAGTCCACTGCGTGAAACACAGGTATCCCCGCCAATGAGGGTTACCCCGAATTCTTCGGCGATCTCAAGGAGTCCGGAACTGAAATCATTGATAAAATCGACGGAAAATTCATTCGGAATGGCGAGGGACAGGAGAAAAGAGCGGGGCCTTCCCCCCATGGCCGCAATGTCGGAGAGATTGACCGCTAGCGCTTTTCTGCCGAGTCTGAATGGATCACAAAAAGAAAGATCGAAATGCACTCCTTCCACCAGCATATCGGTGGTTGCCAGGGCCAGACAGTGGGGCTGCCAGTGAAATGCTGCCGCATCGTCGCCGATGCCAATGTGGACTACTGAGGAGGGGCGAACTTTTCGTGCAATAAGGTCAATGAGGCCGAATTCGCCAAGATCAGTGAGGCTCCGATCGGTCTTTATCTCTTGTGTCATGGTAACCTTCTTCCAAGAATGGTTTGATTCATCCACCTTCTTAAGCATAAAAGACGCCAGTAAGAAAGGCGCGATGAGCAGCAGACTGAGTTTCCGCTTCGGCAGGTTATTGTTACGAAGTTCTGGACTGCGCAAAGATCGCGCCTGACACCGAATCCCTTATTGTATCTAGCTAAAATGATGAATGTTATGAGGGTCACTCCCGTTTTTCCCATGGCACCATTATTTGCTGCCTGGAAAACGCGGGGGTGCTTCAGTCGAAGTCTTTTGCCTGGTTGTTGTCGCAGTGACATTGTTGTGGGTGATACATCTGTTTCAGGACACCGTGTCAGCTGTATCATGTTTTCTCGAACCGCTGCGGGTAATGGTCGTGCATGCTCGTTATTTGGCGCGGGAAACGTGGCTAGTTGCAAAAAAAGCCATGATTTTCAGGACAATTTGCTGATTGAGGTGCCAAGTGGTTCTTTTTTTGCTTTTGTTTATGGATATGGCGGAAAAAGGATTGAACGCAGAAAGTTTTGCGATGCAAGAAGGAGTAAAGGGATGTCACGAAAGGCTCTTGATTTCGAGGAAAGCAGGAAGGTTTCCGCCGAGTTGATTGAACGGGTGGCCGATCTGCAATGGGAGGTCGGAGAATACGAGGACAGGATAGAAAAACTGGAATCACTGCTTGATAGCATCCTGATCTGTCTAAATACCCATGAAAATGGTGAGAGTCAGCATTCTCTTCACACAATTTTTGCTGCGATTGTCCATGATATCCATCTCTTTCGTTTAGAGGACCGGCTGACACAGTTTGCCAACTCGTGATTCAGCGAACTGGTTGCTGCTGAAGGATTTTCCGTAAAACTGAGAGTCCCTTGTACTGCAACCCCTCGTTGAAGCTTTTGGTAGAAGGTCTGGCGAAAATCAACAGATTTTGTCATGGAGAGGAAAGGAAATGTATGCCACGAAAGAGGTTGAAGTTGAATCTCGGTTCTTTCGAAAAGAAAGAGCTTGCCAGAATGATCCTGCAGTCAGGGGATGACCTGATGCTGGTACGGCGTTGCAAAATAATTCTCCTGACGGAGAAAGGGATTTCACTGCAGGAGATCGCTAACCAACTTGGCCTGAGCAAGACCACGGTCAATACCTGGCGGCAAATTTTCAAAACGCAAAGGTTGGCGGGTCTCAAGATCAGAAAACGTTTGGGACGCCCCCCGAATACAAAGAAAAATCGGCTGACGAGGCGTTTGTCTGCCAGGGAAGAGAGGCTGGTGCTCAATTCCGTCGATTTCTGACGCTTTGAGAACTTGTGCTGCTTGACTCGAATAGTATCTTCCGCTGCAAACTATACAGGAGAACATTATGGACGCAAAACGCGATACAGTGATTGAAGCACTACCTTGCCGGGAGAGTCTGGGCAAGCCATTTCTGAATTCCTCGAAAGTATATGTTGTCGGTTCTCGACCGGATATCCGAGTTCCCATGAGGGAAATTTCCCAGGGAGAATTCGTTTCCGGAAGCACAAAAAAGAGTAACCAGCCGATTTGCGTTTATGACACATCCGGCCCCTATACGGATAAAAGTATCAAGTTCGATTTTCAAAAGGGTCTTGATCCCTTCAGGTTGCCGTGGATTGAAGAACGATGCGATACCCAGGTTGACGCAGAGAACAGGGTGTCTCAATTTGATAAGTCTGTCATGCCAGGGAAGTCGACGCTTTTTTCCTTCGAAGGAAGCCGTCCGCCACGCAGGGCAAAATTCTGCAGAAATGTAACCCAGATGTACTATGCCCGACGCGGTACCATTACTCCTGAAATGGAGTTCGTCGCCATCAGGGAAAACCAGAGACGGGAACTGCTGGACGCGTCTCTAGGAAAACAGCATCCCGGAGAATCTTTCGGGGCAGCGATTCCAAAGGTTATTACCCCGGAATTTGTCCGTTCCGAGATTGCTCGGGGCCGTGCCATCATACCGCTCAACATCAATCACCCGGAAGCGGAGCCGATGATCATCGGCCGCAATTTCCTGGTGAAAATCAATGCGAATATCGGCAATTCGGCTCTTGCCTCCTCCGTCATGGACGAGGTGGTGAAGATGGTCTGGGCCATCCGCTGGGGGGCCGATACTGTTATGGACCTGTCCACCGGACCGAATATACACGAGACGCGCGAGTGGATTCTGCGCAACAGTCCGGTTCCGATCGGCACGGTGCCCCTCTACCAGGCGCTGGAAAAGGTCGGGGGAGTGGCAGAAGACCTGACCTGGGAAATCTTTCGGGATACCCTTATCGAGCAGGCCGAGCAAGGGGTCGACTATTTCACCATCCATGCGGGTGTCCGCAGGAGTTGTGTACCGCTCGCAACGAAACGCATGATCGGGATTGTTTCCCGCGGCGGTTCGATCATGGCCAAGTGGTGCCATGCCCACAATCAGGAGAGTTTCCTCTATACGCACTTTGAAGACATCTGCGACATTATGAAGGCCTATGATATCAGCTTTTCCCTGGGAGACGGAATGCGCCCCGGGGCGCTGCATGACGCCAATGACGAAGCACAGATCGCCGAACTGAAGACTCTTGGGGAACTGACGCAGGTCGCGTGGCGGCATGATGTGCAGACCATGATTGAAGGTCCCGGACATGTGCCGATGCAGCTTATCAAAGAAAATATGGACCTGCAGTTGAAGTACTGCCACGAGGCGCCCTTTTACACCCTCGGCCCGCTGGTGACCGATATTGCCCCGGGCTACGACCACATCACCTCGGCAATCGGTGGGGCGATGATCGGCTGGTACGGTACCGCCATGCTTTGCTATGTGACACCCAAGGAGCATTTGGGACTGCCGGATAAAAATGACGTGAAGGAAGGGATCGTTACCTTCAAAATTGCCGCCCACGCCGCGGATCTTGCAAAAGGTCATCCCGGTGCCCAGGTCAGGGACAATGCCATGGCCAAGGCCCGGTTCGAGTTCCGTTGGCGAGACCAGTTCGCTCTGGGGTTTGATCCGGACAAGTCCCAGCACTTTCATGACGCCACCCTGCCGGAAGAGGCGGATAAGAGTTCTCACTACTGTTCCATGTGCGGGCCCGATTTCTGCGCAATGCGAATTACCCGGAATCTGAAGGAGCAGGTGGCGGCGGAAGAGGCTGGGGTTTCCGAAGAGAGATTCGAGGATAAAACTTCCGCCACAGCAAAAGTGGCTTAGCGGAGGGTGGAGAATATTCATGAAGATACTGGTGAATGGTGAAGAAAAAATCACATCATCGATGAGCGTCTACGATTTTTTGCTGACGATAGAGTGCGACCCGAGGCCTATTGCCGTCGAATTGAACCGTGCAATCCTGGCAAAAAATGATTATCGAACAACCTTTCTCCTGGAAGGAGACCAGCTGGAAATTGTCTGGTTCGTCGGGGGAGGGTAAAAGGAGAGCAGGTATGAATATTAAGAATGACAACTTGAGAATTGCGGGACGGGAGTTCAGCTCTCGACTCATGGTAGGAACCGGAAAATATGAGGATTTCTCGCAGATGGCCAAGGCGATCGAGGCCTCGGGAGCGGAGATCGTGACCGTTGCCGTCAGGCGGGTAAACATTTCTGACAGGAATAAGGAATCGCTGCTCGACCATATCGATCTGAAAAAATATACCCTGCTACCCAACACGGCTGGGTGTTATTCGGCGGATGAAGCAGTGCGTACCTGCCGGCTTGCCCGGGAGGCGGGGCTCTCCGATTTCGTAAAGCTGGAAGTACTCGGGGACGAGAAGACCCTTTTCCCTAACAACGAAGAGCTCCTGAAGGCTGCGAACATACTTGTTAGGGAGGGATTTACCGTCCTTCCCTACACATCAGACGATCCGATTGTTTGCAAGAAACTGGAGGATCTGGGTTGTGCCGCGGTCATGCCTCTTGGTGCGCCGATAGGCAGCGGCCTGGGGATACGGAATCCGTATAACATCAGGATTATCATGGAGGCTGTGAGTGTTCCGGTAATCGTTGATGCCGGTGTCGGAACCGCCTCTGATGCGGCAATTGCCATGGAGCTTGGCTGTGACGGTGTACTTATGAACACTGCTATTGCCTGTGCCCAGAACCCTGTTGCCATGGCGGAGGCCATGAACCTGGCTGTTCGGGCTGGGCGACTTGCTTATTTATCTGGTCGAATTCCTCGCAAGTTGTATGCAACGGCTTCAAGTCCCCTGGAAGGGGTCATCAAATAATCGGGACTCACCGACCAAAATTGTACAGATTATTTCAGCGGAGTAACGATGTTCCACGGGCACATCCACAAGGATCTACATATCAATTCATACGGGTCCTATCTGCGTCACCGTTTCGGGTTTCGTGTCAGCAAAGTCAATGTGGACGGCGGATTTACTTGCCCGAACCGTGACGGGACTAAGGGAACCGGCGGCTGTATTTACTGCGACAACGCATCTTTCTCACCCGGCGGCACGCAGGCAATTATTCCCTTGGAGCGGCAGATATCAGAGGGAATGGCCTACCACCGACGTCGTTTGAAGAGCGAACGGTTCATCATCTATTTTCAGAAATTCACCAATACGTACGCTCCGGTGGATATTCTTCGTGACATGTATACCCGTGCTTTGGCCCATCCTGATGTGCTGGGCATCTCGGTCGGGACCAGGCCGGATGCACTGGGAGATGAGGCACTCTCCCTGCTCGCGGAACTTGCACGACACCACTACGTCTGTATTGAGCTGGGCCTGCAGTCCATGGATGACGATCTCCTGAATTGGATGAACCGGGGGCATGGCCTGGCTGAGTACCTGAAAGCTGTTGAGCGTGTTGCGGGTCGCGGCATCGATATCTGCACCCATCTCATTTACGGTTTCCCCGGGGAAACCCGCGCTGCTTTCCTGAAGACAGCCGAGCTTGTCTCCCGTCTCCCCATCGACTCGCTGAAGATTCATCAGCTCCATGCCGTACGGGGTACCAGACTGGCGGAACTCTACGAAAAAGGTCAGTATCAACTGGTCAGCCGCGAAGAATATACCTCAACGGTCTGCGATTTTCTGGAGCGAATCCCCGCGACCATCGCAATCCAGAGGTTGTACGGTTCGGCACCGCTCGACCTGCTGATTGCTCCCCGCTGGCAGCTGAAAAATAATCAGATGTGGTACTCGATCATCAATGAGCTTGGCCGGCGCGGTACCTGGCAGGGCTGCAGAGTGCCAGGCGTCAGCAGGCAGGTCTCAAACCTCTGAAACTAGCCCTCGCCGGTTGGCGCTCGTTGTGGCAGATAGTTTGCCAAGACAGCAATCAGGCTGGGTGCGAAGTTTCCGGTAGAAACAGTTATGCGTCTTCATTCTGAAAGCTGTGGGGCAGGCCACCCGCTGATAATCCTGCACGGACTGTTCGGGTCAGGGGAAAACTGGCGCTCCATGAGCAAAAAACTCTGCCGCAGCTTCCGGGTGTTTTCCGTAGATCAGCGCAACCATGGAAATTCTCCCCACAGTGCCGCATTCAACTGCGCCCTGATGACGGAAGACCTCAAAGAGTTCATGGCTGAACACTCCCTCGGCTCGGCGCATCTGCTGGGTCATTCTTTGGGAGGCAAGGTGGCCATGCACTTTGCTCTGACCTATTCGGACTTGGTGAAAAGACTAATTGTGGTAGATATTGCTCCACGCGCCTACCCTCCTTCCCATGCAGAAGTCTTTACGCTGTTGACTTCCATTACCCTCGACAGGTTTTCTCGGCGAAGCGAGGTCCGCCAGGAGCTTGAAAAAGGTCTCTCAGACCGGTCGGTCGTTGAATTTCTGCTGAAAAATCTCACTACCACACCGTCCGGCAGGTTGCGATGGCGAATGAACCTGAAGGCTCTCCATGAGAACTACCGGGAAATCGTTGCGGCGCCTGACTGGGAGGGGAGCTTTGACAAGCAGGCCCTTTTTGTCCGAGGCGGGAACTCTGATTATATTGGGCCTGCGGATTATCAGGGTATTAAGAAGTATTTTCCGCGTGCTGAACTCGCGACGGTTGCCGCTGCCGGCCACTGGGTCCATGCGCAGGCGCCGGAAATCTTCGAACGGCTGGTACATGAATTTTTGTCCGGTCCTGAAACAGTTGACTAGCGGCCAAAAGGTTTTGGTACAGAGGCATCAGGCGCTACTATTGAAAACCGCACTACGCGGATCCGACGAAGGAGGAGAACGCCATGGCTTTGAAGAGATATATCGTTGAACTCGGCTACGGAACCGACCTGCATGGAGGGAACTCGACCAAGGCTGCCTGCCGGGCGGTGAAAGACGCTGTATCCCGGAGTTGCCTCTGCGGTCTTTTTGAGATCTTCGCGCTTGAAGACCCCAATTCGATGCATGTCCAAGTGAAGATTGCCTGTCCTAAGCCAGAAGAGGTCGATGGCGAACTAGTGCTCACCGCTGTTCCATTCGGCACGAAAAAACTTGAGATCGTTTCCGGAGGGATGATGACCCGGGGTCTGGAAGTTCCGGAACTGGGGAGCGGAGACAACATTTTCGTGGCAATTGCCGCCCTCACTGTCTCTGTTCCCGTGCCGTAAGCGGATGACCATGCGGGTAGATTAAGTTTGCTGTACCTTTTCAAAATAATCAAACTGTGAGCAATGTCCGTTTCATTCGGAGGGCGTTTCTCATCGGTGGGGCCGCCACATTTTCCGGATTTTCCTGAGAGTGTGGCGGCCCCCTTTTTTTGATCTGCACTGCTCAAGGTTCTTCGAATGTCTGTCTGTTGCTACTACGCTTTTCCCTGCGACAAGTGTCTCATTGTTCCAAAGAACATCTGTAACATTTCCCGCTGCGACAATCCTCCTGACAGCCTGAAATTACCTGCTTCTGTGCTCTGATCAGTCTAATTGCTTTTACGCAAAGACGATTGTGAGAAAATGATCTGGATGTAAAGTGCTGAAATAAAACATGTTTTTTTCTATTCGCTGTTTGTGGCTCGTAACAGAGCTTTTTTCAAAGCGTTCGGTGGCATGCGTTGTGCTTTTATATAGGTCAAGAAGAACAAATCCATTGTTTTTATTGAAGAAAATATGAAATCCATGCGACAGACAAAACCTTCGGTAGGTGTACTGGTTAATCCGGCGTCAGGGCGTGATGTCCGTCGGTTGGTGGCCAAAGCTTCGGTATTCCAGAATACCGAGAAATGCAACATGGTCTATCGACTTCTGGGCGCCCTTGGTGTGCTGGGTGTCGGCGAGGTCTTCATGATGCCCGATGTGGCCGGCGTAGCGTGCCACATCATGCACTCACTTAACCATGGTCGTCACGGGAATCCCGCTACCATGCCTGAAGTGCATTTCCTGGAGATGCCTATTGAGGATTCTCCGGTTGATACTCTGCGGGCCGTCGAACTCATGGTGAATAAGGGCGTTGGTGCCATAATTGTGATGGGAGGCGACGGTACGCATCGCCTTGTCGCGAAAAAATCAGGGACAGTACCGCTGGTGACACTTTCCACCGGAACCAACAATGCTTTTCCCGAGATTCGGGAAGCAACCATTGCCGGATTAGCCGCCGGACTGGTAGCAATGGAGCGGGTTGCGGTCAGTGACGTCTGTTCGCGCAGCAAGATCCTCCATGTGAACAAAAACGGGTTGAGCGAAGATGTGGCCCTGGTGGATATCTGCCATTCTGCTGCCAACTGGATAGGTACAAAAGCCCTTTGGCAGGCGGAAAGTCTTAGGGAATTATTTGTGGCCTTTGCCGAGTCGGATGCGGTTGGGCTTTCCTCGATTGCCGGACTTGTCCGCCCGGTGAGCCGATGTTGTCCGTACGGCTTGCGCTTGAGTCTGGTGCCGCCTGGTGAAGGAATCATGACGGTTACTGCTCCGATTGCCCCCGGATTGATGGTACCCGTCGGGATTGCCAGTCTGAAAGAAATCCGTCGTGGGGAGGTGCAGACAATTGAATTATCCTCCGGGACCATGGCACTTGATGGAGAGCGTGAGCTTGAATTCGGTGAAAACGACACGCTGAAAGTCTGGTTGGAAACTACCGGGCCGGTCATCGTGAATATTTCGAAAGCCCTGGATCAGGCGGTCAAGAATCGAGTGTTTGTGGATTTTCAGATACAAGGACATTGTTACGAAAACGGGATCAAGCTTGGATTGAGTCACGGAGAAGTATTCGAAGGAGAACGTAAATGAAAGCAACGAAAGCAGTACGAGATAACAAGGAGGAAACGAGATGAGTGAGCTGAAGAAAGAGGA
>SBEG01000059.1 GCA_009668975.1 Deltaproteobacteria bacterium | reverse complement strand
TGCCTGCCTGGGCATTGCCCGTCTGCACGAACTGGGCGGTGTGGGCGATGTTGTCTCCAAAGACCAGCTTGGATTGAACCGCGTCCCAGAGGCCAGTTTTTCGCAACGCTTCTTCCGCCCGCTTGCCATAAGGGGCGTGTTTCGGGTTGGCAATGGCAATCCGTGCTATTTTCGGACTGGTGAGGTTCGCCAGCGTCATCTTGGCGGCATCCAGTTCGGCACTCCAGAGCACAATACGCCCTACGGCATACGGTTTGACCGCCGAAGCCGCAAAGCCGTTTTTTGCCAGTTCGCGGGGATAGGCGATATCGGCGGAAAAATAGAGGTCATAGGGAGCGCCCTGCTGAATTTGAGTGTGGAATTTTCCGGAGGAACCATAGGTCACCTCAACTTCTTTGCCGGGATGGTTCTTTTTGAATCCGGCAATTATTTCATTCATGGCAAACTTGAGGTCGGCCGCCGCCGCAATGGTTATTTTCTCGGCATGGGCGCTGGTTGCGATCAGCAAGGTGCAGGCAATTATCAGCATTCTGCATACGTTCATGATTTGTGTTCCTTTCGTCAGTTAGAGTTCGTATCCGCGGGAAAATATGAACTTCTGCGTCTTTTGACCTGTGCTGCAGGTGTAAAGACTTTCGCAGTGCTATTCGTCGTGCCTCGTCACATCAGTATTGCGGCCTGCCTAGTCCGTGGAAGGAAAAAGCCCCGATCTCGTTGCCGAAACCGGGGCGCCTTTGCCTGCCGCTTTACATTTGCTGCTCTTTATTTGTCAGTTCAATGCGTTTCGCAACCGGTACATTCGTCCGAATTTTCTGCTTTGCCGATTGATTACTTGTCTGGCAGTTGCTTGAAAAGTATGCAGTGTCCGGTGTCGTTCTTTGGCAGTTTGCTCTTTGTGCCAGTTGCCGCTTTCAGTCGCGGGCCGTGTCCCCGTAGTCAGGTTATACGCGGAGTGTCAGGTAGATCCATTGCAAATGGAACGGAAAGATTTGTTGTTACCCCCGCCGGTGAATGATGTGTGATGGTAGATGATTAGCCATTATCGTGCCAAGGCATCCATCATCAGGTAAAAGAAGCTCCTTTGAAAATAATGTCAAACGGTTCCGTGAAGAGTGGGGCTGGTCACGACAGCAACTGGCCGAGCGTGTGCCGGTGTCAGAGCCATGGAGGTTGGAAAGCCTGTTTTGTCAACCGTCGCGGCTCTGTCGCTTGCCAAGGTCTTCGGCTGCCGGGGCGAGGAACTTTTGCCGCTTGGCGGGGGTAAGGGAATACACTGGGCGTGGCCGCCCGCTCATTATCGCCTCGGACCATCTGGCGAGAACTTCCGGATTAAGAAGTTGAAGGTACAGGGGACATGCCCTGAACAGGGAATTGTTTCTGGGGGGCTCATGGAGCCTTTGCTTCGTTTGCCGGGCAGGAAATATTTCTTCGACAGATCTGGAACCAGTCGCGCCCCCCTGCATCAGTCGGGGGCGCGACTCCTCGGTTATGGATACAGCACTATGAAGTCAAGGTGCCAATTCTTTCCCTGGTTTCCTCGTTGAGGTACTCCCAAAGGCCGAGCTGTTGCAGCGTCTCAATGGTGGGGATACCCTGTTCGTTCCAGCCGCGTTTCCGGTAATAGATGGCTATCAGTTCCCGCAGTTCACCTTTTCTGAAATTCAGCAGGGTTTCCCGTTTTTCCGCTGTCGCCATCTGTCCGATTTCGGCAGCCGACCTGCCTAGAATTTTTTCCAGTTGTTGATCGTTGATCTCCTGCTCGCTTTCATAGAGAAGATCGTCGGTGGCGCCGATGGCGCGATCCGGAATCCAGTCCATGGCTCCCGTTTCGGAGCCGTAGACCATGACGTTCATCACCCGCTGCAGGTTGATGTCCCGGTCGGTCTGCTGGAATATCTCCTGCCAGGTCAAGTCGGTTCCCAGTACGCCATTGAAGAACTCCGCGTAAATTTCCTGGGTTGCCGGGTTGATGTGCATGTCGGGATTTTCCACTTTTGCCGATTCGGGGTTGAAGACATCCACCCAGGGAAGCTTGCAGACGCCCATGTTGTCATTGCCGAGCCGGACCCGCGGATAGGTCATGAGCGCCGAAGCCTTGTCTTCGAAGGTCGGGAAGGCTCCCAGGAGGTCAACCTTGATCAGCCAGGCGGCCGCGTGGTGCGCACCGATGTCGCTGGCAGCCGCGTAGGACGCCTGCATGGAGAGCGAGCGGTGGGTGCGGTAGAAGGAAAAGGGCAGTCCTTTGGTCTGCATGGCAAAGAGCTGCAGTTCGGAGACGTCTGCGTTTCCGGTCCTTGTGCGATAGCGGTCGGCGACCCACTCGACCAGCGTGGACATTCCTTTGCCGGCGGCGCGTGCCAGTTCCGTTTCGCCATGTGCAAGGCGGTGAATGAAGGTAAGCGCGTCGGCTTCCTTGCCCCAGATCAGCTCGAGCCCCACGGCGTCTTCCGTCGTCAGGAAACCGCGCTGGGAGCACTCCATCAGAAAAGCCATGATGGTGGCGGTGGTAATGGTATCGATGCCGTAGTTGTCACAGTGCCAATTGGCTTCCATGATGAATTCCGGATTCCAGATGCCGAGATTGGAGCCGAAGCCTGCCGCTGTTTCGTATTCGGGACCGTCGACCCAGACCTTTTCACCGGCGTGGTCGCCGGAGGTCAGGGTCACCCAGCCCCCCTTGGTGCATTGCAGGTTGCAGCCGGGGAAGCAGCCGTCCATTCCCCGGTGTTCGAAGAGATTTTCCGCGTAGAATTTGCCGCAGATCTGCGGTGCGCGCGGGTCCGAGCCCAGCTGGAAATTATTCACCGGCAACGCCTGGTACTCCTTTTTGTTCATGAAGGTGATGAGTCCGGCACTCCCCTTACGGTACATCTTCAGGGATTGCGGATCAACTTCCTTGATGATCTTGTGCAGCTTTGTGCCGGCCCTGCGTACCCTGTTCCAGTCGGCGGCGCCAAATGGATTTTCGCCGTGGGGGTGGTCGGAGAGTACGACGATGGCCTTGATCCTTTTATCGCGCATGACGCTGCCGATGCCGGTGCGGCCGGCCTGCTTGGTGCGGAAGATGCCCCGCCCGGCAGGCGTCGGTTTGGTGACGTCATAGTAGTGGCTGTTGATGCAGCCGAAGGATGTTTCATCGGCGCCGATTCCGGTGGACATGAAGGTGATGTGGCGCTTATCGAAACCGGCTTTGGTAAAGCGCTCGGCAATGGCCCGCTCCAGTTCAAACACCTCTTTCAGGTCTGGCGCCTCTTCAATGGTAACCTTGCCGGCGAAACCATCGATGACGATCATGGTTTCCCGAGATGCTTTTCCGGTGATCTTCAGGGCATCGAAACCGGCATATTTCAGGTACGCCCCGAAATAACCGCCGAAGTTGGATACACCCGGGATTCCGGTGAGCGGAGAAAGAGATATTGCCATTGACTTGGCTGCCCCGGGGAACTGCGGGATGCCGCCCAACGGTCCGTTGGCGAGGATCAGGGGGTTTTCCGGGCTTGCGGCGGTTGTTTTTATGGTTGTCGAGCTGTGAAGAAGATAGAGACCGAGGCTCCGTCCGCCGAGAAAATAGTCTCGTACCTTCGGGTCCAGGTCCGGTGCGGTGATTTCGTCTTTTGACAGATCGATAGATAGTATTCTGTTGGTGTAACCGCGGTTAATTCCGTGCGAAACGTAGTCCATTTTTCACTTCCTTTACGAGCAGTTTGCCGGCAGCGGGGACTGGCGGCATTCTGGATTATTTCTACTTTTTGAACGGTGAAAGATATCACAGGCGACAGTTACGGGTCTAGTGTCTAAATTGTATTCATCTGGATGAAGTCCCCGTAACGGAGCTGCATAATGTAGGGGCACTTATTGCTATTAAAGGAGATTTTTTTGTTCGAAAATCAGTTACTCAGGTAATTTCTTGCTTTTTGACATGTGTCATAACCTTTCTCGCATTCTTCGGCTACTCTGCAATCATCCTTTGTCGCATAAAAGAATCATCGACAAGAAAATACCTACGATAAAGATCCCTAACAGAAAAGGAGATACGAACCATGAAAAGAAATATTGTTGAAATTGATCAGGAGAAATGTGACGGCTGCGGACTCTGTGTTCCATCCTGCGCCGAAGGGGCGATCAAAATTGTAAACGGTAAGGCGGTTCTCGCCGCCGACAACCTCTGTGACGGTCTTGGCGCCTGCCTCGGCGAATGTCCGCGGGATGCCATCAGGATCATCGAGCGTGAGGCGGATGAGTTTGACGAGCAGGCGGTTGAGGCAAGCCGGGCAATAGTGTCGGTCGGTGCAGACGTTGCGGTGCAGCACGGCGGTTCTTCCGCGGGACATCATGGCGGAGGCTGCCCAGGTTCACGGTTGATGACTCGAAACAGTTCGTCAGCGGAAGTTACGGGTGCGGAAACCGGCAGCAGGCAGAGCAGGCTTGGTCAGTGGCCGATACAGTTGAGCCTGGTTCCGGTTACTGCTCCATTCTTCGAAAACGCCGATCTCCTGATTGCGGCCGACTGCGTGCCTTTTGCCTATGCCGATTTCCATAAGGACTACCTGGCCGGCAAAGCACTTCTCGTCGGTTGCCCGAAACTGGATGACAACGAATATTACACGGAAAAACTCACCGATATTTTCCGCAACGCCACGTTAAAAAGTGTAACCGTGGTGCGGATGGAAGTCCCCTGCTGCGGCGGCATTGAGGCGGCGGCGAAAAAGGCGCTGGTGGCTTCGGGCAAGGCGATTCCCTTTGAGGTTGTAACTGTCGGTGTTGATGGTACAATTCGCTAGCAATCTTCAAGGAGGGAGCGCGGAATGCACGAATTGTCGGGATGCATCGAGGCTGCAATGAAGGCTTACTTCGGCAGCGATCAGCGCAGGATAGATCATGCCCTTCGGGTAACCGGGTTTGCCGAGGAAATTTTAAAAATCGAGAGGGGTGACCGGCTTGTGGTTGTTGCCGCAGCCCTTCTGCACGATATCGGAATCCGCGAGGCGGAACGAAAATACGGCTCGTCTTCGGGTAATCTGCAGGAACAGGAGGGTCCCCCGGTCGCTCGTGAAATTCTCGCCGGTTTGGGCCTTCCAGAAGGAGTCATTGACGAGGTTTGTGCGATTATTTCCTCTCATCACTCCCCCGGAGAGGTGGACACAGACAACTTTCGGGTTGTTTGGGATGCCGATTGGCTGGTGAATCTGGGCGATGAGTTTGACCTGCGGGAAGCCGGGAAAACCCGGGACCTGATCGGTAAAATTTTTCTGACTGCAACCGGAAAAACCATTGCCGAGCGGATATTTCTGTAGGGCAAGGGGGATTGACGGTGCTGCTGGAACGTTCTGGCTGAAGCTTTAGCTGAACCCTTGCTGTACTGCTGGAAGAGGATAGCGAAGCCTGGAAAGTATTTTCCGGGCTATCGGGTCTGTGCCTTGACCTGGCGGGATATGTGCGGCACTATTACTGTACCTTGACAGTGCCGGGATTCTCTGGACGATCCCGGTTAGACCATGCTTGAGCCCCGTAAGCTTTCCCGAACGCGCAGGAAGGCCGGGTTAAAGGGTCAAAAAAGCCTTTTCCTTTCCGGAGAACAGCCATGACGATCGATATGCTTCTGGTCCTGGGGTTGGTCGTGTCCGCTGTTATCCTGTTTGCTACCGAGCGCTTGCCGGTGGACCTGACGGCGATGATCCTGATGGGCACCATGCTGCTTTCCGGCCTCATTTCGCCCGAAGAGGCAATCGGCGGCTTCAGCAATCCGGCCACCGTGACCGTGGGGGCCATGTTTATTCTTTCCGCCGGCCTGTTCAAGACCGGCGCGGTGAATCTGGTGGGAAAAGTCCTCGGCTGGTTTGCCAGAATAAATTTCTGGCTGGTAGTGGTGGTGATGATGCTGCTGGTGGGAGGGTTGTCCGCTTTTATCAACAACACGGCGGCAGTAGCGGTCTTCCTCCCGGTGGTGCTGACCATTGCCAGGGACACGGGAGCTTCGCCTGCGCGGTTACTGATGCCCCTGTCCTTCGCCTCCATGTTTGGCGGGGTTTGCACCCTGGTGGGGACGTCCACCAACATCCTGGTTTCCTCGATCGCAGAACGGCATGGGCTTCCCGCTTTCGGCATGTTCGAATTCACCCGGCTCGGGCTGATTTTTTTCGCTGTCGGCGGTCTCTATATGCTGCTGATCGGAATCCGGCTGATCCCCCGCAGGGGCAGCGGGAAGGACGGGAGTCCCCTGTTCGGCAGCGGTGACTACCTGATCGAGATCGTCTTGGCGCCCGAAGCCCGTTCGGTGGGGAAGTCGCTGGCGAACTCTCCGTTGCTGAATGATGTCCAAATCGGGCGTGCGGAGGTCTTCCGGGACGGTGTTCTTGTGGACGAACCGCCGGAGCAATTGATTCTCCAGGCCGGCGACCATTTGAAGGTCCGTTGCGACCTGGAAGCTTTCCTGAAACTGAGAGAACGACGGGGAATCGTTCTGCGCCAGGAGACTGAGCAGGCGTCCGGCAAAGAGTTGCAGTTGATAGAGGCGGTGGTGGCCACGGGATCGAGCCTCGATGGCAGAAGCCTGAAG
>SBEG01000096.1 GCA_009668975.1 Deltaproteobacteria bacterium | reverse complement strand
TGAATTTACCCCAGTTTCGTGGACAGTAAGTTAAGCTGCGAGATTGAGTTCCTCGAACTCGCTGGGGGTTAAATAGCCGAGAGAAGCATGAATCCTTCGGCGGTTGTAAAAACGCTCGATGTAATCAAAGATACTTTGCCGTGCCTGAGCGCGGCTTTGATATCGGTTGTGAAAGACAAGCTCTCGTTTCAGGATGCTGAAAAAGCTTTCTGCCGGGGCATTATCCCAGCAGTTGCCAGTACGGCTCATACTGCAGATCATGCCGTATTTGAGCAGCAGTTCCTGGAAGTCGTCGCTGGCGTACTGTGATCCCCTGTCTGAGTGATGCAACAACCCACGGGGTGGATTTCGCCTTTTTGCTGCAAAGGTCAAGGCGTCCATGACAAGTTGACGAGTCATTCGCTCTGCCATGGACCAGCCAACGATAGTGCGGGAATACAGGTCCATTACGACCGCCAGGTACAGCCACCCTTCGGCGGTCCAGATATAGGTTATGTCGCTGACCCATGCCTGGTTTGGCCGAGCCGGATTGAACTCCCGATTAAGAAGGTTGGGCGCCACCGGTTGACTATGATTTGAATCGGTAGTCACCCTGAACTTCCGTTTCGTCTTGGCATACAGGCCATCTTTTCGCATCAGGCGGGCTACCCGGTTCTTGCCGTGCCGTTTGCCTCTGCGACGAAGTTCCCCGTGAATCTTTGGGCTACCGTAGATCCTATTGCTTTCACGGTGGATTTCCGCAATTTCTTGAGCAAGCTCCCGGTTCTCCCGGCTTCTCCTGCTTTCAGGCCGCGTGAGCCAAGCATAATAGCCACTACGGGACACGTGGAAGACACTACACATGATTGATACTGGAAACTCCGCCTGATGATCGTGCATGAAGCGGAAAATCATTTCTGGTCTTTGGAAAAGATGGCCATGGCTTTTTTTAAAATGTCACGCTCCATCTTCAGCCGCTCATTTTCGCGCTTGAGCTGTCGGATCACTTCAGCTTCGGAGGTCAGGTTCCCTGTGCCGGGAAATGCCTCCTCAGGCTTATCAGAGTATTGACGAACCCATTTGTAGAGGGTATTGGGGTGGATTCCCATGTCTGCGGCAATCTGGGTCACGCTATTGGCACTCTCGGTGACCAGCTTGACCGTTTCGATCTTAAATTCTCGGGTAAAACGATTTCTTCTTGATACCATGACTGTCCTCCGTGCTCAGTTGTAGCAGCTTTTCGGACTGTCCACAATATCGGGGGAAACTCA
>SBEG01000095.1 GCA_009668975.1 Deltaproteobacteria bacterium | reverse complement strand
CAACCTGTTAAGGAGGACTACCACCCATGAGCAGTACCAGACGCAAGCGTTATTCAGCCGAGTTTAAAGCCAAGGTTGCCCTGGAGGCAATTCGTGGCGAGCAGACCATCAATGAACTGGCCGCCCGTTACGAACTGCATCCGAACATGATAACCAACTGGAAACGGCAGGCCATCGACAACATGACTGCAGCGTTTTCCGGAGCATCTGAGCGCAATAGTAAAGCCGATGAGGCTCAGATCAAGGAGCTGCACGCCAAGATCGGCCAACTCACCGTCGAGCGGGATTTTTTGGCCAAAGCCTTCGGGAAATGTCGCTGAGTACAACCCGAAGGAAAGGTCTGGTCGAACCCGGCCATGCCCAACTCAGTATTGCCAAGCAGTGTGAACTGCTCTCGATCAACCGATCGGCCTATTACTATCAGCCGGTGGGCGAAAACCCCCAGAACCTGGAACTGATGCGTCTGATCGACGAACAGCATCTCGAAACCCCTTGGTACGGCGCCCGTCAGATGGCACGGCACCTGCGTCGTGAGGGGCACGCAGTCAATCGTAAGCGGATAAGCCGTCTGATGCAGTTGATGGGGCTGTCGGTTATTTACCAGAGACCGAATACCTCGAAGCCACATCCGCAGCACAAGGTTTATCCTTACCTTTTGCGCGGCCTGACCATCAACCGCCCCAACCAGATCTGGTGCGCCGATATCAGCTACATTCCCCTGCGGCGCGGCTTTCTCTACCTGGTTGCGATCATGGACTGGTTCAGTCGCAAGGTCCTGTCCTGGCGCTTATCCAACACCATGGATGCCGATTTCTGCGTTGAAGCGCTCGAAGAAGCCTTGTCCCGCTACGGCAAGCCCGAGATCTTCAACACCGACCAAGGCAGCCAGTTTACCAGCGATGCGTTCACCAACGTCCTACAAGAGGCCGACGTGCGCATCTCCATGGACGGCAAGGGACGCTGGCGGGACAACATCATGATCGAGAGGTTGTGGCGTTCCCTGAAGTACGAGTGCATCTATCTGCACGCCTTTGAGACCGGCAGCGAAGTTCGCCGGGGATTGAAACGTTGGATCGATTTCTACAACACGCGGCGCCCGCACTCCAAGCTGGACGACCGGACCCCGTATGAGGCATATTGGCAAAAACCCCGGCCTGGCTACGCCGGCCGGTCTCTCTCACTGGCGGCATGACTTCAACCGGCAATCCACCTTATTTCCGCCGCCAACCTGTCCTACTAACGGGGACCACCTCT